>NZ_JAFQ01000004.1:3047819-3657383 GCF_000526215.1 Nocardia sp. BMG51109
ACACGGGCCCGGTAGCCGTCGGCGAAGTCGATCTTGTCGACCCGGCCGACGCGCACGCCCGCCGCGCGCACGTCGTCGCCGATGCGCAGTCCGAGCACGTCCGAGAATACGGCCGAATAGCGTTCGGTATCACCGGAAACCGAGCGTTGCAGGGTGGAGTAGATGGTGTAGGTGAGGACGATCGCGATCACCGCGAAGAGGCTGAAACCTATCAGCGCCTTACCGGATTTCATGGTGTCGCATCTCCTTCCGGCATGGTCGATACGGTCACCGAGCCGCCCGCGAGCGCCGGTCCCAGCAGCAGCAGTTGGGCCATGTTCGGGCGGCCGCCGACGATCGCCGCGACGGCGTCGGGCCCGCGCAGCGCCGCCGGGTGGACGCCGGGAGCGGTGGAATCCGGTGCGGGGGAGCGGTTCGCCGCCGGTGCGGTAATCCCCGGAATCGGGGGCAGCCCGGGTATGCCGGGCAGCAGCGGGGCGCCCGGTGTTCCCGGGATGCCCAGGGCACCCGGTTGCGGAGTCGGCGCGGGAGCCGGTGCGGGTTGCGGGCCCGCCGCGTCGAGCCACCGGGGCTGCATCTGCGGCGGATAGTCCTGTGGCGGCGCGACGGCCGGCACGCTCGGCCCGCCGCAGCGCGGTCCGCGCAGTTCGCCGTACTGCGGGCAGTCGGCCGCCGTGTACTGCTGGAACGGGGTGAACGAGGCGTCCATCGCCCAGATCATCTGCTGTCTGGGTCCCCACCGGAACGTCGTCTTCAGCCGTTGCAGTGCGGTATTGAGGTTCTCGGCGGCGAACGGCAGCGCCTGCGGGTCGCGGGCCAGGCCGCCGAACAGATCGTCGAGGCCGCCGACGAGCAGCTTGCCGGAGTCGGGATTGCGGGCGAACACCGAGTTGACCGAATCGACAGCGCCGCCGGCATTCGTCAGCAGCGCAACGAGATTCGTGCGGTGCTCGGTGAGCGTGCGGGCGGTGGTCACCGAATCCGACAGCACGCCGACCAATTCCGGCGCGGACTGGCTCAGCGCCGTGGCCGCCCGGCCCAGATTGCCGAGCAGATCGCCGATCTCGGGTATGCCGTGTATCTGGGTGAGCCAGTTGTCCAGCCGCTCGACCGTGGAGCCGGGCACCCGCGCCCCGGGCTCGAGCGCCGCCGACAGCGTGGCCAGCACCCGGCCGAGCTTCTCGGGCTGAATGTTGTTCAGCACGTTGCGCAGGACGTTCAGGGTCGTCTGCAGCTGGACCGTCGCGGGCCCGGTGTCCTCCTGGATCGTCGACCCGGCGCGCAGTGTGCCGGTCGCCTTCCCGTTGTCGACCAGCTCGATCGCGGTCACGCCGAACAGATTGTTCGGGATGACCCGGGCGGTGACGTTGGCCGGAATCGTCTCGGCGATACCGGGTTTCAGCGCGATCTCGGCGCGCTGCCGCTCACCCGCGGCCACCATCTCGACGGCATCGACCGTGCCGACGACCATGCCCCGGAACTTGACGTCGGCCCGGGTGGGCAGGCCGTCGCCGGTACTGGTGAGCGCGGCCGTCACCGGGACCTTCTCGGTGAAGTGGCCGGTATAGCGCAGCGCCAGCAGATACAGCAGCCCGGCGATGGTCAACAGCACGGCCAGGCCCGCGAGGGTGAGCTGGCGGGCGGTGGCGCCGCGGCCACTGGGATCGAGTATCACGAAAGGCCCCCTAGCCCGAGATCCGGAATCCGGGGTCGATGCCCCAAATGGCCAGTGTCAGAAACAGATTGGCGAACACCATCACGACGATGACCATCTTGATCGCGCGGCCGGCCGCCGCGCCGACACCCTCCGGGCCGCCGGTGGCGATGTAGCCGTAGTAGCACTGGATGAACGTCGCCAGCAGCGTGAACACCACCACCTTGAGCAGCGAGTAGAACACGTCCGGCCCGAGCAGGAACTGGAAGAAGTAGTGGTCGTAGGTGCCGGCGGTGGTGCCGCCGAGGAACAGGACGGTGACCTTGGTGGTCAGGTAGGCCGCCGCCAGCCCGACGGTGTACAGCGGGACGATGGTCACGGTCGCGGCGAACATCCGGGTGCTGACCAGGTAGGGCAGCGGGCGGATCGCGCACGACTCCAGCGCGTCGACCTCCTCCGAGATCCGCATCGAACCCAGCTGCGCGGTGAACCGGCAGCCGGACTGGATCGCGAATGCCAGGGTGGCCAGGATCGGCCCGAGCTCCCGGGTGGTGGCGAAGCCGGAGATGGCGCCGGTGAGCGGGCCCATGGTGAGCAGGTTCAGCGCGGTGAACGACTCCATCCCGACGATGATTCCGCCGAAGGAGCACAGCACGAGCACCACGCCGACGGTGCCGCCGCCGACGATCAGCGACCCGTTGCCCCAGCTGACGTCGGCGACGAGCCGGGCCACCTCTTTGCGATAGTGCTCGAGCGCGAACGGAATTGCCACCAGCGCCTGGAAGAAGGTGATGGCCTGATGGCCGAGCCGCTGATTGGCGTGCACGGGCGCCAGCGCCGCGGTGCCGGCGGCACGCAGCGGCCGGACCGCGGGCGGGATGTAGGAGGAGCCGGCCATCTCAGACCACCTTTGCGGGGAAGAGGGTATTCGACAGCTGGGTGAGAATGATGTTGGTGGCGAACAACATCAGCGCGGAGGTGACCACCGCGGAGTTCACGGAGTTGGCCACGCCGGCCGGGCCGCCGCGGGTGTGCAGCCCGACGTCGCAGGCGATGATCGAGGTCAGCACCCCGAAGATGGCGGCCTTGGCCAGCGCGATGATCAGGTCGTGGGCGACCGCGAAGGACGCGAACGAGCCGATGAACGAGCCCGGCGTGCCGGACTGCGCGTAGACGTTGAACATGTAGGCGGTGGCGAAGCCGACGAAGACGACGAAGCCGCACAGCAGCACGCTCACCAGCACCGCGGCGGCCAGCCGGGGCGCCACGAGCCGGCGCACCGGGTCGACGCCCATCACCATCATGGCGTCGATCTCCTCCCGGATGGTGCGCGAGCCGAGATCGGCGGTGATCGCCGAGCCCACCGCCCCGGCGATCATCAGCGCCGACACCAGCGGCGCGCCCTGCCGGATGATGCCCAGCCCGGCCACCGCGCCGATGAACGTCGTCGCGCCGACCTGGTTCACCAGCGCGCCGACCTGGATGGACACCACCACCGCGATCGGTATGGCGACGAAAACCGTTGGCGCGGCGGACACATTCGCCATGAACGCGCACTGCCTGATGAACTCCTGATACGGGAACTTCCGCCGCACCAGCGAGACGAACAACTGCACGATGGCCGCACGCCCCAGCGTGACCTGGCGCCCCAGCGTCTCCAGCGATCGCTGCGGGTGCCGCTGCCACAGGCCGCTCGCGAGGCCGGTGATCCGCTGCAGCTCGCCCTCGTCGTGTTCCTTCCAGGGCTCGACCGGTCGCCGGGCCGCTTTCTCGGTCTCGGTCTCGGTCTCGGTCGAGGTCACCGGGCATCGGTCCTTTCTCCGTACCGCCTCGTCACGGCAGGCTCGTCAGCCAGTGGTGCAACAACACCAGCAGCACGCCGAGCACCGCGACGCCGGCCGTCAGGACGGACAGCACCGCGAGCCAGAGGCCCAGGCGCAGAACGGGATTCACTTCCATCCGCCCACCGAGGATCTTGACGCCGATCACCAGGATGTCGATGAGCCATACCAGCGCCATCATCAGGTCATACACACATTCGAGAAGGTGAGCACCGGCCAGCACACGACGGAGCCGAGGAACGAGATCACGACGTCGATGCCGTGCAGATTCTTCAGATGCGAAGTGTGCGTGAGGGTCCAGACGACCCCGGCGATGCCGTACGGGATACCCAGGATGATCAGCGTGCCGAGGAACTCCGAGACCTTCATCTCGTAACTGAGCAACCGGTCCAACCGTTTGAGCATGGTGGCGTGGTCCTTTCGCGTGGCTGCGCCACTGTCCCCGTCGGGCGTCGGTGGCCGCGGCTCGTTATGTTACTCGAGATTCTCGATAATGGAACAGCTCGTCGGAACTTCTCGTGCTGCATAGTCATATGTAGAACGATGTAGTACGTGGTGCGCGCAGGCACTTGTGATCTTGGTAAGTTACTTATGATTCTTTGATATGAATCGCCCTTGACGTGCTGGGGTGCTCGGTCTGTGCGGCCGTCGCCCCGCGCCCCGTCCGGTCCGGTGGTTCAATCAGGTATACTCGGAACCTCTGAGTACATCTCTACGCCAAGTAGCTCGATAACCTGAGTATTCTCCATGAATAATCAACCTGATAGGTGAGAATATCTAGTAACATAGCGGCGGCGCCGGGTGGTTCCGGTGTTCCGGCGCGCCAGAGGTACCGGGAAAGGACTCGTATGACCACGACAGCGTCCACCACGCCCACGTCCACCACGACCGCGACAGTGCCGCCGCTGCCGCCGCTGACCACCGAGCAGACCCGCATCCACATCTCTGCCACGCACCGGCCCGCAACCAAGCGGCCGCCGCGGTTACAGGACGCGCTGGACTTCTGGCAGTTCTCCGGCGCCGCGGCGAATGTGGCCATGCAGATGGCCCGGCCCGGCGTGGGTCACGGCGTCGCGGACTCCACGGTCGAATCCGGTGCGCTGATGGTGCATCCGTGGAAGCGGTTGCGCACGACGGCGTCCTACCTGGCCGTGGCGATCCTCGGCAGCCCGGAGGAGAAGAAGTCGTTCCGCGAGGCGGTGAACGTGGCGCATCGCCAGGTTCGCTCCGCCCCGGGCGCACCGGTGAAGTACAACGCCTTCGACCGCGATCTGCAGCTGTGGGTGGCGGCCTGCCTCTACATCGGCTTCGAGGATTCCTATCAGCTGTTGCACGGCAAGATGAATCCGGAGCAGGCCGAGCACTTCTACCAGACCTCCTCGACGCTCGGTACCACTTTGCAGGTGCCCGAGGACATGTGGCCGAGCACCCGCGCCGAGTTCGACGAGTTCTGGAACGAGGCGTGCCGGCGGATCGTGGTGGACGAGAAGGTCGGCGCCTACATCGACGACCTGCTGCATCTGCGAATGATCGCCTGGTACTTCCGCATTCTGTTCGGCGGCCTGCTGCGGTTCCTGACGGCCGGCTACCTGCCGCCGTACTTCCGGCAGCAGATGGGCATCGAGTGGACCGCCGCCGACCAGCGCCGGTTCGAGCACCTGTTCGTCTTCGTGGGATTCGTCAACCGGTTCATTCCCAAGTTCATCCGCTTCTTCGGCACCAAGTCCATGATGCGGGACGTGCGGCGCCGCCTGCGTAAGCACAAGGCGCTCATCTGATTTCGGAGTTCGCCATGCGCACCGTGGATATCGAGACCACCATCCGGGCGCCTGCGGGCGAGGTGTTCGACTGGCTCACCGACGCCACCAACTACCAGCGCGTTCCCGTGGTGCGCCGGGTGATCCTGGTGCGGCCCGGCGACTGTGCGGCACACGGGGAGGGCGCGGTGCGCGTCGTGGTCACGCCGCTGTTGCGGCTGACCGAGCAGATCCTGGAGTACCGGCCGCCGATGCTGATGCGGTACCGGATCGTGGAATCCGTTCCGCCCCTGCGGCATCGGGACGGTTTCATCGCCTGCACCCAGGTGCCCCGCGGCACCCGGGTGCGCTGGCGCACCGAGTACGAGATCGCGTCGCCGGTGTTGTCGAGGATGTTCACGGCCCTCTACGCGCCGATCATCGCCGGGGGGTTCCGGGTGGTATTGCACACGGCCGCGCGGGAACTCGGTCCGCCGCGTCGCCGGGCCCCGATTCGGTCGGCTGACCTGGTATAGCCGGTATGCTGCGCGGCGGTATCGAAATCGCATCGGTTCCCACCGATGCGCTGTCTCGACCCGGGATCCGGACCGTAAGCTGCGTCGAGTCTCGTAATCCCCGCAGCCCGAACGGAGTACCGATGCGCACGGTGGACCTGGAACGCACCATCCAGGCGCCCGTCGACGACGTATTCGACTGGCTCACCGATGCCACGAATTTTCAACGGGCGATCTGGGTTCGGCGGGTCACCCTGGTGCGTCCCGGGAACGTCGCCGAACACGGTGTCGGGGCGGTCCGGCTGATCGTGACACCGCTGCTGCGGGTCACCGAGGAGATCGTGGAATACGACCCGCCCCGGACGCTGGGCTACCGGAGGCTCACCGCCTTCCCGCCCTTGCATTCTCAGGACGGGCGGTTGTCCTTCGACGAGGTGGAGGACGGCACCCGGGTGCGCTGGCATGCCCAATTCGGCGTCGCCGCACCGTTCTTCGATGACATGTACACGATGGCGCTGGCCCCGCTCGTGGTGCTCGGCATCCGTTCGGTGCTCGCCACCGCGGCCCGTGAACTGCGCAAGTGAAAGGCCCTGGGCCGCACCGGGTCACGTGAGCGCGGCGAGTGCCATTTCGCGCAGGATGGGGCGGGCTCGGCCGGCCAGGGTCGCGGAGGCGCTGTGCGGCGTGGAGTTGATCAGGCCGAAGGTGGCGTGGGCGCGGACGCGGGCGGCCGGTTCGGCGAGGCCGGGATGCAGCTCGCGTAGGACGGTGACCCAGAGTTCGACGTACTGCCGCTGGGTGCGGCGCACCTGACGCCTGGCCGCCTCGGGCAGGTTCTCCAGATCGCGGTCCTGGATGCGGATGAGTTCGGGCTCGCCGAGGGCGAAGTCGAGATGGAACTCGATCAGCCGCGAGAGTGCCTCCCGCGGTGAATCGGACTGTGCCACAACCGCTCTGCCGCCCTCGAGCAGCCGTCGGCTGACGCCGACCAGCAATTCGACCAGTACCGCCTCCTTGTTGGGGAAGTGGCGATACACCGCGGGGCCGCTGATCCCGGCGGCGGCGCCCAGGTCGTCCAGCCGGACGCCGGGGAAGCCACGGTCGGCGATCAGCCGGGCACCGGCGTCCAGTAGCTGCTGTCGGCGCTTCGCCTTCAGCTGCTCGCGGCGCGTGGGCGCGGCCGGGTCGCTGCTGGTCAACGCGCCTCCTCTCGCCGAGTGTGGACAACTCAGTTAATGAAGGTTATCTTAAATTCCAGTTATTGGCGATTAACCGACTGAGCAGGATGGCGTGATGACGGTTACGCGAGACGCGGCGGGCGCGGATACCGCCGCCGACAACCGGACGGAGCATCTGGCGCTGCTGGAGGACCTGCGCGGGCGGCTGGCGGCGACCGCGCTCGGCGGCTCGGCCAAGGCCCGGGAACGGCACGTGGCCCGCGGCAAGCTGCTCCCCCGCGAGCGGGTGGATCGGCTGCTCGATGTGGGCAGCCCGTTCCTGGAGTTGTCGCCGCTGGCGGCCACCGGCATGTACGGCGACGAATGTCCGGGCGCGGGAATCATCACCGGGATCGGCCGGGTGTCCGGCCGCGAATGCGTGATCGTCGCCAACGATGCCACCGTCAAGGGCGGCACCTACTATCCGATGTCGGTCAAGAAGCATCTGCGGGCGCAGGAGGTCGCGCTGCAGAACCGCCTGCCCTGCGTCTACCTCGTCGACTCCGGCGGTGCGTATCTGCCGCGGCAGGACGAGGTGTTCCCGGACCGGGAGCACTTCGGGCGGATCTTCTACAACCAGGCGACCATGAGCGCCAAGGGAATCGCGCAGATCGCCGCCGTCATGGGTTCGTGCACCGCCGGCGGCGCGTACGTGCCCGCGATGAGTGACGAGGCCGTCATCGTGCGCGACCAGGGCACTATCTTCCTGGGCGGGCCGCCGCTGGTGAAGGCCGCCACCGGCGAGGTGGTCACCGCCGAGGAGCTGGGCGGCGGCGCATTGCATTCGCGCACCTCGGGAGTCACGGACCATCTCGCCGACGACGATCAGCACGCGTTGCGGATCGTGCGCGATATCGTGAGCACGCTGGGCCCGAAGGAGCCGACCCCGTGGCAGGTGGCGCCGCCGGTGGAACCCGTTGCCCCGCAGTCGGAACTCTACGATGTGGTGCCGGTCGGGCTGCGTACCCCGTACGACGTGCGCGAGGTGATCGGCCGGGTCGTCGACGGCGGCGAATTCTCCGAGTTCAAGGCCGAATACGGCAAGACCCTGGTCACCGGGTTCGCCCGGATCCACGGCCATCCGGTCGGCATCGTCGCCAACAACGGCGTGCTGTTCGGTGAATCCGCCCAGAAGGGCGCGCATTTCGTCGAGCTGTGCGACAAGCGGTCGATCCCGCTGGTGTTCCTGCAGAACATCACGGGCTTCATGGTCGGGCGCGACTATGAGGCAGGCGGCATCGCCAAGCACGGCGCGAAGATGGTCACCGCGGTCGCCTGTGCCCGGGTGCCGAAGCTGACCGTGGTGATCGGCGGCTCCTACGGCGCCGGCAACTATTCGATGTGCGGCCGCGCGTATTCCCCGCGCTTCCTGTGGATGTGGCCGAACGCGCGGATCTCGGTGATGGGCGGCGAGCAGGCCGCCTCGGTGCTGGCCACCGTGCGCGGCGACCAACTGGGCGAGGCGTGGAGCGCCGAGGAGCAGGAGGCGTTCAAGGCGCCGATTCGAGATCAGTACGAGGAACAGGGGAATCCGTACTATTCCACCGCACGGTTGTGGGACGACGGCGTGATCGATCCCGCCGACACCAGAACCGTGCTGGGACTTGCCCTGTCGGTGTGCGCGCAGGCGCCGCTCGAGCCCGTTTCCTACGGCGTGTTCCGGATGTGATGACAATGCTGAGTACCTCACCGGTTCCGTTCGACACCGTGCTGGTCGCCAATCGCGGCGAGATCGCGGTGCGGGTGATTCGGACGTTGCGCACCATGGGAATTCGCTCGGTCGCGGTGTACAGCGACGCCGACGCCGGTGCGCGGCACGTGCACGAGGCCGACACCGCCGTGCGGCTGGGCCCGGCGCCCGCGCGGGAGAGCTACCTCGATATCGAGCGGGTGGTCGACGCCGCCGTGCGCACGGGCGCGCAGGCGGTGCATCCCGGATACGGGTTCCTGTCGGAGAATTCGGCGTTCGCGGCGGCGCTGGTGCGGGCGGGGATCGTGTTCCTGGGTCCGTCCGCGCGAGCGATCGAGGTCATGGGGGACAAGATCGCGGCCAAGAACGCGGTCGCCGCCTTCGGCGTTCCCGTGGTGCCGGGGATCGCCCGTCCGGGGCTCGCCGATGCCGAATTGATCGACGCCGCCACCGATATCGGCTATCCGGTGCTGGTGAAGCCGTCGGCCGGAGGCGGCGGCAAGGGCATGCGGCTGGTGCACGAGGCCGGTGAGCTACCCGACGCGCTGCGCAGTGCGCGGCGCGAGGCGGCGGCGGCCTTCGGTGACGACACGCTGTTCCTGGAGCGGTTCGTCACGCGGCCCCGGCATATCGAGGTGCAGATTCTCGCCGACAGCTACGGCCAGGTGCTGCATCTCGGTGAGCGGGAATGCAGCCTGCAGCGCCGGCATCAGAAGGTGATCGAGGAGGCGCCCTCGCCGCTGCTGGACGCCGAGACCCGGGCCCGGATCGGCGCGGCGGCGTGCAACACGGCGCGCAGCGTCGAGTATCTCGGCGCCGGCACCGTGGAGTTCATCGTGTCCGCCGACCGGCCCGGCGAATTCTTCTTCATGGAGATGAATACCCGGTTGCAGGTGGAACATCCGGTCACGGAGCTGGTCACCGGCGTCGATCTGGTGGAATGCCAGGTCCGGGTGGCGGCCGGCCAGAAGCTCGCGGTGGCACAGGAAGACGTCCGGATGACGGGGCACGCGATCGAGGCCCGCGTCTACGCCGAGGACCCGGGGCGCGATTTCCTGCCGACCGGCGGCACGGTGCTGGCGCTGGCGGAGCCGGACGGCACCGGGGTGCGGGTGGATTCGAGCCTGCGCGCCGGAACCGCGGTCGGCAGCGACTACGATCCGATGCTGTCCAAGGTGATCGCCTACGCGCCGAATCGCGGCGAGGCCGTCGCGAGACTCGATCGGGCGCTGGCCGATACGCTCGTGCTCGGTGTGCGGACCAATACCGACTTCCTGCGGTTCCTGCTGGCCGATGCGGATGTGGTTGCGGGACGGCTGGATACGGGGCTGCTGGACCGGCGCGCGGTGGACTTCCGTCCCGCGCCCGTATCCGACGAACAGTTCGTCGCGGCCGCCGCGCTGTGGTGGGTGCGGCGCTGGCCCTCGGCGGCCGACGATCCGTGGGATCTCCCGAACGGCTGGCGGGTCGGTGCACCCGCACCGGTCGCGATCCGCCTGACCGGTGGTGATCGCACGGCCCATGTGTATCTGACCGGCACCCCGGCGGCCGCCGAGGCCAGGGTGGAGGACGGCGAATCGCGGTCGCTGTCGGCCGGTCTCGACGGTGATGTGCTGACGCTGACCCTCGACGGGGTGCGCCGCCGGTTCCGGGTGGCCGAGCACGACGGACAGCTGTGGGTGGCCGACTCCGGCGGTGTGGCGATGCTGCGCGAGGTGGCCGAGGCCAACCCGCGGGCCGATGCCGAGCAGACCGGCGATGCCGAGATACGCAGTCCGATGCCGGGTTCCGTGATCGCGGTGCCCGCCGCGGCCGGGGCCGTGGTGGCGGCGGGTGCGCCCGTCGTGGTGGTGGAGGCCATGAAGATGGAGCACACGCTCACCGCGCCGATCGCGGGAACCGTTGAGCTGCTGGTGGAATCGGGGCGGCAGGTGCAGGTCGAGCAGGTGCTGGCGCGCATCGTGCCGCTCGCGGCCGGGAGCGACGCGGCGCCGCCCACCGGCGACGAGGACGGTGCGGATCGGGCCCGGCCGGACACCGACGAATCGAAGGATCGAGCATGACCGACTACCTGTCCACGGGCACCCTCCCCGACGAATACCGCGAACTCGCGCTGACGGTGCGCGACTTCGCGAGCCGTGTGGTGGCGCCGGTGGCCGCGAAACACGATGCGGAGCACAGCTTCCCGTACGAAGTGGTGGCCGGCATGGCCGAGATGGGCCTGTTCGGGTTGCCGTTCCCGGAGGAGTACGGCGGCATGGGCGGCGATTACTTCGCGCTGTGCCTGGCGCTGGAGGAACTCGGCAAGGTCGACCAGAGCGTCGCGATCACGCTGGAGGCGGGCGTCTCGCTGGGCGCCATGCCGCTGTACCGGTTCGGCAACGACAAGCAGAAGCAGGAATGGCTGCCGCAGTTGACCTCCGGCCGCGCGCTGGCGGGCTTCGGCCTCACCGAACCGGGCGCCGGCAGCGACGCCGGGGGCACCCGCACCACGGCCGTGCTCGACGGCGACGACTGGATCATCAACGGCAGCAAGCAGTTCATCACCAATTCCGGTACCGACATCACCCGCCTGGTGACCGTCACGGCCGTGACCGGGCAGCGCGAGGGCAAGAAGGAGATCTCCACGATCCTGGTGCCGGCCGGCACCCCGGGCTTCGTCGCCGAACCGGCGTACAACAAGGTGGGCTGGAACGCCTCCGACACCCATCCGCTCAGCTTCACCGATGTCCGTGTGCCGCAGGAGAATCTGCTCGGCGAGCGCGGGCGCGGGTACGCCAATTTCCTGCGCATCCTGGACGAGGGGCGGATCGCCATCGCCGCGCTGGCGGTCGGTGCGGCCCAGGGGTGCGTCGACGAAAGTGTCCGGTACGCGCGCGAACGGGAGGCGTTCGGGCAGCCGATCGGACGCAATCAGGCCATCGCCTTCAAGGTCGCCCGGATGGAGGCGCGCGCCCACGCGGCCCGGACCGCGTACTACGACGCGGCCGCACTGATGCTGTCCGGTAAGCCGTTCAAGAAGCAGGCCGCGATCGCGAAGCTCGTCGCCAGCGAGGCGGCCATGGACAATTCCCGGGACGCCACCCAGATTTTCGGCGGCTACGGGTTCATGAACGAATATGCTGTGGCCCGGCACTACCGGGACAGCAAGATCCTGGAAATCGGCGAGGGCACCACGGAGGTGCAGTTGATGCTCATCGGACGGGAGCTGGGGCTGTGAGCGAGCTTGCGAGTGAACCATCGGCACAGCGTGAGATTGTGAGTGAACCATCGGCACAGCGTGAGGACATGCGCCGGGTGGTGCAGCGTGGCCTGTGGTTCGAGGAGTTCGAGACCGATGTGGTGTACGAGCACCGGCCCGGCCGCACCATCACCGAGGCCGACAATGTGCTGTTCACGACGGCCACGATGAATACCCAGGCGCTGCATCTGGATGCCGCGTTCGCCGAGGCTCAGGCGCCGTTCCACGATCGGCTGGTGAATTCCATGTTCACGCTGGCGACGCTGATCGGGCTGTCGATCACGCAGCTGACGCAGGGCACCATCGTGGCGAATCTGGGTTTTTCCGAGGTGGCCTTTCCCAAGCCGCTGTTCCACGGCGACACCCTGTATGCCGAGACCGTGGTCACCGACAAACGGGAGTCCAAGAGTCGTCCGGGGGAAGGGATCCTGACGTTCGCGCATACGGGCCGCAATCAGCACGGTGATGTGGTGGCGACGGCGATCCGGAAGACTCTGGTGCGGAAGGCGCCGGAATGAGCGGGCACCCGGGTACGGGGGATCGCACCGCCGGTCGCACAGGACGAATTCAGGAGGCGTGGATATGACGTGGGAGATTCCCGGCTCGGCATGGCTGTTCTGTCCCGCGGATCGCCCGGAACGCTACGAGAAGGCCGCCGCGGCGGCGGATGTGGTGATCCTCGATCTGGAAGACGGTGTCGGAGCGGCCGATAAGGCCACGGCCCGGGAGGCGCTGTCCGCGACGCCGCTCGACCCCGAGCGCACGGTGGTGCGGGTGAACGCGGCCGGCACCGAGGAGCACGCCCGAGATCTGAAGGCGCTGGCCGGTACTCGCTATCGGCGCATCATGCTGCCCAAATGCGAAGCGATCGAACAGGTCTCGGGGCTGTCCGAGTACGAGGTGATCGCGCTGATCGAATCGCCGCTGGGCGCACTGACGGTCGGTGAGGTCGTGCGCGCGGACAATGCGGTCGCCGTGATGTGGGGCGCCGAGGATCTGGTGGCCGCGCTGGGCGGCAATGCGAGCAGGTTCGCCGACGGCCGGTACCGCGATGTCGCCCGCCATGTGCGTTCGGCGTCGCTGCTGGCGGCCAAGGCGTACGGCAAGATCGCGCTGGATTCGGTCTATCTGGACATTCGCGATCTGGACGGCCTGCGCACGGAATCCGACGATGCGGTGGCGGTGGGTTTCGATGCCAAGGTGGCGATCCATCCGAGTCAGGTGCCGGTGATTCGCGCGGCCTACGCACCGACGCCGGAGGAAGTGGATTGGGCCCGCAAGGTTCTCGCCGAGGTGCCGAACAACCGTGGCGTCTTCACCTTCGAGGGCCGCATGGTCGACGGCCCGGTCCTCCGGCACGCGGAACGCGTCCTGCAACGGGCTCTGCCGGGGTCCGAGGGCTGACGTGGGGTCGATGGGCACCGACGCGGCCGTTCGCGTTGTCGCGGTCCCGTTGTGCGGGCGTGCCCCGCTTCCGTCGTTCCGGCGCGCTCGTGGCCGGAATCCCCTGACGCCGTCGGCCGATCGCCGTGCGGATCCCGGCCGAACGCATGCCGGGCCGACGAGATGGCCACCCGCCGGTGTGACAGGCCGGGAAGACGATGCGGTTGCCGAGCGGGAGCGCGCCGGGGCGAGGGGCCGGGTATTCGGGTTGCCCGGCCGGGACAACCGTCTGACGAGGTCGTAGGAAGGATCGTCGTGGAACCGCAGTGGGTGCCGAGTGAGCAGGATGTCGCGAATGCGCAGGTGACCGACTTCGCGCGGTTCGTCGCCGGGCGAACCGGGCTGGAGTTCCCCGACTATCGCTCGCTGTGGCAGTGGTCGGTCGACGATCTGTCCGGGTTCTGGGGTGCGCTGTGGGAGTACTTCGGTCTCGGCGCGGCCCCGGAACAGGTGCTCGCGAGTGCGGAAATGCCGGGGGCGCAGTGGTTTCCGGGTACTCGGTTGAACTATGTCGATCAGGTTGTGCGGCAGGCGCGTTCGGACCGTCCCGCGATCGTCTACCCCGCCGAGGGCGGGGCGCTGACCGAGGTCTCGTGGGACGAGCTGCTGGGGCGGGTGGCCGCGTTCGCCGGGGTGCTGCGTGCGCAGGGCGTCGAGCCGGGCGACCGGGTCGCCGGCTATCTGCCGAACATCCCGGAGACCGTCATCGCCTTCCTCGCGACGGCGAGCCTCGGCGCCGTCTGGAGCGCCTGCGGCCAGGACTATTCCGCCAAGGCGGCGCTCGATCGGCTCGGCCAGCTGGAACCCGTCGTGCTGGTGACCGCCGACGGCTACCACTACGGCGGGAAGACCCACGACAAGACCGGCGAGATCGCCGATCTGCGTGCGGGGCTGCCGACGCTGCGGGCCGCCGTGGTGGTGTCGCGGATCGGTGCCGAGGTGCCGAACTCGCTGGACTGGGCGGAGGTCACGGTGCCCGTCGGTGCCGAGATCGACACGGGGAAGGTCGATTTCGATCATCCGCTGTGGATTCTCTACTCCTCCGGAACCACCGGGCTGCCCAAGGGAATCGTGCACGGTCACGGTGGCGTACTGCTCGAGCATCTGAAAGGCGTCGGCCTGCAGGCCGATATCGGTCCGGACGACACCTTCTTCTGGTTCACCAGCCCGAGCTGGATGATGTGGAACTACCAGATCGCCGGGTTGCTGGTGGGTGCCACCATCGTCTGCTACGACGGCAGTCCGAGCTACCCGGCCCCGGATACGCTGTGGGATCTTGCCGCCCGCACCGGGACCACCGTGCTGGGGACCAGCCCCGGCTATGTGCTGTCGTGCATCAAGGCGGGCGCGGTACCCGGTCGCGACCACGATCTGTCGGCACTGCGGACCGTCGGCATCACCGGGTCGTCGCTGCCGCCGTCCTCGTCACTGTGGTTGCGCGACAACGTCGGTGAGCGAGTTCAGGTGGCCTCGATCAGCGGCGGCACCGATGTGGTGTCGGCGTTCATCGGCGGCGTGCGCACGGTTCCGGTGTGGCCCGGGGAGCTGTCGGTGCCGTTCCTCGGTGCGGCCGTGGATGCCTGGGACGAGACCGGGCATCCGATCCGTGGCGAGGTCGGTGAGCTGGTGATCACCCGGCCGATGCCGTCGATGCCGGTGAAGTTCTGGAACGATCCGGACGGAACCCGGTACCGCAGTGCGTATTTCGAGACGTACCCGGGTGTGTGGCGGCACGGTGACTGGATCACCCTCACCGAGCACGGCAGCATCGTCGTCCACGGCCGGTCCGATTCGACGTTGAACCGCCACGGGATTCGGATGGGCTCGGCCGACATCTACCAGGCGGTGGAGCGCCTGCCGGAGGTCGCCGAGGCCCTGGTGATCGGCGCCGAACAGCCCGACGGCGGCTACTGGATGCCGCTGTTCGTGGTGCTCGCCGAGGGCGCGGAACTCACCGACGAGGTGCGCGGGCGGATCAGCGACGCGATCCGCACCGAGGTCTCCCGCCGGCACGTCCCCGACGAGATCATCGCCGCCCCGGGCGTGCCGCACACCCGCACCGGCAAGAAACTCGAGGTCCCGATCAAGCGCATCTTCCAGGGCGCCGACGCGGCCCGCGTCGTGGAACGCAGCGCCGTCGACAATCCCGGCCTGCTGGACTGGTACGCGGCGGTCGAGCCGTCCGGCGATTCCGAGAAATCTTGAAAGGCCGGTATTCGCGACGCGGGTGTCGTTGTGGCAGATCGCGCCGATAACCCCGCATAAGGTGGCAGGCGTGCATCGATCGCCGCTGGCTCCCGTCTTCGCAGCGCTGCAGCTCGGGCTGCATGTGCTCATGGTGGTGTTGTCGGCGGTCGTGGCAGGGCGGGCGCTGGTGGGGGGTGAGCATCGGTGGGGTGCGGTCGCGCTGACGGTGCTGTTCCTGGCCGTGTACTTCGCCGGTGGGGTGCTGCGTGGGCGGCCGGTGGCGGCGCGGGCGTGGCTGGGCGTGCTGACCGTCCTGTGGCTGGGGCTGGTGGCGCTCGCGCCGGATGCGGTGTATCTCGCGTTCGGGCTGTACTTCCTGTATCTGCATCTGCTGCCGCGGATCTGGGGTGCGGTGGCGGTGGCTGCCGCCGCGGCGGCATCGGTGATCGGCTTCGCGCTGCACGAGGGGTGGACGATCGGCGGCGTCGTGGGCCCGCTGCTCGGTGCGCTCGTCGCCGTCGCGATCGGCCTGGGGTACCGGGCGATGTTCCAGGAGGCCGCCGAACGCCAGCGGCTGATCGACGAATTGCTCGCCGCCCGTGCCACATTGGCCGAACAGGAGCGCACCGCCGGTAAGCTGGCCGAACGACAGCGTTTGGCGCAGGAGATCCACGACACGGTGGCGCAGGGGCTGTCCAGCATCCAGCTGCTGCTGCACGCCGCCGAGCGCTCCGGACCGGAACATCCCGCACTGCAACAGATTCGGCTGGCTCGGGAGACCGCCGCCGACAGCCTCGCCGAAACCCGGCAGCTGATCGGCGAACTCACGCCCGCCGCGCTGGACGGGCAATCGCTGACCGAGGCGCTGGACCGGATCGCCCAGCGCGCCGGCGCCCCCGGACTCCGGACCGGGATGCGGGTGGAGGGAACGCCGGAGCGGCTGCCGATGTCGACCGAGGCCGCGCTGGTGCGGGTGACGCAGGGCGCGGTCTCGAACGTGGTGCGGCACGCGCGGGCCGAGCGGATGCACATCACCCTCACCTATGCCGTCGACGCCGTGCACCTCGACGTGGTCGACGACGGGATCGGCATCGACCCGGAGGTCTTCGCGCGCGGCACGTTCGGGCTCGAGGCCATGCGCAGCCGGGTCGAACGGCAGGGCGGCACCATGAACGTCGAATCCGAACCCGGACACACCGCCGTCGCCGTGTCGTTCCCGCTGGAGGGCTCGTCATGATCCGTCTGCTGCTGGCCGACGACCACGCCATCGTCCGCGCCGGGCTGCGTGCCCTGCTGGACTCGGGCGCGGACGTCGAGGTGGTCGGCGAGGCCGCGACCGCGGAGGAATCCATAACCTTCTGCGGCACAACCGATGTCGATCTGGTGCTGATGGATCTGCGCTTCGGGCAGGGAAAGTCGGGGGTCGACGCGACGGCCGCGTTGCGCGGCCTGCCGCATCCGCCGAACGTGCTCGTCGTGACCAACTACGACACCGACGCCGACATCCTCGGCGCCATCGAGGCGGGCGCCTGCGGCTACATCCTCAAGGACACGCCGCCCGCCGAGCTGTTGGCGGCCGTGCGCGGCGCGGCGGTGGGCGAGAGCGTCCTGTCCCCCTCGGTCGCCTCCCGGCTCAGAACCCGCGAGCGCAAGCCCGACACCACCCTGAGCGCCCGGGAGATCGAGGTACTGCGCCTGGTCGCCGACGGCCACTCCAACCGCGACATCGGCAAGCGGCTGTTCCTCAGCGAGACCACCGTGAAATCCCATCTGGTGCACATCTATTCGAAACTCGGCGTGAAGTCGCGGACGTCGGCGGTCGCGCGGGCCCGGGAGAGCGGGGCGATCTGAGAGGCTGTCCGGGTAGCGCGCATGCGGGATCGGCCCCGGGCGGTCGGCACGCTGTTCTGGGCCTGTTGCCGCAGCGGCGAACGGGCGACGGTATGCCCGCGTCTGCCGTCGATCGACGCTACTGGCCTGCCGTCACGATCGGTCCGTACCAGATGACCGGCAGGCCGGTCCCGGTGCAACTGACCCACACCTGCGCGCCAGGGGTGAACCGCAGGTAGATCGGTGCGGGGCCCTGCGCCCACACGTAGTAGGCCGGCGCGTATTCGAGAAACGGTGGCTGCGGGCTCACGCCTTGGCAGTTCCACCATTCGCCGGGCGGGAGGTCGAACCGGATGACGCCACCGGGTTCGGGAGCTGGTGTCGGCGGTGTCGCGGAGGCCGTATGCGTGCCGAGGACACCCCAGGCGGCGATCGCGGCCGCGGTCACCGCCGTTCTCAGAACAGTTCTCACTATGATCCCCCACTATCGCTGCCGGCCGACCGGGATCACTGGGTGTATGCACCGGTGCGGGTACGGGCCTTCGAATCTCGCTCAGGCTAAAGAAGATCGCTCGAACACGCCAACCCGGGGACCGTCCGGTCCGGACACTTCGTGGGTTCGGCTCGGGCGGTCGGAGCAGTGGGCTCCGATGCGGATTGGTCGTGATCCAGGTCGGCCGGTGACATCGACGGAACTCGGGACGGATACGTCGGCCGGAAGGCGGCTGTGGTCGCGCGGTTGCGGAGATTCGTCGGTCCTCGGTCGTAGGCTGGCGACATGGCCTCCATTACCGATCCCCAAGTGCGTGAATTCCTGTCCCACGGCACGCGCACCGGCAAGCTCGCGTTCGTGGCCAGTGATGGCCGGCCGGTCATCAATCCGGTCTGGTTCATCCTGGAGGGCGACGAACTGGTGTTCAACACCGGGAAGGACACCGCCAAGGGGCGGGCGATCGCGCGCGATCCGCGCTTGGCGTTATGCGTCGACCTGGAGGAACCGCCGTTCGGGTACCTGCAGGTGCAAGGCGTCGCCGCCGTCTCCGAGGATCCCGATGAGCTGCTGCGCACCGCCACGGCGATCGCCGGCCGGTACATGGGTGCCGACCGGGCCGAGGAGTTCGGCAAGCGCAATGCCGTGCCGGGCGAGCTGGTGGTCCGGCTGCGGCCCGGCAAGATCCTCGGCGGGTTCGATATGACCGGGTAGTCAGGTGGCCTCGTCGGCGAGTCGGCGCAGGTAGCCCGCGAATTGTCGGCGGTCGGGCTCGTCCCAGTCGGCGGTGAGTTCGTCGAAGCAGCGCCGCTGCCAGTCGTGGGCGGCGGCGAGGAGTCGTTCGCCGCTCTCGGCGAGTTCCAGGACGACCCGGCGGCGATCGCGGGCCGAGTCGGCCCGGGCGAGGTAACCGGCCGTCACGGTGTCGCGCACGATGCGGCTGGCACCGGAGTGGTCGAGGCCGAGCTGGGTGGCGACGGTCGTGACCGTGGCTTCCTGCCCGGACCGGTGCGCGGCCGACACCGCCTCCACGGCCTGGATGTACTGGACCCGGCGCACGTCGCCGTCGGGTTCGCCCGGAACCAGGGTCTGGTTGACCCAGCGGCGTGACCAGAACCGGACCAGCCGGAAGAGGGCCGGACCGCCCTCCGCGGCCGGGTCCTCTCGTCGATTGCTCACGATGGCAATTGTATGCGATCTGCATGTATATTTGTATGCGTATCGCATACAAAACTGGGGATGCCCACAGCCGAAGAGGTCTGCCATGTCCATCGTTCTCAACCACACGATCGTGCCCGCCACCGACAAGCACACGGCGGCAACATTTTTCGCCGATCTGATGGGATTGTCGGTGGCGGCGCCGGCGGGCCCGTTCACTCCGGTGCGCGTCAACGACGACCTCACGCTCGACTTCGACCAGCGCGGCCGAGCCGAACCCGGCCACTACGCCTTCCTGGTCGACGACGCCACCTTCGACGCCGTGCTCGAACGCTTGGCGCAGTGGCCGGCGGTCGACTACGGGTCGGGCCCGGAACACGGTTGGGACCGGCGGATCAATCACCTGGCAGGCGGCCGGGGCGTCTACGTCCGCGACCCGGACGGCCACAGCTACGAACTCTTCACGGCCGCGCCCTGAGCACCGAACCTGGACTACGGATCATCAGGAAGCTTGGCGGCGTTGTCGCAGGAAGCGGTCGCTGCTGATGCTTCTGGATGACCGACTTCCTTCTCCCGCAACGCAATTGGCGGTCCGCGATCGGCACACCGGCTTCGTCTCCTACATCGACATGGGCTGGCGGGAGTGGCAGGTGGGTGTGGAGTACGACGGTGACAAGCACTGGACCGATCCCGATCAGCGCATGAAGGATATCGATCGGCTCGCGATGCTCGAGGCCCTCGGCTGGTGCATCATTCGCGTCAGCGCCAAGCACCTCTACCGAAACCCTCTCCCCGTCCTCGAGCGAATTCGCACCGCTCTGCACCGCCGGGGTGCGCACCTGGACCAACGGTATGCGAGGAGCCTCCGCGTCGGGCCGGCCCGGCACTCTCGTGCAGCGCGAACAGTGCCGGATTTGCCGGATTTCGGCCTGCGTGGGCTGGGCATTCTGGGTGGGCGGGGTGCCGGATTCGGGTCGGCGGTAGGTCATCGGGTGACCGGAGGCAGGGTGCTGTCGAGTTTGCGGATGAATCGTGGCAGGTGCGGATCGGACTGCGGCAGGCCGTACGGGTCGAGGTCCCACCAGCGAGCGCTCGTGAATTCCGCAGGGGCGAGCGGGTATTCGCGCGAGCGGTCGCATCGGACGGCGTACCACAGGCTGACGTCTACATGGGGATCGGCGCCGACCGTTGTCGTGACGGTCAGCATCAGCGGCCGCTCGCCGGCGACGGAGAAATCGGCCGCTATACCGATCTCCTCGGTGGCTTCCCGTCGCGCCGCCTCCAGGGGATGTTCGCCCGGTTCGACGTGCCCGCCCATCGGCAGCTCCAGATTCGACTTGCGGTGGTGGCCCAGGTACAGGGCACGGCCGGCCGGATCTACCAGTACGACGTAGCTGACCAGGTGCGGCGATGGAGCGGCGGGCTTGATGCGGCGGAAGATGTCGTCGGTGGCGGCGAGCCAGGTCAGCGTCTCATCGATGTGCTGCCGCTCGAGTGCATCCAGCGGCGTCAGCCCTTGCACGATCTCGGAGACGAGGGCGGTGGCCGGTTTCATGGCATGCACCATAACGACCGGGTCCGACATCTCCGGACTACACCGAAGCCCCTTCCCGCCGATCGCGTTCCGGTCCTGCGAATCGCTGGGCAATGGCGGCCTGGATTCGGTATGTGGGCGAGGGCGGCAATGGAACTCGGGCGGGTGTGCGGGGCTGGGGCCGGCGTGTGAGGCCGCCCGGCCGCTGATTCGTCCGATGCCGTTCTGCACGGCGGTGGGTATGTCGCTCGCGGATGGTCGTGGCAGCCGGGCTGTGCGGGCCCGTGATTGTTTGCTCGGACAGCGGGTAGGGCCTGGGTATGAGCTTGGCGGAGTATCGGGACAAGCGTTCCGGGCGTGGTCCGGAGCCCCGGGGACGGCGGTCGCGGGGCCGGAAGGCCGGTGGTCCGCACTTCGTGGTTCAGCATCATGCGGCGAGCACCGATCACTACGACTTCCGGCTGGAGATCGACGGTGTGCTGGTGTCCTGGGCGGTGCCGAAGGGGCCGTCGGCGAATCCGAGGGACAAGCGGATGGCCCGGCGCACCGAGGACCATCCGATGGATTACGAGACGTTCGAGGGTGTCATTCCCGAGGGCGAATACGGCGCGGGCCGGGTCATCGTCTGGGATCGCGGCACCTACGCCGACGACGGCGAGCACGAGACGGCGGAGGCGCTGGAGCGTGGGCATCTGTCGTTCACTCTCGATGGCGAGAAACTGCGGGGCGGTTATGCGCTCACCCGCATTCGTCAGGGCAAGGACGAGACATGGCTGCTGGTCAAGAAGTCCGATGCCGAGGCGCGGCGGCGGCCGGTCGGTGATCGGCCGGAGTCGGTGCTGTCCGGGCAGACCCTCGACGACCTGTCGGAGTCGTCATGATCGCTGACCTGCCGGAGGAGATGCGGGGACTGCTGCGTGCCGAGGACGTGCCCGCGTGGCGCTCACCGACGCTGGCCACGCTGACCGACGGGCGCTTCTCCGACGATCGCTGGCTGTTCGAGCGGAAGTTCGACGGCATGCGCTGCCTGGCCTTCCGCGACGGCGAGCAGGTGCGGCTGATGTCGCGGAATCGGCAACCGTTGAACGACACCTACCCGGAACTTGTCGACGCGCTGGCCGCGCACGGGCCGTCGCGGTTCGTGGTGGATGGCGAGGTAGCGGCGTTCGAGGGGCGCCGGACCAGTTTCGCGCAATTGCAGCAGCGCATCGGCCTCACCGACCCGCGCGCGGCCCGGGCATCGGGGGTGCCCGTCTTCTACTATCTGTTCGATCTTCTGCACCTCGACGGGTATGCGACCGACAGGCTGCCGTTGTCGTGGCGTAAGCGGTTGCTGCGCAAGGCATTCGAGTTCGAGGATCCGCTGCGCTACAGCCCGCATCGAGTCGGTGCCGGGGAGGCCGCCTATCGGGAGGCGTGCGAGCGCGGGGACGAGGGGGTGATCGCCAAGTCGGCCGAGACGGGCTACGAGGGCCGCCGCTCGACCGCCTGGTTGAAGTTCAAATGCGTGCGGGATCAGGAATTCGTGATCGGTGGCTATACCCCGCCGCAGGGGAGCCGGGTCGGGCTGGGAGCGCTGCTGGTCGGCTACCACAGCGGCGGCGACCTGGTCTATGCCGGCAAGGTCGGTACCGGCTTCGACACCGCGACGCTGCGCAGCCTGCACGAGCGGCTGTCCGGGCTCGAACAGGACGGTCCGCCGTTCACCCGGGGGCTGACCGGCTCGTCCGGCGCGCACTGGGTGCGGCCCGAGATGGTGGCCGAGGTGGCGTTCACCGAGTGGACCCGCGACGGGAAGCTCCGTCACCCGCGTTACACCGGGTTGCGCACCGACAAGAACGCCGGCGACGTGGTGAAGGAGAGTTCCTGATGCCCCGCTTCGATGTCGAGATCACCCATGCCGATCGGGTGCTGTTCCCGCGCGACGGCATCACCAAAGGTGGTCTCGTGGACTACTACTCCGAGGTGGCCGAGGTGATGCTGCCGCATCTGAGGTCCCGGCCGCTGACGCTGTGGCGGTATCCCCGTGGCATCGGCGCGCAGGGCTTCGTTCAGCAGGACTTCGCCAAGTCGATGCCGGACTGGATGAGTCGCGCGGAGATGGAGAAGGAGGGCGGGACCGTCGTGCATCCCGTCGCCGATCGCCGCGAGGCGCTCGTGTGGCTGGCCAACCAGGACTGCATCACCCTGCACACCTGGCTGTCACGGCAGAGTCACGAACCCGATCGGCTCGTCTTCGACCTGGATCCGTCCAGTGACGACTTCGGTGCCGTCCGGGGCACCGCCCGCGCCTGCGCCGGTGTGCTGGACGATCTCGGCCTGGCCACCTACGTGCAGACGACCGGGTCGCGCGGGTTGCATGTCGTTGTGCCGCTGCGCGGTAACGCCGACTTCGGTACGGTGCGGCAGTTCGCCCGGGACGTGGCCGAGGTGCTCGTCGACGACGATCCCGCGCACCGCACGGTGGAGGCGCGCAAGGACAAGCGTGGTGAGCGCGTGTACATCGATGTGATGCGGAATGCATACGCGCAGACGGCCGTTGCGCCGTACGCGGTGCGGGCTCGCGAGGGTGCGCCGGTGGCGACCCCGCTCGACTGGGCCGAGCTGGACGATCGCGCGCTGCGGCCCGACGGATTCACCGTTTGCGATGTGCCCGAACGGGTTGCCGGACAAGGGGATCCGTGGGCCGGGATGAACCGGCATGCCCGGGCGCTGACCCGTCCGATCGAGCGGTTACAGCGCTCCTGAGCTTTCGAGCGTTCCCCGGCTTTCGAGTCGGGCGCGGGCATCGCGGGCGAGTTCGACCGGGTCGCGCTGTCCGGCATGATCCCGCTTGTGGCTACGGGACTGAACCCAATACATCACCGCCACAGTCGAATACGCGGTTCCTGCCGCGATCGGGAGGATGGCGAGCATGATGGCCGAGACGAGCATCAACCCCACGAGGTTCTCCTTCCGGCTTCGGTCGGTAGCTCCGGTCGCTGTTTCGGGGTGGTGGAGCGATATGGCGTACTTCGTGCCGCTGTTCGTTTCGGTGCGGTCGGGTGACGACTACCGAGGTTCTGCCGAGGGGCTACGCGTTACCGAATCCCGGTATGCGTGCTGGGGGCGAGCTGTCCGGCACGATGTCGGTACCTCTCCGCGTCGGCCTCGGGATGGGATCGTTGCTCGGGCATTCGACGTGCTACCCGGACCGGGCGTGGGTTCCGGAGATTCTCTGCTGTCGTCCGGCATAACCTGTCGTCGATTCTCCTCGTCGCTCGGAAGACCAACTGTCCCCGCGGTTCATGCCGTCCGCCGCGCTGCGGACGCGTGGCGTATCGGAGGAGACCTGCCCGAGCGGCATCGCCGCGCAGGGGATCGAGCAGGTCTCCGCCGTCGCGTCACCCGGACTCGAACCGGCTTGCGCCGAGTGGCCCGAAACGGTGACGCCGCGCGTAATAACCCCGGCGCGTACGTTCAAACGCCGCGCCGGACGATCGGGCGGCGGCGGATTCGGCTGTGGCCCTTGCTACCAGCGGAAATGCCGGTTGTGCGGGTCGGTGGGGTGGAGGGTTCGTGCACGGGGTGCGGGAACGGGCGCGAGCTTGCTGGCGGGGTGGTGCGGCGGTAAGGTTTTCGCTGGTACGGGGGATCAGCCGGGCCGCCCCGTCGAGGATTCCGGTGGCGAAGGGGTGCACATGGCGTTGAAGCAGACGGTTCTGCGGGTGGCGGTTCTGGGCGTGGGGGCCGGGCTGGTGCTTGCGGGGTGTGGGGGGTCGGAGGAGGGGACGCCGACTTCGCAGAACAGTGCGGGGAGTGCGGTGCCGGTGAGTTCGGCGGCTTCGGCGCAGTGGGATCCGTGCAGTGTTCCGGACTCGGCGATCTCTGAACTCGGGCTGAATGTGGCTACCAAGGACAATAAGGTTGCGGGGACCGAGTTCGACGGGTGGAAGGCATGCCACTGGCAGTCTGTTGCCAAGACCTACTACGTCACAGTGTTGTCGTCTGAACACACTCTTGCCGAGACCCAGCAGAGGTCCGACTATGAGGGCTACACACCTTTGACAGTGGGTACGCACTCGGCGCTCGAGTTCAGGCCAGTTGGCGCAACGCGTGATATCGAGTGCTGGGTCAGCGCCGAGGTGCCGAATGGCACCGTCGACTTCAAAGTAATGAACCGCTATGGAGGTCAGAGCGGCGGCCAAACCGCCGGTGATCCTTGCGATGAAGTGCAGCGGTTGAGCGCAGCGCTTGCCCAATATCTGCCTAGCTGAGGAGGGGGAGAATGAAGTTAGGCGTCGATCCCAACGAATGGAAGGGACTGCTCGCTCAGGCCAATGCGGGCCAGCTCACCTTGGACCCGGAAGTCGGGAGGGGGCTGGACAAAGTGTGCGACGACCACATCGACAGTCTCAATGCAGTACTGGATAAGGTCCGTGACGTTACACACATTACCGGGTTCGGGACGTTCAACTCGGGCCAAGTGCTGGAGAGAAAGTTCTCTGTGACGGCCTCCGGCGATGAACGTGCTCTGGATGCCGTGATCATGCAGCACATCGATGCTGTGCAGACGGCGAAAGAGGTTGTGGCCAAAGCCATTGCGAACTTCACTGCTCAGGATCAGGCCGCTGCGTCGCAGATTGCTGCTACCGAGGGGCCGAGATGAGTTATGAGGATTATCGGAATCGGGTGATCGACGCTCAGAAGCAGTGGAATGACGAGCGGGATTCGATTTATAAGATGCAGGATGGGTATAACACGAAGTTTGCGGAGGGGATGCAGCCGCCGCATATCATCGGGCCGGACAATTATGATCATCTGACGCTCGAACAGATGACGGGGGCGGTGTCGGCGATGAAGCCGAAGCTCGTCGAGGATGCCTATCGGGCGTGGCTGAGCATCGGTATGCAACTGGCCGTGGCCGTTTCGAACTTCAATGTCGAGTTCGAGCGGACGATCAGCGGGGCCAACGATCGCGGTGGGTGGACCGGTGCGGCGGCCTCCGCGGCGGTCGACGCGGTCAAGGGATACCACGAGAAGTCGGTGCCGCTGGCTCAGGCGGCGAGCGCGATCAGCTTGAAGCTGCAGGAGATGCGGACCGGACTGGAGGAGACGCAGCTGCTGATGCCGGGCGTCGCCGACGCGGTGAACGTCACCGGTAAGACGCTGCCCAAGGGTGGCGTCATGAAGCTGGACGACCACAACCGGACCGAGGCCGAAGAGGAGGGGCGGCGCATCCTGCGGACCGTGTACGCCCAGGTCGCGGGGCAGACCGACGTCGGTGTGCCGTACATGCCCGCGGCGCCCGAGATCGTCGACGCTCCCGGCGGGCCGCCCGTCCCGCCGGTTCCGGGCGGAACCCCCGGACCTGCCGGAACGGGTGGTCCTGCCGAGCCTGGAGGCTCGGATTCCGATGGGCAACAAGGCCCTTCGGGGCAGACCGGGCAGCCGAACGACCCCGAGGGTTCGAACGACGACGGCCAGGACGGTGGCCAAGGTCGGCCCGGGACACAGCCGGCGGCGACGGCGCCCGCCGCGACCGATCCCGCGTCGGCGGCACAGCAGGCCGCCGCGCAGGCGACGCAATCCGGCTCGCCCTCGGCCACCACGCCGGCCGGGGTCGGACCGACATCCGGCGGCCCGGGTGCGGTGATGCCCGGAACGGGCGGGGGCGCAGGCGGATCCGGCGGTGGCTCACGCGGGAGCACGGGCGGATCCGCGGGAACGGGCGGTACCGGCGGGCCGGGCGCGGCGGCCGGGGCACCGGGCCGCAGCGGGCCGGGTGGTCAGATGCCGGGAGCGGTTCCGGCGGCCGCCTCCGCGGGATCCGGTGCGGGGGTTGCCAAACCGGGCGCGGCCGGTATGCCGGGGATGGGAATGCCCGGTGCCGCGCGGCCTGGCGGCGATGACGAGAAGGAGAAGGGCACGCCCGACTATCTGGTGACCGAGGAGCACGGCGACGAGGTCACCGGGCTGGATTCGCTGGAAAAGCTTGCGCCTCCGGTGATCGGCGGGGACTACGACCGTGCACCACGTTAGATACACCGGGCAGGAGTTCGAAATCCTCTGGGCCGCGTACGGTCGCGATCGTCTGCCCTATCCGCTGCATTACCGCACGCATATCGCCGACTTCGACGAGCTGAAGCGGCACCGGGAGGCCGCGGTCGAGAGTCTGCTGGGGAAGTACGAGGCCGAGGTCGAGCGGGCGCTCGGGATCCTGCTGGAGCCGGAGGTCCGGGTGGAGTCCAAGGGCTTCGGTGGGCCGGACATGTCGCGGGTGTATCGCTTCCACG
Source organism: Nocardia sp. BMG51109 (assembly GCF_000526215.1). NCBI lineage: Bacteria > Bacillati > Actinomycetota > Actinomycetes > Mycobacteriales > Nocardiaceae > Nocardia > Nocardia sp. BMG51109. Next base: position 3,074,631 of record NZ_JAFQ01000004.1, read on the forward strand.
GTGCGGTGCGCGGACAGGCGGGCGCGACGGTGACGCAGGAGCCGGGCACCGCACCGGATACCGGTGGTGATGTCATCCTGACCTATTGCACCGCAAAGGAAGTCGCGCAGCAGGCGGTGACGGCGCTGCCGCCCACCGGCCCCGGCACCCGGCCGTCCCTGGAGGTGCGCCGCGAAGACGTGACCGCGGATCGGGAGCGGCATGTGCGCCGCGCCCACGAGGTGAGCCTGACCGAGCAGCTCGACCGCATCTTCAAGCGCCCCCGCCTCGCCCTCGGCGAGATGGCCATTTTTCCCGGCGCCGCGGTCGACGCCCGCCCCACCCCGGGCCGCGGCTTCTGGTGGATGGACTACGACGACGGCCGCTACTACGTGAAGACCGGCGACCCGATCATCGCCAAACCCATCGACCAGCCCCGCCTGGCCGCCGAGATCCACCGCCTCACCACCCTCACCCAGCGCTACTACCAGGAAGACCGCGACCACGAGGAGTACCTGCGCTCCGGCCACTGACTCGAGAGCCGCACGGAACTGCCGCCGACTTCGGCAGCGCATCGTGCCCGGCCGGATCGATCACCCGGAGGGGGACTGGGCGGTCGGACCTTGCCCTCGCGGCGGTCATCGACAGGACAGCCGTGGCGTCGAGATCATCTCGCCCGGATCGCGCCGGACCGACACGGTGACAGAGCCCAGCGAAACGGTGACAGAGCCCAGCGAATATGCCGAGGCCGGTGTGCCGCACTACTGGATCGTCGACGTCGCTCCACCGGTGAGTCTGCTCTCGTTCCGGCGGACGAACGAGCTGGGTTATGTCGACGAGGGGGACACGACCGGCACGTTCCGCACGAGTTCTCCCTGCCCACCGACCATCCAGGTGGACAGGCTGCGGTGAGCCCTACACTCACCGCATGACCGTGCACTTCATCGGGGCCGGGCCGGGGGCCGCCGACCTGCTGACCGTGCGGGCCGTGCGACTGCTGCGGGAGTCGCCGGTGTGCCTGTACGCCGGCACCTACCTGGATCCGGAGGTGCTCGCCCACTGTGCGCCGGACGCCGAACTCGTCGATACCCAGGGGCTGGATCTCGACCGGATCGTCGACCATTGCGCGCGGGCCGATGCCGACGGAAAGGATGTGGCGCGGCTGTGTTCCGGTGATCCGTCGATCTATTCGGCGCTCGCCGAGCAGACCGCCCGGCTCGATACCCGGGGAATCCCGTGGGATGTGACACCCGGCGTGCCGGCCTACGCCGCCGCGGCCGCGTTGCTCGGCACCGAGCTGACCGTGCCGGAATTGGCGCAGTCGGTGGTGCTGACCCGCACGCAGGCCCGCTCCACCGCGATGCCCGAATCCGAGGCGCTGGCGAATTTCGCCCGCACCCGGGCCACCCTGGTGTTGCACCTGGCCGTCACCCGCATCCGCCCGCTTGCGGCGGAACTGTCGGCCGACTACGGCGCGGACTGCCCGGCCGCCGTGGTGTTCCGCGCCAGCCAGCCCGACCAGCTGGTCCTGCGCGGCACCCTCGCCGATATCGCCGGCCGGGTCGAGGCGGCGGGCCTGCGGCAGGCGGCGGTCATCCTGGTCGGCCGCGCGCTCGCCGAACCCGATCGCTGTGTGCAGTCTCATCTGTACGACCCTGCGCGCGATCGCCGGCATCTGCCGACGTCGTCCTCGGGGGCCTGACCGCAGCCGTCTGCGCCGGTTGACACGGAACCGGGAACCGTCGCCGATACGCGTTCGACGAGTTCGGCAGGGGTGCGGTAGATTGCCTACTCTTGCCCACCGGGCCGTGTCGTGCGCGGTTCCGAGGGGCCCGAAAACACGAACTCCCATGATGCCCAGCGGCTATGGCCCTTTTTAGTCGGGCGGCCGGAGCGGGCGGTAGATTGGTTCGGTGGTCTGCAGTGAGGTTCAGCGAGTGGGCGATCCGTGTCCGGTGGGTGTGGTCAGGTCCATGTAACAAGATCGGCCTGGCCAACGGATAGCTCCAATGAACATTTTTGTCTGATTGAGATTCGAAGTGAGCCCCGAACGTCGGACGTCACGCTGGGATAGGTGAGCGTCGGCGTCGGTGTGCCATCGGGGAGCGCTGCGTACACGGTGTTCCGGAAGTGAGGTTACGGTTGGACCGGCTGGATTTCGGCGGAAACGGCGAAGCTGGCAGCGAGGTGGCGCCTACGCCGAACTCGGGGGAGGATCTCATCCCGCTGACCCCGGCGCAGCTCGGGATCTGGTATGCCCAGCACCTCGATCCGCAGGTGCCGATCAACATCGCCCAGTACATCGACCTGCCGGGCGAGCCGGATCGTTCCCTGCTCCGGGAGGCCACGATCCGGACCGCGCTCGAGATGGACGGCTTCGTCCGCATCACCGAGCGGGACGGTACGCCGTGGCTGTTCCTGGACCCCACGATTCCCGATCGCGACGAAATCGGTTACATCGACCTGCGCGGCGAGGCGGATCCCGAGGCGGCGGCGCAGGAGTGGATGCGCGCCGAGTACAGCCGGCCGCTGAATATGATCTCGCACACCGCGCTGCTGCGCATCGTGGTGCTGCACCTGCGCGACGACCGCTGCTTCCTGTACCTGCGCTGCCACCACATCATGCTCGACGGCTTCGGTGCGGTGAACTACCTGATCCGCATGGCGGAGCACTACACGGCCATGTACCACGGGGCCGAGACGGCCCCGATGAAGGCCACCACCGGCCTGCGGGAGCTGGTCGAGTCGGAGTTCGCCTACCGGGAGAGCACGCGCTTCCGGTCCGACAAGGAGCACTGGGCGCAGCGGGTACGCGATTTCGAGGGCGCCACCAGCCTGGCCGGGCATTCGGCCCCGCCCGCTCCGCTGAACGGCGTGTCGAGTGTGGAGCTGTCGCCGTCGCAGAACGAGCTGATGGAAGCGGCCGTGCGGCGGCACGATTCCTCGCCGGCGGCGCTGCTGATCGCGGGTTTCGCGACCTACCTGGCGCAGTGGACCGGCTCGGAGGACGTCATCCTCAGCCTGCCGGTGACCGCGCGCACGACCGCGGCGATGCGGCGCTCGGCCCACGTGACCTCCAATATCGTGCCGCTGCGGCTGCCGGTCGGCCATCGCACGACCGTGGCCGACCTGCTGAAGGCCGTGACGGTGGAGGTGTCGGGCGCGCTGCGGCATCAGCGGTACCGGCACGAGGACATCCGCCGCGACGCCGCCACGGCCGGCCGCGAGCCGGGCACCGTGGGCGAGGCGGTCACCACGGAGTTCTTCGGCCCGTGGCTCAACATCATGCTGTTCAACGACCAGGCGATCCTCGGGACGATGGTCGGGCAGATGCACGTGCTGTCGACCGGGTCGATCGAGGACCTGGGCGTCAATTTCTATCAGTCCGCGGGCGGTGAGCGGTCCCGCATCGACTTCGAGACCAACCCGAACCTCTACACCGAAGACGAAGCGCACCAGCATCATTCGCGTTTCCTGGAGTTCTTCGAGCGGTTCCTGGCGGCCGAGGCCGAGCAGGTGCTGTGGGAACTGCCGATCACCACCGAGTCGGAGCTGGATCGCACGCTGGCGGCCTGGAACGACGCCGACCACGAGGTGCCCGACACCACCCTGACGGCGCTGCTGGACGACCGGATAGCGCTGAGCCCCAACGATATCGCGGTCGATTTCGAGGGCGATACGCTGACCTACGCCGAGTTCGGCGCCCGGGTCAACCGGCTGGCGCGCGCCCTGATCGCCGACGGCGTCGGGCCGGAATCGCTTGTCGCCCTGGGTATGCGGCGCTCCCTGGAGCTCCTGATCGGCATGCACGCGGTGCTGCGGGCCGGTGGCGCGTACGTGCCGATCGATCCCGATCATCCGGCCGAGCGCACCGCCTTCATTCTCGAATCCGCTTCTCCCGTGTGCGTTCTCACCGTATCGGGCGACGAGCCGGAATTGCCGGATTCGGTGCGGCGGGTTGCGATCGACACCCTGGACACCCAGGACTTTTCCGACGCTCCGATCGCCGACGAGGAGCGTCCGGCGCCGCTGCGGCCGGACAACACCGCCTACGTCATCTACACCTCCGGTTCCACCGGCCGGCCCAAGGGCGTGGCGGTCACCCATCGCGCGATCGTCAACCAGCAGCTGTGGATGCTGCACGAGTACGGCCTGACCGGCGACGACGTCTACCTGCAGAAGACCGCGACCACCTTCGACGTCTCGCTGTGGGGCTACTTCCTGCCCCTGATGACCGGTGCGAAGCTGGTGATCGCGACCCCGGACGGGCATCGCGACCCCGTGTACGTGGCGGAGACGATCGAGCGGCACGGCGTGACCGTGACCGATTTCGTGCCGTCCATGCTGACGGTGTTCGTCTCGTATGCCACCCCCGCGCAATGCGCCTCGCTGCGTACGGTTTTCGTCATCGGCGAGGCCCTGCCGCCGGAGACCGCCACGCGGTTCCGGCAGGTCACCGGAGCCGGACTGCACAACCTGTACGGCCCCACCGAGGCCGCGGTATCGGTGACCCACTGGGAGGCGACCGAGGCGGACACCGGCACGGTGCCGATCGGCCGTCCGGAATGGAATGTCGAAGTCTACGTGCTGGATTCGCGGCTGCGACCCGCCGCGATCGGCGCCCCGGGCGAGCTGTATCTGGCCGGTCGCCAGCTGGCGCGCGGCTACCTGGGCCGCGCGGACCTGACCTCGGACCGGTTCGTCGCCAATCCGTTCTCCGAATCCGGCGCGCGCATGTACCGCACGGGTGACCTGGTCCGCTGGAGTGTTCGCTCCGCGCACGCGGACGGGCTCGAGTACGGTGCTCTCGAATACATCGGCCGCACCGACTTCCAGGTGAAGTTCCGCGGCCAGCGCATCGAACTCGGCGAGATCGAGACCGATCTGCTGGCCCATCCCGCCGTCGGCCAGGCCGTGGTGCTGGTGGCCGATACCGCCACCGGTCAGCAGCTGGCCGCGTATGTCGTGGCCGCGCCGGGGCTGTCGGTCGATCCGGCCGAGCTGACCCGGTACGCGAGCGAGCAGCTGCCCGCCTACATGGTGCCGGCGTCGATCATGGTGCTGGATGCGCTGCCGCTCAACACCTCCGGCAAGCTGGACCGAAAGGCGTTGCCGACGCCCGTGTTCAGTGCCGACGCCGCCGGGTACCGGGCTCCGCGCAACCAGGTGGAGGAGATCGTCGCGGGTGTCTTCGGCGACGTGCTCGGGCACGAGCGGGTCGGCATCGACGACAACTTCTTCGACCTGGGCGGCAACTCGCTGGTCGCGACCCAGGTGGTCGCCCGGATCTCCGCGGCGTTCGGCATCCAGCTGGGTGTCCGCGCGCTGTTCGAGACGCCGACCGTGGCCGCGCTCGCGGTGCGGGTCGAATCCGCCACGCCCGCAAGCGTTTCCCGCCCGCCGCTGGTGGCGCAGCCGCGGCCGGAGCGGGTGCCGCTGTCGCTGGCACAGCAGCGGATGTGGTTCATCAACCAGTTCGATCCGAGCGTGCCGACCTACAACCTGCCGTTCGTGGTGCGGTTGAGCGGCGAGATCGACCTGGAATCGCTGCAGGCGGCGCTGCTCGACGTGATCGGCCGCCAGGAGTCGCTGCGCACGATCTTCCCCGAATCCGAGGACGGCGGTTACCAGCGGGTGGTGCCGATCGAGGAGGTCGACCTCGGCATCGAGGTGCGCGACACCGGCGAGGCCGAACTGCCCGGTGTGCTGGCCGAATTCGCCTCCACCGGCTTCGACGTATCGCGGGGCCTGCCGATCCGGATCCGGGTGCACCGGGTGGCCGGCGCCGCGCTCGCCGACGCCGAGCACGCCGACGACTACGCGGTGGCCTTCGTGGTGCATCACATCGCCGCCGACGGTTTCTCGTTCGGCCCGCTGGCGCGGGACATGGCCGCCGCCTACCTGGCCCGGGTGACCGGGCAGGAACCGGGCTGGTCGCCGCTGCCGGTGCAGTACGCCGACTTCAGCCTCTGGCAGCGCGAGCTGCTGGGCTCCGAATCCGATCCGGAGTCCATTGCCTCCCAGCAGATCTCGCACTGGCGCCGGACGCTGGCCGGGCTGCCGGACCAGCTGGACCTGCCCACCGACCGGCAGCGCCCGCCGGTGCAGAGCTTCCACGGCAGCCGCGTCACCTTCGACATCGATCCGCAGCTGCATGCCGAGCTGGCGGGACTGGCTCGGGCGCAGGGTGTTTCGCTGTTCATGGTGTTGCACTCCGCGCTGGCGCTGCTGCTGGCGCGGCTGTCGGGGACCGGCGACATCGCGATCGGCAGCCCGGTCGCCGGCCGCGGCGAACAGGCCCTCGACAACCTGATCGGCATGTTCGTCAACACGCTGGTGCTGCGCACCGAGGTGGACGGGGCCGAGCGGTTCACCGAGTTGCTCGGCCGCACCCGCGACGCCGATCTGGCCGCCTTCGCCAACGCCGACGTGCCGTTCGAGCGCTTGGTGGAGGTGCTGAACCCGACCCGCTCCCAGGCGCGGCACCCGCTGTTCCAGGTGATGCTGTCGTTCCAGGAGCTGTCGCACGCCACCATGGAGATGGCGGGGCTCACGGTGTCGGCGGAGGAACTGACCGTCGACATCGCCAAGTTCGACCTGGTCTGGACGCTGACCGAGCAGCGCGACAGCGACGGCCATCCGGCCGGGGTGTCGGCGGTGGTGTCGTATGCCACCGACCTGTTCGACGAGTCCACCGTGGCCGAGTTCGCCCGCCGCTACCTGCGGGTGCTCACCGCCGCCGTGACCGCGCCGGAGGCGCGGGTGCGCGATATCGAGATCCTCGACGACGCCGAGCGCCGGACGGTGCTGGCCGACTGGAACCGCACGGCACGCGAGTTGCCGACCGCGGCGGGCCGCGAATCGGGTACCGCGGGCGAATCGCTCACCACCGTGCTGGACCTGTTCGCCGAGCGGGTGCGGGTGCGCCCGCAGGCGACCGCGCTGATCTTCGACCCGAGCGACCGCGACGACGAATTCGGCCCGGCCGGTGAGCTGACCTACGCCGAGTTCGCCGAGCGCGTGAACCGGTTGGCGCGCAAGCTGATCGACGAGGGCGTCGGCCCCGAGTCGCTGGTCGCCGTCGGGATGCGGCGGTCGATCGACATGTACGTCGCGGTGTACGCGACGCTGGCCGCCGGCGGCGGCTACGTGCCGATCGATCCGGACCACCCGGACGAGCGCACCGAATACGTGCTGGACAGCTCGAAGCCGGTGGTGCTGCTCACCACCACACACGACGACGTCACGGCCGACGACTGCTCGACCGTGTATGTCGACACGGTCGACCTGAGTGAATTCGATTCCGCGCCTGTCACTTCCGAGGAGCGGCGCGGACCACTGCGCCCCGGGCACGTCGCCTACGTGCTGTACACCTCCGGCTCCACCGGCCGGCCCAAGGGCGTCGCGGTGACCCATGCCGCGATGGTGAACCAGATCTCCTGGAAGATCGCGGAATTCGGCCTCGACGAGACCACCGTCGCGCTGCACAAGACGCCGTTCACCTTCGACGCCTCGCTGTGGGAGCTGTTCGCCACTCTGGCCGTCGGCGCCAAGGTGATCGTCGCCGTGCCCGACGGCCACCGCGACCCGATGTATCTGTCCGAGGTGATCGCGCGGCACCGGGTCACCCACACCTCGTTCGTGCCGTCGTTGCTGCCGGTGTTCTCCTCCAGCGCCTCGGCCGAGGAATGCCTGCCGCTGCGTGCGGTTTTCGTGGGCGGTGAGGCGCTGCCGCCGGCCGCCGTGTCGGCCTTCCGCCGGTTCAGCGCCGCCACGGTGCACAACCTGTACGGCCCCACCGAGTTCACGGTCAACGCCACCGCGTGGACGCTGCCCGCCGAAAACGGTTACCCCGCCGTGCCGATCGGCCGCCCGGTATGGAATGCCCAAGCGTTCGTGCTCGACGAGAGCCTGCGGCCGGTGCCCGTCGGGGTGCCGGGCGAGCTGTACCTGGGCGGCGCTCAGATCGCCCGCGGCTATCAGGGTCGCGCGGATCTGACCGCCGAACGCTTCGTCGCCAATCCCTACGGCGAGCCCGGCAGCCGCCTGTACCGCACCGGCGACCTGGTGCGCTGGGCCGCCGCCGATGGCCACGGCCCGAATGTGCACGGCCCGAATGTGCACGGCTCGGATGCGGGCGGCTCGAAGCCCGGTGTGCCGGAGCCCGGTGTTCTCGAGTACATCGGCCGCACCGACTTCCAGGTGAAGTTCCGCGGCCAGCGCATCGAACTCGGCGAGATCGAGGCCGCGCTGCTCGATCACCCCGACGTGAACCAGGCCGTGGTGCTGATCATCGACACGGTGACCGGCGACCAGCTGGTGGCCTACGTGGTGCCCGCGGCCGACTCCGGCGTCGACGGCGAGACCGTGAAGGCCTTTCTGGTGCAGCGCCTTCCGGCCTACATGGTGCCCTCGGCCGTGGTCACGCTGGACGAGTTCCCGCTCAACGCCTCGGGCAAGCTGGACCGCCGGGCGCTGCCCGCGCCGCTGTTCGCGGTCTCCGAATTTCGTTCTCCGACAACGCCGATCGAGGAGATCGTCGCGCAGATCTTCGGCGAGGTGCTCGGCATCGTCCGGGTCGGCGTCGACGACGACTTCTTCGCGCTCGGCGGCAACTCGCTGATCGCGACCCAGGTGGCCGCCCGCCTGGGCACGGCGCTGGACACCCGGGTGCCGGTCCGAATGCTGTTCGAGGCCAGCACCGTTGCCGCGCTCGCCGCGCGAGTGGAATCGCATGCCGGTGACGGGGCGCGCAAGGCGCTGGTCGCCCGGGAGCGGCCCGAGGAGGTGCCGCTGTCGCTGGCGCAGCAGCGGATGTGGTTCCTCAACCGGTACGACACCGCGTCGGCGGTGAACAACATCCCGGTCGCCATCCGGCTGTCCGGTGAGCTCGACGTGGCGGCGCTGCAGGTCGCGGTCATCGACGTGATCGACCGGCACGAATCGCTGCGCACGGTGTTCCCGGAGACCGGCAGCGCGCCGGTCCAGGTGGTGCTGGACGCGGCGCAGATCGTGCCCGACCTGACGCCGGTCCCGGTGACCGAGAACAACCTGATCGCGCACCTGATCGAGCTGGCCACCATGGCGTTCGACGTCACCAACGAGGTGCCGCTGCACGCCCGGCTGTTCGAGATCAGCGAATCCGAGTACGTGCTCGGCATGGTGGTGCACCACATCTCGGCCGACGGCTGGTCGATGGGGCCGCTGGCCCGCGACGTCATGATCGCCTACGCCGCGCGCACCATGTGGGAGCAGCCGGCCTGGGTGCAGCTGCCGGTGCAGTACGCCGATTACGCGCTGTGGCAGCGCGAGATGCTGGGTTCCGAGGACGATCCGAATTCGCTGATCTCCGACCAGATCCGGCACTGGCGGCGCGAACTCGCCGATCTCCCCGACGAATTGGTGCTCCCCGCGGACCGGCCGCGGCCGGCCGTGGCGTCCTATCGCGGTGGCGTGCACTCGCTGGTGATCTCGCCCGACACCCAGGTCCGGCTGGTGGAACTCGGCCGTCGGCACAACGCGTCGCTGTTCATGGTCATGCACAGCGCGCTGGCCGTGCTGCTGGCCCGGTTGTCCGGCACGTCGGATATCGCCATCGGCACGCCGGTGGCCGGCCGCGGCGAGGCCGCGCTCGACGACCTGATCGGCATGTTCGTCAACACGCTCGTGCTGCGCACCGACGTCGACGGCGCCCAGACCTTCGCGCAGCTGCTCGGGCAGGCCCGCAACACCGACCTGCAGGCGTTCGCGCACGCCGACGTGCCGTTCGAGCGGCTCGTGGAGGTGCTGAATCCGGCCCGGTCGCAGGCGCGCCATCCGCTGTTCCAGGTGGCGCTGTCGTTCGAGAACCTGCCCGAGAACTCCTTCGAGCTGCCCGGATTGCGGGTCTCCACGGTCGATTTCGAGGTCGACACCGCGAAATTCGATCTGTCGCTGACCCTTCGGGAGGCCGGCGAGGGCACCGACGGCGGCATGCTGGGCGAATTCTCCTTCGCCCGCGACCTGTTCGACGACGACACCGTGCAGGAGTTCGCGTCCCGCTTCATGCGGCTGCTCGACGAGATCACCGAGCGGCCCGAGCTGCCGATCGGTGAACTCGAGATCCTGGCGGAGTCCGAGCGCGGCGATCTGCTGGATCGCACCGGCGGCCCGGCCGTGCCGCCGCGCACCCTGCCGGAGCTGCTGGCGGCCGCCGCGGCCGTCGATCCCGAGGCGCAGGCCGTCGTCTTCCGGGATCGTTCGCTCAGCTACGCCGAACTCGACGAGTCGTCGGCGCGGCTGGCGCGGGCGCTGATCGCGCGCGGGGCCGGGCCGGATGTGCTGGTGGCCGTGGCCGTTCCGCGGTCGCCGGAGCAGATCCGGGCGGTGTGGGCGGTGGCCCGCGCCGGTGCCGCCTTCCTGCCCGTCGATCCGGCCTACCCCGCCGAGCGCATCACCCACATGATGTCGGATTCCGGTGCGCGGCTGGGTATTACGACCATGGCCGAGGTGGACGGGCTGCCGCCGATCGCCGACGGCGAATGGCTGTCGGTCGACGAGCCGGAGTTCGCCGCCGGGGTCGCGGCGCGGTCCGCCGATCCGATCACCGATGCCGACCGCGCGGGCGTGCTGCGCCCCGGGAACGTCGCGTACGTGATCTACACGTCGGGCTCCACCGGTGTGCCCAAGGGCGTGGTGGTCAGCCACGCCGGCCTGGCGAACTTCACCGCGTTGCAGGTGGAACGCTATGGCCTGGACCGGGATTCGCGCGCGCTGGCGTTCGCCTCGCCGTCGTTCGACGCGTCGGTGCTGGAGCTGCTGCTCGCCGTCGGCTCGGCGGGCGCGCTGGTCGTGGTGCCGCCGGGCACCTACGGCGGCGACGAGCTCGGCGAGCTGATCTCCCGCGAACGCGTCACGGTCGGCCTGATCACGCCGTCGGTGCTGGCCTCGCTGGATCCGGCGGCGCTGACCGGTATGCGCGCCATCATCGCCGGCGGCGAGGCGCTGACCGCGGACCTGGTCGCGAAATGGGCCGTGGTGCCCGGCGATTCGGGCGAGCGGAAGCTGTTCAACGCCTACGGCCCCACCGAGGCGACCGTCGCGACCAATATCAGCGCCCCGCTGCTGCCGGGCGATCCGGTGACCATCGGCGGCCCGGTGCGCGGCATGCGGGCGCTGGTGCTGGACGCGCGGCTGCGTCCGGTGCCCGAGGGCGTGGTCGGCGAGCTGTACGTCGGCGGAATCCAGTTGGCCCGCGGCTATCTCGCGCGCCCGGCGCTGACCGCAGACCGCTTCGTGGCCGACCCCTACGGGGCGCCGGGTGAGCGGCTGTACCGCACGGGCGACGTGGTGCGCTGGCGGCGCGACGCGGCCGGTGACCCCGTGGTGGAGTACGTGGGCCGCAACGACTTCCAGGTGAAGATCCGCGGCTTCCGGATCGAGCTCGGCGAGATCGACGCCGCGCTGACGAGCCATCCGGACGTGGACTTCGCCGTGACGGTCGGCCGCACCAACGAGGCGGGTTCGACGTTCCTGGTGTCCTACGTGCGACCGGTCGCCGACTCCGGCGAGCGGGGGCTCGGCACGGGCGAGGAGGCTGCCCGGCCGGATTCCGAGGCGGCGTCGCCGGACACCGCCGCGGCCGCTGCCGAAATCACGCCGGGCACCCGGCCGGTCGGCCGCCGCGCGGTGGATGTCGCCGCCCTGTCGGCGCACGTCGCCGACCGGCTGCCGGCCTACATGGTGCCGACGGTCATCATGGTGCTCGACGAGATCCCGCTGACCCCGGTGGGCAAGCTGGACCGCAAGGCGCTGCCGGAACCCGAACTGGCGCCGCGCGAATACCGCGCTCCGGCAACGCCGCTGGAGGAGATCGTCGCGGGCATCTTCGCCGATCTGCTCGGCGTCGAACGCGTCGGCGCCGACGACGACTTCTTCGAACTCGGCGGCAACTCGCTGATCGCCACCCAGGTCACCGCGCGCCTGGCGGCCGCGCTGGACGCCGAGGTCGGTGTCCGGGCGCTGTTCGAGGCGCCGACCGTGACAGGACTGGCCGCCCGCGTCGGCGCGCGCGCCGGAACCGGTGCGCGCCGGCCGCTCACAGCCCGTCCGCGCCCCGAGCGCCCGCCGTTGTCGCCGTCGCAGCAGCGGATGTGGTTCCTGAACCGGTTCGACAGCGGTTCGGCGGCCGACAACATCCCCGTCGCGGTCCGCTTCACAGGTGCGCTCGACCTCGACGCGCTGCGCGGCGCGGTCGCCGACGTGGTGGCGCGGCACGAATCGCTGCGCACGGTCTACCCGTCCGCCGACGGCATCGGCTATCAGCAGGTGCTGCCGTCCGCGCAGGCCGTTCCGGACATCGACGTGGTTCCCGCCGGCACGGACGAGTTGCTGGGCCAGGTGGGCGAATTCATCGACCGCGGCTTCGACGTCACCGCCGAACCCCCGGTGCGGCTGCGCGTCTACGAACTCGGCGACGAGGATCGGGTCCTGGTGGTGGTGGCGCACCACATCGCGGCCGACGGATTCTCGATGCGCCCGCTGGTGCGCGACCTGATGACCGCGTACCTGGCGCGCGCGGCCGGCCAGGTGCCCGACTGGCCGCCGCTGCCGGTCCAGTACGTGGATTACGCGCTGTGGCAACTGGATACGCTCGGGTCCGAGGACGATCCGCGCTCGGTGATGTCCCAGCAGCTCGACTTCTGGCGCACCACGCTGTCGGGTCTGCCGGACGAACTGCGGCTGTCGACCCGGCCGCGGCCGGCGGTGGCCGCCTACCGGGCCGGGACGCACCGGTTCGAGGTGCCCGGACCGCTCGTCGAGCAGCTCGGCGCCATCGCGCGCCGCCACGGCAGCACGCTGTTCATGGTGGTGCACAGCGCCTTCGCCGCGATGCTGGCGCGGTTGAGCGGCACCGAGGACATCGCCATCGGGACGCCGGTCGCCGGTCGCGGCGAGCAGGCGCTCGACGATCTGGTGGGCATGGTCGTCAACACGCTGGTGCTGTGGACCGAGGTCGACACCGGCGCGACGTTCACCGATCTGCTGGCCCAGGTCCGCGAGCGCGACCTGGCCGCCTTCGCGCATGCGGGCGTTCCGTTCGAACGGCTGGTGGACGTGCTCGAACCCGCCCGCGCGCAGGGCCGGCATCCGCTGTTCCAGGTGATGCTGACGTTCCAGAACGTCGGCCACACCGCCCTGGAACTGCCGGGCCTGACGGTGTCGGAACTCGGCGTCGATCCGCCGACGGCGAAATTCGATCTGCAGCTGACCCTGTCGGAGCAGCCGGCCGGCGAGGGCGAGGATTCGGCGATGACGGCCGAACTCGTCTATGCCGCCGACCTTTTCGACGCCGAGTTCGCCGCGACCTTCGTGCAGCGGTTCCTGCGGATGCTCGGCGGTGTGGCCGCCGATCCGACCACCCCGGTCGGCGATCTGGAACTGCTCGACCCGACCGAGCACGCGCTGGTGCTGCGGTACTGGAACGACACGGAGTTTCCGCTGGACGCGGCGCTGCCCCGGGCCTCCGACGACGCCGCGGCGACCCTGGCCTCGCTGTTCGAGGCGCAGGTGGCGCGGGGTCCCGCCGCGACGGCGGTGACGTTCGAGGGGACGAGTCTGTCCTATGCCGAGTTCGCCGCCCGGGTGCACCGGCTGGCGCGCTGGCTGATCGGACAGGGCGTGGGGCCGGAATCGCTTGTCGCCCTGGGCATGCGGCGCTCGCTGGACCTGGTGGTCGGCATGTACGCGGTGACGGCCGCCGGTGGCGCGTACGTGCCGCTGGATCCGGATCATCCTGCCGAGCGCACCCGCTACATCCTCGATACCGCGCAACCGGTGTGCGTGCTGACGACCTCGCGCGATGCGGTCGATCTGCCGGACGGCGCGGACGCGGCCGTGCGGATCGATCGGCTGGAGCTGGACGATCTCGCCGCCACCCCGCTGACCGACGCGGACCGCGGTGCGCCGCTGTATCCGTCGAACACCGCCTACGTGATCTTCACGTCCGGCTCGACCGGCCGCCCGAAGGGTGTGGCGGTGAGCCACGCGGCCATCGTCAACCGCCTGGTGTGGATGCACGCCCAGTACGGCCTGTCCGCCGACGACGTGGTGCTGCAGAAGACGCCCGCGACCTTCGACGTGTCGGTGTGGGAGTTCTTCTGGCCCTTGCAGGTCGGTGCCCGGCTGGTGGTGGCGCGGCCGGACGGCCACCGCGATCCGGCCTATCTGGCCGCGCTGATCGTCGACGAGGGTGTCACGGTCACCCACTTCGTGCCGTCCATGCTGGCGGCCTTCGTGGCGGCCGATCGGATCGGCGAATGCACCGGTCTCCGTAACGTTTTCGCCTCCGGTGAGGCGCTGCCCGCGGCGACCGCGCAGCGGTTGCGGCTGCGGACCGGCGCCCGGCTGCACAACCTGTACGGCCCGACCGAGGCCGCGGTCGACGTCACCCACCACGAGGTGACCGAGGCCGACACCGGTTCGGTGCCGATCGGCGCGCCGGTGTTCAACACCCAGGTGTACGTGCTGGATTCGCGGCTGCGGCCGGTTCCGGTGGGTGTCGCGGGTGAGCTGTATCTGGCGGGCGCGCAGCTGGCGCGCGGTTACGTGGCGCGGCCGGACCTGACCGCGGATCGGTTCGTGGCCAGCCCGTTCGGCGACGGCGAACGGCTGTACCGCACCGGTGACCTGGTGGCCTGGACCGCCGAATCCGGCACCGCCGGTGAGCTCGTCTATCTCGGCCGCACCGATTTCCAGGTGAAGCTGCGCGGCCAGCGCATCGAGCTGGGCGAGATCGAATCCGCGCTGACCGCCCTCGACGACGTCGCGCAGGCGGTGGTCGTGGTGCGCGGCGACGAACGCACCGGCGATCAGCTGGTTGCCTACCTGGTCCCGGCCGCCGGTGCGACGGTGGCCACGGACGAGGTGAAAGCCGCTCTGGCGCACCGGCTTCCGTCTTACATGGTGCCGACGGCGTACGTGCTGCTCGACGAGTTCCCGCTGAACGCCTCCGGCAAGCTGGACCGCCGGGCGCTGCCTGCGCCGACCTTCGCCGCCAAGGTCTTCCGGGCCCCGGCCACCTCGGTCGAACAGGCGGTCGCCGATACCGTCGGCGAGCTGCTCGGCCTCGAGCGCGTGGGCCTCGACGACGACTTCTTCGAACTGGGCGGCAACTCGCTGATCGCCACCCAGGTCACCGCCCGCCTCGGCGCCGCCCTGGACACCGAGGTGCCGGTGCGGCTGTTGTTCGAGGCGCCCACCGTGGCCGCGCTGGCCGCACGGGTGGAATCGCATGCGGGAGAGGGCGGCCGGACGCCGCTGGCCGCGCGGCAGCGCCCGGCGCCGGTGATCCTGCCGACCGGCGAGGCGGCCCGGCTGGTGCCGCTGTCGCCGGCGCAGCGGCGGATGTGGTTCCTCAACCGGCTCGACAGCCGCACCGCCGTCGACAACATCCCGGTCGCGGTGCGGCTGACCGGTGAACTCGACCCGGCGGTATTCGCCGCCGCGGTGCGGGACGTGACGGCCCGGCACGAGTCGCTGCGCACCGTCTACCCCGACGTGGACGGCACGGGCTACCAGCGGGTGCTGACCGTCGACGAGGCGGGCTTCGAACTGGCCGCCGAGACGATCACGGCCGCCGAACTGCCTTCGCGCGTCGCCGAACTCGTCGGCGTCTTCTTCGACGTGACCCGGGATCTGCCGTTCCGCGCCACCCTGCTGACGGTGGCGCCGGCCGAGCACGTGGTGGTCCTGGTGGCGCACCACATCAGCGCCGACGGCTTCTCGCTGCGCCCGCTGCTGCGGGACATCGTCGCCGCCTACGCCGCCCGCGCGCAGGGCGAGGCGCCGCAGTGGGCGCCGCTCGAGGTGCAGTACGCCGACTACGCGCTGTGGCAGCACGAGGTGCTCGGCGCCGAGCGCGATCCGCAGTCGCTCGCCGCCCGCCAGATCGCCTACTGGACCGAGCAACTGCGCGACCTGCCCGATCAGATCGAGCTGCCCGCGGACCGGCCGCGGCCGGAGGTGGCCACCAATGCCGGTGCCACCCACGAGTTCTCGATCGACGCCGAATTGCATGCCGCGCTGGTGGAACTCGCGCGCTCGCGCGGGGTCACGCTGTTCATGCTGATGCATGCGGCGCTGGCGACCTGGGCGGCCCGGCAGGCGGGCAGCAGCGATATCGCCATCGGTACTCCGATCGCGGGCCGCGGCGAGCGCGCGCTGGACGACCTGATCGGCATGTTCGTCAACACCCTGGTGCTGCGCACCGAGGTGCGGCCCGACGCCGTGTTCACCGATCTGCTGGAGGCCGTCCGGCGCACCGACCTGGCCGCGTTCGCGCACGCCGACGTGCCGTTCGAGCAGCTGGTGGACGTGCTGAGCCCCGTGCGCTCGCAGGCGCATCATCCGCTGTTCCAGGTGGCGCTCACGTTCGAGGCCGCCGGGCAGCGCGACGCCACCACCGTATCCCTGCCGGGGCTGGAGGTCGGCGTCGTCGAATTCGACCCGGGCGTGGCGAAATTCGATGTGCAGCTGACCGTCGGCTCCGAAAGCTCCACTGGTGATGGCGGTTTGGGGCTGTCCTGGAACTACGCCACCGATCTGTTCGATCCGGAGACGATCACCGCGTTCACCGAGCGCTTCCTGCGGATCCTGCGCAGCATCGTCGAGGATCCCGCCGCGATCGTGGGTGATATCGATCTGCTCGGCGAGGCCGAGCGGCTGGACGTGTCGCAGCGGTGGGTGTCGTCCGGGAACGACGTCCTCGCCTCCGGCCGGGCCAGAATCGGCACGGCCGCCGAACGTCTCGCCGATCGCCGCGCGACGCTGTCGGACGTGTTCGACGCCGCGGTCCGCGCGCACTCCGATCGCGTCGCGGTCATCTTCGGCGAGGACCGGGTCACCTACGAGTCGCTGGATCAGCGCGCGAACCAGTTGGCGCGCAGGCTGATCGACGACGGGGTGGGTCCGGAGACGCTGGTGGCGGTCATCCTGCCGCGGTCGGCCGACCTCGTGGTGGCACTGCTCGCGGTGATCAAGTCCGGCGCCGGCTACGTGCCGGTCGATCCGAGCTACCCGGCCGAGCGCATCGCCTACGTGCTCTCCGACGCCCGGCCCGCGAGCGTGATCGTCGACAGCAGTATCGATGTCGACCTGCCGCGCGGCCTGCCGAGGGTCCTCATGGACGACTTCGGCATGGATGTCCCCGATGTGGTCGACGCGGGTGAGGGACCGATCACCGACGCGGATCGCCTCGCGCCGCTGAGCCCGGAGAACATCGCCTACGTCATCTACACCTCCGGCTCCACCGGACGCCCGAAGGGCGTCGCGGTCGAGCACCGGAACGTGGTGCGGCTGTTCGCCAATACCGATCGCGACTTCGGCTTCGGGCCCGGCGACGTGTGGACGATGTTCCACTCCTTCGCCTTCGACTTCTCGGTGTGGGAGCTGTGGGGCCCGCTGCTGTTCGGCGGCACCATGGTCGTGGTCGACTACTACACCTCCCGCTCGCCCGAGCAGTTCCTGGAACTGCTGCGCCGCGAACGGGTCACGGTGCTGAACCAGACGCCGTCGGCGTTCTATCAGCTGGCCGCCGCGGAGCTCGCCGAGGAGCAGTCCTACCACCCGGAGCCGGTCGCCCGGCCGCTGTCGCTGCGCTACGTGGTGTTCGGCGGCGAGGCGCTGGAACTGCGCCGCCTCGCCGATTGGGTTGCCCGGCACGGTGATTCGGTGCCGCGGCTGGTGAACATGTACGGCATCACCGAGACCACGGTGCACGTGTCGTACCGCGCGCTCGACGCCGCCACCATCGCCGCCGCCACCGGCAGCGTGGTCGGGCGGGCGATCGCCGGGCTGCGGGTGTACGTGCTCGACGAGCGGCTGCGGCCGGTCCCGGTCGGCGTGGCCGGTGAGATGTACGTCGCCGGACCGCAGCTGTCGCGCGGCTACCTCGGGCGACCGGACCTGACCGCCGCGCGGTTCGTGGCCGACCCCTTCGGGGGCGCGGGCGAGCCCGGGTCCCTGCTGTACCGCACGGGTGACGTGGCGCGCTGGAACCGGCGCGGGGAGCTGGAATACCTGGGCCGCGCCGACGATCAGGTGAAGGTCCGCGGCTTCCGGATCGAACTCGGCGAAATCGAGGCCGCCGTGCTGGCCCAGCCGGGCATCGCCCAGGCCGCCGTGATCGTGCGCGAGGACCAGCCCGGCGATCAGCGCATCGTCGCGTATCTGGTGCCCGAGCCGGATGCCGCGCCGTCGCTGGAGGCCGTCCGCGACGGAGCCGCCGCCGGCCTGCCGTCCTACATGGTGCCGTCGGGGTTCGTGCTGCTCGATCGAATCCCGTTGACCGTCAACGGGAAACTCGACCGGCGCGCCCTGCCCGCGCCGGCCGCGCGGACCCGGACCTTCCGGGCGCCGGAGACGCCGGTGCAGGAGACGGTCGCCGCGGTGTTCGCGCAGGTGCTGGAGCTGGCCCGGGTCGGGCTCGACGACGACTTCTTCGCCCTCGGCGGCAACTCGCTGATCGCCACCCGCGTGGTGTCGCGGATCGGTGCGGAGCTGGGCCTCTCGGTCCCGGTGCGGGCACTGTTCGAGTCGCCGACGGTGGAATCCCTTGCGGCACGCCTGGAGTCGCACTCCGGCGGCGAGGCCCGGCCGCGCCTGGTGGCGCGCGAGCGGTCGGCGGAGCAGCCCGCGCCGCTGTCGTTCGCGCAGCAGCGGATGTGGTTCCTGAACCAGTACGACACCTCGTCGTCGGCCTACAATCTGCCGCTGGCGATCCGGCTGACCGGCGAATTGGACATCGCCGCACTGAAATTGGCGATCTTCGACGTGGTGCGCCGGCACGAGTCGCTGCGTACCCGGTATCCGGAGAGCGACGGCACCGCGACGCAGGTAACCGTCCCGGCCGAGCAGATCGCTCTCGATCTGCACGCGTACCCGGTCGAGGAGTCTCATCTCACCACCGCGGCAGCGGAATTCGCCTCCGACGGCTTCGACGTGGCCGAGGAGGTCCCGCTGCGGGCCCGGCTGTTCCGGGTGGAGTCGGCGGCCGCGACCACCGACCACGTTCTGATCGTCGTGGTGCATCACATTGCGGCGGACGGCTTCTCGATGGGCCCGCTGGCCCGGGACACGATGAGCGCCTACACCGCGCGCACCCAGGGCGCGGCCCCCGGCTGGGCGCCGTTGCCGGTGCAGTACGCCGACTTCGCGATGTGGCAGCGGGCGGTGCTCGGCTCCGAGGACGATCCGGGATCGCTGCTGGCCGCGCAGGTCGAGTACTGGCGGCGCGCGCTGGACGGGCTGCCGGACGAGCTGACCCTGCCGGTCGATCGGCCGCGCCCGGCCGTGGCCTCGCATCGCGGCGCCACGCTGCACACCACGCTGTCGCCGGAGCTGGTGGCGGCGCTGGAAAATATTGCCCGGCAACGGGGTTCGTCGCTGTTCATGGTGCTGCACGGCGCGCTGACGGTGCTGCTGGCGCGGCTGTCGGGCGGCGACGACATCGCCGTCGGCACCCCGATCGCCGGTCGCGGCGAGGCGGCGCTGGACGACCTGGTCGGCATGTTCGTCAACACCCTGGTGCTGCGCGCCGGGGTCGATCCGGCCGAGCCGTTCACCGCGCTGCTCGACCGGGTCCGGCACACCGACCTCGAGGCGTTCGGCAATGCCGACGTGCCGTTCGAGCGGCTGGTGGACCTGCTGGCGCCGGAGCGGTCGCAGGCCCGCAATCCGCTGTTCCAGGTGGCGCTGTCGTTCCAGAACATGGAGCGCCCGACCCTGGAACTGCCCGGTCTGGCCGTGTCGGCGCTGGACCTCGAGGAGAACATCGCCCGGTTCGACCTGCAGTTCACCCTGTCGGACAACGCGGCCGCCCGTGCGGGTGGGATGGCTCTGGCGCTGACCTACGCGACGGAGCTGTTCGACGAGTCGACCGCGGCCGCGATCGTGACGCGCTGGCAGCGGGTGCTGGCGGCGGTGGCCGCCGATCCGGAGATCGCCGTCGGGGCCATCGATATCCTCGACGCGGCCGAGCGTGCCGAGCTGGTGGAACGCACCGGCGGCCCGCAGGTTCCGCCGCGGACGCTGCCGGATCTGCTGGCGGACGCGGTCTCTCGCGCCCCGTCGGCGACGGCGGTGGTGTTCCGGGACGTCCGGCTCACCTATGCCGAACTCGACGAGCGGTCGAATCGCCTGGCGCGCTTGCTGATCGAGCGCGGGCTGGGTGCCGAGGACCTGGTGGCCATCGCGGTGCCGCGGTCGAGCGATTCGTACTTCGCGGAGTGGGCCGTCACCAAGTCCGGTGCCGCCTTCGTCCCGATCGATCCGACCTATCCGGCCGATCGCATCGAACACATGCTCACCGATTCGGGTTCGCCCGTCGGCCTGACCGTCGCCTCGGTACGCGCCGACCTGCCGGATTCGGTGGACTGGCTGGTGCTCGAGGACCTGGATACGGACGCGTACAGCGCCGCGGCGGTCACCGACGCCGACCGGGTGCGGCCGTTGCGCCCGCACAACCTGGCCTATGTCATCTACACCTCCGGCTCGACCGGTGTGCCCAAGGGCGTGGTGGTGCCGCACGCCGGCCTGGCCAACTTCTGCGCCGAGCAGGTCGAGCGCTACGCCCTCGACTCCGATTCGCGCACACTGCATTTCTCGTCGCCGAGCTTCGACGCCTCGCTCATGGAGCTGCTGCTCGCGGTCGGCCCGGCGGGTGCGCTGGTGGTCGTGCCCACCGGCGTGTTCGGCGGTGAGGAGCTGTACGGGCTGATCCGGCGCGAACGGGTCACCCATCTGTTCATCACGCCGGCCGCGCTGGCGACGTTCGACCCGACCGGCCTGGACAGCCTGCGCGTGCTGGCGGTCGGCGGCGAGGCGTATTCGCCCGAGCTGCTGGCGAAGTGGGCGATTCCGCTCGGCGACGAATCGCTCCCGGATCGCCCCGTGCGCGCTTTCCACAACATCTACGGACCCACCGAGACCACCATCGTGGTCAATATCGGTGAGCCGTTGCTGCCGGGGGACGCGCTGACCATGGGCGGGCCGAACCGCGGCATCCGGTCGCTGGTCCTGGACAACCGGTTGCAGCCGGTGCCCGACGGGGTGGCCGGTGAGCTGTACGTCGCCGGTGTGCAGGTGACGCGCGGCTACCACGCGCGCGCCGCGCTGACCTCCGACCGTTTCGTCGCGAACCCCTACGCGGACGGCGAGCGGATGTACCGCACCGGCGACGTGGTCCGGTGGACCTCGCGGCCGCGGCCCGGCGGCCGCACCGAGTACCGGCTGGAATACGTGGGGCGCTCGGACTTCCAGGTCAAGGTGCGCGGCTTCCGCATCGAACTGGGCGAGATCGACACCGCCCTGACGGCGCACGAGACCGTCGACTTCGCCACCACCATCGGCCACGAGAACGCCGCGGGCGCGGTCGTGCTGGTGTCGTATGTGGTTGCGGCGCCGGGACATTCGATCGACACCGCGACGCTGCGGGCGCACCTCGAGGAGCGGGTGCCGACCTATATGGTCCCGTCGTCGATCATGGTGCTCGACGGCATCCCGCTGACCGGGGTCGGCAAGCTGGACCGCCGCGCGCTGCCGGAGCCGGTCTTCGAGACCGAGGCCGAGTTCCGGGCTCCCCGCACGCCGCTGGAGCAGACCCTCGCCGAGGTCTTCAGCGAGGTGCTGGGCGTGCCTCGGGTCGGCGTCGACGACTCGTTCTTCGCGCTCGGCGGCGACAGCATCGTGTCGATCCAGCTGGTGTCGCGGGCCAAGGCGCGCGGCGTGATCATCACCCCGCGCGACGTGTTCGAGCAGCGCACGGTCGCCGGACTGGCGGCGGTCGCGGAAACCGGTGGCGCGGCGGGCGAGACGCGGCCGGTGCTGGCCGAGCTGCCCGGCGGCGGTGTGGGCGCCATGCCGCTGACGCCGGTGGTGCGGTTCATGGTGGAGCGGCCGGGCCTGTTCCGGCGCTTCAATCAGACACTGGCGCTGGAACTTCCGGCCGGCATCGACCGCGCGGGGATCGTGGCGACGGTCGGCGCCGTGATCGACCGGCACGACATGCTGCGCGCGCGGCTGCGCCGGCACGGTGGCGCGGAGTGGATCGTGGAGACCGCCCCGGCGGGCACCGTCGACGCCGACGCGCTGATCGACCGGGTCGAGTTCGACGCCGCTGCCGGCGACGCCGAGTTGTTCGAGATCGCGTCGGCCGCATTGGATTCCACGCTGGACCGGTTGGATCCCGAAGCGGGCGTGGTGATCCGGTTCGTGTGGCTGGAGCCGACCGCGGCGGGCCGCGAACGGGATGCAGCGGCGGGCCGCGAATGGGATACCGCGGCGGGCCGCGAACGGGATACCGCGGCGGGCCGCGAATCGGATACCGCCCCGGAGCGGGCGGGGCGCCTGGTCGTCGTCGCCCACCACGTGGTCATCGACGGTGTGTCGTGGCGCATCCTGGTGCCCGACTTCCTGTCCGCGTGGGGGCAGCTGTCCGCCGGGCGGACACCGGAACTGGCGGCGCCGGGCACCAGCATGCGCACCTGGGCGCACGCGCTGGAGCGGCTGGCGGCCGAGCGCGCCGACGAGCTCGACCGGTGGCGCGCGGTGGTCGAGGGCCCGGATCCGCTGCTCACCGAGCGGCCGATGGACCCGAACGTCGACGTGTCCGGGGTACTGGAGCGGCATCGCGTCGAGCTGTCGGCGGACGTCACCCGGACCGTGCTGACGACCGTCCCGGAGCTGTTCCACGGCGGTGTCAACGACGGCCTGGTGGCGGCGCTGGCGCTGGCGCTGGCGAAGTGGCGCGCCGATCGGGTATCCGCCGACGCCGCGGACGATTCCGTGCTGATGCGCCTGGAAGGCCATGGGCGCGAGGAGGATGTCGTGCCGGGCGCGGAGCTGTCGCGCACGGTCGGCTGGTTCACCGCGATCTTCCCGGTGCGCATCGACCTGTCCGGCATCGACATCGACGACGCGCTGAGCGGCGGCCCGGCGATGGGGCGGGCCGTGCAGGCGGTCAAGGAGCAGTTGCTCGCCGTCCCGGACAAGGGCCTGGGCTACGGCCTGCTGCGCTACCTGAACCCGGACACCGCGACGCGGCTGCCCGAGCGGCTGCCCGGCCAGGTGAGCTTCAACTACCTCGGCCGGGTCGGCGACAGTACGGTGCCCGAGGAGGCGCGCGGCATCGGCTGGATCCCGGCGCCCGAACTCGGCGCGCTCGGCGGCGGCTACGACGACGACATGCCGGTGATGGCCCCGCTGGACATCAATGCCATCGTGGTCGGCGACCGGCTCAGCGCCAATATCGGTTATCCGACAACGCTGTTGGACGCCGGCACGGTCGCCGAGTTCGGGCGGTTGTGGACCGCCGCGGTCGAGGCCGTGGCGCGGCACGCGGAGTCGGACGAGGCCGGCGGGCACACTCCGTCGGACTTCCCGCTGGTGCGCGTCGCGCAGCGCGATATCGACGGCTGGGAGCAGCGCTTCCCGGGCCTGCGCGAGGTGTGGCCGCTGTCGGCGCTGCAGGCGGGCCTGCAGTTCCACGCCCAGCTGGCCGCTGCCTCGGTCGACGTCTACACCGCGCAGGCGGTGCTCACCCTCACCGGTCGCCTCGACGCTGCTCGATTGCGTTCGGCCGCACAGGCTCTCGTCGACCGTTACGAGAATCTGCGGACCGCGTTCGTCACCGATGCCGAGGGCAACCCGGTGCAACTGGTGCTCGACGACGTGCAGGTGGCCTGGGCGGAACACGATCGCCGCCCGGCCGCCCCCGACGCCGTCGGTGACGCCACCGACCTGATCGACGCCGACCGGATCCACCGGTTCGATCTCACCGAGCCGCCGCTGATCCGGTTCACCCTGATCCGGGTCGGGGCCGACACCTGGCGGCTGGCCGTGTCCAACCACCACATCCTGCTCGACGGCTGGTCGATGCCGCTGCTGATGCGGGATCTGCTGGTGCTGTACGCCACTCGCGGCGACACCGCCGCCCTGCCGCCCGCGCGGTCCTACCGGCACTTCCTGGAATGGGTTGCGCGGCAGGACCACTCGGCCTCGATCGCGGCCTGGACGACGGCGCTGCGGGGGATCTCGGAGCCGACGCTGCTCACCCGGCCGGATGCCGGGCGCGAGATCACCGCGCTGTCCGGCGAATACGTCTTCGAGCTCGGCGAGGAGTCCACCGGACGGCTCATCGAACTGGCCGCGGAACTCGGCGTCACCGCGAACACCGTGCTGCAGACCGCCTGGGGAATCCTGTTGGGCCGCTGGACCGGTCGCGAGGACGTGCTGTTCGGCACGACGGTGTCCGGTCGGCCGCCGCAGCTGTCCGGCGTCGAATCCATGGTGGGCCTGTTCATCAACACCGTGCCGGTGCGGGTGCGTTTCGCCGAATCGGAGTCGGCGCGGGAACTGCTGGTGCGCGTCCAGGGCGAGCAGGCCGACCTGCTGGACCACCACTACGTCGGTCTCACCGAGATCCAGGCCGCCGCCGGTGTCGGCGGGCTGTTCGACACCCTCGTGGTGTTCGAGTCGTATCCGGTGGACGCCGAGGGCATCCGGCAGCAGGCCGCCGATATCGACGGCATGGCCGTCACCGGTCTGGACGCCGCCGACGCGACGCACTACCCGCTGACGCTGATCGTGCAGCTCGACACCCACGCCGACCGGCAGAACATGCGGATCCGGGCGGGATACCTGCGGGACCTGTTCGACGAGGACACGGTGCGCGGCGTCGCCGAGCGGCTGATCCGGGTGCTCGGCGCGATCGTCGACGGTCCCGACGCCCCGGTGGGCGGCATCGAGCTGTTGCACGCGGACGAGCGCGAGATACTCGTCTCGCGGTGGAACGCCACCGATTTCGACGTCGCGGCCGCGCTGTCCGACGGTGCGGTGCCGAGCGCCGACCTGGCCGCGATGTTCGAGGCGCAGGCCGAGCGCACCCCCGACGCACCCGCGGTGACGTTCGAGGGGACGACCCTGTCCTACGCCGAATTCGCCACCCGCGTCCACAAATTGGCGCGCTGGCTGATCGAGCGCGGCGTCGGGCCGGAATCCCTGGTGGCCCTGGGCATGCGGCGCTCGATCGACCTGGTGGCCGGCATGTACGCGGTGACGGTCGCGGGCGGAACCTACGTGCCGCTGGACCCGGAGCATCCGGCCGAGCGCACGCAGTACATCCTCGCGACCGCGGATCCGATGTGCGTGCTGACCTCCGGCGCGGATCTGGAGATCGAGACCGCGCAGGTCCGCATCGATCTGCTGGAGCTGTCCGGGTATTCGGGCGAGCCGGTCACCGATGCCGAGCGGCGCGCGCCGCTGCGGCCGGAGAACACCGCCTACGTGATCTTCACCTCCGGGTCCACCGGTCGCCCGAAGGGCGTCGCGGTGTCGCACGGGGCGATCGTGAACCGCCTGGTGTGGATGCAGTCGCAGTACGGGCTCACCGCCGCGGACGTCGTGCTGCAGAAGACGCCGGCGACCTTCGACGTGTCGGTGTGGGAGTTCTTCTGGCCCTTGCCGATCGGCGCCCGGCTGGTCGTCGCGAAGTCGGACGGGCACCGCGATCCGGCCTACCTGGCCGAGCTGATCGCCGCCGAGGGCGTGACCGTCACCCACTTCGTGCCGTCCATGCTCACCGTGTACGTCCAGGAACCCGCTGTCGAGCAGGGTGATTCGCTGCGCATGGTGTTCTCCTCCGGTGAGGCGCTGGGGGCGCGGTCGGCGCACCGGTTGCGCGAGCGGACCGGCGCCGAGGTGCACAACCTGTACGGCCCCACGGAGGCGGCCGTCGACGTCACCTATCACCGCGTGGTCGACGCCGACACCGACTCGGTGCCGATCGGCCGCCCGGTGGCCAACACCCGGGTGTACGTGCTGGACGGGCGGCTGCGGCCGGTTCCGGTGGGTATCGCGGGTGAGCTGTATCTCGCGGGCGACCAGCTCGCGCGCGGATACGTCGCGCGGGCCGACCTGAGCGCGGACCGTTTCGTCGCCGATCCGTTCGGCGGCGCGGGCGAACGCATGTACCGCACCGGCGATCTGGTGGCCTGGAACGCCGAAGGAGAGTTGGAGTACCTGGGCCGCACCGACTTCCAGGTGAAGCTGCGCGGCCAGCGCCTCGAACTCGGCGAGATCGAGGCCGCGCTGACCACGCAGGAGGAGGTCGCGCAGGCGGTCGTCGTGGTCCGCGGCGATCAGCACACCGGCGACCAGCTGGTGGCGTATGTCGTTGCCGCGGCGGGACATTCGATCGACATCGAGACCGTGCGCGAGGAGCTCGGGCAGCGGCTGCCGAGCTACATGGTGCCGTCGGTGGTGATCGCGCTCGATGCGCTGCCGCTCAACCCCTCCGGCAAGCTGGACCGCCGGGCGCTGCCGGCGCCGGTGTTCGAGGCCGCGACCTTCCGCGCGCCCACCACGCCGGTCGAGGAGATCGTCGCCGGCACCTTCGCCGAGGTGCTGGGCCTGGAACGGGTCGGCCTGGACGACGACTTCTTCGCCCTCGGCGGCAACTCGCTGATCGCCACCCAGGTGGCGGCGCGGCTGTCGTCGGCGCTGAATACGCAGCTCGGCGTGCGCGAGATCTTCGAGGCGTCCTCGGTCGCCGCGCTGGCGGCGCGGGCCGAGTCGCCGTCGGGCGCCGGCACGCGCAAGCCGCTGACGCCGCAGCCGCGGCCGGACCGCCTGCCGCTGTCGCTGGCGCAGCAGCGCATGTGGTTCCTGAACCGCTTCGATCCCGGTTCCGCGGTCGACAACATCCCCGTCGTGGTGCGGCTGTCCGGGCTGCTCGATCGGCAGGCGCTGCAGATCGCCGTCGCCGACGTGCTGGCCCGGCACGAATCGCTGCGCACCCGGTACCCGGAGAGCGACGGCGAGGCCTACCAGGAGATCGTGCACACCGGTCGGGTGATACCCGACCTGACGCCGATCGACGTCACCGAAACCGAACTGCCGGTGCGGCTTTCGGAGCTGGTGCTGCGCGGCTTCGACGTCACCGGCGAGGTGCCGTTCCGCGCCGGGCTGTTCGAGGTCAGCCCGACCGAGCACGTGCTCGCGATCGTGGTGCACCACATCTCCGCGGACGGCTTCTCGATGGGCCCGTTCGCCCGGGACGTGATGACCGCCTACAGCGCCCGCGTCGACGGCGGCGAACCCGCCTGGCAGCCACTGGATGTGCAGTACGCCGACTTCGCGCTGTGGCAGCGCGACGTGCTCGGCTCCGAGGCCGATCCGGAATCGGTGATCTCGCAGCAGATCTCGTACTGGACCCAGACCCTGCGCGGCCTGCCCGACCAGCTGGACCTGCCGTCCGACCGCCCGCGGCCGGCGGTGGCCACGGGCCGCGGCGCGATCCACAACTTCGAGATCGACGCCGAGACCCAGGCCCGGCTGGCGGAGATCGCGCGCACCCGCGGCGCGACCACGTTCATGGTCATGCACGCCGCGCTGGCGGTGCTGCTGTCGCGGCTGTCGGGCGAGTCGGACATCGCCATCGGCACGCCGGTCGCGGGCCGCGGCGAGCGCGCGCTGGACGACGTCATCGGCATGTTCGTCAATACGCTCGTGCTGCGCACGAACATCGACGGCGGCACGAGCTTCGCCGAGCTGTTGCAGCAGGTGCGGGTCGGCGACATCACCTCGTTCGGCTACGCGGATCTGCCGTTCGAGCGGCTGGTGGAGATCATGAATCCGCCGCGCTCGCAGGCCCGGCACCCGCTGTTCCAGGTGATGCTGTCGCTGCAGAACACCCGCCAGATCACCCTGGAGCTGCCGGGGCTGACCGTCAGCGGCGTCGAATTGCCCATCGAGACGGCGAAATTCGATCTACAGCTGGAGCTCACCGAGAGCGGTCGCCCGATCGAGGCGGGCAACGGCGCGGCTATGGCCGGGGGCATCACGGCCAAATTCGTCTACGCCACCGACCTTTTCGACGCCGCCACGATCGCCCAGCTGGCGCGCCGGTTCAACCGGCTGCTGCGGGCCATGGCCGCGACCCCGGACCGGCCGATCGGCGATCTGCCGATGCTGGACGCGCGGGAGGCCGCGCAGCAGCTGCGCGGGTGGAACGACACCGCGGTCGGGTCGGGTCCGGAGTCCTCGCTGGTCGACCTGTTCGCCGCTCAGGTGCGGGCCACGCCCGACGCGGTCGCGATCGTCGACCGGCAGGCCGGGCAGACCCTCACCTACCGCGAGTTCGCGGAGCGGGTGCATCGCCTGGCCCGTCATCTGACCGAACTCGGAGTCGGCCCGGAAACCCTTGTCGCGCTGGGGATCCGGCGTTCGTCGGATCTGGTGATCGCCGCGTACGCCGTGCTCGAGGCGGGCGGCGGGTACGTGCCGCTGGATCTCGGGCTACCGGCCGAGCGCATCGCCTACGTGCTGGAGACCGCCGATCCGGTCTGCGTGCTGACCACGGCCCGCGATGCCGACGATCTGGCGGCGGTGACCGGCGGACTCCGGGCCACCACAGACGTCCGGGTCGCGGATGCCGAGGCCACCGCCGGCCTTGGGACCGCTGCTGATACCGAGGCGATCGCTGGTGTGGAGGCCGCTGCCGACCTTGGGACGGCCGCTGTCACCGAGGCGGCCACCGGTGCGGAGGCCGCCACCGATACGCAGGTCATCGGCGCCGCGGAGACGACCGCGGATGCCGGGACCGTCGCCGACGTCCGGACCGGCACGGCGGCCACCACCAACGGCCGGTCCGCCGCCGGGACTCCCGCACACCGGACCGTCCGCATCGACGAGGTGGACCTGTCGGGCTACGCCGCGACGCCGCTGACCGATGCGGAACGCCGTGCGCCGCTGCGCCCGTCGCATCCGGCCTACGTCATCTTCACCTCGGGCTCGACCGGTCGGCCGAAGGGCGTGGCCGTTCCGCACGCCGCCGCGGTGAACCAGATCCGCTGGGTCGCCGGCGAATACGGCCTGGGCGCCGAGGACATCGTGCTGTTCAAGACCCCCGCCACGTTCGACGTGTCGGTCTGGGAGTTGTTCGCCCCGTTGGCCTCCGGCGCACGGATGGTCGTGGCCGACCCCGACGGTCACCGCGACCCGCGCTACCTCGCCGAGGTGATCGAGGACGAACGGGTCACGATGACCTCGTTCGTGCCGTCGATGCTGCGGATGTTCGCCGCCGGCGCCGACAGCGGGGCCGTGACCTCGCTGCGCGCACTGCTCGTCGCCGGTGAGGCGCTCACCTCCGACACCGTCGACGCGTTCCGCCGGATCGGCACCGCGCACCTGTACAACCTGTACGGCCCCACGGAATTCACCGTGCACGCCACGCACGCGCCGGTCGCCGAGGATACGCACGGCGCCGTGCCGATCGGCCTGCCGGTGTCGAATGCCCAGGCGTACGTGCTGGATTCGCGGCTGCACCCGGTGCCCTCGGGCGTCGCGGGTGAGCTGTATCTGGCGGGCGATCAGCTCGCGCGCGGCTACTTCGGGCGCACCGACCTGACCGCCGACCGGTTCGTCGCGAACCCGTTCGGCGTCGAGGGCTCCCGCATGTACCGCACCGGTGACCTGGTGCGGCGCAACGCCGACGGGGCGATCGTGTACCTGGGCCGCACCGACTTCCAGGTGAAGCTGCGCGGCCTGCGGATCGAGCTCGGCGAGATCGAAACCGCGCTCACCGATCACGAGTCGGTCGCCGAGTCGGTGGCCCTCGTGCACTCCGACGCGCACACCGGCGACCGGCTGGTCGGCTACGTGGTGCCCGCGGAC
This sequence comes from Nocardia sp. BMG51109, assembly GCF_000526215.1. NCBI lineage: Bacteria > Bacillati > Actinomycetota > Actinomycetes > Mycobacteriales > Nocardiaceae > Nocardia > Nocardia sp. BMG51109. The sequence goes on from NZ_JAFQ01000004.1 coordinate 3,104,319, forward strand.
GGCCATGGTGATCCGGCCGCGGGCGGGCATGTCGACATCGACGCCCTGCGCGAGCACCTGTCGTCGCGGCTGCCGTCCTACATGGTGCCGTCCGCGTTCGTGGTTCTGGCCGAGCTGCCGCTGAACCCGAACGGCAAGCTGGACCGGCGCGCGCTGCCGGAACCCGAGTTCGAGGCGCGCGAGTTCCGCGCACCGTCCACCCCGATCGAGGAGATCGTCGCGGGCACCTTCGCCGATGTGCTCGGGCTGGACTCGGGCCGGCGGGTCGGCGTCGACGACGACTTCTTCGAGCTGGGCGGCAACTCGCTGATCGCCACCCAGGTGATCGCCCGGCTGGGCGCCGCGCTCGACACCCGGATTCCGGTGCGGCTGCTGTTCGAGGCGCCGACGGTCGGGGTGCTGGCGCGGCGGATCGAGAGCGAGGCCGGCGCCGGTCGGCGTGCCCTCGTGGCCGGCCCACGGCCGGAACGGATTCCGCTGTCGCTGGCGCAGCAGCGGATGTGGTTCCTGAACCGGTTCGATCAGCAGTCGGCGGCCTACAACGTGCCGGGCGCGGTGCGGCTGACGGGCACGATGCATGTGGACGCGCTGCGCGCGGCGATGGCGGACCTGGTGGCCCGCCACGAGATCCTGCGCACCGTCTATCCGCAGACCGAGGACGGTCCGGTGCAGGTGATTCTGCCTGCGGCGCAGGCGGTTCCGGAGCTGGAGCTGCGCACGATCTCGACCGCGGACGCCGCGGCGGCCGTGGTGGAGCTGACCTCGACGGTCTTCGACGTCACCGCCGAGGTGCCGGTCCGGGTCGCGCTGTTCGAAATAGCCGACGCGGATACCCCGGAGGGCGAGTCCGAATACGTACTGGCACTGGTGATTCACCACATCTCGGGTGACGGTTCGTCGATGGGCCCGCTGACCCGGGACCTGATGACGGCCTATGCGGCCCGCGCGGCGGGGGAGGCGCCGAGCTGGGAGCCGCTGCCGGTGCAGTACGCCGACTACAGCATCTGGCAGCGCGAGGTGCTGGGCAGCGAGGACGATCCGGAATCGCCCGCGGCCCGGCAGGTGTCGTACTGGCAGCGGGCGCTGGCCGACCTGCCGGATCAGCTGGATCTGCCGGCCGACCGGCCGCGTCCCGCGGTGCAGACCTTCGCCGGCGGCAAGGTGCCCGTCCGGATCGACGCCGAAACCCACCGGGCGCTGGGCGAATTGGCGCGCGCCGAAGGCGCGACGCTGTTCATGGTCGTGCACACCGCGCTGGCGGTGCTGCTGTCGCGGCTGTCGGGGACCGACGACATCGCGATCGGCACCCCGATGGCCGGCCGCGGCGAGGCCGCCCTCGACAACCTGATCGGCATGTTCGTGAACACGCTGGTGTTCCGCACCCGGGTGGACGCGGGCGAGTCGTTCACGGATCTGTTGGCGCGTCAGCGCGAGGTCGACATTCAGGCGTTCGCGCACGCGGACGTGCCGTTCGAGCGGCTGGTGGAGGTGCTGAACCCGGCGCGGTCGACGGCGCGGCATCCGCTGTTCCAGGTGGGCCTGTCGTTCCAGAACCTGGCGCAGACCAGCCTCGAGCTGCCCGGCCTGCGGCTGTCCGGGCTCGACCTGGACACCCAGCTGTCGCAGTTCGACCTGCACCTGATCGTGGCCGACAACTACGGCGCGGCGGGCGAACCCGCGGGCATCGACGGCTTCTTCACCTACGCCACCGACCTGTTCGACCGGGACACGGTGCAGGGCTTCGTCGACCGGTTCGTGTGGTTGCTGAGCGAGATCGTCACGGTGCCGCGCACGCCGGTCGGCGATCTGGAACTCCTCGGCGATGCCGAGCGCGCCCAGATCGTGCTCGGCCGCAACATCACCGGCCACGAGGTCGACGCGGCGGCGACCCTGGCGTCGCTGCTGAAGCAGGCGGTGGACTCGCACGGCGACGCCGTCGCCCTGGTGGGGCCGGACGGTACGGCCGTCGGCTATGCCGAGCTCGGTGCCCGGGTGAACAGCCTTGCGCGGCATCTGATTTCGCTCGGCGTGCGGCCGGAGTCCCGGGTGGCGCTGGCATTGCGCCGCTCGGTGGACCTGGTCGTGGCCATGTACGCGGTCTCGGTGGCCGGTGGCGCCTATGTGCCGATCGACCCGGACCAGCCGACGGAGCGGACCGGATACATCCTCGACACCGCCGATCCGGTGTGCGTGCTGACCGATGCGGCGACCGCGGCCGCCGAGCCCGTCCTCTCGGCGGATGCCGGGGTGGAGCCGGGGGATTCGGCCGGTACCGCGCAGGGTGGGGCAGACGCCGGATCGGGTCCGGCGGGCCGCACCGTCGTGCGGATCGACGAGCTGGACCTGTCGTCCGGCCCCGCGGTGACGGATGCGGATCGTGTTGCCCCGCTGCGGCCCTCGAACACGGCGTACGTGATCTTCACCTCGGGTTCGACCGGCCGCCCGAAGGGCGTGGCCGTTCCGCACGCGGCGATCGTCAACCAGTTGCTGTGGAAGACGGCCGAATTCGGGCTCACTGCCGACGATGCCGTGCTGCTGAAGACCGCGGCGACATTCGACCTGTCGGTGTGGGAGTTCTGGTCGGCGGCGGTGTCGGGTGGCCGCCTGGTGATCGCCGCGCCGGACGGTCACCGTGATCCGGCATATCTGAACCAGCTGATGGTTCGCGAGTCGGTGACCACGCTGCATGCGGTGCCGTCGATGCTGGACGCCCTGCTGACCGAATCCGGTGGTGCGCTGAGTAGTTCGCTGCGGCGCGTGCTGGCGATCGGTGAGGCGCTCCCCGGGCCGACCGCGCAGCGGTTCCGCGCGGCGAACGCGGCCGCGCTGTTCAACCTGTACGGCCCGACCGAGGCGGCCGTCTCGGTTACCCACCACCTCGTGACCGACGCCGACCGGGTGTCGGTGTCCATCGGCGCGCCGGAGTGGAACAGCGAAGCCTACGTGCTGGATTCGCGCCTGCACCCGGTGCCGGACGGTGTCGCGGGTGAGCTGTATCTGGCGGGCGTGCAGCTGGCGCGCGGCTACTTCGGCCGCGCGGACCTGACCGCGGACCGGTTCGTGGCCAACCCGTTCGAGCCGGGCAGCCGGATGTACCGCACCGGCGACCTGGTGGCCTGGAATGCCGACGGTGAGCTGGAGTACCGGGGCCGCACGGACTTCCAGGTGAAGATCCGCGGCTTCCGCATCGAGCTGGGCGAGATCGAGGCGGCCGTGCTGGCACTGCCGCAGGTGGCGCGGACCGCGGTGGTGGCGCAGTCGGACGAGCGGCTGGGCGACCGCCTGGTCGCCTACCTGGTGCCCGCCGACGCCGATGTCGATGTGGCACAGGTGAAGTCTGCCCTCGAGACGGCGCTGCCGTCGTACATGGTGCCGTCGGCGTTCGTGGTCCTGGATGCGTTGCCGCTGAACGTGAACGGCAAGCTGGACCGGAAGGCGTTGCCGGAGCCCGAGTTCGAGGCGCGCGAGTTCCGCGCCCCGGCCACCCCGATCGAGGAGATCGTGGCCGGCGTCTTCGCCGAGGTGCTCGGTCTCGACGCGGAGCGTCCGACCGGCTCCGCCCGGCGCGTCGGCGCCGACGACGACTTCTTCGCCCTGGGCGGCAACTCCCTGCTGGCGACCCAGGTCGCGGCCCGGATCGGCGCCGCGCTGGACACACAGGTGCCGGTGCGCGTGCTGTTCGAGGCGCCGACCGTCGAGAGCCTGGCCGCGCGCGTGGAGCGCGACGCCGGGGCCGGTGGCCGTCCGGCGCTGACCGCGGCGGAGCGCCCGGAGCAGATCCCGCTGTCGCTGGCGCAGCAGCGGATGTGGTTCCTGAACCGGTTCGATCAGCAGTCGGCGGCCTACAACGTGCCGATGGCCGTCCGGCTGTCCGGCGCGCTGGACGTCGAGGCCCTGCGGGCCGCCATCGGCGACCTGATCACCCGGCACGAGGTGCTGCGGACCGTCTATCCGGAGACCGGACAGGGCCCCGTGCAGGTGATCCTGTCGCCGGCGCAGGCGGTGCCCGGCCTCCAGGTGCGGGCCGTCGGTCCCGGCGAGATCGAGGCCGCCGTGGTCGAGTTCTTCGCGGCCCCCTTCGACGTCACCGCCGAGGTGCCGCTGCGGGTGGCGCTGTTCGAGACCGGCGACGGCGAGTACGTGCTGGCCATGGTGGTGCACCACATCTCCGGTGACGGCTCGTCGATGGGCCCGCTGACCCGCGATGTGATGACCGCGTACGCGGCCCGCGCCGCGGGCGAGGCGCCGAACTGGGCGGCCCTGCCGGTGCAGTACGCCGACTACAGCATCTGGCAGCGCGCGCTGCTGGGTGACGAGGACGACCCGGAGTCGTTGGCGGCCAAGCAGATCGCGTACTGGCGGTCCGCGCTGGCGGACCTGCCGGAGCAACTGGATCTGCCCGCGGACCGGCCGCGCCCCGCGGTGCGGTCGTCGGTCGGCGGCCGGGTCGACGTGCACATCGATGCCGAATTGCACCGGGCGCTGGCCGAATTGGCGCGCGCCGAGGGCGCGACGCTGTTCATGGTCGTGCACACCGCCTTCGCGGTCCTGCTGTCGCGCCTGTCGGGGACCGACGACATCGCGATCGGCACTCCGATGGCCGGCCGCGGCGAGGCCGTGCTCGACGACCTCATCGGCATGTTCATGAACACCCTGGTGTTCCGGACCCGGGTGGACTCGGGCGAGCGGTTCGCCGAACTGCTGGAGCGTCAGCGCGACACCGACATTCAGGCGTTCGCGCACGCGGACGTGCCGTTCGAGCGGCTGGTGGAGGTGCTGAACCCGGCGCGGTCGACGGCGCGGCATCCGCTGTTCCAGGTGGGCCTGTCGTTCCAGAACATCGCGCTGTCGACGCTGGAGATGCCGGGCCTGACCCTCAGCGGGCTCGACATCGACACCCAGCTGTCGCAGTTCGATCTGCACCTGATCGTGTCGGACCGCTACGACGAGTCCGGCGCGCCGGCCGGTATCGGCGGCTTCCTCACCTACGCCGCCGACCTGTTCGACGCGGCGACCGTGCGGGGCTTCGCGGACCGGCTGGTGCGGCTGCTCGGCGAGATCGTCGCCGCGCCGCGCACCCCGGTCGGCGACCTGCGGCTGCTCGAGTCCGCCGAGCGGGATCGAATCCTGGTGGACTGGAACGACACTCGGCACGAGGTCACGCCGGAGCTGCTGCTCGACGGCTATCGCCGCGCGGTGGCCGAGCATCCGGACCGGATCGCGGTGGCCTACGAGGGCACCGAGCTGACCTATCGGGAGTTCGACGAGCGTGTCAACATCCTGGCGCGGCGGCTGATCTACCAGGATGTCGGTCCGGAGTCGCTGGTCGGCCTGGCGATCCGGCGCTCGGTGGATCTCGTGGTCGGTATGTACGCGATCGTCACGGCGGGCGGTGCGTACGTGCCGCTGGATCCGGATCATCCGGCCGAGCGCATCGCGCACGTGCTGGAGACGGCGCAGCCGGTGTGCGTGCTGAGCACGACGTCCGACGACGTGCCGGTGCCCGGCGACATCCCGGTCCTGCACATGGACACCGTGGATCTCGACGGATTCGACGGCACCCCGGTGCATTCCGGCGAACTGCTCGGCCCGGTGCTCCCGGACAACCCGGCCTACGTGATCTTCACGTCCGGTTCGACGGGCCGCCCGAAGGGCGTCGCGGTCTCGCACGCGGCCATCCACAACCAGATCGAGTGGATGCTGTCGCAGTACCCGATGGGCGCCGACGACGTCTACCTGCAGAAGACGGCGACGACGTTCGACGTGTCGCTGTGGGGCTACTTCCTGCCGCTGCGGGCGGGCGCCAAGCTCGTGGTCGCCACCCCGGACGGCCACCGCGACCCGGCCTACCTCGCGGAAACCATTGCTGCACAGCGGGTCACGGTCACCGACTTCGTGCCGTCGATGCTCACGGTCTTCGCCACCCAGATCGCGGCCGGCGCCGGATCGGCGTCCACGGCTACGCAGGCCGCCGCCGTGTCCGATGGCGGCGCTCCCGGGCGCGCCGACGCTCCGCTGCCGCCCTCTGACCAGCGGCACGTCGCCCCCGCCGTGCCGACGCTGCGCCACGTCTTCGTCATCGGCGAGGCGCTGCCGCCGGAGACCGCCGCCGCCGTGCACGCGATCTCCGATGCGGCCGTGCACAACCTGTACGGCCCCACCGAGGCCGCGGTGTCGATCACCTACTGGCCCGCCACCGGCGACGAGCGCACCAGCGTGCCGATCGGCCGGCCGCAGTGGAATTCGCTGGTGTACGTGCTGGATTCGCGGCTGCGGCCGGTGCCCGCCGGTGTGGCCGGTGAGCTGTACCTGGCCGGTGACCAGTTGGCGCGCGGGTATGTGGCGCGTCCGGACCTGACCTCGGACCGGTTCGTGGCCAACCCGTTCGGGACGGGCGAGCGCATGTACCGCACCGGCGACCTGGTCGTCTGGCGCGCGTCCGGTGTTCTGGATTACTTGGGCCGCACCGACTTCCAGGTGAAGTTCCGCGGCCAGCGCATCGAACTCGGCGAGATCGAGTCGGCGCTGCTGGCGCAGCCGTCGGTGAGCCAGGCCGTCGCGCTGGTGCTGCCGTCCGACCTGGGCGACCAGCTGGTGGCCTACGTGGTCCCGGCGCCGGAGGCGCGGATCGACCAGGCCGAGGTGCTGGCGGCCGCGGCCGAGACGCTGCCCGCGTACATGCTGCCGGGCGCGCTGGTGGAGCTGGCCGCGCTCCCGCTGAACACCAGCGGCAAGCTGGACCGCAAGGCGCTGCCGCGACCCACGTTCGCGCAGCGGGAGTTCCGTGCCCCGTCCACCCCGGTCGAGGAGATCGTGGCGGGCGTGTTCGCCGACGTGCTCGGCGGCGACCGGGTCGGCGCGGACGACGATTTCTTCGCCCTGGGCGGCAACTCGCTGATCGCCACCCAGGTGATCGCCCGCCTGAGCACCGCCCTCGACGTGCGAATCCCGATGCGGGATCTGTTCGAGTTCGCGACGGTGGCCGGACTGGCGTCGCGGGCGGCGCTGCATGCCGGATCGGCCGGGCGGCCCGCGCTCGTGGCGGGGGAGCGCCCCGAGTTGGTGCCGCTGTCGCTGGCGCAGCAGCGGATGTGGTTCCTGAACCGGTTCGACCAGCGGTCCGCCGCATACCACGTGCCGGTCGCGGTGCGCCTGACCGGCGAGCTGGATATCGACGCGCTGGGCGCGGCCGTGCGGGATCTGGTGGAGCGCCACGAGATTCTGCGCACGATCTACCCGGAGACGGACGGGGTCGCCCATCAGGTCGTGCTGCCCGCCGCCCGGGTCGTCACCGACGTCACGCCGGTGCCGGTGCACCCGGATGGGTTGCGGGACACCATCGCCGAGCTGATCGCCACCGGCTTCGACGTGACGGCCGAGGTGCCGCTGCGCGCCCGGCTGCTGCGCGTCGACACCGGCGACGACCCGGCGACTCCCGAGTACGTGCTGGTCTTCGTGGCCCACCACATCGCCGCCGACGGCTGGTCGATGGCCCCGCTGACCCGCGACGTGATGGTCGCCTACACCGCCCGGACCGCCGGCGAGGCACCCGACTGGGCCCCGCTCCCGGTGCAGTACGCCGACTTCAGCGTCTGGCAGCGCGAGGTGCTGGGCTCGGAGGACGATCCCGCGAGCCTGATCGCCACGCAGGCCGAGTACTGGCGCACCGCGCTGGCCGACCTGCCCGACGAGCTGAACCTGCCCGCCGATCATGCGCGGCCGACCGTGCCGTCGTATCGCGGTGGCAGCGTGGTCTTCCCGATCGACGAGGACCTGCGCGCGGCGCTGCGGCGGATCGCGGCCGAACAGCACACCACCCTGTTCATGGTTGTGCACACCGCGCTCGCGGTCTTCCTGGCGCGACTGTCGGGCACCGAGGACATCGCCGTCGGCAGCCCGATCGCGGGTCGCGGCGAGGCCGAACTCGACGACATGATCGGCATGTTCGTCAACACCGTGGTGCTGCGCACCGAGGTGGCCGGGCAGCGCAGCTTCGACGAGCTGCTGGCGCAGGTCCGCGACACCGATCTGCGGGCGTTCGCGCACGCCGACATCCCGTTCGAGCGGCTGGTGGAGCTGCTCCGGCCGGAGCGGTCGACCGCGCGGCATCCGCTGTTCCAGGTGGCGCTGTCGTTCGAGAACCTGCCCGAGACGACCTTCGAACTGCCCGGATTGCGGGTCGGCGCGGTCGAATTCGAGGCCGGTATCGAGAAGTTCGATCTGTCGCTGACCGTCCGGGAGGCGGCCGGCGGCGAGATGCTCGCCGAGTTCTCCTTCGCCCGTGACCTTTTCGACCAGGCCACGGTGGAGATGTTCGCACGGCGCTTCACCCGGCTGCTGCACGAGATCATCGCTCGCCGGCAGACGCCGGTCGGCGATCTGGAGATCCTCGACGCGGACGAGCACCGGGATCTCGTCGCGCGCACCGGTGCGCCCGCCGTTCCGGCGCGCACGCTGCCGGACCTGCTGGCCGACGCCGTCTCTCGCGATCCCCAGGCACCCGCGGTCATCGAGGGCCGAATCGACGGCTCGCCGTCGGAGACGAGTCTGTCCTACGGCGAACTCGACGAACGCTCGAACCGCCTGGCCCGCATGCTGATCGAGCGCGGCATCGGCACCGAGGACCTGGTGGCTATCGCCGTACCGCGGTCCGCGGATTCGTATTTCGCCGAATGGGCGGTGTCCAAGACGGGCGCGGCGTTCGTGCCGATCGACCCGGCCTACCCGGCCGACCGCATCGCGCACATGGTCACCGACTCCGGTTCGCCGATCGGCCTGACCACCTCCGCCGTGCGCGACGAACTGCCGGAGTCGGTGCAGTGGCTGGTCCTCGACGCTCTCGACCTCGACGCGTTCGAGGCGACGGCGGTGACCGACGACGACCGAGTGCGACCGGTGCTCCCGGAACATCCGGCCTACGTCATCTACACGTCGGGCTCGACCGGCCTGCCCAAGGGCGTCGTGGTCAGCCACGCCGGCCTGGCCAACTTCAGCGCCGAGCAGGCGGAGCGGTACGCGCTCGACACCGATACGCGCGCACTGCATTTCGCGTCGCCGAGCTTCGACGCCTCGATTCTCGAGTTCCTGCTCGCGGTCGGGTCGGGCGGCGCGCTGGTGGTCGTGCCCACCGGGGTGTACGGCGGTGCGGAGCTGTCCGAGCTGATCCGCGCCGAGGGCGTCACGCACGCCTTCATCACGCCGTCGGCGCTGGCGACCCTCGACCCGGCCGGCCTGGACACCCTGCGTGTCCTGGTCGCCGGCGGCGAGGCCGTGCCCGCGGATCTGGTGGGCAAGTGGGCCGTTCCGCTCGGAGAGGGCGCGCCGCTCCGTGCCGTCCACAACGGTTACGGACCCACCGAGACCACCATCATGACCAACATCAGCGATGCGCTGGTGCCCGGCGACACCGTCACCATCGGCGGCCCGATCCGCGGCATGCGATCGCTGATCCTGGACTCCCGGCTGCGGCCGGTGCCGGTCGGTGTCGCGGGTGAGCTGTACCTGTCGGGTATTCAGCTGACGCGCGGTTATCACGCCCGCCCGGGCCTGACCGCGGATCGGTTCGTGGCCAACCCGTTCGGGGGCAACGGCGCCACCGCGGGCGAGCGGATGTACCGCACCGGCGACGTCGTCCGGTGGACCGACAGCGGCGAGGTCGAGTACGTGGGCCGCTCCGACTTCCAGGTCAAGGTGCGCGGTTTCCGCATCGAACTGGGCGAGATCGACGCCGCGCTGGCCGCGCACGAGACCGTGGACTTCGCGGTCACGCTGGGGCACAAGACCGAGGCGGGCTCGACCATCCTGGTCTCCTACGTGCGCCCGGTCGCCGGCCGTTCGGTCGATACGGCGCAGTTGTCCGAGCACGTGGGCGCCACGCTGCCGGAGTACATGGTGCCCACCAGCATCATGGTGCTCGACGAGATCCCGCTGACCCCGGTCGGCAAGCTGGACCGCCGGGCGCTGCCCGAGCCGGTGCTCACCTCGCGCGAATACCGTGCTCCCGCAACCGAAACCGAGGCACTCGTCGCCGAGGTGTTCGCCGATGTGCTGGGTCTGGACCGGGTCGGCCCGGACGACTCGTTCTTCGCGCTCGGCGGCGACAGCATCCTGTCCATTCAGCTGGTGTCGCGGGCCAAGGCGCGCGGCGTGGTGTTCACCCCGCGCGACGTGTTCGAGCAGCGCACGGCGGCCGGACTGGCGGAGGTCGCGGCGACCGGTGCGGAGGCCGAGCGGCAGCGGCTGGCGGAACTGCCCGGCGGCGGCGTCGGCGACATCCCGGTGCTGCCGGTGATGGCCCAGTTCCTGTCCAGCGGCTCGTCGTATCAGCGGTTCTCGCAGTCGATGACGCTGCGGCTGCCCGACGGTATCGATCGGGCCACGCTGCTGGCGACCCTCCGCGCGCTGTTCGACCACCACGACGTGCTGCGTTCGCGGCTGCGCGGCGACGCCGAGAACGGCTGGGAGTTCGAGGCTCTCGACCGCGGCGCGGTGGATGTCGGTGCGCTGCTGCGTCGCGTCGAGGTGCCCGCCGGCACCTCCGACGAGGAGCTGAACCGCCTGGCGAATACGGAATACGATGCGGCGCTGGGCCGTCTGGACCCGGCGAACGCGGCGATGGTGCAGTTCGTGTGGTTCGGCTTCGGCGGGGACCGCGCGGAGGATCCCGGCACCGACCGCCGCGACGTGCTGTTGATCGCCGGGCACCACTTCGTGGTCGACGGTGTGTCCTGGCGCATCGTGATCCCGGATCTGGCGATGGCATGGTCCCAGGTGGTGGCGGGGCAACCGGTGTCGCTGCCCGACAACGGAACCTCGGTGCGGCGCTGGGCGCACGCCCTCGCCGAGGCGGCGGCGTCGCCGGAGCGAGTGGCGGAACTGCCGTTCTGGCAACAGGTTTCGGCGACCCCGGACCCCCTGCTGGGTTCGCGGGCCTTCGATCCGGCGATCGACACGAACGCGACGGTGGACCGTGTCCAGGTCAAGCTCCCGGCCGAGGTCACCGACGCGGTCCTCACCGCGATTCCGGGCCTGTACCACGGCGGCGTGAACGACGGCCTGCTGTCCGCCCTGGCCATGGCCCTCGGCAGACTGCGCGGGGAACGAGCCGGCGGGGCCGCGCTGATCAAGCTGGAGGGCCACGGGCGCGAGGAGGACGTGGTCCCCGGCGCCGATCTGTCCCGCACGGTGGGCTGGTTCACCAGTGTCTACCCGGTTCGCCTGGATCTGGCCGGCGCCGACCTGACCGACGCCTTCGAGGGCGGAAAGTCGATGGGCCACATCGTCAAATCGGTCAAGGAACAGCTGCTGTCCGTGCCCGACAAGGGAATCGGCTACGGCCTGCTGCGTTACCTCAACGCGGACACCGCCGCCGAGCTGGACGCCGTCGGCCAGGTCAGCTTCAACTACCTGGGCCGCGTCTCCGCCGGCGACGTGCCGGAGCAGCTCGCCGGGCTGGGCTGGCTGCCGGTCGGCGACCTGGGCGATCTGGACGCGGTGATGGACGCGGACATGCCCGCCAACGCGACGATCGACATCAACGCGATCGTCACCGACGGCGACGGGGGCCCGCAGCTGGGCGCCACCTTCGCCTACCCGTCCGGCCTGCTGACCCGCGACCTCGTTCAGCGGTTCGCGGACCTGTGGATCGCGGCGCTCACCGCGCTGGCCGGGCATGCCCGGCACGCCGACGCCGGCGGGCTCACCCCGTCGGACCTGCCGCTGGTGCGCGCCGACCAGCCGGCCATCGAGGGCTGGGAGCGGCGCTACCCCGACCTGGTCGACGTGTGGCCGCTGTCCACGCTGCAGTCGGGTCTGCTGTTCCACGCGATGCTGACCCAGGCGACGTTCGACGTGTACACCATCCAGGCCGTGGTGAACCTGGCGGGCACGCTCGACACCACCAGGCTGCGGGTCGCGGCGCAGTCCGTCCTGGCGCGCTACCCCAACCTGCGGACCGCGTTCGTCGCCGACGACGAGGGCAGTTCCGTTCAGGTGGTGCTGGATCGGGTCGACGTGCCGTGGCGCGAGGTCGATCTCACCGAGCTGCCGGCCGAGCGGCGCGCCGCCGAGCTCGGCCGGCTGATCGCCGAGGACCGCGCGGCACACTTCGACCTGTCGTCGCCACCGTTGTTGCGCTACACCGTGTATCGGGTCGAGCCCGACGAGTGGCGGCTGGTCGTCACCACCCACCACATCCTGCTCGACGGCTGGTCGATGCCGTTGCTGCTGCGGGATCTGCTGGTGCTGTACGCGGTTCGCGGCGACGCCGCCGCGCTGCCGCGCCCGGCCTCGTACCGGAACTACCTCGGCTGGCTGGCCGCCCGGGATCGGCAGGAGTCGCTGGACACCTGGCAGCGGGCGCTCGCGGGAGTGGACGAGCCCACCCAGCTCGCGCCGCTGCCCACGCTCGACGAGACCTACGAGATCGGCAAGCGGGACGTCGAGATCGACGCCGGACGCACCGAGCGGATCAAGCGCCTGTGTGCCGATCTCGGTATCACGGTGAACACGTTCGTGCAGGCGGCGTGGGGTGTGCTGGTCGGCCGGATGACCGGCCGCGACGACGTGGTGTTCGGCGCGACGGTGTCCGGCCGGCCGCCGGAGCTGCCCGGTATCGAGTCGATGGTCGGCCTGTTCATCAACACGCTCCCGGTGCGGGTGCGCGTCGACGACCGGGCGACCGTCGCGGAGCTGCTGACCGGACTGCAGAGTGCGCAGGCCGACCTGCTGGACCATCACTACGTCGGGCTGACCGATATCCAGCGGGTCGCGGGCGTCGGCGCGCAGTTCGATTCGCTGGTGGTGTTCGAGTCGTATCCGGTGGACCAGGCGGCGATCGCCGAGACCAGCTCCATCGACGGCATGTCGGTGACCGGTGCGGGCATCAACGACGACACGCACTACCCGATGACGGTGATGGTCACCGCCGAGTCGACCGTGCTGCTGACCCTCAAGCATCTGCTGAGCCGGTTCACCCCCGGCGAGGTGGAGTCGCTGGCGACCCGCCTGCTGCGGATCGTCGACGAGCTGCTCGCCGATCCCGCGGGCCGGGTCGGCGACATCGACGTCCTCGGCAATGCCGAGCGCGATCGAATCCTGGTGCAGTGGAACGACACTCGGCGCGAGGTGGCGCCGGAGCTGCTGCTCGACGGGTACCGCCGCGCGGTGGCCGAGCACCCGGACCGGATCGCGGTGGCCTACGAGGGCGCCGAGCTGACCTACCGCGAGTTCGACGAGCGGGTCAATCGCCTTGCCCGGCACCTGATCTCGCAGGGCGTCGGCGCGGAGTCGCTGGTCGCGCTCGGTATCCGGCGGTCGCTGGATCTCGTGGTCGGCATGTACGCGATCGTGACCGCGGGCGGTGCGTACGTGCCGCTGGATCCGGATCATCCGGCCGAGCGCATCGCGCACGTGCTGGAGACCGCGCAACCGGTCTGCGTGCTCGGCCGGACCGTGGACGAGGTGCCGGTGCCCGAGGGCACGCCGGTCCTGCACCTGGACACCCTCGACCTGTCGGAGGTCGACGCGAGCCCCCTGCGCGCCGGGGAACTGCTGCGGCCGGTCCTGGCGGAGAACCCGGCCTACGTCATCTTCACGTCCGGTTCCACCGGCCGCCCGAAGGGCGTGACGGTCTCGCACGCGGCGATCCAGAACCAGATCGCCTGGATGCTGGACGAATACGGCCTCGGCATCGACGACGTGTACCTGGAGAAGACCGCCACGGTGTTCGACGTGTCGCTGTGGGGCTACTTCATGCCGCTGCGGGTCGGCGCGAAACTGGTCGTGGCCACGCCCGACGGGCATCGTGACCCGGCCTACCTCGCGGAAACCATTGCCGCACAGGGTGTGACGTTCACCGACTTCGTGCCGTCGCTGCTCACGGTGTTCGCGGCGGGGCTGGAGCCCGGCAGCGTGCCGACCCTGCGGACGGTGTTCGCGGCCGGTGAGGCACTGCCGCCGGAGACCGTCGCGGCCCTGCGCGCCGCGTCGGATGCCGAGGTGCACAACGTCTACGGCCCGACGGAGGCCGCGGTCACCGTGACGCACTGGCCGGTGAGCGGCGCGGAGCGGCGGACGGTCCCGATCGGCCTGCCGCAGTGGAACACTCGCCTCTTCGTGCTGGACTCCCGGCTGCGGCCGGTGCCCGAAGGAGTGGCCGGCGAGCTGTACCTGGCCGGTGATCAGCTGGCGCGCGGCTATGCGGCGCGGCCGGACCTGACCGCGGATCGGTTCGTGGCCAACCCGTTCGGGACGGGTGAGCGCATGTACCGCACCGGTGACCTGGTGGTGTGGCGCGACGTCGAGGGTGCGGGCGCCCTGGAGTACGTGGGCCGCACCGACTTCCAGGTGAAGGTCCGCGGTTACCGCATCGAGCTCGGCGAGATCGACGCCGCGCTCACCGCGCATCCGGACATCGACTTCGCCGTCACCCTCGGCCGCACGACCGCGGCCGGTTCGGACATCCTGGTGTCGTACGTGCGGGCCGTATCCGGGCGCACCGTCGATGTCGCGGCCGTGTCGGAGCACGTGTCCGGCCGACTGCCCGAATACATGGTGCCGACGAGCATCATGGTGCTCGACGAGATCCCGCTGACCCCGGTCGGCAAGCTGGACCGCCGGGCGCTGCCGGATCCGGAGCTGTCCGCGCACGAATACCGCGCTCCCACCGGCGAGATCGAGGCGCTCATCGCCGAGGTGGTCGCCGAGGTGCTGGGCCTGGATCGGGTCGGCAGCCGTGGAGTTGGGGCCGACGACTCGTTCTTCGCACTGGGCGGCGACAGCATCCTGTCCATTCAGCTGGTGTCGCGGGCCAAGGCGCGCGGCGTGGTGTTCTCGCCGCGCGACGTGTTCGAGCGGCGCACGGTGGCCGGGCTGGCCGAGATCGCCACGACCGGCGCCGATGCCGAGCGGCAGCGGCTGGCCGAACTGCCCGGCGGCGGGGTCGGCGACATTCCGGTGCTGCCGTTCATGGCGTCGGTGCTGGCGAAGTCGGATTCCTCCTCGTACCAGCGGTTCTCGCAGACCATGACGCTGCGGCTGCCGGTGGGCATCGACCGCGAGACGCTGGTCGCGACGATCGGCGCGGTATTCGACCACCACGACGTGCTGCGCACCCGGCTGCGCGGCGACGCCGAGAACGGCTGGGCCTTCGAGGCTCTCGACCGCGGCGCCATCGATATCGACCCGCTGATCCGGCGCGTCGATGTCCCGGCCGGGATCTCCGGCGAGGAGCTGAACGGCCTCGCGAACGCGGAATACGATGCGGCACTGGGCCGCCTGGATCCGGCCGCCGCGGCCATGGTCCAGTTCGTGTGGTTCGCCTTCGACGATGCCGCCGAACGTCCGGGCGTGCTGCTCATCGCCGCGCACCACTTCGTGGTCGACGGCGTGTCCTGGCGCATCGTGATCCCGGACCTGGCGATCGCGTGGTCGCAACTGGCGGCGGGTCAGCCGGTGTCCCTGGCGGACAACGGCACCTCCCTGCGCCGCTGGGCGCACGCCCTGGCGGAGGAGTCCTCCTCGCCGGAGCGGGTGGCGGAACTGCCGGTCTGGCAGGACATTTCGGCCACGCCCGACCCGCTGCTGGGTGCGCGCGCGTTCGATCCGGCGGTCGACACCAACGCGACCGTGGACACCGTGCGGGTGAGCGTGCCCGCCGAGGTGACCGACGCGGTGCTCACCGCGATTCCGGGCCTGTACCACGGCGGCGTCAACGACGGGCTGCTGTCGGCGCTCGCCATGGCGGTGGCACGGTGGCGTCGCGAACGGGGCGCCGCCCCGAGCCCGAGCGACCACGACGCCCGCCGAGCCGATTCCGCCGTCCTGGTCCGGCTCGAGGGCCACGGCCGCGAGGAAGAAGCGGTCCCGGGCGCCGACCTCTCGCGCACCGTCGGCTGGTTCACCAGCGTGTACCCGGTGCGGCTGGATCTGGCCGGAGCCAACCTCACCGAGGCGTTCGCGGGCGGAGATGCCCTGGGCCGCATCATCAAATCGGTCAAGGAGCAGCTGCTGTCGGTGCCCGGCAAGGGCATCGGCTACGGCCTGCTGCGGCAGCTGAACCCGGAGACCGCCGGACAGCTGGGCGGACCTGTCGCGGGTCGCTCCGCTCCCGCTGCTGTCGAGGGTCGCTCCGCTCCTGCTGCTGTCGAGGGTCGCTCCGCTCCCGACACCGGCCAGATCAGCTTCAACTATCTGGGCCGCGTGTCGGCCGCGGACGTGCCCGCGCAGTTCGCCGAACTCGGCTGGGTGCCGGTGGACGACCTGGGCGAGCTGTCGGCGGTCATGGATGCCGATATGCCCGCCAACGCGGTGCTCGACATCAATGCGATCGTCACCGACGGCGACGACGGCCCGCGCCTGGGCGCGTCGTTCGCCTTCCCGACGGGCCTGCTGACCGGCGAACAGGTGCGGGAGATCGCCGACCTGTGGGTCGAGGCGCTCACCGCGCTCGCCGAGCACGCCCGCCGCCCGGCGGCCGGCGGCCTGACGCCGTCGGACCTGCCGCTGGTGCGGGCCGGCCAGTCCGATATCGAGATGTGGGAGCGGCAGTACCCGGCCCTCACCGATGTCTGGCCGCTGTCGGCGCTGCAATCCGGCCTGCTGTTCCACGCCATGCTGAGCGCGACCACGGTGGACGTGTACACCCAGCAGGCGGTCGTCGAGTTCGAGGGCGACCTCGACGTGCCGCGGCTGTACGGCGCGGCGCAGGGCATGCTGGAGCGCTACCCGAACCTGCGCACGGTCTTCGTCGCCGACTCGAACGGTGAGCCGGTGCAGATCGTGCTCGACAAGGTCGAACTGCCTTGGCAGGTCGTGGATCTCACCGATCTGCCCGAGGCCGACCGCCCGGCCGAACTGGAGCGGCGGCTCGAGGCGGACCGGCTGACGCGCTTCGACATGACCACCCCGCCGCTGCTGCGCTTCGCGCTGTACCGGACGGGGGGCACAACTCGGCAGCTTTCCATCACCGCGCATCACGTCCTGTTCGACGGCTGGTCGATGCCGCTGCTGATGCGGGACATGCTGATGCTGTACGCGGTGCGCGGCGATACGTCCGCGCTGCCGCGGGTGCCGTCCTACCGGAACTTCCTGGCCTGGCTGGCCGGCCGGGACCGGGACGCCTCGCTGCGGGCGTGGACCAGGGCGCTCGCCGGGGTGGGCGAGCCCACCCAGCTGGCGCCGCTGCCGCGGGCGGACGAGACCTACGCGATGGGCAAGCAGGTCCTGCACCTGGACGCCGCGCACACCCGCCGCGTGACCGAGTTCTGCGCGGAGCTCGGCGTCACGGTGAACACGTTCGTGCAGGCGGCGTGGGGTGTGCTGGTCGGCCGGATGACCGGCCGCGACGACGTGGTGTTCGGCGCCACGGTGTCCGGCCGCCCGGCCGAGCTGCCCGGCATCGAGTCGATGGTCGGCCTGTTCATCAATACGCTGCCGGTGCGGGTGCGCGTCGACGAGCAGGCGAGCGTCGCCGAGTTGCTGACCGCGTTGCAGGGTGAGCAGGCGGATCTGCTGGAGCACCACTACGTGGGCCTGGCCGATATCCAGCGTGCCGCGGGCATCGGCGCACAGTTCGATTCGCTGCTGGTGTTCGAGTCGTATCCGGTGGACAAGGATGCGATCGCGGCCGCGAGCGCGATCGACGGTGTGTCGGTGGTCGGCGCCGGAATCAACGGTGGCACCCACTATCCGATGACGTTGCTGGTCAAGGCCGAGCAGACGATCGAGATCGTGCTCGAGCACCTGCTGAGCCGGTTCACCACCGGCGAGGCGGAGACGCTGGCGGCGCGGTTGCTGCGGATCGTGGACGAACTGCTGGCCGGTGCGGGCCGCCGGGTCCGCGACCTCGACATCCTGGAATCGGCCGAGCGCGACCGAATCCTGGTGGAGTGGAACGACACTCGCGAGCCGGTGCCGCCGGAGCTGCTGCTGGACGGGTATCGCCGTGCGGTGGCCGAGCATCCGGACCGGATCGCGGTGGCCTACGAGGGCACCGAGCTGACCTATCGGGAGTTCGACGAGCGTGTCAACATCCTGGCGCGGCGGCTGATCTACCAGGATGTCGGTCCGGAGTCGCTGGTCGGCCTGGCGATCCGGCGCTCGGTGGATCTCGTGGTCGGTATGTACGCGATCGTCACGGCGGGCGGTGCGTACGTGCCGCTGGATCCGGATCATCCGGCCGAGCGCATCGCGCACGTGCTGGAGACCGCGGAGCCGGTCTGCGTGCTGACCCGCGCCGCGGACGCGGTCGAGGTGCCGGACGGTGTGACGGTGTTCGATCTGAACACCATCGACCTGGACGGATTCGAGACCACCCCGGTGCAGCCCGACGAGCTGCTGAGCCCGGTGCTGCCGGAGAACCCGGCCTACACCCTGTTCACCTCGGGTTCCACCGGCCGCCCGAAGGGTGTCTCGGTGTCGCACGCGGCGATCCACAACCAGATCTCCGTCATGCTGACGGCCTACCCCATGACCCCGGACGACGTGTACCTGCAGAAGACGCCGGCGACGTTCGACGTCTCGCTCTGGGGTTACTTCATGCCGCTGCGGGTCGGCGCGAAGCTGGTCGTGGCCACCCCGGACGGCCACCGCGATCCGCTGTACCTGGCGGAAACCATTGCCGCGCAGGGCGTCACGATGACCGACTTCGTGCCGTCCATGCTGACCGTGCTCACCGCGCACACCGCCGCCGGCGCCCTGCCGACGCTGCGGACGGTGTTCGCGGCCGGTGAGGCGCTGCCGCCGGAGACCGTCATCGCGGTGCACGCGATCTCCGATGCGGCCGTGCACAACCTGTACGGCCCGACCGAGGCGGCGATCACCGCCGCGCACTGGACCGCAACGGGCGAGGAGAGCCCGAGCGTGCCGATCGGCCGGCCCGAGGGCAATTCCCGCCTGTACGTGCTGGATTCGCGGCTGCGCCCGGTGCCCGCCGGGGTCGTCGGCGAGTTGTACCTGGCCGGTGACCAATTGGCGCGCGGCTACGTGCGGCGTCCGGACCTGACCGCGGACCGGTTCGTGGCCAACCCGTTCGGGACGGGTGAGCGCATGTACCGCACCGGCGACCTGGTGGTGTGGCGTGAGTTCGGCGGCGCTGCTGTGTCCGATGGTGGCGCTTCCACTCGCGGTGCCCTCGAGTACATCGGCCGCGCCGACTTCCAGGTGAAGTTCCGCGGCCAGCGGATCGAACTCGGCGAGATCGAGTCCGTGCTGCTGGCGGAGCCGTCGGTCAGCCAGGCCGTCGCGCTGGTGGTGCCGTCCGAGCTGGGCGACCAGCTGGTGGTCTACGCGGTGCCGGCGCCGGGCGAGAGCCTCGACCAGTCGCACCTGCTGGCGGTGGCGGCCGGCCATCTGCCCGCCTACATGGTGCCGAGCCAGGTCATCGAGCTGTCGGCGTTCCCGCTCAACCCGAGCGGCAAGCTGGACCGCAAGGCGCTGCCGGAACCGACGTTCACGCGGCGGGAGTTCCGGGCGCCGTCCACCCCGGTCGAGGAGATCGTGGCGGGCGTGTTCGCCGAGGTGCTCGGTGTCGACCGGATCGGCGCCGACGACGACTTCTTCGCCCTCGGCGGCAACTCGCTGATCGCCACCCAGGTCGTCGCGCGCGTCGGTGCGGCGGTGGATACCCGGGTGCCGGTGCGGGTGCTGTTCGAGCGGTCGACGGTGACGGTGTTCGCCGCGGCGATCGAGTCGCAGACCCGCGACACGGACGCGCCCGTCCTCGGCAGTGCCGTTCGGCCGGAACGGATTCCGCTGTCGCTGGCGCAGCAGCGGATGTGGTTCCTGAACCGGTTCGATCCCGAGTCGGCGGCCTACAACGTGCCGATGGCCGTGCGGCTGACCGGCGAGCTGGACCTGCCCGCGCTGCGGGCGGCGATCGCCGACGTGGTGGCGCGGCACGAGGTGCTGAGGACGGTCTATCCCGAGGGCACCGACTCCGGCTCCGACCCCGCGCAGGTGATTCTGCCGGTGGCGCAGGCGGTTCCGGAGCTGGAGTTCCGGACGACGACCACGGCGGAGATCCAGTCCGCGGTCCTCGAGGTGGTGTCGAGTTCGTTCGACGTCACGAGCGCGGTGCCGCTGCGGGTGGCGCTGTTCGAGATCACCGACGCCGAGAGCGCCGGGGATGCCGCGGGTGCCGGCGGGAGGCGTGCCGCGGAGGCCGATGCCGAATCCGCCGGGCCTCCGGTGAACACCGGCACGGAGTCCGCGGTCCGTCCGGGAGGCACGACCGCCGCGCTCGCCGGAGGCACCGAAAGTGGCACTGCTCCACGGGAATACGTGCTGGCGCTGGTGATCCACCACATCTCGGGCGACGGTTCCTCGATGGGGCCGCTGACCCGCGACGTCATGACCGCCTACGCCGCCCGCGTCGCGGGTGAGCCGCCGAGCTGGGCGCCGCTGCCGGTGCAGTACGCCGACTACAGCATCTGGCAGCGCGCGCTGCTGGGTAGCGAGGACGATCCGGAGTCGTTGGCGGCCGAGCAGATCGGCTACTGGCGGCAGGCATTGGCGGATCTGCCGGATCAGCTGGATCTGCCGTCCGATCGTCCGCGGCCGGCGGTGCAGTCGTTCACCGGCGCCAAGGTCGAGATCGATATCGACGCCGAGCTGCACAGCGCCCTGACGGCGCTGGCGCGCGGCGAGGGCGCGACGCTGTTCATGGTGGTGCACACGGCATTCGCGGTGCTGCTGTCGCGGCTGTCGGGCACCGACGACATCGCCATCGGCACCCCGATGGCCGGTCGCGGCGAACGCGAGCTGGACGATCTGATCGGCATGTTCGTCAACACCCTGGTGTTCCGCACCCGGGTCGACGCGGGCGAGCCGTTCGCGGAACTGCTGGCGCGGCAGCGGGAGTCGGATCTGCAGGCGTTCGCGCACGCGGACGTGCCGTTCGAGCGCCTGGTCGAGGTGCTGAACCCGGCGCGCTCGACGGCGCGGCATCCGCTGTTCCAGGTCGGCCTGTCGTTCCAGAACCTGGGACGGATCAGCCTGGAGCTGCCGGGTCTGAGCCTGTCCGGCGTCGACTTCGACACCCAGCTGTCGCAGTTCGACCTGCACCTGATCGTGTCCGACGGCTACGACGACACGGGCGCCCCGGCCGGTATCGGCGGCGTGCTCACCTACGCCACCGACCTGTTCGATGCCGCCACGGTGCAGGGCTTCGCCGACCGCTTCGTGCGCCTGCTCCGCGAGATCGTCGCGGTGCCGGCGCATCCGGTGGGCGACCTCGAGCTGCTGGCCGCGGGCGAGCGTTCGAACCTGATCACCGAGTGGAACGCGACCGACCACGAGGTGGACCGGTCGCTGACACTGGTGTCGCTACTGGAGAAGACCCTGTCGGAGTCGCCGGACGCGGTTGCCCTGACGGGCCCGGACGGCACGGCCGTCACCTACGCGGAGCTGGGCGACCGGGTGAATCGCCTGGCCCGGCACCTGGTGTCGCTGGGTGTCGGGCCGGAGTCCCGGGTGGCGCTGGCGATGCGCCGTTCGGTGGATCTGGTCGTGGCGATGTACGCGGTGTCGGTCGCGGGCGGTGCGTACGTGCCGATTGATCCGGACCAGCCGGCGGAGCGGACCGAGTACGTCCTCGACACCGCCGACCCGGTGTGCGTACTGACCAACGGCGGCAACGCCTTCGGAGCCCCGGCAGCGATCGGAGCCGAATCCGGCGATTCGACCGGCGCCGACGCCGCGCCGGAAGGTTCGGTGATCGATGGCGTTGTGTCGGCGTGGAATGTCGTGCGGATCGACGACCTGGATCTCTCCGGTGTTTCGAGCGAACGGCTCACCGACGCCGATCGTGTTGGGCCGCTGCGGCCTTCGAATACGGCGTACGTGATCTTCACGTCGGGGTCGACGGGGCGGCCGAAGGGTGTGGCCGTGTCGCACGCGGCGATCGTCAACCAGTTGCTCTGGGAGACGGCCGAGTTCGGTCTGACCGCCGATGACGCGGTGCTGCTCAAGACGGCGGCGACCTTCGACCTGTCGGTGTGGGAGTTCTGGACCGCCGCGGTCTCGGGTGGCCGCCTGGTCGTCGCGACCGCCGACGGGCACCAGGATCCGGCGTACCTGAACGAGCTGATGGCCCGCGAAGGCGTCACCACGCTGCACGTGGTGCCTTCGATGCTGGACGCCCTGCTCACCGATGCCGGTGGCGCGCTGAGCGAGTCGCTGCGGCGGGTGCTGGCGATCGGTGAGGCGCTGCCGGGCCCGACGGCGCAGCGGTTCCGCGCGGCGAACGCGGCCGCGCTGTTCAACCTGTACGGCCCGACCGAGGCGGCCGTGTCGGTCACCAACCACCGTGTGACCGACGCCGATCGGGTGTCGGTCTCCATCGGTGCCCCGGAGTGGAACAGCCGGGTGTACGTGCTGGACGCCCGCCTGCGGCCGGTGCCGGCCGGCGTGCCGGGCGAGCTGTACCTCGCCGGTGCGCAGTTGGCGCGCGGCTACTTCGGTCGCGCGGACCTGACCGCCGACCGGTTCGTGGCCAACCCGTTCGAGCCCGGGACCCGGATGTACCGGACCGGTGACCTCGTGGCCTGGAGCACCGGCGCGGGCGCCGAATCGAACACCCGCGGTGAGCTTTCGTATCTCGGCCGCACGGACTTCCAGGTGAAGATCCGCGGTTTCCGGATCGAACTGGGTGAGATCGAGGCGGCCGTCCTGGCGCTGCCCGAGGTGGCGCAGGCCGCCGTCGTGGCGAGGTCGGACGAGCGCCTGGGTGATCGCCTGGTCGCCTACCTCGTTCCCGCCGAGACCGATCTCGAGGTGGCGCAGGTGAAGTCGGCGCTGAGTGCGGCGCTGCCGTCCTACATGGTGCCGTCGGCGTTCGTGGTCCTGGATGCGTTGCCGCTGAACGTGAACGGCAAGCTGGACCGGAAGGCGTTGCCGGAACCGGAGTTCGAGACCACCCCGTACCGGGCGCCGTCCACCCCGGCGGAACGGACCCTGGCCGAGGTGTTCTCGGATGTGCTGGGCCGGACGGAGATCGGCGTCGACGACGACTTCTTCGCCGTGGGCGGCAACAGCATCCTGTCGATCCAGCTGGTGTCGCGGGCGAAGGCGCGCGGCGTGCGGTTCGGTGCGCGGGACGTGTTCGAGCACCGCACGATTGCCGGCCTGGCGGCGGTCGCGACTCTGGGCACCTGGACCGAACCGGACCTGCCGACGGGCCCGCTGGTCGAGGTCGCGGACGCCGACGCCGAGGTGTGGCGGCGCGACTACCCGGAGATGACCGAGGTGTGGCCGCTGTCGCCGCTGCAGTCCGGTCTGCTGTTCCACTCGCTGATGACGCAGGCCACCGTGGACGTCTATACCCAGCAGGCCGTCGTCGACCTCAGCGGCACACTGGACGTCGAGCGGCTGCGGGCGGCGGCCCAGGGCATCGTGGACCGGTACGACAACCTGCGGGTGGCCTTCACCACGGACTCGGCCGGCCGTCCCGCGCAGATCGTGCTGGGCCGCGTCGAGGTGCCGTGGCGCCGGGTCGATCTCACCAGAACGCCGGTGGCGGAACGGGAGTCCGAACTCCGGCGGCACCTGGCCGAGGATCGGGCCACCCGTTTCGATATGGCATCCGCCCCGCTGCTGCGGTTCACCCTGTATCGGACCGGCACGGCGGACGAGGCCGCGACCGGCGACCGGTGGCGGCTGGTGATCACCGCGCACCACCTGCTGTTCGACGGCTGGTCGATGCCGCTGCTCATGCGGGACATGCTGGTGCTGTACGCGACGCACGGCGACCGGACTGTCCTGCCCGAGACGGCGTCCTATCGGGACTTCCTGGCCTGGTTGTCGGTTCGAGACCAGGAGACCTCACTGCGGGCGTGGGCCGAGGCGCTGGCCGGTGTGGACGAGCCCACCCAGCTTGCGCCGCAACCGAAGTCGGTCGAGAACTTCGAGATCGACAAGCTGGTCACCGAATTCGACGTCGAACGCACGCAGCGGCTGAGCAAGTTCTGCGCCGACCTCGGCGTCACGGTGAACACGCTGGTCCAGGCGGCCTGGGGCATCCTGCTCGGCCGGCTGACCGGCCGCACCGACGTGGTGTTCGGCGCTACCGTCTCCGGCCGCCCGCCGGAACTGCCCGGCGTCGAGTCGATGGTCGGCATGTTCATCAACACGCTGCCGGTGCGGGTGCACGTCGATGACCGGAGCACCGTCGCCGAACTGCTGACGGCGCTGCAGGGCGAGCAGGCCGCGCTGCTGGAGCACCACTACGTGGGTCTCACCGATATCCAGCGGGTGGCCGGCCCGGCGGCCGGATTCGACTCGCTGGTGGTCTTCGAGTCCTACCCGGTGGATCGGGAGGCGATCGCCCAGGCCAGCGCCGTCGACGGCATGTCGGTGACCGGCGTCGACTTCGTGGGCGGCACGCACTACCCGATGACCCTCTGGGTCACCGCCGAGTCGACGATCGGGCTCAACCTGGAGTATCTGACCAGCCGCTTCACCTCCCAGGAGGTGGAGACCCTGGCCGCCCGGCTGATCCGGGTGATCGAGGCGCTGCTGGGCGATCCGCGGGTGTCCGTCGGCGATATCGACATCCTCGACGACGCCGAGCGCGCCCGCATCGTGGCCGACTCCGGCGGCGCCGCAACGGAATCCGTACCGGAGCCGCCGCGCGTCGGCGCGCGCACGGTGGCCACGCTGCTGGGCGAGGTCGTCGAGGAGGATCCGCAGGCCCCGGCATTGCTGTCCGAGGGTGCGGAAATCCCTTACCACGTGGTGGATTCGCGCTCTTCGCAGCTCGCGAGGGCGCTGATCGAACGCGGTGCGGGCCCCGGCGACATCGTCGCGGTCACGCTGCCGCGCTCGGTCGACGCGGCGGTCGCGGTCTGGGCGGTGCAGAAGGCCGGTGCCGCGGTGCTGCTCGCCGAGGGGCTGTCGTTCGGCGAGATAGTCTCCGCCGGAGCCGGTTTCGGCATCACGGAGGAGCCGGCGGCGAGTTCGGTGCGGTGGCTGGTGCCGACCGATCCGAAGGTGCGCGAGGAACTGGCGGCGGCCCCGGCCCACCCGGTCTCCTACGCCGACCGGGTGCGCCCGCTGCACGAGGACCACCC
This sequence comes from Nocardia sp. BMG51109, assembly GCF_000526215.1. Taxonomy (NCBI): domain Bacteria; kingdom Bacillati; phylum Actinomycetota; class Actinomycetes; order Mycobacteriales; family Nocardiaceae; genus Nocardia; species Nocardia sp. BMG51109. The sequence continues at coordinate 3,129,386 of NZ_JAFQ01000004.1, forward strand.
GGCCTTCGTGGTCCGCGCAGCCGACGGCACCTGGACCACCCTCACCCAAGCCGAGGCCCTCGACCGCGCCGCCACCCTGCGCGAGGAGAACGAGATCGACTACGAGTCGACCACGTTCACCACCGCCTCGGGCGGCCCCGCGGCGGTCGCCGAGTTCCTGGCCGCCGCCACGGCCGGCGCCCTGTCGGTCCTCCCGACCGGCGACGTCCCGACGGATCTGACCGACGGCGAGGTCACCCACTGGTTCACCACCCCGGACGAACCGACCGCCCCCGCCACCGACCGGATCCGCCTCATCACCGCGGAGTGAGCCGCCATCGGGCCGGTGCAGGAATGGACCCGTTCCTTCACCGGCCCGATGCCGTTTCGCCTGGGTAGACTGCGAGGGCAGGCGGCGAAGAGCGCCGCTGCAAGGTCAGCGAGTAGGAGGTGGCTTTCGTGGCGATGCCGGTTCCCGAACCGTTTCCCACACGGCTGCCTGCGGGGGATCGTTGGACCGCGACCGACCTCGACAACCTGCCCGATAACGGAATCCGGTACGAGGTGCTGAATGGCCAGCTCATCGTGAACGCCGCCCCGAAGCCGAAGCACCAGGTGCTTCTTCAGTGGCTTCAGGTCGCCCTGCTGGGAGTGCTACCGGAGGGCTATTGGCTATTACCCGGGATCGGGGTTCTGATCGGCGACGATGAGCCCATACCCGACCTTGTTGCAGGGACCGGCGAAAGACCGATGGAGGAACGCGGCGTCAAGGTAGAGCACGTCGTCCTCGCAGTCGAGATCGTCTCCGCGTCCACCACCCTGCAGGACCGCATGGTAAAACCCGCCGTCTATGCCGAGGCGGGGATTCCGAACTACTGGCGAATCGAGGCCAATCCCTTCAAGGGCCGCCTGCCCGGCGAGACGTTGCCGGTTCTGTTCGCCCATGCCCTCGGCGACAATGGCGAGTACGAACTGACGCACCGCATACCCGCCGGTGAACCCGCAACCCTGCACTCCCCGTTCGAGTTCACCATCGATCCGGCCGCGCTGCTGCGCTGAGGAATTCACTCTCCGCCGCACACCACGGCCCGGATCCGGCCGACTGTCTCGAACTGGTTGCTGCTACAACGGTTTTGATGCGCATCTTCCGAACAACGGCGTGTGCTGCCGCCGGGCACCCCGAATTCACGCTCGTCTTCCGGGGCGCCCCGGCTACTCCGCATGCCGCGGCGTGGATCGTGGGTCAGCTGGAGAACGCCGTGGCCCAGGGTGCCCGTTTCGCGGCCGGTGAGGAGTTCAGGGTCGGCTGGCGCCGGATGCGGGTCGTGGAACACGACGACCGGACGCTCGGGCTCACGGAACGGGTCGGCGACGACACCTGGGAGGAACAGGTCGACCGAACGCTGGGCGACATGTGGTTGCAGGTGAAAGCCGCCGCGGAACTCGAGCTGCCGGAGGTGCAGGACGCGCTGGACGAGGAGGAGATCGCGATCGTCCAGCCCTGTGCGTTCGACGCCGGCGTGATCGTGCTCAATCGGATGGGCCCGGACTCGCACCAGCCCGGCCAATGGGGCGTCAGCTGCGGGGACGAGCACGACCACGCGGCGTGGGACTTCATGAAGTTGTTCCGGCTGACCGCCGCCCTGCCGTTCCTCGCCCAATTCCTTGCCCTGCCACCGGAAACCGGTCTGATCATCGCGCGCGACACGGTGGACGCCGACGGCGGCGTCGTGGCCGAGGTGGCGTACCGGAACACGATGATCACCGCGGACGGCGGTGCGCGCTTCGGGCCGGATCCGGCACCCGGCGAGCCGGAATATCTCAGGCCGCACTTCTCGATCGAGCGGTTCGGGGAGGGGCTGTATCGCACGACGATCGGCCGGCGGCAGGGTCACCCGGATGTCGTGGCCCGGATTGCCGATCCGCCGGTGCCGGGCCTCGACGAGTCGCTGGTCGAATGGGTCCTGGACGATGTGCAGGACGCCATGGCCGTGGGCACCCGTTTCGCGTCCGGTCGGACGATCCGGATCGGCTGGCGGACCCTGCGGCTGACCGAGCGCGACGACGGGATGCTCGGACTGCTGGAACGGACCGGCGAGGACGCCTGGGCGGAACACGTCGAGCAGACGCTGGGTGAGACCTGGTACCAGAAGGAGGTCGCGGCGAGCCTGGGACTGGTCGAGGAGCTGGCATTTCCGCGCGACGACCAGTACGTGACGATCGCCGAATGCGTGCAACCGGACCTTTCCGCGCTGCTGCTGTGCCGCACCGAGGCCGGCGATCCGGACGACTCCGGATGGATGGTGTGCTGCCTGAACAGCCACGATCACGGCCCGTGGCGCCGCCGGACCACCTGGGAGGTCTCGCGTTCGATGCCGTTCGCCACCCAGTTCCTGGCGCTGCCCCCGGGCATCTCGGTCGCCATCGACGCTCCCGGCTCGACAGCCACCGGCCGCATCGGAGTCCGGGTCCTCTTCGGCGACCGGCGCATGCTCGCCCACCCGGACTCCTACCTGGCCCGGCTCGGCGCCGGCTGACCCGTGCCGCGTTCTCGCCGCGAAGATGACACAGACTGCCGCGCAACGTATTCCGATGCAGACCACCGCTCGGCCGGAATCTCGATCCGGTCGGTGTGTGGTGCGGTGTTGCGCGATCGGTACGCCGCACCAGTACATCTCGCGACCTATCCGGCCGGACTCGCCGTCGCTCGGCCCGTGCTGCGTTCTCGCCGCAGAGATGGCACCGGCTGCCGCGCAACGTACTCCGGCTCTGCCTACTCAGGCCGCCGCTCGGCCGGAAGTCTCGAGCGGGCGGTCGGACGGTGTGGGACGGCGTTCCGCACTGGTACGCCGCACCACGACATGGTGAGATCTGTTGGTAGCCGAGGCGATCGGCTGCCGGATGTGCGGTCTAGGCGGCCCGTCCGGAGGCGGCCGGTGCCTCGTTATGCTTGGCCCGCAGCAGTTCTCGGCGCTTGATGTCCTTCAATTTCATGGTCTTCGAACCGGGCTTGCGGGCCTCGTCGGCCAGCTGCTTGACGATGTATTTGCAGATGAACTCCTTGAGCTTCGCGCCGGGGACGCCGCCGAGGTAGAGGCCGTTCGCGACGTCGTTCCTGGCGGCGAGCTGGAAGATGCCGGCGCGCCGGCCGAGGCTGATGCATTGGCCGCCGAACGCCACGTCGACGGGTGCGGGCCGGGTGCCGCCGATCCGGCTGAGCACGGTGTCGGCGGCCTGCGGGCCCATCTGGGTCGCGGCCTGGCAGCTCATCCGGTACGGCAGGTCCGACGGTGCCGCCGCATCGCCGGCCGCGATGATGTGCGGGTCGTCCACGCTGGTCAGCGTCTCGTCGGTGCGCAGGCGGCCCACGGCATCGATGCTCAGCCCGCTGCGCGCGGCCAGGTCCGGCACGCCGAATCCGGCGGTCCAGACGCTCACCGCGCTCGACAGCCGGTGCCCGCCGCTGAGCCGCACGCTGTCGCGGGTCACGCCGGTCACGGTCGCGTCGGGGCCTTCGAGCACGGTAACGCCCAGTGCGGCAAGCCGTTTGGTCACCGAGCGTCGGCCCCGGGGATGCAGGTACGGTCCGAGTACGTCGCCGCACACCAGCGTCACCCGACGGCCCAGCTCCGCCAGCTCGGCGGCGGTCTCGATTCCCGTGGGCCCTGCCCCGACGACCGTCACCGCGGCCGCCGCGGGCACGGCCTCGACGGCCTGCCGCAACCGCTGCGCATCCTCGAAAGTAGCGATCGGATAGGCGAATTCGGCCGCCCCCGGCACGCGCGGATCGGCGCTGCCGCTGCCCACCGCGTACACCAGATAGTCGTAGCCGACCGATTCGCCACCCGCCAACGCCACGCAGCGCTCGGCCGCATCGATCCGCGTCACGGTGTCGACCATCAGCCCGACGCGTTCGTGCAGAACGTCCCGGTACTCGACGACCGCATCGTCGGACCCACCCACCAACTGGTGCAGGCGAATCCGCTCGACGAACGTCGAGCGCGGATTGATCAGGGTCACGCTCACGTCGTCGCGCAGCATCAGCCGATTCGCCGCCAGCACGCCGGCGTATCCGCCACCGATCACGACCACATCGATGTTCCCGTTCATGGTGTCTCCTTCGTGTCGAGGGGTCGTACACAAGACACCGCGAACTCGACAGCTGTGACATCGGATCCGGCCGGAGGGGCAGCGCCGGGCCGCCACGATGTAGGTGGCTTCCGGCCGGCACGCGGGCGGTACGCCAGGACAACGGACGCTCCCACAAGAGTTCACCACGGTAGCGGGGGCGCCGATGCGGACATCAGAACAGCCGCCGATCCCGGCTGGGCGACTGACCATCGGGAAGTGTGGGCGGGGTTGTGCGAGAAGCGAAATACCGCAGTTCCGGGGCGGCGTCGTTTCAGATCCCCGGCCTTGGATCGACTCCCGACCGTAGCTTCGGGACCTCGACATCTACGATTTGTCTCCTTCGTGCCGCCGGGGTGAAGTAGACAATCGTCAGGATTCAGGAGGGCACTGTGACCATCGAGGTTCCCGCAAAGCTGGCCGAGGCGCAGCTCCGGTACAACGGTGCGGCGGGGCGCGAGTTCATCGCGGGGCTACCCGCCCATGCGGCCCGGTACCTCACCGAATGGGAGCTCCGCCGAGACGGACCGCCGCTACACGGTCTGGCTTCTCTGGTGCTTCCGGTCGTCCGTGCCGACGGCACACCTGCCGCACTCAAGCTCCAGCTCCTCGACGAGGAGACCGAGAGCGAGCCCGCCGGCTTGCGGGCCTGGGCGGGCGACGGTGCGGTCCGGCTGCTGGACGCCGACCCAGCGACCGGAGTCATGCTGCTCGAACGTCTACACCCACACCACTCGCTGTCCTCGGTGACCGACGACGTCCAGGCCCTGACGTTGCTCACCGGTCTCCTCGCACGCCTCGTCGCCCACCCTGCCCCGCACGGGATACGCCGCTTGCACGACATTGCCCGCACGATGCTCGCGCAGACTCCGGAGGCGGCTCACCTGCTGCCGGACGACGAACGCGGGCTGATTCTCGCCTGTGCCGCGGCGGTCGCCGACCTGGTGGACGAGCCCGGCGACCGGCTGCTGCACTGGGACCTGCACTACGACAACGTGCTTGCCGCCGATCGCGAGCCGTGGCTCGCCATAGACCCGAAACCATTGGCCGGCGACCCCGGGTTCGATCTGATGCCCGCGTTGGACAATCGCTGGGATGCGCTCGTGGCCAGCGGAAACGTAGGGCGAGCAGTCCGGTACCGATTCGACCTCATGACCGAGATGCTCGGCCTCGACCGCAGGCGCGCGGCGGGCTGGACGCTGGGCCGCGCGCTACAGAACACACTGTGGGACCTGGAGGACGGCGAGCCGGGCATGTCCGAGCAACAACGAGTTGTCGCAGAAGCCGTCCTACCGACATGGAAGGGCAGGTAACGCCTCGACATCGGTCAGGTCGTCCAGGACGAGATCCTGTTCCGGACGCCGCACCACGCGGCGAGGTTCGCAAGGCTATTGGTCGATCGGGCGAGATCGAGAAGTGTAAGCCCGTCTATAGCGTCGGGCGCTATAATCGAGGTATGACCAGCCGGAGCGGTGTGCTGCGCGAGGTGATGCGCAAAACGGGCACCACCCAGTCCCAGTTGTCGAGGGTCAGTGGCGTCCGCCAGTCCAGTATCAGCCAGGTCCTGTCCGGCAAGCTGAATCTCAGCGATGAGCAGCTCGAGCGGCTGCTGTGCTGTATGGGTTACCGCCTCGAGGTCGTGCGGCGGCCCGTCGTCCCCGAGTTGACCCGCTCCGAGCGCCGCTCATGGCAGTTGCACAGCCGACTTTCGGTGCATTTGACCCGATCGAGCCTCGAGTCGTGGCTGCCGCGCATCGAACGCAATCTACAGCGACTTCGCGATGGAGTATCGGGTCAGCCGCATGTGCGCAATCTCGATCGCTGGCAGTCGCTGATCAAGCACCGGGATGTGCCAGGACTGCACCGCCTGCTCACCGGTCTCGACCGCGATTCGATCGAGATGCGTGAGGTCTCCCCGATGGGCGGGCTGCTCTCGCAAGACGAGCGCGCCGATGTTCTCGGCCTCGCGGGCTGATGCGGCGCGATCAGCTGGAGCACGCTATCCGCTGGGCGAGGGCAGTGAGTGGCGTGTCTCGCTCCGCACCTCGGCAGCGGCCTGCGGTCGGCTCGCGGCGCGGATTTCGGAACTCCACCCGTGGGGCAGTCCGGAAATGACCGCGACCCCGGTCAATTGGTGCCTGGACACCTACGTGGAGTGGGTCGAGCGCACTACAGCCGGGCAGGGATAGGCACGCGAGCGGATGCTGTCCGGCGTGTCAGTTCGGCCGCGCCGGTGGTGCCCTCCTTCGCGCAGCGCTGTGCGACTTCGTGGATGCGGACGAGTGGTCGAGCGGATGCGACGCTGCCCGCGAGTGCGGAGGCTCTAGCCGTGGAACCTGGTTGTCTCGCAGAGAGTCCCGCGGAGGAAGGTTCGACCGTCGGCGTCGTCGCGTGTGCGCCGGACAAGCGTCATGAATTCCGTTCGTATACTTGACCTTTCGACTCCATTTCTCGTTCCGCAGCGGAGGCGCGCCGTGGGAGCCGGGTTGCGCCCGACGTCAATTCGTCGCGGAAGGTGTCGTAGGCGCGGTAGAGCGACGCCAGCCGGGCGCCGCCGCCGAAATCTCGTCCGGCATCGCGTTGGGCGGACCCGACCAACGCCGCGTAGGTGATGGCGGCGACGAATTCGCCGGTCGTGTACTCGGCCTGCGGCGCCTCCGGCAAGGGGTCGAGCCGCACCGTTTCGGCGATGTGTCGGTCGATGGCGCGGACGCAGCGCCTTCTCTCCGACATCACGGCGGCGAGCCGATAGGCCGCGTCGACCAGGCTGTCGGCATCGGACGGGAGATGATCGATCAGGGTTCCGATCGCGAGGAACCGCTGCTTGTCCAGCGGGAGCATCTCGGCGACAACGACGTGCAGGGGGTTGTCGCGGTCGGTGCCGCCCATCGCGTCGAGTACGTCGTCGAGAGTCGGCAGCGGAGTAGCCGGCGCGGGCTCAGGCATCGAGCTTCCGAGTGTCATTCGCAGAGTTCGCCTTTCGTTTGTCTCTGATGTGGTCGTCCAATCGCCTCTCGGCGTATTCGGCGGACGAGCCGAGGGGCTTTCCAAGGCCGGTTTCGTGTCTTCAGTTGCCGGGGCCACTATTGCGTCCGTCCGGTGTCCGGCTTGATGTGCTGGGCCTCCACCAGCACCTGATATGCCGCACGCTTGCGTGGGCAGTCCTCCTGGCGGCAGGCCCTGTGTTGCTGCATCGCCGCATGGGGTGCGCCACGAGGCGCTGTTATCCATATTGGAGGTGGAATGACTCCGAAGTGATTGTGTCGCAGCACGATTGCTGTAGCTGAGGGCAGCCTGGTCCGGGAGACGCCGGGGAGGGTGGGAGCAGCCCTGACAAAGCCGGGACGCGTCAGTACTGCCGAATGGTGTGGGTCCGGCAAGCGTGGGACAAAGGTAGACGCGAGAAACCAGTGGTAGAAGCCCCTCGAGGTTATGCGCCGGCTCGAACTCGGTGGATATGGGCCGGATAGCGGTGCGCACCCGTCGCCTGTGAGGGCGGCGGGGAACTTTTCCGTCGGTGTCTCATAGTCCGGCGGGGAGGTCACGGTGAAGGTCTGCGGCGTAGCCGTGACGATGCCGCAGGGGTAGAGCTGGCTGCCTCCTGTCCCGAATGGATGACAGTGAACGTGGGAACCATCCCGTCTCGCCCACCGCACACCGCTGCCAGCGGTGTGCGGTGGGCAGGCCCGTCGTCGGCTGGTGGGGCGTGGGTGGGGCGGAGGGGTCGTAGTAGTCGGAGGCCGGGAGAGCCGGTCACAGGGCGAAGGACCCCAGTGGATTTCAGCGGAGAGGGGCTGTAATGGCCGGAGGCGCTTGTGAATACGGGTGAATCGTGGCCGGACTTCGACGAAGCCTGGTCGCGAGTACGGCGGATGCAGGCCAAACTGCACTGGTGGGCGATCCGGGATCCGGGTCGCGTGTTCGAGGATCTGCACAATCTGGTGAGTGATCCGGCGTTTCTGGTGCATGCCTGGGAACGGGTGCGTAGCAACAAAGGTGGCCGAACCGCCGGGGTTGATGGGGTGAAGCCTGCCTCGATCCCGAGGAACTCGATGGTCTTGTTGTCGCGGCTGCGAACGGAGTTGAAGGACCGGAGCTTCCGTCCGGACCGGGTCCGGGAGAAGTCGATTCCGAAACCGGGCAGCACGGACAAGAAGCGCCGGTTGGGGATACCGACCGCAGGCGACCGCATTGTTCAGGCGGCGTTGAAGTTGGTACTCGAGCCGATCTTCGAGGCGGATTTCCAGCCCGGTTCCTACGGGTTCCGCCCGAATCGTCGCGCTCAGGACGCGATCGCCGAGATTCACTTGTTCGGCAACCGGGGTTACACCTGGGTGCTGGAGGCCGATATCGAGGCGTGTTTCGACCGGATCGACCACACGGCCCTGATGGACCGGATGCGTCACCGGATCAGGGACAAACGCGTTCTCGCCCTGGTCAAGTCGTTTCTCAAAGCAGGAATCCTCAGCGAGGACGGCATCGACCGGGAAGCGCTCACCGGAACCCCGCAGGGCGGGATTCTGTCGCCTTTGCTGGCGAATATCGCCCTGTCGGTGCTCGATGACCACTATCAACACAAGTGGGATGCCTTCTCTGCCGGGAAGCCCTCGCCGAACGCGGGCTGGCAGGGACGGCAACGAGAGCGCCGCAACGGGGGCGCGACCTACCGGCTCGTCCGCTACGCGGACGATTTCGTGGTCCTGGTCAACGGCGAGAGACACCACGCCGAACAAGCCAGGACCGAGGTCGCGGACATTCTGGCCCCGATGGGTTTGACCCTGTCGGAGCCGAAAACCCATGTGGTGCACATGGATACCGGGTTCGACTTCCTCGGCTGGCGCATCCAGCGCCGGACGAAGCCGGGCACGGTGAACAAGGCAGTGATTCACACCTATCCGTCGAAGAAGTCGCTGGCTTCGATCATGCGGAAGGTGAAGTTTCACACGCGCAGATCCGCACCCTACAAGACGTTGGCCGACATGCTCTTTCACCTGAACCGAACGGTCCGGGGCTGGTGTCTCTATTTCCGACACGGTGTCTCGTTTGCTACCTACCGCTACCTGCAGCACTACACGTGGGTTCGCGCCATGAGGTGGCTCTACAAGAGACACTCGCGCCTGAGCTGGCGCAAAGTGCTTCGCCGGTATTGCACCCCGGCTCCGATGCGCCGCCCAGCAGAGAACGGGATCGTGCTCTATAACCCGACCGACACCGGAATCGAACGCTACCGGTGGCGTGGCTACACCATCCCGACACCCTGGAGCAACGCGGCACAACGTCTGGCGACAACCACGCCAGCATGAATTCCATGGAGAGCCGGATGCGGTGAAAGCCGCACGTCCGGTTCGGAGGGCGGTCACGGGAAACGGAACTGCGGCAACGCAATTACCGCGCCCGTGATCGACCCTACCCTGCCGTATTGTGAACGGCCGCCCCGGCGCAGCGTGCGTGTACGCCACGAACTCGAGGGCCTGTATCGATTCCTCGCTGTTACCTTCGGCCTCCTCGTCCGGCTCGTTGCGCAGCAGCACCCCGACCAGGCCGCCGAAGATCACCACGAGCGCCATGAGTACCGACCAGGCTGTGGCGGTGCTCATGCCCGGCCCACCTGGTAGGGGAAAGTCGCCCAGCGCGCGAAACTCAGTCGCGGAGTAGCGGTTTCAACGTCCACGATGCACATGAGCGCCTGCAACTGGATCGCGTTCAGATGACCGGGTGACGGCACGATCACAGCGTCGACATCAGCGGCGCGCACCTGGTCGACCAGCGGCAGCGCGGACGGGTCGGGCCAGTACAGGGCATAGCCGAGCCGCCGCGCGAGCCGGCGGATTCTGGCGTTCTCCCATTCCCCCCACGGACTGGTGTTCGGATCGACCCAAGCAAACGCTGTCGGATGTGCCCGCATAGCCCGTTGCCTTTCCCGCGCCGGTTGGTTGTAGGGCACCCACCGCCGGGGAGTCGGATCGGGAGTTGTTGCCAGGACCCCGGCGGCGGGGCCACTCGAACGCTAAGCGCGGGAGAGCGGAATTCTTGTCCCGTGAGGACAACAGCCGAAATCGGTTAGCGCGGGGCCATTCCCATACGGTGAGCCAGCCCGCGCAGTTCTCGTCCGGTGTGGTCGCGGGAGGCCGTGGGTAGCAGATCGGTTACGGTTTCGCGGATCAAGACGTTGTTGCGAACGTACTGCGGTGCCAGCTGTTCGGCGGTCACGAGGGATTGGACGCTGTGGACTCGTGTCGCCCGGTCGGTGGCCAGTGCCCGGCCGAGATCGCCGTGAAAGCTGGCTTGCCAGGCACGCAGCGGGATCGTGTCGGGGTGCGCACCGTGAGCGAGTTCGGCCACCTTGCTGCCCTCGCCGAGTTCGGTAGCCAGCGACACCCGCCACAGCTGCACGTTATCCGGCCCGAAGTACAGCCCAGCGAAGTTCTCGTGGTGCTCGGGCAACCGCTGCGCCAAGTCATCGGCTTCGGCGAGGTGGTCATAGGTGCGTACCGTGTCCCCCTGGACGGCACACGCCAACGCCGCGATGAAGTGCAAGGTGCCGGCAACCTGAATCGCGTTCGGTCCCGGCGTCGCTGTCAGATCGTCGACCGCCCGCACCGCCAGATCGTATTGACGTTGCCGGGCCCCGGGTCCGCCCATGATGCCGCGCAGGTAGGCGGCGTATCCGAGCCATTCGGGTTCGTTCAGCTCTTGCGCGCAGTCGTGGGCCGCGCGCACGGCCATCATCGGCAGTCCGCGGACGCCGAGGTTCTTGCAGACCGACGCGGCGGCCCGGTACGCGTAGATCAAGGCCACCAGCACGTCCCGGCGGCGTTCAGGGTCTCGCGCATAGTGGGCGTGCAGTTCCCCGAGCAGGCCGGGCAGGACATGACCCATCGCGGCGTAGTCGGCGTTCTCCCGCAACTGCTCGGTGAGGGTGCTGACCGCTTCAGCCACGTCGGGCCAGGGCCGAACAGCAACGCCGGGGTCTTCGCCGAGATCGTAGGTCTCCAAGGCGGCCTCGACTCCGGTGATCGCCGCGTGTGCTTCGTTGGTGAGTGGGTCGGTAGGTGGAAAGGGCCTACCGGTCAATTCCTGTGGTGCTACTCGTAGCGCGGTGGCGAGATCCTCGAGCAATCGGCGGCTGTCGACGTGCTTGTCTCCTCGTTCCAGCTTGCCGAGGTATCCGAAGGAGATGCCCGCGAGATCAGCGGTCACTTGGAGGGATTGTCCGCGCCACGCCCGGATTTCCCGCAACCTCCGTCCGAGATCGTTCGGCGGGGTGACCCCACCTTCGTTTCCCACACCCATAGATCCCACGCTACGACCACGGGTTGCCTTGTGCAGGGCTTCGTGGACTGCGGATCTTACGGTTGTTCGGGGAGCCGGAACGAGCCGTCGCTACAGCTCGTGGAGCCGCATGTGCAGAGTCGCCCCACGTCCCGTTTCCGGATGTGCCAAAATCGCAAATATGGACGCGAAGGCGCTTGGTAGGCGGATCGCGGAGGCTCGAGTCGCCGCCGGCATGTCACAGGGGCAGCTGGCCGCAGCGTTGGACCAGGTCGACCACACGACGATCAGCAAAATGGAGTCGGGAACTCGACGCGTCTCGGCTACCGAGATGTTCGCGATCGCCGAGAAGCTCGACAAGCCTCTGCAGTGGTTCGTGATGGATGAAGTACCTGCGGCGATCAGCCGCCGCACCGACGCAGGGTTCGATCCCGGGGTCACCGCGCGCGTGGACGAGGCGATCGAGTTGCTGGCCGACGATATGCGATCGCTGATGCGTAAAGGGCTGATCTCTGCGGTGCCGCGACCAGAGTCGGCGGTGCCCGGCTGTCATGAGGACGCTGAGCGGATCGCGCAGGAGACGCGCAAGCGGATCGGGCTGGACGGCGAGCCCATCATCGACGTCCTGTCCGTCTGCGAGAAGCTCGGAATGTACGTGTTCGTGGGTGACTACGGCGAGTCGGCGGACGGCGCATGCGTCATTGTCGACGGGGACGGCGACACGGCAGTGGCCGCCGCAGTGATCAACGCTGAGCAGCCGCGAGGCCGCAAGCGGGTCACCGTCGCCCATGAGCTGGCGCACTGGTTGATAGGCGACGCCTATGATGCGCACAGCTCAGACTCCGAAACCATGGTCAAGTCGGTCGCGATCCACTTCCTGATCCCCCGCGCGGGGGCGGGGAAGCTGTGGAGTGACTACCCGCATGACAGCCCGCGCCGTCGCGCCATCCGCATCGCCGGCACCTATCGGGTGTCATGGACCGCGACGGTCAACCAGCTCAAAAACATCGGGCTGATAGACGAGTACGACCGCGTCGCGCTCGCACGGGACGTTCCCGTCACCAGTGACTTCGCCGCAGTAGGAGTTCCGTTCCGCGCCGATGACCTGGTTGCCCCCCGGCTGTCCCCGCAACTGGCCGCAGCGGTGGTCCGAGGGTACGAAGCTGCCAAGCTCACGCGTAAGCGGACCTTACAGATGCTGCGCGGATCGATCAGTGACGCCGAGCTACGCACACGCGACAACTCACCCTTCGAGGTGATCGACGGAGATGCTTGACCCTTGGGTTATGGACACGAGCGTGTTCACCCATTGGCACCGCGCAGGTCACGGCGAGATACTGCGAAGGCTCTCCCCTGGCGGGCAGGTGATTCTGATCCCGGACGCGGTGAACGCGGAGGTTGAGGTGGCGCGTGAGAAGTACTCCGGGATTCCGGCGATAGCCGAGTGCGAATGGGTCAAACTCGTCGTCCTCGATTCCGACGAGGGAGCGGTGCAACTGGCGATCCAGTCCGACCTGGGAGCGGAGACACCCGCCGAGCATGCCGGTGAAGCCGCGGTGATCGCCTACGCGCACGCACACGGGTGCACCGCGATCCTCGACGAACGCGAGGCGATCAGCCAGGCCGACGAGTACACGGTCCAGGCGCGGGATTCGATGTGGATCATCATCGAGGCGCTCCACGTCCTCGATGACGTCGATCGTGGCGGGGCGGAGCGGATCGTCGACGACCTCCTTGCGACAGAGATGTGGCTGCCAGTGAAGTCCGGCGCGAGTCTCGTCGGATGGGCCTACGAAGTCGGGTACATGCCGCACGCCAGCCGACTCGCTGCCTCACCTGGATGAACAGCGGTGCGCTAGCGGTTGATCGGGCGGATGCGGTTCGGGCTGGCAACCCGCCGCAACTGGTCGATCATCGCCGTGGTGCGGCAGCCGGAGTCGTTGGGTGTGTCGGCGGTGTGGCGGGAATAAGGCCGCCGGTCGCCGTGCTGCACGGCGCATGCCGAAACCTTTCACGGAGGCCGAGCGTCAGGAGTTCCTCGCGGACAAGCACATTGCCGTGCTGTCGGTCGCGACGAGCGACGGTCGCCCGCCCGCAACCGTCCCGATCTGGTACGACTACACCCCCGGCGGCAGCATCCGGATCAACACCGGTGCCAACAGCCGCAAGGCCCGGTTGGTCCGGGAGGCCGGCGCGGTGACCCTGGTCGTGCAGCGGGAAGAGCTGCCGTACCAGTACGTCATCGTCGAGGGCACCGTCGTCGACACCGCGATCCCCGCCCCGCGGGGAGCGCGGGAGGAGATCGCCGTCCGCTACCTCGGCCCGGAGGGTGGCCGCGCCTTCGCCGACAGCATGGAGGGCTCCGAGTCCGTGCTGTTCACCATCCGTCCCGACCGCTGGATCACCCAGGACTACTCGGGCGATCTCTGAAAGCCGTTCGGGGCCTGCGGAACCGGGATCGGCCTCGGCGCGTCGGCCAGGACTCGACCGCCGCCGCGGCCGTACTCGCCTGCTGTTCGATCGGCGCGAAGTGGTTTCCGGGAATCTCGATGACGTCGTCGACATCCGGGGCGGCGCGAGATGGATGCCGACCGGCTGATCACCGGCGCGCAATAGCAGTTTCGGCGCGGTGACCGCCGGAGCCGGCGACGACTCCAAGGTGCCAGGCCGTTCGTCCTATCCGGAAGCGGTTCTCCGGCAGCGAATTCCGGATTCGGGGCTACCCACGGCTGCCTCCGGATCGGCAATGCCGTGTGCTTGCGGGGTCGGCAGCCCTCACGTCACGGCCGTTCCGCTCCGCCCGGCGACGTCACCGCTTCCAGGCTGCCGCGCGGTGCGACCCAGCGGTGATTCAGGTCGACGACCGTGGCCACGGTGTCGAAGTCGGCATCGTAGTGCACCAGCAGAAGCCGATGTTCCACGGCGAGAACGGCTGTCAGCAGGTCCGCGATGCCGACCTCCCGATGCCGTCCGCTTCCCGCCAGGACGCGCTGCACCGAGAAGGCGCGCCGCCAGTGGTCGTCGTCGGTGGGCAGGTACTCGTAGGCGACTCGTCGGTCGGACCGGATCCGCTCGTATTCCGCCGGGCCGCGCGCGCTGAAGAGCGCTTCGGCGTCGAGCGTCGCGCAGGTCGCCACCGTGCCCGACTGCATCATGGGTGCGAGCACCCGCGCGACGCCGGGGTGGCGCATGCGAGCCGCCGCGCTGGTGTCGATGAGGAACCGTGATGTCACCGCCACACGTCGGCCCGCTGCTCGGGCTCCGCCAGCGACTCCATGCCGCCGTCGGTCAGCCATTCGATCTGGCGGGCGCGGGCCGCGGCGGCCGCCGCCGAGCGGAGCGCCGTGCGGACGGTGTCCGAGACCCCGGAGGTGCCGAGTTCGCGCTGGGCCGCCTCCAGCAGCTCGTCGTCTATGTCGATCAGTCGTTTCGTCACCGCGGCCCTTCGGGATATATATCCTGTCGACAACTAGTATATACTTTGCGAATCGGGATGTCGCGGTTGCGTAATGGGCCGGTGCGACGATTTCCATCCTGAGGTCGCGTCCACCGGAGGAGGGGATTCATGCTGCCGGATGCACCGGCGCTTCAGCTGGCCGGGTTGTACAAGAGGTTCGGCGGGCCCTGGGTGGTGGACGGGGTGAGTCTCACAGTGCCGCCCGGTTCGTTCTTCGGGCTGGTGGGGCCGAACGGGGCCGGGAAGACCACGACGTTGTCGATGGCGGTGGGCCTGCTGCGGCCCGATGCCGGACAGTCGCACATCTTCGGGTCCGACGTGTGGGCGGATCCGGTGCGGGCCAAGGCGATCGTCGGGGTGCTGCCGGACGGGCTGGCGCTGCCGGAGCGGCTGACCGGTCGCGAATTGCTCACCTACACCGGCCTTTTGCGCGGCATGGCCGCGGGCACCGTGGCCGAGCGGGCGCAGGAACTGCTCGCCGTCCTCGAACTCACCGGCGCCGAGAACACCTTGGTCGTCGACTACTCCGCCGGTATGCGCAAGAAGATCGGCCTGGCGACAGCGCTGCTGCACGCGCCGAAACTGCTCGTTCTCGACGAGCCGTTCGAGGCCGTCGATCCGGTGTCGGCCGGGACGATCCGCACCATCCTGCGCCGATTCGTCGACGCCGGTGGTTCGGTGGTGCTGTCGAGTCATGTGATGGCGCTGGTGGAAAACCTCTGCGATCGTCTCGCGGTGATCCACCGCGGGCAGGTGGTGAGCGCGGGCACCGTGGCCGAGGTGCGCGGTGACGGCTCCCTGGAGGAGGCGTTCGTGCGGCTGGTGGGCGGCCGGGTCGGCGGCGACGAGGGACTGTCGTGGTTGGCGTCCTGATCCGGATGCGGTGGCGGCTCACCGCACGCTCGCTCAGCACCGGTCAGGCCGCGATCGGGTTCTGGGTCGGGCTCCTGCTCGGGCTTGCCGCGGGCGTGGTCACCGCGGCGCTGATGGCCGTGGCCGGGCACGACTGGGACATCCGGGCGGCGGTCAATGCCGCCGCGGCGCTGTATGCGGTGTGGACACTGGGCTGGCTGTGCGGGCCGATTCTCGCGGGCAGCAGCGACGAGACGTTGCAGCCGGAGCATTTCCGGCTCCTGCCGATCAGCTATCGCCGACTGGCGGTCGGCCTGCTGGCCGTGGCCTTCACCGGGCCGGCGGCCGCGGTGAACCTGATCGCGTTCGGCGGGCTGGTGCTGTTGGCGGCCCAGCTGGGTGTCGTGCCGGCGCTCGTCGCGGCGGTCGGCGCCGTGCTGCACCTGGTCTTCGTGGTGCTGCTGTCGCGGGTGCTGCTGGCCTGGATCGGCGCGGCCATGCGGTCGCGGCGCGGTCGCGATCTGGGCGTGCTGGTGGCCGCCTTGGCGGGCCTGGCCTACTACCCGATGCAACTGCTGGTGACGTCCGTGGGCCCGAAGCTGGAACATGCCTCGAATCCGGTGCGGCTCGCCCTGCGGATATCCCCGTCGGGGTGGGCGCCGTACGCCGTCGAGACGGCCGCGCGCGGGCAGTGGTGGCTGTCGGTGCTGTGCCTGCTGGGTCTTGCGCTGCTGTCGATGGCGCTGTGGCAGGCGTGGGCGGTGCTGTTGCGGCGCCGCCTCACCACGACGGCCGCGCCCGCGGGACCGGTCCGGGCACAGGGCGGCGGGCTGCTGGATCGGGTGTTTCCGGCGAATCCCGTTGGCGCCGTGGTGATCAAGGAGCTGCGCACCTGGTGGCGCGACGGGCGCCGGCGGGCGGCGCTGCTGCCGCTGCTGGCGATCGGCATCGTGCTGCCGGTGATCCTGTCCCTGCAGGGCGCGGGCTCGCCGATCCCGTTCGTGGGGACCTTCGTGGTGTGGATGGTCGCGATGGCCAGCGCGAACATGTACGCGTTCGACGGCACGGCGCTGTGGCACACGCTGGTGATCCCCGGAGCGAACCGGGCCGATGTGCGCGGGCGAGCGATCGCCTGGGTGGTCATGGTCGTGCCGCCCGCCGTGCTGGTCACCCTGATCCTGCCGGGGGCGTTCGGCCACGCCGAGTTCTACCCGTGGGCGGTGTCGACCCTGCCCGTATTCGTCGGCGTCGGCGTGAGCACGGCGTTGTTCCTGTCGGTGTACGCCGCCTACCCGCTGCCGCCGCAGAGCGGCAATCCCTTCGCCGGAGGCGGCGGCAGTCCCGGCTGCGCCCGGGCGCTGGTACAGCTCTCGGTCGGCTTCGGGCAGTTGGTGGTGAACCTCCCGGTCGTCGCCATCCTGGGAATCGGTGTCGCCCTGGACAGTTGGCTCGTCCAGTGGTGTGCCCTGCCGATCGGGGTGGCGCTGGGATGCGGTGCCGCCGTCCTGGGGGCGCGGGTCGCGGAGAAGCGACTGGATACGCACGGGCCCGAACTGCTCGCCGAGATCGAACCGAAGTAAACCGCTGATCGACCGGGTTGTCGGTGCGCCCGGTTACGCTGCCGCCATGACGAGCGTTCGATACATCAACCCCGCGACCATGCACAGCAGTTCCGCCTTCACGCAGGCGGTCCGGGTGCCCGCAGGCTACGACACGGTGTATGTCGGCGGGCAGAACGGGGTCGATGCCACCGGCCGGGTGGTCGGTCCCGACGTGAAAAGCCAAGTGCCCCAGGCACTGACGAATCTACAGACCTGCCTGGTGTCCGCCGGCGCCGATCTGGGACACGTGGTGAAGTGGACGATCCTGGCCAAGGAGGGTGAGTCCCTCCAGGACGGCTTCGCGGCCTTCCTCGAGATCTGGGGCGAGCGCCCGAACCCACCCGCCATCACGGTGGTGCAGGTATCCGGCTTCGCCGTTCCCGGCGCCGTCGTGGAAATCGAGGCGGTGGCGGCGATCCCGCCCGCCTGATCGGGAGCGGGCGCCGGTGCGCGATTTCGCCCGCACTGCGCGGCCGTCTCGGCGATTCAACGAGGTCTGCACAAACGGTGGTCGTCGTCGTGACCGTGTCACCGTTCGGCGGGCACAGAGGCAGGCCGTGGTGACGTAGTGATCCAGTTTCCGCATGCTGCTGCGAATTCGATTGTGCTGCGGCGACGGTGCGGGGGTTGGCCCGCGCGTGCGTCGTGCGGGCCCGGTGCCGTGACACCGGGCGTGTAATGCCCTCAGACGGCCCCGGCGGCGAGGGCGGGCTTCCAGCCGCCGTAGTCGCTGATGTCCTTCGCGGTGGCGGCCGCGGCGGGGTCGCAGCCGAAGGCTGTGGTCCAGGTGCCGTCGTCGAGTTCGACCGAGCCGAGCTGCATAGGGGCCGGGAGGGCGCTCAGGAAATCGCCGAGGGCCGCGGGGGAGAGGAGCCAGCGTTCGCCCGCGATCGAGACCCCCGCTTCGCCGTCTGCGCACCTGGTTACCGCGGGCTTGGGCGGGACGGTGTCGAGGGCGCCGAGCCGGTATCGGGGCGCGGTGTGCACGGGGCCGGCCCAGCGTGCGCCGAGGCCGGTGAGCTGGTGTTCCAGCGGCTGCCCGCGCAGGTGCGCGCCGAAGACGACCAGTTCCCGCACCGGCGCCGAGCGCAACGGCCAGGCTTCCTCGACGGGGTCCGGAAAACCCTTGTCGCCGTTGCGAACAAGCGTGGCGATATCCAGTGCGACGGCATCCTCGAAGGCGCGGGCGAACACGGTGACACCGAACTGCGCGGGACCCGCGGTGCCCGCCGGTACCGCGACCGCGCACAGGTCGAACAGATTGCAGAAGTTCGTGTAGGTCCCGACCTTCGAGTTCACCCCGACCGGATCGGCCCGCACCTCCGCGATCGTCGGGTGGATCGGGGCGGTGGGTGCCAGCAGGGCGTGCGCGCCGCGCAGGCTGTCCATCGCCCGGGCCCGCAACCGCTCCAGGTCGGCGAGGTCCGATACCAGCCGGTGGGCGGGAATGTCGCGGGCGCCGCGGATGATCGCGCCGACGGTGGGGTCGACGGAATCGGCGTGCGCGTCGACGAATTCGCCTACGGCCGAGTACCTTTCGGCGACCAGGGCGCCGTCGTACAGCAGCCGGGCCGCCGCGAGAAACGGCTCCGGGTCCACGGTGACGATCCGCGCGCCGCGCTCCCGCAGCGCCGCGACCGTCCGGTCGAAGGCGTCCTGCCACACCGGGTCGAGACCGGCGAGCGAATCGAACACCGCGACAACGGGTTCCGGCGGCGCGGCCAGTGCGACCGCGGACGGCCACGGCCGGTCGGGCGCACCGGCGGCCATCGCCTCCATCGCCCGGTCCGCCAGTTGCAGGTCGGCGGCGAAGACCGTCACGCAGTCGTAGGAGCGGCAGGCCGGCACCACGCCGCGTGTGCCGACGACCCCGACGGTCGGCTTGATGCCGACGATCCCGTGAAATGCCGCCGGAACCCGGCCCGACCCGGCCGTGTCGGTGCCGATCGCGATATCCGCCTCGCCCAGCGCGACCGCCGCCGCCGAACCGGAGCTCGAACCGCCGGAAACGAATTCGGGCCGCAGCGCATTGGGTACCGCGCCGTACGGGGAGCGCGTTCCGACCAGCCCGGTCGCGAATTGATCCAGATTGGTCTTGCCGACCACGACCGCACCCGCCGCCCGCAGCGCCGCCACCGCCGCGGCATCTCGATCCGGCGTATACGCGAATTCGGGGCAGCCGGCGGTGGTGGGCATTCCCGCGACATCCACATTGTCTTTCACGGCCAGTCGCAACCCCGCCAGCGGCCCCCGTGCGGCGGCGATCTCGGCCGCCACCTCATTCTCCGGCCGTCGATGGATCCACACGCTCATGATTCGCAATCTCCCTGCCGCTCGGGCGCCTCGTCCACTAAATGCCTACCATGCCGCTACCGCATTCCGTCGGGCGCATTCCCGTCCACCTCCCGAAGGTGTACCGGTATACTCACCGCGAATTTCCGGTCCACACGCCGAGCTATTTCGGAATTCCTTTCCGTGTCATTCTGATTCGCCGCCGCTACCGTCGTATCCCCCTCATGCCGCTCCTGCACCCGATCTCTCCTCCATTCCGGCACCCGATCCCGGTCGTTCCTGTGTTCGGTCTCTCTGTCGTTCCGGCATCCGGTTTTCCTGTCATTCCGGCATGCTTTTGGCCGGAATCCACGGCGAGATCCCGGCCGAAACGCGCCGGGATGACGTCTGGAGTTATCCCGGATGGACGGGTGAAGCTGTCTCGGGTGGACTGGTGAAACTGTCTCGGGTGGACGGGTTGAGCCATCCTGGGACGACAGTTGAGCCATCCCGGGACGACGGGCTGAGCCGTCTCGGGCAATAGGCGGGGACAGGCTGGATCGTGCCGGGTGACGGCCGGGTGCGCCGAGACGGCGGAGCCGAAACGCCACCCTCACCCCTGCGCTCCGAGTTCTCCCGAGGATTTCCAGGAAAGCCGTTCCGCGGCAAAGGCTTCGGTCTGCCCGGTGCGGAAGTCGGCGATCGAGGCGGCGTTGTCGGCGAGGAAACGCCGGTGCGCGGCGAGCCGGAATTCGCCCTCCTCGGTCTCCAGCTCACCCTTGCCCGCTGCGAAGTCCGCTCGCATGTCCAGCAATTCGTCGGCCGCGACCGGATACCAGCGAATACGGTCGAAATACCGCAGGAGCCATGGATTTTCGTCGTGATCGGGGTCGTGCACCGTATCGGCGCGGGAGAGCCGGAAGGATCGGTGATTCCACACCTGCGTGGTCCGGCCGACGAACTGATAGCCGCCCGGCCCCTCCATGCCGTAGACACAAAGGTATGCACCGCCGATGCCGACGGCGTTCTCCGGGGTCCAGGTGCGGGCCGGGTTGTACTTGGTCGTCACCAGGCGATGCCGCGGATCGGTCGGTGTGGCGACCGGCGCGCCGAGATACACATCGCCCAGCCCCAGCACCAGATACTCCGCCGCGAACACGGTGTCGAAAACGTCCTGCACGGAAGGTAATCCGTTGGCCCGGCGAATGAATTCGATATTCCACGGACACCAGGGCGCATCCGCGCGGACGCCGTGCATATACCGGGTGATGGCCTCCCTGGTCGCGGGATCGTCCCAGGACAGCGGCATCCGCACGGTGCGGCTGGGCACCACCAGTTCCTCGGACGGCGGCAGCGTCGATTCGGCCTCCGCCAGCAGGTGCAGCAGTGTGGCCGGGGGCAGTCGGTCGGGATCGGTGCGCACCTGGAGCGACCGGATTCCGGGCGTGAGTTCGATGATGCCCGGCTCGCACCGTCGCAGCAGATGCTGGTGCAGTGCGTGAACACGCGCCCGCAGGCCCAGATCCAGTGTCATGTCACCGTATTCGACGAGCACGCCGTCGTCGCCGGCGCGCCGGTAGGTGACGGCGGTGGTGTCGTCGGCCTCGCCGCGTGCCAGTATGCCGTCGTCGCCGTCGCCCCCGGACGACAAGACGCACGGCAGCCCCGCGCGCCGGGCGGGCCCGAGCGAGCGCGGCGAGGCGGCGCGATCGGCGCGCACCGGCACGAAGCGCACCTCATCACCCGGCGTCAGCTGGCCGAGCTTCCACCGGTCGGCCGCGGTGACGGTCACGGGACAGACGAATCCGCCCAGGCTGGGGCCGTCCGGTCCGAGCAGGATCGGGGTGTCGCCGGTGAAGTCCAGTGCCCCAACAGAATACGCGTTGTCGTGGATGTTGGACGGATGTATGCCGGCCTCGCCGCCGTCCGTGCGGGCCCACTCCGGTTTCGGGCCGATCAACCGCACACCGGTCCGATCGGAGTTGAAATGCACCGTGTAGGCGGTTGCGAGGATCGTGTCGAAGTCGGTGCGGGTGAAGAACTCCGGCGCCCCGTGCGGCCCCTCGGTGACGGCGAGTTCCCAGCGGCGCGTGAACACCGGCTGTTCGTCCATCGGTATCGCCGTGGCACTCGGGCCGTGTGCGCCGCCGAGCGGGAGCACATCGCCGTCGCGCAGTGCGTCACCTGTCTGCCCGCCGAATCTGCCCAGTGTGAATGTCGCTGTGCTGCCGAGGTATTCGCCCACCTCGATCGCTCCGGCGATCAGAATGTAGCAGCGCATCCCGGGGCCGTGTACGGCACCGACGTCCAGTACGCCGTCCATCGGAACGTCGACGGTGCGCCACATCGGCATCGGCACTCCGTCCACGGTGATGTCCACCGGTGCACCCGTGACGCACACCCGGGCCGCCCGGCCGAACCGCAGGGCGGGCCCGGCCAGCGTGCACTCCAGCCCGGCCGCCCCCTCGGCATTCCCGACCGCCCGATTCCCGAGCCGGAACGACAGATCGTCCATCGGCCCGGACGGCGGCACGCCGACATGCCAGTACCCGATCCGTCCCGGCCAGTCCTGCACGGTGGTCAGCATCCCGGGCCGCAGCACCTCGAGCGAGCCTTCGACCACCTGCCCGGCCGCGCGTTCACGGGCTGTCGCGTGCTGCGGTACCTGCGTGGAATCCCTGTTCCGGCCGATGGCATTCCCGTGATCAGTGGTCTTTCCAGAATCGAGTCCCGCTGTGCCGAAGCCTGTTTCGACGTCCGCGGGATGCTCCGCCGTTGTGATTGTCGTGCTGCCTTCGTTCATTCTCGGCCTCTCTGGATCATTACGGTGCTCGGCGCTCCGTGCCCGGCGGGTTGTCATGGACCGCCCGGTGCCTGGTCCAGTGGTGGGTCGGCAATCGGGTCTCGAAGTCTCGGTGGGTAATCCGACTCCGAACCGGGACTCACACTGTGCGAACAGGTTCCGGCCACGTGCGCGTGCACGACCGGACCGATGTGCGCATGCGAACTCCGGTGGCGAACACGTCGGAATGACGGACCGACCACCGCGGCGGGCCGGGCCGCGGGCTGGAGTAGACCGGCTGCCGGCGCACGCGGGGACGGAGGTCCGACCGCCGAAGCTTGCCGCGGTGGCCGGGTTCCGGGTCCGGGCTCTGGGCGAGGCGCACGCACGGAATCGCCTCAGCGGGTGACGACCATGCGGACGGGCGTCGGGTCGAATCCGTTGCAGGGGTTGTTGATCTGCGGGCAGTTCGAGACCAGGACCAGGGTGTCCACCTCGGCGCGGAGCGTGACCTTCTTGCCGGACGCCGACAGGCCGTCGACGATGCCGAGCGTGCCGTCGGCCTCGACGGGGACGTTCATGAACCAGTTGATGTTCGGCACCAGGTCCCGCTTGTCCAGGCCCCAGGCCATTCCCTCGGCGAGAAAGTTCTCCACGCAGGCGTGCTGGTGGCGGGTGTGGTGGCCGTAGCGCAACGTATTCGACTCCTGCGAGCAGGCGCCCGCGACGGTGTCGTGGTTGCCGACCTCGTCCGCGACGACGGTCATCAGCGCCGTACCCGCGTCCGTGCGCAGCACGGTGCCGGTGGTGACGAAGACGTTGCGCTGCGCCGCGATGGTGGCCTGCGCGCTGTAGCGGTCGGCGTGGTCGGCGGCCGAGTACAGCAGGCAGTCCACGGCCTGATTGCCGTGCAGGTCGATGATCTCCAGCTGCTCCCCGGCCCGAACCACCGCCGACCAGGGGGAACAGGCGCCGACGATCTCGTCCAGGACGACGGTGCGTGCGAGCGTGGTCACTTCGGGGACCATCCTTTCTGCGGATGCGGATGCGGATGCGGATGCGGATGCGGATGCGGATGCGGATGCGGATGCGGATCGGAGTGCCGGGTGTGCGGGCGAACCCGCGACCCGGTGGTGGCGGGCCGGTCGCCGGGATGGTGGTGCCTACCGGGGCATCGTGGGTACGCCGCACGAACCGCCGCACCGGCTGTACGGGAACGGGTACAGGAACCGGGGTTACGGTCTCGCGCGGAGCCGGTGTGACACCGCCGCCCGGTACTGCCGCGGGGCCGGCGCCCGGCCACCGGGCACGTCATGCCAACGCCTCGGCGTTCCGTGCAGCACGCCACGCCTGTTCGGTGTTCTCGACCGCGCGAAGGTATTCGGGCTCGGTATTGTGTTGCCGGGCAAGATCTTCGGGCGCTCGCCAGGCGACGAGGTCGAGATCGGTCGGCGGCTCCGGATCGAGCGGATGCGCGGCATCGGCGATCAGCAGCGTGACCGGCAGGTGGATCAGGAGATCCACCGCCGCACCGGCTCCCGCACCGCCCGTCGGCACCAGCGCGCCGTCGTGGTCGACCCGCACGCCGCGGAAGAACGAGACGGTCGGCCCGATATCCCGCGGTGTCAGACCATGTTTGGCGCCGGCCAGCCGCAGTGCCCGGCGCGCCGCATTGCTCGGCCCGCACAACGCGTCGTGGTGCCCCGACGAGTCCGCGACGACCGTGGCCAGCACGCGCCCCTGATCCGAGAGCAGCGGGTGCCCCACGCCCAGGTACGCCTGCCACGGCACCTTGACCGTATCGGCGACATTCAGCCGCTCCCAGGGTGATTCGGCCCGCGTCAGCAGTACGTGCGCGCAGGCCGCGCCGCCGGGATCGGCGATCCGGACCCGAGTGCCCCGCCCCAGTACGACGTTCGCGTACCCGCCGCCGGGTATCCGCCGGGCGAAGGTGATCCGCTCGGCGGGAACGTCGTCCGGCAACTCGGGCCCGGAGACGTACGCCTCCGCCGCCTGGCCGCGCGCATGCTCCCGCGCACCGGTCGTCGATGCGGTACTTGTCATCGCTGACTCCTGATCGGTAGTAGGGGATTGGGATTCACGTGTCCGGCACGTCGGGCGATTGCCTGCGTTTCCGGCGTTCGACTCATCGACCGGCGCGGAGCCGGGCGAACCAGCGCCCGACCGCAGCCGCCAGCAAGGTGGCCAGTTCCGGTCTTCCGAGCGCGGCGGAGCGCGGCCCCGTCATCGAAAACCGCATTCGCCCAGCAGATTTCTCGACAGCGGAGGTTCGGTCGATCGGCCGCCCCGGCGCGCCGAGTGCGGGACTTTCGGCAGCTGGCTCGGGACCTTGCGCGTCGGGCTCGGGACCTTGCGCGTCGGCCCGCTTGCTCCCGAATAGGTCCGTACGACCGGGACGATTCATCATTTCGGCTCCTGACGAGGGGACGTGACCGAACGCGACGTTCAGGCGGGCTGCACGACGGCCTCCGCGCGCCGGGCGGGAGCGGCCACCACGATCTGATGCACCACGATCCCCACCACCGCCGCCACGCCGGTGAAAAGCGGTGCTGCCCAGAGCATCCACCATCCGCCGCCGTCCGGCGTGTACACCTCGGCCCGCGGCCAGGCCAGGTTGACCACCATGGCGATTCCCCACGCGACCGCCAGCGCGTTCACCGGAATTCCGAAGCGGCCCAGGGTGAACAGCCCGTTTGGCCCGGAACGGGTCCACCCGCCGATGCGGCGGAACAGCAGCGGCACCGTCACCAGCAGATAGGCCAGGTACAGGGTCACGATGCAGACGCTGGCGAGGGTCGCGAAGATGGCCGCGTTCCCGAGATTCAGCACCAGCAGCGCGATTCCGAGCACGCCGATCACGACGGCCGGCAGCGCCGGGGTGCCGAAGCGCGGATGCACGGCGGCCAGCCGCCGGGCGAACGGCAGCTTCCCGTCGCGGGCCATCGAGAACATCAGCCGCGAGCCCGCGGTCTGAATGGCCAACGTGCACACGGTGATCGCCACCGCGACGCAGCACAGCAGCACCTTGCCCGCCGGCGTGGCCAGCTTGGCCGAGATCACGTACGCCAGGCCGTCGGAGGCCAGCGCGCCGTCGCCGAGGCTGGGCGCGGCCATCAGCGCGCCGAGCAGCATCAGCCCGCCGCCCAGCGCCGACACCGACAGCGCGGTGAGAATGGTGCGCGGCGCGACCCGCCGCGGATCCTTGGTCTCCTCGGAAAGCTCACCGGCGGAATCGAATCCGACCATCACGTAGGCGGCCATCAGCCCGGACACGAGGAACGCGGCCCAGTAGGGCCCGGGCGCCGCGGCCGTGGTGTCGAAGACGACGCCCGGACCGCGGTCGGCCCGGGCGAAGAACAGCGCGATGATCGCCAGCACGCCGACGATCTCGACGGTGACGCCGATGGTGTTCAGCCGCGCCATCAGCTCGATGCCGATCACGTTCACCACGGTGGTCAGCACCAGCAGCACGCTGCCCAGCAGGACGGCGTTCATGGCGCCGGACGGGGACGTCAGGGCGGTCTCGGTGCCGATGATCTGGAAGCCGCTCCAGATCGACGGCAGCACCACCTGCAGCGCGATCGCGGCCGCCGCGGCCGTGACGATCTGCGCGATGATCATCATCCAGCCGGCGAACCAGCCCACGAGCTCCCCGGCCAGCCGCCGCGACCACTGATAGATGCAGCCGGAGATCGGATAGCGGGCGGCCAGTTCGGCGAAGTTCAGCGCCACCAGGAACTGCCCGGCGAACACGATAGGCCAGGTCCAGAAGAAGGCGCCGCCGCCGAATCCGTAGCCGAAGCCGAAGAACTGGAAGATCGTGGTCAGGATGGACACGAAGGAGAACCCGGCCGCGAACGAGGCGTACCGGCCGAGCTTGCGGTGCAGGACCGGCCGGTAACCGAAGCGTTCGAGGTCGGCGCTGTCGGACTGCGCGGACGGGGCGAGTGTGGTGGCCATGGGCGGGATTCCTTCGGCGTCGCGGCCAATATCTATCGAGTGAAAGTTTTCCAATCCCGTTCGGCGCATCGGTGACGTCGATGTATCGGTCCCGGGTCGCGGGGTAACTTCTGTGTTGCCGATATTTCTGTCGAATGACAGAAACCTCACCGGCGCCGGTACGCGAACGGTCGGAGATCGGCGATGAGTGAGAATGGAGTGGTGACGCAACTCGGACCCGGCCGCCCGCGCCTCGAGCCGCGCCGTCGTCAGGGGCATACCCCGCGCGCCGAGATCCTCGACGCCGCCGCGGAATTGTTCACTACCAAGGGTTATGCCAGCACCTCCACCCGCGGCATCGCCGATGCCGTCGGCATCCGGCAGGCATCGCTCTATCACCACTTCTCCGCCAAGGACGACATCCTCGATGCGCTGCTGGACGAAACCGTCACCGGTCCACTGGAATTGGCGGCCCGGCTGCGCGGCGAGCCGACCTCCGCGGCGGTGCGCCTGTACGCGCTGGCCTGGTTCGATGTGCGTCAATTATGCGCCACCCGTTGGAATCTCGGTGCGCTGTATCTGCTGCCCGAACTGCGGTCCGAGCGCTTCGCCGCATTCCGGTTGCGCCGCGAGGACCTGCGCCGCCACTACGAGGAACTGGCCGACGAGGTGATCGCCGAGACCGGCGCGGCGCATGTGGCCGGTGCGCGCGTGCTGCCCTTCCGGCTGGTCGAGAGCGTGACCAATATCCGCTCCGACGAGGGCGCCGCCCCCGAGGACGCGAAGCGGCTGATCCCGGACGCTGTGCTGCACATGCTCGGCTGGTCGGGCGACCCGGCCGATGTCCGGGCGGAGGCCGAACACCTGCTGGGGCGCATCGCGGGCTCCTGACCTCGCCGCGAATCCCCGTGGCGAATTCTGGGCAAACGACTCGTAGACTGGGTGCGGACGAGGTTCTTCGACGGCGTTCCCACTCGACGGCGGGAGTTGCGCATGACGGACGTGGAGCTCGATTCATCCCTCCGGCGGGGCAGCGGCCGGAGGTTCGCGCTGGCCGTGATGCTGCTCGGCCTGTTCATGGTGGTGCTGGACGGCACCGTCGTCGGCGTCTCGCTCCCGGCGATCATCCACGACCTGGGCCTGAGCTTCACCCAGGCGCAGTGGGTGACCAGCGTCTACGCGCTGGTCTTCGCCGTCCTGCTGATCACCGCCGGGCGGCTCGGCGATCGGTACGGCGGCCGCATCGTCTTCGCCGCCGGGGTGGTGCTGTTCGTGGCCGGCAGCCTGCTGGCGGCCGCGGCGACCGATCCGGCCACGCTGATCTGGGGCCGGATCGTGCAGGGCATCGGTGCCGCGGGGGTCCTGGCGGGCACGCTGTCCACGATCGACGCGGCCTTTCGCGGACGCGACCGGGCGATCGTCCTCGCGGCCTGGGGTTCGGTGCTGTCCGGGACGGCCGTGGTCGGCCCGCTGCTCGGCGGCTGGCTGACGACCAGCTTCACCTGGCCGTGGATCTTCCTGATCAATCTGCCCCTCGGGCTGGTGGTTCTCGCCGGGATCGCGGCGTTCGTCCCCGAGACTCCGGTGCGCGCGCCCGCGCGCGGGTGGGATGTCGACGGATTCCTGCTCAGCGCCGCGGGTTTCGCGCTCGTGGTGTTCGCGGTGATCGAGGGGCAGACCTATGGCTGGTGGAAGCCGTTGCGGGAGTTCGACTTCCTCGGGCTGCACTGGTCGACCCGGGCGGCCAGCTCGCCGGTTCCGCTGTTGCTGCTGGCCGGTGCGGTGCTGCTGGGCTTGTTCGTGCTCTGGGAGCGGCACCGTGCGCAGGTGAACCGCCCTGTGCTGGTGGACCTCTCGTTGTTCGCGGACCGGACCTTCCGGTGGGAGAACCTGACGGCCCTCGCGGTGGCGCTCGCTCAGTTCGGCCTGCTGTTCACGCTGCCGCTGTTCCTGGTGAACGGGCTCGGAATGTCCACGCTCGGAGCCGGTTTCGTACTCGCCGTACTGGCGCTCGCGGCCTTCGCCGCCGGCGTCGTTCTCGTGCGTCCGGGCCTGCCGCTGGAGCCGGTGTGGGCGGCGCGGCTCGGTCTCGCCATCGAGACCGTGGCCGTGGCGGTGACGGCACTGTTCGTGACTCCGGATGTCTCGCCCTGGCTGCTGGCGGTGTTGTCGGCCTGCTACGGCGTCGGACTCGGCCTCACATCCGCGCTGCTCACCGGGAACGTGGGCGCCCCGCCGGAGCTGTCGGGGCAGGGCCCGGACACCCGGTTCACGGCGCGGCAGGTCGGTTCGGCGCTCGGTGCCGCGGTGGTCGGCGGCGTGCTGTCGATATCCCTGGGCCGCATGCTGCCGGACCGGCTGGCGGAGGTGCCCGGTCTGCCGCGCCCCGCCGCCGACGAGGTCGCCGTCGCCACCCGCGAATCCGCCGGCGACGCGATCACGGTGCTCCGCGACAACAACGCCCCGCAGCCGGTGGTCGACGCCTTGACCAGCGGTTTCGCCGACGCCACTCGCATCGCCCTGTTCGGCGCCGCGATAATCCTGCTCCTCGGCTTCCTCTCCGCCACCCGAATCCCGTTGCGCCCCTCCGCCTCACCCGCCGGCAACGCCGAACCCTCGCGCACCGACTCGACAACACCCGACGATACGAAATCCCAGATCAGCGCATCGGACTCCACGGGCACCGACTCGGATTCGGCACTCGGCGACACGGAATCGCCGAGCGATAGCTCGGAACGGACGGGCAGCGCGGTCGGCTTGCCGGGCGCTGGGCCGGAGTCGTCGAGTGGCGCCCCGGAGTCGGCGGGCGGTACGTCTGGGCTGCCGGGCGCTCAGCCGGATTCGGCAGGCGGTGCGCCGGATTCTCCGGGGGACGAGTCGGGGCCATCGGACGGTGGCTCGGGCGGGGGCGGCGCAGAAGTACCCGGCGTCGTCCCGCGACCACCGAGCGGTGGCCCGGCCGCACCGGGGAGCGGTTCGGGCCGGGTGCCCGGCCGACGATTCCTGAACAGGGTGCTCCGCAGACCTCGTGGCGGCCGCTGATCGACGGCCGTGCGTGCCGGGCGGCTCACGGAAGCCGGGCAACCCGCCCTACCAGTCGATGAGCCCCAGTTCGTGCAGGCGGCGGAAGACCAGCATCGAGCCGGGCGCGACATGCGGCATGGCGGCGTACTCGCCGACGGTGAAGTAGCGCAGCTCGGCGATCTCGCTGGTGGGCCGCGGATCACCGGTCAGATCGGCGGTGAAACACGTCATGTGCAGCGCGGTTCCGGGAGCGTGGCCGTACGCCTCGCATTCGAACACCCCCAGCTCGCGATAGCCGGCGACGTCCACCCCGAGCTCCTCCCGCGTCTCCCGGCGCAGCGCCTGCACCGCCGTCTCCCCGGGATCGATCTTCCCGCCCGCCATGTAGAAGACGTCCTTCCCGGCCGACCGCGCCTGCAGCAGCCGCCGACCGCGAACATGCGCAATCGCCGCCGTCCGAATCATGACCCGCCTTTCACCACCCGTCACCGCCATGCCGAACACACCCGGAATACGGGCCCACCAGGATGGCACGATGCGAGGAACATGCCCCCGGAGCATGATCGCGAGGGTCGCGGCGGCGACTCGAACACGAGAACGGCTGAACGGTAACACGATGGAGACGACGGCTATCCGCCGAGCAGGGCCGAGCGACGTGGGTGCGCTCTCCGAACTGGTCCGTGCCGCCTATGCGGGCTACGTCGACCGCATCGGCGGCGAGCCCGCGCCCATGCGGGCGGACTACTCCGCGTTGGTGGCGGCCGGCAGCGTCTGGGTGGCCGAACGTGCGGGCGTCGTCGTGGGGCTGGTGGTGCTCGAGGCGCGGCCGGACCATCTGCTGCTCGACAACATCGCGGTCGACCGCGCCGCGCAGGCCACAGGCATCGGCAGGAGCCTGCTCGCGTTCGCCGACGACCACGCGCGGCAGCGCGGCCTGCCCGAGATCAGGCTCTACACCAACGAGGCCATGACCGAGAACCTCGACTATTACCCCCGCAACGGATACGTGGAGACACACCGAGCGACCGAGAACGGTTACCGCAGAGTATTTTTCGTCAAACGACTGTGAAACCGGCGAGCCCGGCGTGCGAAACTCACCGCCGCCACACATACCGCACCTGCGGCCGGCCCGCCCGGCCGTAGTCGGCGCGCCGGTCCACCACCCCGTCGTCGGCCAGTCGCTCGAGATAGCGCCAGGCGGTTACGCGCGAGACCCCCACCGCCCGGCCGGTTTCGGTGGCCGACAGGCCCTCGTCGGCCGTGCGGACCGCTCGGGAGATCTCCTCCAGGGTTTGTGGCGCAATGCCTTTCGGTGCGGTGGTCTTCGGGTCGGCGGTGCGCAGTGCGCTGAACGCCCGGTCGATGTCGTGCTGGGTGAGGGTGTCCGCGCCGGACGGTAACGCCGCGCGGAACTCCAGATAGCGGTCCAGCTTCTCCCGGAACGCGGCAAAGGTGAACGGCTTCAACAGATACAGCGCGACACCGTGCGCCACGGCGGACCGCACCATCTCCAGGTCACGGGCCGAGGTGATCGCGATGACATCGGGCCGGGGCCGCAGCCGGGCCAGCGCCGCGGCCACCTCCAGCCCGCCGATGTCGGGTAGTCCGATATCCAGCAGCACCAGCTCGACGGGTTCGTCCCCCTCGGCTGCCCGGGTCGCCTCGCGCAGCGCGTCCTGCCCGGTGCGGGCGACCGCGACGATCGTGAACCCCGACATCCGCTCCAGGTAGGCCCGGTGCGCGTCGGCGATCTGCGCCTCGTCCTCGACGATCAGCACCCGCACGGTCATAGCGGAATCCTTACCAGCACAGCCGATTCCGGCGATCGTTCGGCGCGCAGCGTGCCGCCGTACCGCGCCACCAGACGCCGCACCAGGGCCAGGCCCAGTCCCTGGTGGTCGGTCTTGGTCGAATAGCCGCGTTCCATGGCACGGGCGAACACCTCCTCCGACATGCCCGGCCCGCTGTCCGCGATCCGGAGGTAGAGCCCCGAATCCTCTTGCCGGACGGTCACTTCCACCCAGGCGTCCGGGGTCTGCGCGACCGCATCGAGCGCGTTGTCGACCAGATTGCCCACCAGGGTGACCATTTCGTGCGCGCTCAGCGGTGCCGCGGTGTCGAGCTCGGTATCCTCCGCCACGGTGAGCTCGACGCCGCGCTCGATCGCCTGGTCGACCTTGCCCAGGAGCAGCGCCACCAGCGCCGGCTCCCGCACCGCACCGGTCAGCCGGTCGATCAGCGCCTGCGACAAACGCAGTTCGGCCGTCGCGAATTCCACCGCCTCCCGGTAGAGGCCCAGCTCGACCATGGTGACGACGGTATGCAGCCGGTTCGCCGACTCGTGCGCCTGGGCGCGCAGCGAATCGGCAAGTCCGCGTACCGAATCCAGCTCGCCCATCATGTCGCGCAGCTCGGTGTGATCGCGCACGGTCAGCACCGTGCCCAGCGGCCGGCCCGACCACCGCACGACGTCCTGGTTCACCACCAGCACCCGCTCCGCGGTCACGTGCATCTCGTCGCGCACCACCCGCATATCCAAGCGGCGCAGCGAGATCGGCAGATCGGTGCGCCGGATCGGGCCGTCGGGCAGCTCCAGCAGGAGCCGGGCCTGGTCGTTGACCACCGCGGCCGTGTCGGCATCGCGGTCGAACACCACCAGGCCCTCGTGGATCGAGTGCAGCACGGCGTCGTGAT
Organism: Nocardia sp. BMG51109; assembly: GCF_000526215.1. Lineage (NCBI taxonomy): Bacteria > Bacillati > Actinomycetota > Actinomycetes > Mycobacteriales > Nocardiaceae > Nocardia > Nocardia sp. BMG51109. Next base: position 3,161,406 of record NZ_JAFQ01000004.1, read on the forward strand.
GTTCGTAGAGGGTGCGCAGCTCGGCGGGCGCGAGGCCGTGGGTCTGGCGCAGCAGCCGCCGCCGCAACAGCGCCGACCCCAGCACCGCGAGCAGCAGCCCGGCGCCGGCGGAACCGAGAATCAGCGGCAGCTGCCGCCGCACCTGATCGGCGATGCGGTCCCGGGTCACCCCCGCCGAGACCAGCGCGACGATCCGGCCGTCGTCGTAGACCGGCGTGACCGCGCGGATGGACGGCCCGAGGCTGCCCGGATAGATCTCGGTGAACGTCTCGCCGGCCAGCGCGCGATCGATGGTGCCGCTGAACGGCTTTCCGATCCGGTCCACTTCGGTGTGGGTGTAGCGGGTGCGATCGGGGGCCATCACGACGATGAAGTCGACGGTGGCCTGCCGCCGGATCCGCTCGGTCACCGGCTGCAACAGTGCCGTCGGATCCGGCCCGCGCACCGCGGCCGCGGTCGAGGGCGCCTGCGCGACGGATACCGCGATATCGGTGACCCGCCGCGCCGTCGCCCGGTCCTGATCGCGCCGCAGCTCCCAGACCGTCAGCGCCACCCCGACCGCGACGACGGTCACCAGGACCACCAGCTGCACGGCGAATACCTGCCCGGCCAGCGTCATCCCGCGGTCGCGACCGGTACGGCGTTGCGCCGGCACATGTCCTCCCGGTGAACGAAATGTACGAAACAGTGACCCCGGTCACGGTAGCCGTCACCATAATGTCCGGGGCCGTAGCCCGGCTCACACCAGCAGTACCGGAGGAACCACACTCTTATGTCGGAACAGACGACCCGGCCGCAGCGCCGCGACCGAACCCATTGGCTCTACCTCGCCGTCATCGTGGCGGTGGTGGCCGGCATCTTCGTCGGCTGGCTGGCACCCGGCTTCGGGAAGTCGGTGGGCGAGCTGGGCACCATGTTCGTGAACCTGATCAAGATGATGATCTCACCGGTCATCTTCTGCACCATCGTGCTGGGCATCGGCTCGGTGCGCGCGGCCTCGCGGGTGGGGAAGGTCGGCGGCCTGGCGCTCGGGTACTTCCTGGTGATGTCGACCGTCGCGCTGGCGATCGGCCTGGTGGTCGGCAACCTGCTGGAGCCGGGCAGCGGCCTGAACATCGCCGAGCACGCGAAGGACGCCACCAAGTACGCCGAACAGGCCGAGGGCGCCGGCGGCACCTGGGACTTCCTGGAGAGCATCATCCCGACGTCGCTGCTGTCCTCGCTGACGGAAGGCAGCGTGCTGCAGACGCTGTTCGTGGCGCTGCTGGTCGGATTCGCGATCCAGGCCATGGGCAGCACGGGGGAGCCGATCCTGAACGCGGTGGGGCTGATTCAGAAGCTGGTGTTCCGGATTCTGACGATGATTCTGTGGCTGGCGCCGATCGGCGCGTTCGGCGCGATCGCCAACGTGGTGGCGTCGACGGGGCTGGAGGCCGTCGAGCAGCTGGCGCTGCTGATGGTCGCGTTCTACCTGACCTGTGCGGTGTTCGTCTTCGGCGTGCTGGGCGTGTTGATGAGGGCCACGGCCGGCGTGTCGATCTTCAAGCTGGTCCGCTACCTGGCGCGGGAGTTCCTGCTGATCGTGTCCACCTCGTCGTCGGAGTCGGCGCTGCCGCGGCTGATCGCGAAGATGGAGCACATGGGAGTGGAGCGGAGCACCGTCGGCATCGTGGTACCGACCGGCTATTCGTTCAACCTCGACGGCACCGCGATCTACCTGACGATGGCGACGCTGTTCATCGCCGACGCCATGGGCAACCCGCTGTCGTGGACCGAACAGCTGAGCCTGCTGCTGTTCATGATCGTGGCGTCCAAGGGCGCGGCGGGCGTCACCGGCGCGGGCCTGGCCACCCTGGCGGGCGGCCTGCAGAGCCACCGCCCCGAACTGCTCGACGGCGTCGGCCTGATCGTCGGCATCGACCGCTTCATGTCGGAGGCCCGCGCCGTCACCAACTTCGCCGGCAACGCCGTCGCCACCGTGCTGGTCGGCACCTGGACCAGCACCATCGACGCCCAGCGCGTGCGCTCGGTGCTGGACCGTCAGTTGCCTTTCGACGAGACCACCATGGTCGACAGCCACACACCGGACCGCACGGACAGCGACGACCTGGTCCCGTCCCGCTGAGAGCCGCAAGCCCGCGTCCGACCGGACGCGGGCTCGTCCGGGTCCGATCTGCTCGACGGTCCGCTGCACCGGCGCCGCGAATCAGCTCGCCTGGATCGACAACGGCCGTCACGTCATGGATTTCGTCCCTGTCGACAACCTCGCCGCCGCGACGGCAGCCGCGCTGAGCCGCGGCCGGGACCGCGGGGTCTACTACATCACCGATGGCGCTCCGATGCCGCTCCGGGACTTCTTCACTCCGGTCCTGGCAACCGCGGGTGCCGATGTCGGCCGCGCGCGAAGTGTTCCGCTCGCGGTCGCCGCGCCCGTCGCCGGGATCCTCGACCGGGCATGGCGACTGCTGCGCCGCCCTACCGCACCGCCGTTGAACAACTGGCTGATCGCGACCATGGGCCGCGACCGCAGCTACGACATCACGAATGCCCGCGCCGACCTGGACTATCGGCCGAGCGTGACCTTCGCCGCCGGACTGGATGATCTGCGCACGTCCGCGCGTTGGCTGCCCCGCCGGTTGCCCTTCGGCGGGACCAGGATGGTCGACACCCACATCCCGGACCGTCGCGTGGTCGCCGGGTACGATCACGGAAGCGATTCGGGTTCAAGGGGGTTCGGCGATGCCGCCAACGGCGTGGGAGCTGGCATTCAACCGGCGAGTGGTGCATCCGATCGTGGTGGGCGCCCTCGAACGAGGACTTGCCCCACCGACGTTCGCATTACTCGAGACCACCGGGCGCCGCACGGGCCGGCGGCGTGTCGTCCCGGTCGCGAACGGCTTGCAGGGCAACACCTTCTGGCTGATCTCCGGGCGAGGTGAGCGGGTCGGGTACGTCCACAACATCCGCGGATCCCCGGGTGCGCATCAAGGCCGGGCCGGCACGGCTCCGGGACGGGATTCGGTGCGAATGGCGTTCGGGCACTGCCCATCTGCTGCCGGAGGACGATGCCGAGGCCCGGCACCGGTTCCTCGGCCGGGGCCGCCCCGGATACCGAGCCGATGGTATGGCGTTGCGCAGGCTCGCGACCGGCGGCGACATGCTCACGATCCGCATCGATCTCGATCCGGCGGACGCTGCCGGTCTCGACTAGGCGGGCGCCGCCGGGGGCGCGAGCTTCCAGTGCTCGTGGAGGGCCGCCCCGATCTCCGGTAGTACCGTTACGGGAATTCGCTTGTGGCGCAACATCTTCCGGATCTCGCCCACTTGTTCGCACTTGCGGTGCTCGTAGGCGTTGGCGACCGGGCGCACCACCGGCGGGATGCTCAGCAGGACCAGTTCGCTGTGCGGTTCGTCGCCGCCGGTCAGGTCCAGCGCGAGCGACCACCGGGCCTGCTCGTCCAGCGCGAACCGGCCCGCGACCACCCGCTCCCAGCCGATGCTGGATTCGTGCAGCGGCGTGCGCAGGTAGATCGCCTGCTCGGTCAGCACCACGGCGTCCCGCCCGAACAGCCGCACCAGCAGCGCGATCGCGACGACCGCTCCCGCGAACAGCCCGGTGAATACGCGATTCACCCCGAACACCCCCACGACAGCGGCACACACCACCACCGTGGCGGCCACCCCGAGCACGCTGTACACCAGCGCCCGCCGCCCGGACACCACCCCCGCACGCACTGCGCCCATCGACCCTCCTACCTCCGCGCGCCCACCGTACCGGTCGCGCGGTTCTCCGGGTAGGTGCATTCGGTGCCGGTCCGGGTCGGCCGAAATTCCGGTGGTTCGGCCGGAGAACTCACCGGGGTGGCATCCAGCCGGTTTGAATGAGTTCGGTGGTGCCGCGGGTGGTGAGGATGCCGCGGCCCGGTGGCAGCGGTTGTGGGGCGATGCCGCCGATCAGTTCGCCCTCGTCGGGGTGGCCGCTCATGACGAGGCCGGCGGCGCCGTGCCTGCGCAGGCCGCCGAGCATCGGTTCGTAGAGGCTGCGGGCGGCGTTGTGCGCGGTGCGCGCGACGATCATGTGGAAGCCGATCTCGCGTGCGAAAGGCAGCAACTCCACCAGCTTCCAGGCCGGGCTGTCGGTGTTCCATGCCGACCTGCCGATGGTCGGCGGGACCATCAGGTCGTAGTCATCGATGACGGCGAACATCTCCGGGCCGGACCACCGCGGCGCACCCGGCCGGGACATCCGGTTCGCCAGGAAGCGCGCCAGGCCGGAGAGCAGCTGTTCGAGCGTCTGCCAGTTCGTGGCGTAGCCGGAATCGAAACCCGCCGGAACGCATTCCGTCGGTCCGTCGCGATAGGACGCCGTCACGATGCGTGCCCGATCCGCGGTGTTGGATGCGCAGATCGCCGCGATGATCGAGCGCAGCAGCGTGGTCTTACCGCTCCCGGAGTCGCCGACCACGAGGAAGTGCGGGTTGGCGTCGAAGTCGAGACATACCGGCGCCAAGGCCGATTCGTTGATCCCGATCGGAAATCGGAGGCAGGCCCGGGCCGGATCAGCCGGCCGGTCTCCGCCCGGCCACAGCAGTTCCTCGCGGCGCACCAGTTCGGGCAGTGGCCGGATCCGCGGCGCCGGCTGCCCCGGCGTGCACTGCCGCACCGTTGCCACCGCCTCGGCCTCGGCCCCGGCCAGTGACCGCGGGTCGGGATTGCCGTCGAGGCGCGGAAGCGCCGTGAGCAGGTGCTGGTAGTCCGCGGTCATCCCGCGGCCCGGTCGCCCCGGCGGGATCAGTGTGGCGTAGGCCGGATCGAGTTCGGATCGGGCCGGATCCTGCGGGCGAAGCTCGACACAGGTGCCGAAACGGTCCTTCAGCCAATGGCCTACTTCGAACCATCCCCGCACCGTCACGACCACGTGCACCCCGTACGACGGTCCCTCCGCCGCGAGCTCGACGATCGGCAGTCCGAGCGTGTCGAACTCCCGATCCAGCAGGGGCAGGTTATCGATCACCAGGAATGCGTCGCCGTACGGATCGGCCCGGGCCACGGACGCGCCGGGGGCGTCGCTCGAATCCCCCGCACGCAGCTTCCTGAACTGCGCCATCGACTCGATACCCGCCGTGCGAAAGCGTTGTTTCCGGCCGCTCATCAGCGCGGCCATCTCCCCGACGATGCGCCGCACCAGGTGCCCGTCCCCGGGGCACGCTACCGCGCCCACGTGCGGCAACCCTTCGATTCCGGCGAGCGCGCCGCCGCCGAAGTCGAGGCAGTAGAACTGCACCTGCTCGGCGGTGTGGGTGAGCGACAACGCCATGATCAGCGAGCGCAGCGCGGTCGACTTCCCGGATTCCGGCCCGCCCACCACGGCGGCATTGCCCTGCGGGCCGGACAGGTCGACGGTCAACGGATCACGGCGTTGCTCGAAGGGGCGATCGATGATGCCGATCGCGGTGCGCAGCGTCGCGATCCGGACATGCTCGCCGGTGACGACAGTACGGGTGAGGAGCTGGTCGAGCGTCGGTGGCGCATCCAGTGGAGGCAGCCATATCTCATGCCGCGACATGCCGTTCCAGTGCAGTTGCGAAACGAGCGCCTCGAGCAGCGTGCGATCGGCCTTCTCGCTGGACCCGGTCGTCACGCGGCGAGCGGCGCGCACGGGCTTGAATCGAATCGGCTCGGGGTAAACGCACAGATATCCGTGGCCGGGGGGATTCGGCAGCATGCGGAGATCGTCGGCGTGAAGTAATGGTCGTAGCTCGTTGGTGGAGAGGTCTCCCAGAGCGATGCGGTAGGCCAAGTGGCCCTCGAGTCCGGTGAATGCTTCTTCGTCGAGCCGTTGCGCCCCGGCCAGCAGGTGAATTCCGAGTCGTCCACCGAGACGGCCGAGTGCCGCGAACGGTGCGCGGGAATCCGGCGGTACCGATACGAACTCGCTGAACTCATCGATGACCAGCACCAGCGAGGGAAGTGGATCGAGGTCCGCGCCGAGGGATCGCGCCCTTTCGTACTCGGCGATCTCACCGAAATTTCCGCTGTCCTTCAACACGGCCAGACGGCGATGGCACTCACCGACCGCAACCTCCATGATGCGGCTCGCCAGGAAGGGATTCTGTGCGACACCGGAAACATGTGCCGATACGTGGGGCAGATCCGTCAGCCCGTCGAATGTTCCGCGCCCGTGGAAGTCGACCAGGAGGAAGTTGACGGCTTCGGGCGAGTGCCTGACCGCCAGCCCGAGGACGATGGCTCTGAGCAGGTCGTACCGTTCCGATTCCGGCGAGCCGACCACGACGCCGTTCGGCCCGTTCCCGTGCTCCATGGCCGTTTTGATATCCAACTCGACCGGGCGTCCCGCGGCGTCGATCCCTATCGGGATTCGCAGGCGCTCGCGACCGAACCGAGGCTTCCACAGTTCTCGCGTATCGATGTTCTCCGGCTCGTCCAAGCCATATAGGTCCGCGAAGTCGACGTCGCCGTCGACGGGCGTGGGTCCGGGTTGGTTGTGGAGTGGCGTGGGTCCGGTTCTGCCGCCGAGCGGCATCGGCCCGGACAGGCCGCCGTCCGGCCCTTCCCGCGCATCGCCATCCCCTCCACGCTGCGTCGCAGGTTCGGATTCCACGGCTGCCCCCCTCCACATAGATCACCGTCGGCAGGTCGCCAGGCGATCATAGCGGTCGGGGCCGCAAGCCCTTGTGCGCCAAGGGCTTGCGAGCAGCGCCGCCGCTCAGGATTGCAGGGCCACCGCCGCTTCGGCCGTGTACACCAGGAACGTCAGGCTCTGCTGGAAGTACAGGCGGACCTTGTCGAGGTCGTGGGACTCGTAGCCGATCGAGAGATCCTGGCCCAGTTGCAGATCGAAGTCGCCGCCGCGGGTGGTCAGCACGAAGGCGCCGTCGATGGCCGGGGCCCAGATGATCTGGCCCTCGGGAATCAGCCGCTCGATATGCGTGCGGATCGGGTGGCCGTGGTCGGAGGTCTCGCTGACCTGGGTGTACAGATCGGCGCTCAGCAGCACCGAGTAGGGGCCGTCGACACCGGCCAGGCGTAGCTCGCTCAGCGCCTGCGCCAGCGCCTCCGGCACCAGCCGCGGATCGGACGGCAGCGTGACCGGCTCGTTGGACGAGGCGGACCGGATTCCGGTGATGCTCGCCGCCGGATAGCCCTCGAAGATCGCCCGGTCCTCGGCGAAGGCGATCTTGCGGGCCGCATCCTTCACCGCGTCCAGATCGGTGTCCTGGGCGCCGCGCTCGACGTTGTCGAGTTCCTCGCGCGACAGCGTGAACGGCACCCGCAGCTCGACCAGCGGCGCCACCAGCCGCTGCCGCGCCTGCACGCCCTCATCGGGCGCCGTGATGGCGGCGGTGCGCCCCAGCCCGACGGCCGAGTAGTCGGTGCCGTGCGGCCCGGACAGATCCACGACGCGGCGCCCGGCGATATGCCGCTTGAACGTGCGGGTCGCCTCCTCCTCGATCGCCGACCAGGCCTCGGCGGTGATCGGCGCGAGCTCGCGGTGCAGGTTGTTCATGCTGCGTCCTTTCCGGCGCGGGCAGAGCCCCTCGTGGGCTGCCTCGAATGGGCCTGATCGCTCATGCCTGAGTGCTTTTCAACGTGCCGATACCGAGACTGCCGTCGCCCGTTGGCGCGGCATCGGGCAGATCATCGAGCAGATCGCTGTCACCCGGATCGCTGTCACCCGGATCGATATCGCCGGAGAGTTCCGACTCCGGCGCTTCCGGCGGGTCGTCCAGGAAATCGGTGGACGGGGCGAAGAACAGGGTGCCGGTGACGGCGGTGGAGAAGTCGAGAATGCGGTCGTAGGCGGCCTCGTCGCTGCCCAGGAACATGCGCTCCAGCATCTGCTCGATCACGGTGGGGGTGGCGGCGTAGGCGATGTAATAGGTGCCGAACTCGCCCGCCTGCACGCTGCCGAACGGCATGTTGGCGCGCACGATCTGCAACTGGTTGCCGTCGGCGTCGTACAGGGTGTTGACCGCCACGTGCGAATTCAGCGGCTTCTCCTCGTCGGAGAGTTCGAAATCGCTCAGCTTGGTGCGCCCGATGACGTGCTCCTGCTCATCGACCGGCAGCGCGTTCCACGTGTCGAGATCGTGGGTGTATTTCTGCACCACGACGTAACTGCCGCCCGCGAAGTCCGGATCCTCCGCCCCGACGATCGCCGCCGACTGCGCGAGCCGACCCTCCGGATTCTCGGTGCCGTCGACGAACCCCAGCAGGTCGCGCATTTCGAGATAGCGGAAGCCGATCGTCTCGTCGACGATGGTGGCCGCGCCGCGTAGCCGCTCGCCGATGGCCATCGCCAGCTCGAAGCAGGCGTCCTGGGATTCGGCGCGGATGTGGAAGAGCAGATCGCCGGGCGTGGCGGGGGCCTCGTGCCGATCGCCGTCGTAGCCCGGAAACTCGTGCAGCTCAGCTGGTCTCGGCCCGGCGAACAGCCGGTCCCACGCGGCGGAGCCGATACCGGCGCAGCAGGTGAGGTCGGAACCGGACAACCGGAACCCGACCGAGCGGCGCAGGCCGGACAGGTCGGCGAGCAGATCGCGGATCGCCGGCTCGCCCCCCTCGTCGATGGTGGCGACGAGGAAGATCGCGGCGCGTGTGAGCGGATCGAGGATCGGCTGCGGCTCACCCATGATCAACAGACTAGAGGGTGCCACCGACAGGACGGATCATGATCGACCGATGTCCGTCGTGATCGGGGCCTGGCCCCTACTTGGCGACGGTCAGCAGGAACGCCACATCGTCGATGGCCTTGACGCTGTGCCGGGCGGCCGGGAGGACCAGCAGGTCGCCGGGTGAGCCCTTCCACTCGTTCGCGCCGCTGAGCAGCGTCAGCGTGCCGGTGAGCACCTGCAGCGTGGCCTCGCCGGGATTCTCGTGCTCGGCCAGGCTCTGCCCCGCGGTCAGGGCGATCACGGTCTGCCGGAGGCTGTGGGTGTGGCCGCCGCACAGGGTCTGGGAGCTGCGCCCGCTCGTCGTGGTCGCGGCCAGCTTCAGCTGCTGGCGAGCCACCGCGGTCAGCGATTTCTTGTCCATGGACACCTCTTTACGGGTCAGCCGGGATCGGGCTGTGGTCGCGGGCCGAATATCCGTGAGTATGCCGGAGACCCACCGGGGGCTCCGGTGTTTCGCCGTTTCGATGCCGTGTCGGTGCACGTCACGAGGTCTGTCGGGTACGTCACGCGGGCTGTCGGGACTCGTCCGCGGGCGCGGGTGGATCGGGTCTCGTACTGTCGGACGTGCTCTATCGAACGTAGCGCAACCAGCGATACCGCGTCCCGGAGCGGGACGTGCGCCAGCCGCTGTCGGAATCGATCCGCCACTCGGGGCCCACGGCCGGCGCGTAGGCATCGCCGGCGACCTCGGCGTCCACCTCGGTGACCACCAGCTCGGTGGCGTGATCCATTGCCGCCCGGTAGATTTCGCCGCCGCCCATCACCCAGGCCAGTTCGCCGCAGGCCAGGCGCAGCGCCTCCGCCGGCGATCCGGCCCGCTCGGCCCCCGCGGCCGCCCAGTCCGGCTGCCGGGTGACGACGATATTGCGCCGATTCGGCAGCGGCCGGGCCCGCGCGGGCAGCGAATCCCAGGTGCGCCGCCCCATCACCACCGGATGCCCCGAGGTGACGTTCTTGAAGTGCGCCATATCCTCGGGGACTCGCCAGGGAATGGCGTTGTCGGCGCCGATGACTCCGTCGGGCGTCTGGGCCCAGATCAAACCGACCCGTCGCGGACTCATCGGGCAGCTCCCGCGCGGACGACGTCCGGCGTCATACCGCGACCGGCGCCTTGATGGCCGGATGATGCTGGTAGCCGGGAACTTCCACGTCCTCGTAGGCGTAGTCGAACAGCGACGGCGCCCGCCGCAGCCGCAGCCGCGGGAACGGATAGGGCTCCCGCCCGAGCTGCTCGCGCACCTGCTCGACGTGGTTGTCGTAGATGTGGCAGTCGCCGCCGGTCCAGATGAAGTCGCCGGGTTCGAATCCGGCCTGCTGGGCCACCATGTGGGTGAGCAGCGCGTAGCTGGCGATATTGAACGGCACACCCAGGAACAGATCCGCGCTGCGCTGATACAGCTGGCACGACAGCCTGCCGCCGGCGACGTGGAACTGGAACAGCGCGTGGCACGGTGCCAGCGCCATCTTGTCCAGCTCGGCGACGTTCCACGCCGAGACGATCATCCGCCGCGAGTCCGGGTCGGTGCGCAGCGTGTGCAGGATCTGCGAGATCTGGTCGATGTGCGATCCGTCGGGCGTCGGCCAGGAGCGCCACTGGACGCCGTATACCGGACCCAGTTCGCCGTCGGGCGCGGCCCATTCGTCCCAGATGGTGACCCCGTGCTCGCGCAGCCATCCGACGTTCGAATCGCCGCGCAGGAACCACAGCAGCTCGTAGACGATCGACTTCAGGTGCACCCGCTTGGTGGTGATCAGCGGGAAACCGGCCGACAGGTCGTAGCGCAGCTGATGCCCGAAGACGCTGCGGGTGCCGGTGCCGGTGCGATCGGCCTTCGGCGTTCCGGTGTCCAGCACATGCCGCAGCAGGTCCTCGTACTGGGTGTCGGGAGGGCCGTCCATGGCCGTCCAGCTTACGCACGGGCAACCGGTCGCGATCGGGCACCGCCGCGCCTGGCAAGCTGGTCGGCGTGCGGCAGCTCTACGTGATCGGGATCGGAGCGGGCGACCCGGCCCAGGTGACGGTGCAGGCCATCGAGGCCCTGCGCCGTGTCGACGTGTTCTTCGTGATCGGCAAGGGCGATGCGAAACAGGAGCTGGTCGAGGTGCGCACCGCGATCCTCGCCGCGCACACCGACCGTCCGTACCGGATGCGGGAGATCCCCGATCCGCCCCGCGAGCGCATGGTCGGGGACGGGGACTATCGCGGGGTGGTCGAGGACTGGCACGAGCGCCGCGCCGCGCTGCTGGAGGAGGCGTTCGCCGAGACCGACGGCGTCGGCGGCATTCTCGTGTGGGGCGACCCGTCGCTGTACGACAGCACCCTGCGCATGGTCCGGCGGGTCGCCGAACGCGGCGCACAGCGGTTCGACCTCGAGGTGATTCCCGGTGTCACCAGTGCGCAGGCGCTGGCCGCGCGGCACCGCATCGTCCTGCACGACATCGGCGAGCCCGTGCACATCACCACCGGCCGCCGGCTGCGCGAGAAGGGCGTCGCCCCAGGCGAATCCACGCTGGTGATGCTCGACGGCGAATGCTCGTTCACCACCGTCCCCGGCGACGACCTGCACATCTGGTGGGGCGCCTACCTGGGCATGCCCGACGAGACCTTGATCGAGGGCCCACTGCGGTCCGTCGAGGACCGAATCACGCACCGCCGCAAGGAATTACGCGACGCAAAGGGGTGGATCATGGACATCTACCTACTGCGCCGGGTTGATTAGTACAGCACCGTTACCCCCGTCATTCCGGTGGTCACCTCCGTCACTCCGGCCTGCTTTCGGACGGAATCCACAGGTGCCGGAGAAGAATTCCGGCCGAAATCATGCCGGGAGGCCGTAGGCCGTAGGCCGGTGACGAGTGGCGCCGCAGTATTGGGCCGCCGGTTCGGTTCCGGTCACGTCGTCGCGAGCGTTCGTCGAGAAACCCGTCGGATCGCGATCGATCAGCGGAATTCCCGCGCGTCCACCGGCCTACTGCCGTGCGTGGGTGCCTTCGGCCCGGTGTGGGTCGGCTGCCGCAGCGAGGTGTATGCGGTCCATGCCGATCCCGCGTCGGCCCGTTGTCGGCGGCACACCCGCATTCGGCTGGGCATACAGCCGATGCGTGGCGGCATGCGCGGATCGGCCGGTCGCCTCACCCGGCGAATTCCGGCATTCGGCCGATGAATTCCGATTCCGGACATCCGGGAAGCGTGTCGGTACGAATCTCTCTCGAAGGCGGGGGTTCGCGAGAGAGGTCGTTCATGGCAGTGCAGCGTTCCGTGGTCTCGATGCGGTGGTTCAACGGCCGGTGGTTCAACGGCCGTCGACTCGGGCATACCGGATCATTGCTGGTCATCGGTGTTGTTCCGCTGTCAGTAGGGCTCGCCCAAGCCGCCCCTGCCGAGGCAGGCGCTCCACCGCCCGCCGTCGCCGGGCGAGTGGCTTCGCGCCGGTAGCCGAGCGCAACGGTGTAGGCGGAAATCGGCCGATCCCGGTCGGCGCGCTCGAGCCGGTCGATCCGGGCGTCCTGCATCTGCCGGATTTCTCGGCCGCGCCCGTCGCGCCGATCGAGGCGCCCGAGGGCACGATCCGCATCGGGTCCGCGGTGGTCCCTCGTCCCGATGTCCTCGATCCCGGAACTGCCGCGCAGATCAACGATTCCGCAGCCCGGGCGGAGGCGGCCTTGGCCCAGGAGCTGGACTCGACCGGGCTCCCGGCGAGCCGCTCGGACCGCATCGCCGCCGACACCCTCGGCGGCGCGGCCGCCGGAGCCGCGGTCGGTGCGGGCGTCAGCAGTCCGATCGCGGCCACCGGCGCGCTGGTCGGCGGGGTCGCGGGCCTCGTCGCCGGGGTGCCGTTCCTCCCGGCCGGCCTGGTGGTCGTCCCGGCACTCGGCGCAGCGATCGGCGCCGCTGTTGTCACGGTCCCCGCCGCGGCCGTGGGCGCGGCCGCGGGTGCCGGCGTCGGCGCCATCGAGGGCGCACTCGCCCCCGCGACCGTCCCGGCCGATCAGCCAGGCGGCGACCATGCGGATGCCGCCGGTCAACCGGGCGCTTCCGACCAGGTGAGCGCAGTCGAATAGTCGGACGCTGCCGATCGGTTCTGCATCGCCGGAGGGGCGAATGCTGTCGTTTGTCCGGTGCCCTCGGCCGGTTGGACACAGTTGGATAGTTGGACGTTGCCGATTGGTTCTGCATCGCCGGTCGGGCGGGTGCTGTTGCTTGTCCGATGCCGTCGGTTGGGGTGGGCGCAGTTGGGTAGTCGGATGTAGCCGATTGGTTCGGCGTTACTGGTCGGGCGGGCGCAGTCTCGCAGCGCACATCGCTGCGATCCACGGTGGACGATCGCCGATGTCGGTGGTGGGCGGTAGTCTGCGGGGGTGCCCGAGTTACCCGAAATCGTGGCGCTCGAGCGATTCTTGGCCGAGCATGCGGTGGGCGCGGTTGTCGGGCGGGTGGATGTCGCGGCGCTGAGCGTGCTGAAGACGTTCGATCCGCCGATCACCGCGCTGTCCGGTCGTGACGTGACGGCGTCGGGGCACTGGGGCAAACACCTGGGTCTGCGCTGCGGCGAGCTGTGGCTGATCACGCACCTGTCCCGGGGCGGCTGGCTGCGCTGGATCGATGAGCCGAGCCCGAACCCGCCCAAGCCGGGCCGCGGCCCGCTGGCGCTGCGGATGCACTTCTTCACGCCCGAGGGCGCCACCCCGGCCTTCGACCTGACCGAGGCGGGCACCAAGAAGCGGCTCGCGGTATGGATCGTGTCCGATCCGCAGGAGGTTCCCGGGATCGCCCGGCTCGGCCCCGATGCGCTGGCGGTCGGGGAGGATCAGTTCGCCGAGATCCTGCGCGGCACCTCGCAGCGACTGAAGACCGCGCTCGCCGACCAGGCGCTGCTCGCCGGCATCGGCAACGCCTATTCCGACGAGATCCTGCACACCGCGAAGCTGTCCCCGTTCGCCACCGCGGGCACCCTCGGCCCCGAGAAGACGGCGCAGCTCTACGCTGCCATGCGCGCCGTTCTCACCGATGCGGTGGACCGCTCCGTCGGCCAGGACGCCGCCCGGCTCAAGGGCGAGAAACGCTCGGGCATGCGGGTGCACGCCCGTACCGGTCTGCCGTGCCCGGTCTGCGGCGACACGGTCCGCGAGGTCGCCTACGCCGACAAGTCGTTCCAGTACTGCCCCACCTGCCAGACCGGCGGAAAGATCCTCGCCGACCGCCGAATGTCGCGGCTGCTGAAGTAGATCCGGCGGCCGCGACGACACCCGATGCGGGGCCGCTACTCCGAGTCCGCCGAATGTCGGGGTGGCTGAGTGGACCCGGCAGGGCCGCGGCGTCGCCCGGTGCTGGTTCGCTCCGGGTCTTCGAATATTGCTGCTGCTGAAGTAGATCCAGCGGCCGCGGTGACACCCAGTGTCGGCTCGCTACTCCGAGTCCACCGAATGTCGCGGCGGCTGAGTAGACCCGGCAGGGCCGCAGTGTCACCCGTACTGGTCCGCCACTTCGAGGCTTTCGAATGTTGCTGCTGCTGAAAATAATCACCGGTGGGCCGCAGCGACATACGGTGCCGGGCAGCCACTCGCAAGCCTCGGTCGTCCATTCACCCGCCACGGCACCTGATGCCCGTCGCGGGTTCGCCGGGGATCAGGTCAGCGCTGGGACCCGGACTCCTTCCCAGGTAAGGCGTTTCGTGCGATCGGGATCGACCTCGACGCGGGCGGGGTGGTCCATGATCCGGGTGCTGCGCCGCTGCTCGGTGTACTCCGGCCAGGACGCGAGCGGTTTTCCGGTGCGCGCGAACGACAACCAGTTGTCCTGGAATTCGTTCTGTACCGCGAGGAATCCGCGATAACCACCGGCCGCGGTCAGGACCCGTCCCACCGAAGAGTCCACGCCACCGAACACCGGGATCAGATCGAGCGCGTGCGTCGCGCCGAACCCGGCTATTCGCACCGCGCGCGGGGAGAAATCGAGGCGGTAGGAATAGGCGGGCGCGTGCCGGCTGTGTCCCGCCAGGACCTCGACGGTCGGCCGCCAGAACACGAAGTCGCCGCCCATCCGCACCGCCACCTTGCGGGCCGGATAGCCGGGGTAGGCCGCGACGACCCGTCGTTCGAGTTCGCTTCCGCCGCACCGGGTCAGGGCGGTGTGCAGCTGCTCCTCGGTGGTGGGCAGCGACCGGTCGAACCGCTGGAACAACGTGCCCTCGTTGCGATTCGTGCCGATGATCAGCGGCAGCGCCTGCGCGCTCCCGTCGGCGAACGCGTCGATCGGCGTGCGCGGCAGGTAGTCTCCGTCCGCGACCGGTGCGATCGGAAAACTGCCCGGCTGCTCCCACAGCACCTTACCGATCGCCCGGCTGACGCCCTTGCGAATATCGTTGGCGCTCAGGGCCGTCAGCGCGGTGGCGGTGTCCCCCGGTGCGACATCGAGCTTCTCGAGGCACAGCCGCGCGAACCGGCGTCCTTCGTCGGCCGTCAGCGCCCAGTCGGCGGGCGGGCTCTCCGCGATGCCGCGGTGGAACAGCCCGGCGGCCGCCGGTGTGGCGAACAGGCTCACCACCGCGTGGCCCCCTGCGGATTCGCCGAAGATGGTGACATTGCCGGGATCTCCGCCGAACGCCGCGATATTGCGCTGCACCCACTCCAGCGCCGCGACCTGGTCGCGCAGGCCCAGGTTCGAGTCGAAAGTCCGTGCCGCAGTGGAAAATTCGCTGAAATCGACATATCCGAAGGCGCCGAGCCGATAGTTCATCGACACCACGATCACGTCGCCGCGCAGCGCCAGCCGCGCACCCGAGTACAGCCCGAGCGCCGAGGTGCCGAAGACGTACCCGCCGCCGTGGATGAACACCATCACCGGGCGCGGTGCCGACGACGGCGCGGCCGGGGCGGTGACGTTCAGCGTCAGGCAGTCCTCCCCGGTCGGCTGGATGTAGCGCGGGCCGATCCGCGCACCGTCGCGGTGCTGCACGGCCGCGAAGCCGAAGTCGGTCGTCTCGCGGACCCCGGACCAGGGCCGCACCGGCTGCGGCGCACGGAAGCGCAGCTCCCCGACCGGGGGAGCGGCGTAGGGAATCGACCGCCAGCGCAACACGCGACGGCCACGATGGCCGCGGACGACGCCCTCGGCGGTCGGAATATCTGTTACCACCCCGCCGATCGTAGCTGTTACTGGAGGTAACCCTCGACCTGCTTGGCGGATCCGGCCTGTGCCTCGTCCGGATTCTCGCCGCGATCGGTGCTGGCCCGCCGCTGGCGCAGCAGATCCCAGCACTGGTCCAGCATCACCTCGAGATCGGCCAGCTGTGCGCGCTCGCGCTCCGGATCGAGCGCCCCGCTCTCGGTCTTGGACCGCAGCTGATGCTCACGATCCACCAGGTCCTTGATGCGCGTGAGGATGTCCTGTTCGGTCATGCGTACATGCTACGACCGATTCGGTTCACCGGTCGGTACATGCCTGCTCACAGGCTGCGGGGCATCCCCGCGACCGGCCTCGGTCGCCCACGCGGCGCCGGAGGACGCGGGAGCGACCGTTGCGCCCGCAAGCTGCGCCAACACGACCACATCTCGCGCGGCCGGGGAGACACGCTCCGGCATCCCGAGCCGCCGGCGACGGATCGGCTGTGCTTGTCGGTGCGGCGCACGGCAGTGTCATGCGGGCGGGAACGCATATCGCATGCCCGCACCCGAAGTAACCACCGGAGACCGCCGTGCCCGCAGAGCTGTGGCCGGTCCCGAGCTGGTTCGTAGGTCAGCATTGCGCCAGGACCTCTCCGGCGATCCGGATCGCGGTATGCAGATCGGCCTGTGGTACGGCCGAATATCCCAGGGGCACACCGAAAGTCCGCTGTCGGCCGATGTGGTAGCGGGCCAGTCCGTCGAGCAGGACACCGCCTCGTCTCGCGGCCGCGACCGCCCGCTGCTCGGCGGCTACCGACGGAAGCGGCACCACCACATGGGATCCGGCATCGTCGCCGAGTACGTCCAGTCCGCGGCCACGCAACTCGTCGACGACGATGGCCCGGCGTGGCGGCATCGCGCGGCGCAGCCGGCGTAGGTGGCGGGCCAGGTCGCCGTGACGGGCCAGTTCGGCGACGACCGACTGGCCGACCGGGGCGGGTCCGGTTCCGGTGTATTCACGATGCGCCACTACGGCTTTCGCGATCCACGGCACCGCGACGAGCCAGCCCACCCCCAGCGCCGGGGTAAAGATCTTCGATGTGGTGCCCAGGTGTACCACCACATCCGGCGCCAGCGTCGCCAGCAGGGGCAGCGGCGCCGTGTCGTAGCGCAGTTCACCATCGTAGTCGTCCTCGATGACGAGAGCACCGGTGCGGCGGGCGAATTCGACCAGCTCCACGCGCCGCCCCGCCGGCATCCGCGCCCCGAGCGGAAACTGGTGCGCGGGAGTGCAATACACGGCCTTGACGCCGGGTTCGATCAGATCGACGCGCAGCCCTTCGGCATCCACCGGTACCGGCAGCACCCGCATCCCGGCCGCTCGGAAGGCGCCGACCGCGCGCTGATAGCCGGGATCCTCCATGGCCACGGTATCGCCGGGACGCAGCAGCGCACCGGCGAGTTCGCCCACGGCGGTGCTGGTGCCCGCGGTCGCCAGCACCACGGCGTCCTCGGTGGTGGCGAGGCCGCGATGCCGCAGCAGATGCTCGGCGACCGCAGCCCGGTACTCCGGATCGCCTCGTCTGTCCTTGCGCACCAGCGGGATTCGATCCGATGCCGCCCGCCAAGCGCGGCGCCACGCGGCCCGGTCGATCGCCTCCGTGCAGGGCGCCCCGGATGCGAGATCGTATCGGGCGGTGTCGAATTCGTCGGCCGCCGCTGCGGTGCGATGTTCCGTCACCGGAGCGGGGGAGGCGGTGAGATAGGTGCCCGAACCGCGGCGGCCGGTCAGCCACCCTTCGGCATGCAGCTGATCGAAGGCCGCGACCACCACGGTGCGGCTGACTCCGAGCCGGTTCGCCAGCGCCCGCGAGGACGGCAGCCGATCACCGCCGCGCAGCCGGCCCTCGATCGCCGCGGACCGCAGGCCGTGGGCGATCTGGACGGCCAGCGGGCGGGCCGCGCCGCGATCGAGGGCGAGCGGCAGGTCCTCCGGAACGGTCACGAAAGTGGTCTTTCATTCTTGCGAAGAATTGGCCGTTTCATCATGCCATTGTGGCAAACATGCTGGTGGTATGACCGAGTCAGATGTTGTCCGGACCCCGCTCTCACCGACACCACGCAGCACCGTCACCCGTCAGCGCGCCCGCGCCACCACCGAGCGCGACGCCCTGGACGCCATCCTCGACGCCGGCCTGATCTGTCACCTCGGCGTCCTGCTCGACGGCGCGCCGGTGGTGCTCCCGACCACCTACGGCCGCGACGGCAACCTCCTCTACCTGCACGGATCCACCGGCGCCGGCAACCTGCGGGCCGCCCTCACCGGCCCGGTCTCGGTAGCCGTGACACACCTCGACGGCATCGTGTACGCCCGCTCGGCCATGCATTTCTCGATGAACTACCGCTCGGCGGTGGTACACGGCCACCCGGTCGAACTCACCGACTCCGACGAGCGCCTGCACGCCCTCCGCACCATCGTCGACCACGTCGCCCCCGGCTCATGGGACCACGCCCGCCCACCGACGAAGAAGGAAATGGCCGCCACCGTCGTCCTCGCCCTCGACCTCACCGAGGCCTCGGTGAAGACCCGCACCGGCGACCCGGTCGACGACACCGACGACCTCGCCTCCGACACCTGGGCCGGCGTCCTCCCCCTCCGCAACATATTCGAAAACCCCATCCCCTCAGCTGATCTCGCCGTAAGTATCGACATCCCGGAGCATGTCCTCGCCCGCGTGTCAGGCACCCCGGTAAGCGCCGGGTAGCGGTCGTCCACACCGACAGGCGCTCGACCTGTCCCGCCGTTCCGGCTTACCCCTCCGAGGCGGCCGACCAGAGTGGGCATACCCAGCGATTCGGCGCGATAGGCGGGCGATTCGTTGTCGACGGTCGGGTAGGACGATGCGTCGGGCGCGGCTGCGGTCCCGACGCCTGCCGGAGCCGATAGGAGCGACGATGCCAGAGTTGCCGTCGTCGTCACGCCCGCGGGGCACGGGAGGTGTCACCTCGACGCGCGGGTCGGCCGGTGGACAACTCGCCGTGGCGCTCTGGGAGGACGAGCGACGTTCATCGATAATGATTTTCCGCGGTTCCTTGCCAGATTCTTGCTACGAATCGACCGCCGGGGATGTGAATCCCATTTTGGTATGCTGGATGCATGTCACAGATCACGATCCGCGTCCCGGATGACGTGCTGGCCTTCATCGACGGCCAGAGTTCCAACCGCACCGCCTATGTGCTCGAGGCCCTCGAACACGAGCGCCGTCGCCGCCTGGCTGAGGCCGACATCTTGGCGATGGCCAACGCCGGCGCCGACGCGCACGCCGAAGCCGAGGCGATCACCACCGGCACCCGTCAAGCGTTCCCGGACATCGACTGATGCGACCCATCCACAGTGCCCGCCTGGACAAGGTGCGGCCGGTGCTGGTTCTCACCCGCGAGACGATCCGGCCGCACCTGAATCACGTCACGGTCGCCGCGATCACTTCAACGATCCGTGGCCTGTCCACAGAGGTAACTGTGGGCCGTCGCAATGGCCTGTCACACGACTCGGTGGTCAACTGCGACCTGGTATACACGATCCCCGTCGCCGAGCTCGGCGCACAGATCGGGTGGTTCCACCCCGAACTGGAACAAGATCTCAGCGAGGCGCTACGGCTGGCGTTCGATCTGAAATAGTCAGCGACACAAGAAGTCCCGACCTGCTGGTGGCAGGTCGGTGGCTCGGTGAAGGATGCGGGATTCGGACCCGCGAGTGAGCCGGGCAGGCGCCTTGCAGGATGCGACGAGTCCGGTCCGTGCACCTGGTGGTGGAGCGGGACCGTGGAGTGCTACCACGATGTGCTCAGAAGGCCGAATCCGTCGAGTACGCCGGTGGCGACCTGGATCAGCGCCTGGTCGGATTCGATGTGGTCGGGGTCGAGGGCTACCAGGGCCAGGGTGTACGTGTCGTCGATTCGGGAGAGGTAGGCCGACAGGCGGGTCCGGGGGAGTTGGGTGGGGAGGAGGCCGGGGTGAATGGCGCGGGCGGCGATGCCGGTGCAGGGATGCGGGCCGAGTCGGTGCAATGATGGGGGGAGGTGGCCGATGTTCGAGCACAGGACATCTCGTTCGCCGGCGCCTCGGGACAATCGATGAGCCACCCGGTCCGGCAGTACCTGGAGTAGTTCCTCGGGCATGCCTTCCGGGCTCGATATGCGGTGTTCGTATGCGGCGCGGCATTTTTCGCGAATCGTGGCGGGATCGTCGTTGCGGGTCACGACCACCTGGGTCATTGCCATGTCGTTGTCCACCCGTGGTTCGTCGCGGGTGTCGACCGGCAGGCTGACGGTGAGCGTGGGATCGGTGAATCCGCTGTGCCACAGCATCTTCGTGACGAGGTGCACGAACAGGCTGTTGGCCGTGCCGCCGCGCGCGGCGGCGAGTTCGTCCCAGTCGGCGGCCGGAATCCGGAGCACGGCGCTACAAGTGGCGTGCTCGGCGGCGGTGCTGCGTGGTTCCGGCCCGGCGACACGTTCGGGTACTCCTCGCCGCAACGCCCGAACCGTACCGCTCAACACCGTCGACCACTGCCTGCGGGCATCAGACCAATCCGATTGCACCACAGCTGCTTCGGCGAAATCGGTCCCGGTCAGCGCCAGGTCGACGGCGATCGCCAGCCCCCGCCCGTCGGCCAGCGCGTGCGAGCACGTCAACGACACTATCGATCCGCCACCCTCCACGCGCGCCGCCGACAGCCGCCACCCCGGCCCGAATTCCGGATCGAGATCGAACCCCTGCGCATCCGCCCAGCTCAGCAGCTCCTCGGCCGGAATCGGTGAATCGGCGATCAGCAGGGGATGGGCCCGGTCGTTCGCCCGCCAGTACGGCCGCGCACCGGGCACTTGCGGTCGGACGACCCGGCGACCCAGCGGACCCTGCCGCAGGGCGGCGTGTATCGACCCCAGCACCGCCGGCTCGATCCGGTCGGCGGTCCGCCACAAGCCTTGCAGCGCAATCGGTGTCCCCATGCCTCGATGGGACCGCAGAAAGATCTCGTCGACGACGCCGAGTCTGCTCACCGGTGCTCCTCGCCGGACCGGCGGCTGGCCGTTCGCGATCCGGTGAGGCGAACGGCATGGGTCAGGGCGCCCGAATACGGGCACACCGGCCGCCCGGCGGTCGTCGTGGGCGCCAGCATCGCCGGGTCCGGACGGTGGTCTGCTCGCCGCTCTATCGATCGCACGAGGTCATGGTGCCACCATCGGGGTCGAGCCCGACGTCCCGTGCCGCTGGCCACCACTGCTGTCGCTCAGCTCGGGGCGCCCCGCGCTGACCGGTGCTGTCGTCGCTCAGTCGGGCGTCCCGTACCGATCGGCGCCACCGTCGCTCAGCCCGGCGTCCCGTGCCGGCCGGCGCCGGCGGCGAACCGTTGCGCCCCGGACAGCGCGCCCTCGGCATCGGCCAGCGCGCCCCAGCCGTGCCGGAACTCGTTGCGAATGGCCTCGTCCTCGTCGAGTCCGCCCTGCTCCAGCGCGGACATGCGGTCCGAGCGCAGGCAGGTCTGCGGGAGCGCGGCCAGTTCGGCGGCGAGTTGTTCGGCGGCGCTGCGGGATTCGCCCGGTGGGACGACCCGGTTCACCAGTCCCATCTGCAAGGCCTCCGCGGCGCCGACCGCCCGGCCGGTGAGAATCATGTCCATGGCCCGCCCCTCGCCGACGAGGCGCGGCAGCCGCACCGTGCCGCCGTCGATGAGCGGCACACCCCACCGTCGGCAGAACACTCCGAAGGTGCTGTCCTGCTCGGCAATTCGAAGATCGGCCCACAGGGCGAGCTCCAGCCCGCCGGCCACCGCGTATCCGGACACCGCCGCGACGACCGGCTTGGACAACCGCATCCGGGTCGGGCCCATCGGCCCGTCGCCGTCCGCGTCGGCCCGGTTGGAGCGTTCGGTGCCGAACGACTTCAGATCTGCACCGGCACAGAAGGTTCCGCCCGCACCCCACAGCACCGCCACCGCGGCCCCGGCATCGGCGTCGAACTCCCGGAACGCGTCGGCGAGTGCCCGGGCCGTCGGGCCGTCGACGGCGTTGCGCGCCTGCGGGCGATCCAGGATCACGGTGAACACCGGGCCACGGCGTTCGATTCGCACGGGTTCGTGCACGGTCATGCTCGGGCCTCCGTCTCCCTGCGCGCCGCCGCGTCACCCATGCCGGCTCGTCGCCGTCGCGCGGGCCACCGGTCGCCGCGATGCGCTCGTCCTCGCCCCGGCCACACACCGGGGCGCCTGCGAACTCGCTCGGCCTGGGTGCCGCGCGTGGTCCGATTCGAACAGGCGACACCCTCTTGCGTCAAGAAATGAATCCGTGATTCACTTCTTTCGTGCCCTACCGCAGAACCCCCGCCGTGCAGGCGCGCCTCGATGCGCAGGCGGCCGCGATCGTGCACGCCGCGGCCCGGGTGCTGTCCGCGCGCGGCTTCTCGGGTCTGTCGATGGCGGCGGTCGCGGCCGAGGCGGGCGTGGCCACCGGAACCGTGTACAAGAACTTCCTCGGGAAATCGGAATTGGTCACCGCGGTATTCCGCGATGTCGTCGGCCGGGAGGTGGCCGCGGTGGCGGCCGCGGGCGCCGAGGGCAGCGCGGTCGAGCGGGTCAGCGCCGCGGTGGAGACGTTCGCGGGCCGCGCGCTGAAGAATCCGAAGCTGGCCTACGTGCTGCTGGCCGAGCCGGTCGACGCGGCCGTCGACGCCGAACGCCTGCGGTTTCGCCGCGCCTTCGCCGAGACCTTCGAGGCCGCGGTCGCCGAGGGCGTCGCGAACGGCCAACTGCCGGCGCAGAATCCGCGCATCAGCGCCACCGCCCTGGTCGGCGCCATCGGCGAAGTCCTGGTCGGCCCGCTGGCCGAGGCGCCGCAGAGCGAATCCGTGGTGCCCGAACTCGTCACCTTCGCCCTACGCGCCTTGGGGCTGCCCGAATAGGAGTGTCCGATATGCCCACTCACGAGGTGTTCAACCAGGTTCCCGACCTCGTCCCGTTCGATTTCTCGCACAACCCGGCACTGCTCGAGGGCCTGCACCGGGAGCACGCGGGCTGGGCGGAGGCCGACGTGCGGGAATTGGGCGCCCTCGCGGGCGGTCGCGAGGCGCAGGACTGGGGGCGGCTGGCCAACGACAACCCGCCGGTCCTGCACACCCACGACCGCTACGGCCACCGCGTCGACGAGGTGGAGTTCCACCCGTACTGGCATGAACTCATGAAAGTCGCTGTGGCACACGGGCTGCACGGCACGCCGTGGCTCGACGAGCGGCCCGGGGCGCATGCCGCCCGCGCGGCGAAGTTCTACACCTGGGGTATGGCCGATGCCGGGCACATGTGCCCGATCTCCATGACCTACGCGGCGATTCCCGCGCTTCGCCACAATCCAGAGCTGGCCGCGCGCTACGAGCCGCTCCTCGGTTCCCGCACTTACGATTTCGGCTTGCGCGAGCCGTCCGGCAAGGCCGGGCTGATCGCCGGCATGTCGATGACCGAGAAGCAGGGCGGTTCCGACGTGCGTGCCAATACCACCACGGCCACACCGCAATCCGACGGCAGCTATCGCATCGTCGGCCACAAGTGGTTCACCTCGGCGCCGATGTCGGACCTGTTCCTCACCCTGGCGCAGGCGCCCGGCGGCCTGTCCTGCTTCCTGCTGCCGCGCGTGCTGCCGGACGGCACCCGCAATTCCCTTCGGCTGCAACGGCTCAAGGACAAGCTGGGCAACAAGTCCAATGCCTCCTCCGAGATCGAATACGAGAATGCGGTCGGCTGGCTGGTAGGCGCGGAGGGCGCCGGCGTGAAGACCATCATCGAGATGGTCAATATGACCAGGCTGGACTGCGTGATCGGGTCGGCCACCGGGATGCGGGCGGGTGTCGTGCATGCCGTACACCATGCCCGCCATCGAGATGTTTTCGGCGCCAAGCTGATCGACCAGCCCGCCATGCGCAATGTGCTTGCCGACCTGGTCATCGAATCCGACGCCGCGACAACGGTGATGATGCGCTTGGCCGGTGCCACCGACCGCGCGGCCGACGATCCCGCCGAGGCGGCGCTGCGCCGGATCGCGTTGGCGGTCACCAAGTACTGGGTTTGCAAGCGGGCGCCGGTGCACGCGGCCGAGGCGCTGGAATGCCTGGGCGGCAACGGATATGTCGAGGAATCCGGAATGCCCAGGCTCTACCGCGAGGCGCCGCTGATGTCGATCTGGGAGGGTTCGGGCAATGTCGCCGCGCTGGATGCGTTGCGCGCCATGGGCCGTCAGCCGGAATCGGTCGAGGCGTACTTCGCGGAGGTGTCGCTGGCCCGCGGCGGCAACCATTACCTGGACGACGCGATCGACCGGATCGGCAAGGAGCTCACCGACCTGTCCGACATCGAGTACCGCGCGCGCCGCGTCGTCGAGCTGATGGCCCTGGTGCTGCAGGGTGCCCAGCTGGTCCGGCACGGCCACGCGGCGGTGGCGGACGCGTTCTGCGCCACCAGATTCGGCGGTGACTGGGGAATCGCCTTCGGTACCCTCCCCACCGGCGCCGATACCGCGGCAATCCTCGAGCGCGCCCACGTGTAGGCCCGGGTGCTCTATGGTCGCCGGGTCCGGTTGCGGTGCGCCCTGACAGCTCCCGGGTCTACCGCGCGCGAGCTTGCTCGCCGTTGTGCGGGTGACGCGGGATCGTATTCCGGGCCGCTACTGCTTGATCAAGGTGGCGACCTGAATGTGCGGCCAGTCGATCTGCTTCGCCGGATCGGGCCGGGGCCCCGCCGGGAACCGCAGAATCGAATGCTGGCTGTACTGCAGTTGCAGGGTTTCGGTGCCGTCCGGTCGCCGCACGGTCTCGATCCACAGGGCGGCCCGCACCGACGTCGCGTTCGCGTTCTCGACGACGAAGCCGATATTGCGGACGTCGTCGGGGCCGGTCCGCACGTCCAGCGTGGTGGTGTTGAGCACCGTCTGTTCCTTCAGCGCCCGGCGCAGCAGCACGGCGGGGTCGCGCAGCGCCTCGTCCGGAATTCCCGGCGGAAGCTCGGTTCCAGGCGGCGGGAAGTACCCGTCACCGAACACCGACCCGTTCGGCGTGGAATCCAGCGGCGGAATCTCCGGTGCGCCGGGCACATCCGCCACGGGTGCGCCCTGCGCCATGAACGAGTCGCCGTGCGGGATGTCGGCCATCCGGACCAGGGTCGGCCCGGACGGCGGCACCGACGTGGCCGGAACGTACAGCCACATACCGTTCTCCACGTGTAGCGCCTCGCCGGTCTGCGCGTCGGCGATCTGCTGCAAGTAGTGCACACCGCGAAAGACGATGTCGTCCTGGAGATTTCCCCGGTTCAGGATCGGTGCGCCGATCTCGGTGAAGGTCAGTGTCTCCTGAGTGGCGTTGAGCCGCAGAAAGAATGGCGAACCACCTTCGTGGTCGGGCAGTTCGGCCAGGCTGAATCCGGTCCCCATCCAGGTTCCGGGCAGATTCTCCAGCGGTCCCAGCTCGCTGGTCGACGCGGGCTGTGGCACGGCGGCGCGAAAGATCGTGGACATGGTCCCTCCCGATATGAGTTCCTCCCGAGTACATGTCTACCGCCGAAGGCGCCCACGCACATGCCCCGAGTTTCGGCAGCGGTCGCGCCGGTGCCACCGTGTTCGGGGCCTATACACCGGCGCCGGCAGCCGGGTTCCCGCGAGGCGGTCCCGCCCGCGTGGAGCCGCGCACCGAGACCCGCGCGGAACCGCGCACCGAGACTCGGTGAGCAAGCACACGCTTCCGGTGTGCGACGCCTGGGGTTAGCGTCCGGATATGGCTCGTACAACGGAGTACACCCAGTTCGTCGCGCTGTCGGCGGAGCGGCTGTGGGCCGTGCTGGCCGACCCGCGGCGTTGGCCGGAATGGAACCCAGCCGTCGCCTCCGTGACGCTGCACGGCCCGCCCGGAGCAGGCGTCACCGGTGATTACCTGCCGAGCGGAATGGCATCCCGGGTGCACGGCCGCCTGGCGAAACCGTTCGTCCTCTCGGCGTTCGAACCGAACCGCAGGTTGGTCATCGAGCAACCCGAGCCCGCCGGAAACCTCACGGTCGACTGGACGCTGGCCCCGCGCGACGGCGGTTGCGATCTCACCCAGCGAGTGTGCCTGACCGGCGCCACGGCGCCGATCTTCTGGCGGATCGTGGGGGCCCGCTTGCAGGCCGGGGCGCGCGTGGGGTTCGCCCGGCTCGCGCGGCTGGCCGGAATCGTACCCGACGAGGCCGCGCTGAATGTCGTAATCGCCGGTGGCAGTGGGTCTTTGGGGCGCACTATCGCCGCGGATCTGACCTGTCGCGGCCACCGCGTCACCATCCTGACCCGGCGATCGAATCCGGCCGTGCCGTTCACTCAGGTCGAATGGGACGGCCGCAGCGTCGGGGATTGGGTGGGTGCGCTGCGGAATCCGGGCCCGACCGTCCTGATCAACCTGGCCGGCAAACTCGTCGACTGCCCGCCGACCACCCGCAATATCGACGAATTGCGCAGCAGCCGTGTCGATCCCACCGCCGCCCTGGTGGCTGCCTCGAAGACGCTGGATCGCCCGATCACCTCCTGGATCCAGGCGAGTACCACCGCCATCTGGTCCGACGCCGGCGAGACCCACTGCACGGAAACGACGTCGCTGCCCGTGGGCCTGCCGCA
The DNA here is from genome assembly GCF_000526215.1 of Nocardia sp. BMG51109. NCBI lineage: Bacteria > Bacillati > Actinomycetota > Actinomycetes > Mycobacteriales > Nocardiaceae > Nocardia > Nocardia sp. BMG51109. The sequence continues at coordinate 3,187,882 of NZ_JAFQ01000004.1, forward strand.
GATGACCGGTGTCGCCGAGCCGTGGGAGCGGGCCTTCGCGGGCGCCGTTGCCGATCACCGGATCGTGCTGCGCACCTCGATCGTCCTGGATCCGGAGGCGCCCGCGCTACAGCGCCTGACCGGGCTCACGCGCATGGGCCTGGGCGGCCGCATCGGCCGGGGCGACCAGTGGTTCAGCTGGATTCACGTCGAGGACTGGCTGGCCCTCGTCCGCGCCGGACTGGGCCTCGACCCGGAAGTCACACTGCCCGACGGAATCCTCGTAGCGGCAACGGATTTCCCGGTGCGTAACCGCGACCTGATGCGGGTCCTGCGGCGCCGGCTGCGGCGCCCGCCCGCGCTACCCACGCCGATTCCGGTCCTGAAGCTGGGTGCGGCGCTGCTGCGCACCGATCCCGCCCTCGGCTACACCGGACGCCACGCTACCTCGGAAGTTCTGCCGCACACCGGATTCCGATTCCGTTATCCGTCGCTCGATGAGGCGCTGGCCGATCTGCTGCCGGACTGAACGATTCCGTTATCCGTCGCTCGACGAGGCGCTGGTCGTTCTACTGCGGGACTGACCGATTCCGCTACCTGCCCCTCAGCCATTCGGGTTCCGGACCAAGCGATTCGACTGCTAGACCGAGCGATTCTGTCGGACCGAGCGATTCGACTGTCGGACCGCGTAATTCGTTTGCGGACCGAGTGATTCGGCGGCGGCCCGGTCAGGGCGCCGCCGCGACGGCCGTGCCGATCAGCGCGACCACCTTCGCCACCTCGAAGCCGATGTACCAGTAATGCGCGGTGGACCGCGGCCCGTCCTCGCCCGCCAGCACGCGATCCGACCGGCGGGTCAGCGGCGGCCGGACGACGAGCACCTGCACGGCCAGCACGACCCCGGCGGCCAACAGCCAACCCCAGGTGGCGCCCGACGGGCCGACGACGAGCGCGGACACCACGAGCAGGACCGCGAGCACCGTCTCGGCGATGTTCAGCGCCCGGAACACCAACCGGCCGATGCCGAGCCCGAGCGCGAGCGTGACCCCCGGCGCCCGGAACTTCAGCGGCGCCTCCAGGAACGAGATCGCCAACACCATGCCGAGCCACAGCATCGGCAGAAACCACAGCAAATGTTGCGCGAGCGAGGTCATGATCGCGACGGTACCTCCGGACAACGGTGCGAGGCAGGGTCTTCCGCCCCCTCCACTCGGTGCTTCCGATCACTCCGCATGCCCGTGCCCGGCCCGGCGCGACCGAGTCGCTCGCCGCTCACCGATTCTCGCGGTACCACCGGATCAGCGCGTCGGTGGACGAATCCGATTGCGGTGCGGGATCTTCCGCGGCGGTGAGCAGCGGTTCCAGCGCCAGCGCCTGCTGCTTACCCAGCTCCACGCCCCATTGGTCGAAGCTGTCGATCCCCCAGACGGCGCCCTCGACGAACACCTGATGTTCGTAGAGCGCGATGAGCTGCCCGACCACCGACGGCGTGAGCCGGGGAGCCAGGATCGTGGTCGTCGGCCGGTTGCCCGGCATCACCTTGTGCGGCACCAGCTTCGGGTCGGTGCCCTCGGCGGCGATCTCCTCGGCCGTCTTGCCGAACGCCAGCACCTGGGTCTGCGCGAACAGGTTGCTCATCAGGATGTCGTGCATGCTGCCGGTGCCGTCGCGGGTCGGCAGATCGTCGGTGGGCTGCGCGAATCCGATGAAATCGGCCGGAATCAGCCGCGTGCCCTGATGCAGCAGCTGGTAGAAGGCGTGCTGCCCGTTGGTGCCCGGCTCGCCCCAGAAGATCTCCCCGGTGGACGTGCCGACCGGACTGCCGTCGGTGCGGACCGACTTGCCGTTCGACTCCATTGTCAGCTGCTGCAGATACGCCGGGAACCGGGCCAGATCGTTCGAATACGGCAGCACCGCACGCGATTCCGCGCCGAAGAAGTTCGAGTACCAGACCCCGATCAGGCCCAGCAGCACCGGCGCGTTGGCCGCCAGGGGAGCGGACCGGAAATGCTCGTCCACGCTGTGCATTCCGGCCAGGAACTCGGCGAACCGCTCCTTGCCGACGGTCGCCATCACCGACAGCCCGATCGCCGAATCGACCGAATAGCGCCCGCCGACCCAATCCCAGAAACCGAACATGTTCGCGGTGTCGATGCCGAAGGCCGCCACCCGCTCGGCATTCGTGGACACCGCGACGAAATGCTTGGCGACCGCGTCCTCGCCGAGCGCCGCCACCAGCCAGCGGCGCGCGGCGGTCGCGTTGGTGAGCGTCTCCAGCGTCGAAAACGTCTTGGACGCAACGATGAACAGCGTCGTCGCCGGGTCGAGGCCGGTAAGTTTCGCGGTCAGATCCGCGGGATCGATATTGGAGACGAACCGCGCCGAGACCCCGGCGTCGGCGTAATGGCGCAGCGCCTGGTGCACCATCACCGGCCCGAGGTCGGAGCCGCCGATGCCGATGTTCACCACCGTATGAATGCGCTCGCCGGTGGCGCCGCGCCACTGCCCGGACCGCACCGCGTCGGTGAATTCGCCCATGCGGCGCAGGATGTCGTGCACCTCGGCGCCGGCGTCGGTGCCGTCGATGGTCACCGACTCGCCCGGCGGCAGCCGCAGCGCGGTATGCCCGACCGCGCGATCCTCCGAGGTATTGATGTGGTCGCCGCGGAACATCGCGTCGCGCCGCTGCGCGACCCCGGCGGCCTCCGCCAGTTCGACCAGCAGATCCAGGGTCTCGCGCCCGACGCGATGCTTGCTGAAGTCGATGTGCAGATCGGCGACCCGGACGGTCAGTTCCCGCCCCCGCTCCGGATCATCGGCAAAGAGATCACGAATATGCCGACCGGCCATGTCCGCATGATGCTCGCGCAGTTTCCGCCAAACCGCCGTCGCGGTGATGTCGCTGCTCACATCCGCCGACACTACTTGCCCGCGCCCCCTACGGCACCCATGCGCGGTGATGTCGCCGGCTGCACGGTCGGCCGACACTACTTGCCCGCGCCCCCTACGGCACCCATGCGCGGTGATGTCGCCGGCTGCACGGGTCGGCCGACACTACCTGTCTGCGCCCCCGAGGCGGTCATATGTAGTGATGCCGCCGCCGCGCGACACTTCTCGCCGGGAAACCCGGGTCGGGGTAACCACTCACGGCAGCATCGTGCGGTGGTCTGTCCCCCTGGGCGGGCGTTCCGTCATCCGCCTGGTCGACCGTGCCTCTTATCGCCGGACGGGTGGCCGCCGCGGATCTCCGTGCGCGTCGGTGTCCCGGATGTTCGGCTGGGATCCCGCGAGCTGGGTGGCAAGCGGTGCGAGCGGGCGGTGACGGGCGGCGCACGGGCGAGTATTCCGGCATGGCGGACGGGTGGGCGAGGCGGGCATAGGCTGGAGATCATGGTGTCCGAACGTGAACTCCTCGATTCCGTCCCCACACAGCTCTGGATCGGCGGGCCGGTGGATGCCACCGGTGGCGCGAGATTTCCGGTCGAGAATCCGGCGACGGGTGAGCCGCTGACGCACGTCGCCGACGCCGCCCCGGCCGACGCGGTGCGCGCCCTGGATGCCGCCGTCGCGGCGCAGGACGAGTGGGCCGCCACCACGGCCCGCGATCGAGCGGAGATCCTGCGCGCGGTGTACGAGCGGATCATCGAGCATACCGAGGACTTCGCCCTGCTGATGACCCTGGAAATGGGTAAGGCGCTGCAGGAGAGCCGCAACGAGGTGCGCTACGGCGCCGAGTTCTTCCGCTGGTTCAGCGAGGAGGCCGCCCGCATCCACGGCCGCTACCAGACCGCGCCCACCGGCACCGGCCGCATCGTGGTGCACAAGCAGCCGGTCGGGCCGTGCCTGGCGATCACGCCGTGGAACTTCCCGCTCGCCATGGGCACCCGCAAGATCGGCCCGGCCCTGGCGGCCGGCTGCACCATGATCGTCAAACCGGCCTCGGCGACCCCGCTGACCATGCTGCTGCTGGCCCGGCTGTGCGCCGAGGCCGGCCTGCCCGACGGTGTGCTTTCGGTGATCACCAGCAGCCGCTCCGGCGCCGTCACCGAGCCGCTGCTCACCGATCCGCGCCTGCGCAAGCTGACGTTCACCGGTTCTACCGAGGTCGGCCGCACGCTGGTGGAGAAGTCCGCGCACGGCCTGCTGCGCACGTCGATGGAGCTGGGCGGCAACGCCCCGTTCGTGGTGTTCGACGACGCCGACGTCGATGCCGCGGTCACCGGCGCCATGCTGGCCAAGCTGCGCAACGGCGGCGAGGCGTGCACCGCCGCCAACCGGTTCCACGTGCACAACTCGGTGCGTGCCGAGTTCACCGAGAAGTTCGCCGCCGCCATGAGCGAGGTGGCGCTCGGCCCGGGCAGCGACCCGGCCACCACGCTCGGCCCGCTGATCAACCAGGCCCAGCTCGACACCGTCACCGAACTGGTCGACGACGCGGTCGCCAAGGGCGCGCAGGTCGCCATCGGCGGCAAGGCCCCCAGCGGCCCGGGGTACTACTACCCGGCGACGATCCTGTCCGACGTGCCCGCGTCGGCGCGCATCCTGCGCGAGGAGGTGTTCGGGCCGGTCGCCCCGATCGTCGGCTTCGACACCGAGGAGGAGGGCCTGGCCGCCGCGAACGACACCGAATTCGGCCTGGTCGCCTACGCCTACACCCGCGACCTGGACCGCGCCCTGCGCATCGCCGAGGGTCTGGAGTCGGGCATGGTCGGCATCAACCGCGGCGTCATCTCCGACCCCGCCGCCCCCTTCGGCGGCGTCAAGGCCTCCGGCTTCGGCCGCGAGGGCGGCTTCGAAGGCATCGACGAATACCTCTCCACCAAGTACATCGCCCTCCCGTAGAGGGGCTCGGCAGGCCCGAGCCCCACCGGTCCGGTCGGCTACGTTTTTCGAGCACGGTGTCCACCGCCTCATCCGACGCGAGCCGGACGCCGGATTTCGCTGCCAACTCGGCGAGCATGATCCGACTGCGAACGAGTTCTCGGTGCGTACGGTAGATCGTCGCGCCGAAGCCGTTCTCGATTCGCATTCGGCTACGACTCCGCTTCCGGCGCGGCATCGATTCGCGCGTCGCCGGGCCCGGAAACAAACGGCCGCCCCGGGGCAACATCACCCGGGGCGGCCTGGGGAAGCGGTGCTCGTCGAACGCCGCGTGTCTGGGGTCGGTCAGTGACCGAGGCGGCCGCGCCCGAGGCGCAGCAGCAGCATGGCGAGGGTGTGGCCCTCCTGGCCGAGTTCGCTGAAGCGCTCCAGCACCTTCATCTCGCGGGAGTGCACCAGGCGCGGGCCGCCGTTGGCCATCCGGGTGCGGCCGATGATCCGCGAGACCTCGGTGCGCCGCTTGATCGCGGCCAGGATCTCGGCGTCGAGCCGGTCGATTTCCTTGCGGAGCTTCTCGATCTCCGCCTCGCTGCTGGGCAGCGCGGAATCGGACCCGGCCGCGGGCTGGTCGATCGGCTCGGTTGAGGTACTCATACGTTCTCTCCTCGTGTCAGAACTTCGATCGGCAGGCGGCCCCGCCCCGTTACCGATCGGTTCCTTCACCGTGAAACAGACCCAGCGGGTCCTTCATTGTCCCCCCGTCGAATGGTGCGCTCAGGTGCGAGGTCGATGACCACGATAGCCAGTGATCAGCCGGACAGCACGGGACGCGAGAGCGCTGGTCATGTGGCCAGTGTGCCACGGGCCCGAAGGTGAGCCAAACAATTCTTGTTCCGAGGCTTTCATATCGGGGGCACGAGCCGCCGTATCGGGGCACGAGAAGGCCGCCGGACTACAGGATGTCGGTGCCCGCCGGTAGCGTGGATGGACGATGGAGACGACGGTGGCTGACACGACGCGCACGACGGCCGACACACCGCGCACCGCCTCGGAGCGCACAGCCTCGGACCGCACCCCTTCCGAACACCCGGAGCAGGCCCGGGGCGATGAGCGGAGCCGGCGGTCGCCGGGTTCCGGCAGGCGCGCCGAGCAGCCGGCGGATCAGGTGGAACACCTACTCGAGGGCCTGAATCCGCAGCAGCGGTCCGCGGTGGTGCACACCGGCGCCCCGCTGCTGATCGTCGCGGGGGCGGGTTCGGGCAAGACGGCCGTGCTCACCCGCCGCATCGCCTACCTGCTGGCCGCCCGCGGCGTGACGCCGGGCCAGATCCTGGCGATCACCTTCACCAACAAGGCCGCCGCCGAGATGCGCGAGCGGGTGACCGAACTGGTCGGCCCGCGCGCCGCCAGCATGTGGGTGTCGACGTTCCACGCCAGCTGCGTGCGGATTCTGCGCACCCAGGCCGCGCTCGTGCCGGGCCTGAACTCGAACTTCTCGATCTACGACGCCGACGACTCGCGCCGCCTGCTGGCCATGATCGTCCGCGACCTGGGCCTGGACGCCAAGAAGTACTCGCCGCGCCTGCTGTCCACCGCCATCTCGAATCTCAAGAACGAACTCACCGATCCCGAAACCGCCGCGGCCGACGCCGAATCCGACGAGAGCGAGCTGCCCGGCATCGTCGCCGACGTCTACACCGAGTACCAGCGCCGGCTGCGCGCGGCCAACGCGCTGGATTTCGACGACCTGATCGGCGAGACGGTGGCGCTGCTGCAGAACCACCCGCAGGTGGCCGAGTACTATCGCCGCCGGTTCCGGCACGTCCTGGTCGACGAGTACCAGGACACCAACCATGCGCAGTACGTGCTGGTCCGGGAGCTGGTCGGGCACCACCTGGGGCCCGACCTCGACGACGCCGACGCCGGGGCGAGCGCCGCCGATCCGGATTTCGCCCCGGTCCGGCGCGCAGACGCCGTCCCGCCCAGCGAACTGTGCGTGGTCGGCGATGCCGACCAGTCCATCTACGCCTTCCGCGGCGCCACCATCCGCAATATCGAGGAGTTCGAGCGCGACTTCCCGGATGCGGAAACCATTCTGCTGGAACAGAACTACCGCTCCACCCAGCACATCCTGTCCGCCGCCAACGCGCTGATCGCCAAGAACGAGGGCCGCCGCGAGAAGAGGCTGTGGACCGATTCCGGCGAGGGCGACCTGATCGTCGGCTACGTCGCCGACAACGAGCACGACGAGGCCTCGTTCGTGGCCCGCGAGATCGACCGCCTGATCGACGAGGGCGATTACACCTACGGCGATGTCGCGGTGTTCTACCGCACCAACAACAACTCCCGCGCGCTGGAGGAGATCTTCATCCGGATGGGGCTGCCCTACAAGGTGGTCGGCGGCGTCCGTTTCTACGAGCGCAAGGAGATTCGCGATATCGTCGCCTACCTGCGCGTGCTGGAGAATCCGGACGATGCGGTGAGCATGCGCCGCATCCTCAACACCCCGCGCCGCGGCATCGGCGACCGCGCCGAGGCCTGCGTGGCGGTCCACGCCGAACAGCGCGATATCGGATTCGCCGCGGCGCTGCGCGATGCCGCCGACGGCAAGGTGGCCCTGTTGAACACCCGCGCGCAGCGGGCCATCACCGGATTCATGGACCTGCTGGACGAGATCCGGGCGGCCGGCACCCAGGAGGATCTCGAATTCCCGGATGTCGGCAACGTGGTCGACGCCGTCCTGGACCGCACCGGCTACCGCGCCGAACTGGAGGCCTCGGACGATCCGCAGGACGGCGCCCGCCTGGACAACCTGAACGAATTGGTCAGCGTCGCACGGGAGTTCAGCGCCGAGGCACGCAACGACGTGGAGGCCGCCCGGGCCGAGGGCCTGGTGCCGGAGCCCGCGGAGGGCGAGCCGGAACCGGGCTCGCTGGCGGCCTTCTTGGAGCGGGTGTCGCTGGTAGCCGACACCGACCAGATCCCCGACGAGGGCTCGGGCGTGGTCACGCTGATGACCTTGCACACCGCCAAGGGCCTGGAGTTCCCGGTCGTCTTCGTCACCGGCTGGGAGGACGGCCAGTTCCCGCATATGCGGGCCCTGGGCGATCCGGCCGAACTGGCCGAGGAGCGCCGCCTGGCGTATGTCGGCCTCACCCGTGCCCGCCGCCGGCTGTATCTCACCCGCGCGGTGGTGCGGTCGGGCTGGGGACAGGCGGTGTCGAATCCGGAATCGCGCTTCCTCCAGGAGATTCCGGACCACCTGCTGGAATGGCAGCGACTCGAGCCCGCCGCGTCGTCCGGGTCCCGCGGTTTCCGCCGCCGCGGCGACGACGACGGCATGGAACGCGATTGGACGCGCGGGGACGGCTGGGCCGATCAGCGCCCGGGCATTCGCGAGCGCGGTCCGCGCCGCCCGGCCCCCGGCGGCACCGGTAAGCGCAACAACACCGATCTGGTGCTCGCCGTCGGCGACCGCGTGAGCGACGACAAGTACGGTATGGGCCGAGTGGTCGCCGCCGAGGGATTCGGTTCTCTCGCCACGGTCACCATCGATTTCGGGACCGCAGGCAAGATCCGCCTGATCCCGCAGTACAGCCGCACCCTCATCAAGCTGTAGTGCGCCGAATACCGGACCCGGTACGGACCGAAGATCCGTACCGGTACGGAAGCGTACGACGGGAGGAGCCCGTACCGGACACAGGAACCCTGCACGAGCCGACGGAGTCTGTACCGAATGCGGAAACCGTACGGGCCGAGTGGAATCCGTCCGGTCGGCTCACGGGTGCGCAATTCCGAGCGCGTGCGTAAGTCCGGGGCCGACTGTGAGTCGAGGGGGTTCACGAGTTGGTCGCGTCGGGCCTCCACTGTCCCGGTCGTACCGGGTGCGAGGGCTGATCGTGCTCGGGCCGACTACAGGTCGTACCGATTGGCGGGGCGATCGCGTTCGAGTCCGATGGTCGGTCGCGCCGGGCTCATCGGTCAGTCGCGTTCGGGGCCGAGGGAGATCCCGCGCGATGCCAGCCAGGGGGTCGGATCGATCGGCCCGCCACCGTTGGGGTGCACCTCGAAATGGCAGTGTGGACCCGTGGAGAAGCCGCGGTTGCCGACCGTGGCGATCTGATCGCCGGCCATGACCTGCTGCCCGACGCTGACCGTCGTGGTGTTCACGTGCCCGTATACGGTCACGGTGCCGTCCTCGTGCCGCAACCGCACCCACATCCCGAATCCGGACGCCGGCCCGGCGTCGATCACCGTGCCGTCTTCGACGGCGTAGATGGGCGTGCCGATGGGGGCGGCGATATCGACGCCCCCGTGCAGTGCGCCCCAGCGGTATCCGTACCCGGACGTGTAGTTCCCGTAGGCGAACTGGGTGAACAGCGGACGGAGCTTGGCGGCCTCCTGTGCGGCCAGGCCGTCGGCGAACTCCTTGCCGTGCTGGAGGATATCGCTGAACTGGCTTATATCGGTCACGGGAGCGACGTTGACCAGCTGCGAGGACTTCGACCCGGCGGCGGCCGGATCGGCGGTGCTCACCGACTGTGCCGCGATCTCGTGCACCTTGCCGTCGGCCTGATAGTCCGTGGTCGAGGACGGGCTCTGCGCGGACGACTGCATGGTCGCCTGCCCGGCCGCCACGACGGCACCGGCGGCGACCGCCACGACGGCCGCCCGGCCCTTGAGCGCGGTCGGCGGTGCGGGCATGCGATGGGCGCCGGCGCGGCGGGCATCGATCCGGCTCGGCCGCGCGACGGCGGTGGTCGGCACGCCGAAGCCGGGATCGGTGCGCGGCCAGCCCGCGTCGAGCGGGCGGTCGTACGGCTCGTCATCGGTGGCGGGATAGTCGTAGTCGCCGTGCTCGGCCTCGCCTGCGCGTGCCGGTGAATCCCAGTCGGCGTGCGCCGGTGAATCCCAGGCTTCCCACTTTGCGGACCCGGACGACGGTGCGTCCCAGGCGTTTCCGGCCGGGGAATGGTTCCACCCGGCGGCGGCCGGAGTACCCCAGGCCGCTGTCCGCGCGGGTGCGGCGCCGCCGTACCCGCCGAACGCATCGAAATCGCCGGGGTGCGAGTGGCCGTCGAACGAATCGCCGTCCTGGCGATAACGCCGCGCGGACTGCGCGCGATGTCCCTGGCGATACGGGTCGGCGCTCATCGGCGGGGTTCCGGCCGGGAGTACTGCGATGCGGTGGACGGGTCGTCTGCGGAGCGGCTCTCTACCTGCGGAGCGCTGTGCTGCAACAAGCCTGCCGTCCTCCTGTGTCGTCTCCGAGCCCCACCGTGGTTACGCAATCTACCGTGCCGGGCCGATTTGTTCCCGGCGACGTCGTGACCGTGCTGTGACATCGACCGCATCGACGGTAACGAAACGATTGCGGCTCGGCAAGCGCTGTGACCACCCTGTTCTGACATGTGAGATTGATCACGAGATTTGCCAGGAATATCTCACCGGCGGCTGGGCAGGATTGCGAGCTTATTCGACGACAGTGCGTCGTTTTCGGCTGCCCTTTCCGGGCTTGTCCGGCCCGACCTGGCGCGGCACCGGCAAGCTACTCGCCAGTAGGTTGGCCAGCGGTTTTGCCGCCCGGTACGCGGCCCCGTGACCTGTGCCACTTAGGCTGTATGCGGCTGATTTCCCGTCCCCGTGACTGATTAGAGTCCGACCCGACCCGCCCCCGACGACGGGCCGCCAACAAAGTCGTTGTCACGAACAACGCAGACGAGACGGTGAGTACATGGATCTCTTCGAATATCAGGCGAAGGAGCTCTTCGTGAAGCACGGAGTGCCTTCGTCGGAAGGCCGGGTCACGGACTCGGCCGAGGACGCTCGTGCGATCGCGACTGAAATCGGCAAGCCTGTGATGATCAAGTCGCAGGTCAAGGTCGGTGGCCGCGGCAAGGCCGGCGGCGTGAAGTACGCCGCGACCCCCGACGACGCCTTCACCCACGCCTCCAACATCCTGGGCCTGGACATCAAGGGCCACATCACCAAGAAGATCCTGGTCGCCGAGGCCAAGGACATCGCCTCGGAGTACTACATCTCCTTCCTGCTCGATCGTGCCAACCGCACCTATCTGGCCATGTGCTCGGTCGAGGGCGGCATGGAAATCGAAGAGGTGGCCGCCACCAAGCCCGATCGCCTGGCCAAGGTGTCGATCGACGCGGTCAAGGGTGTGGACCTGGCGTTCGCGCGCTCGATCGCCGAGCAGGGCCACCTGCCGGAGGACATTCTGGATGCCGCGGCGGTCACCATCCAGAAGCTGTGGGAGGTGTTCGTCAACGAGGACGCCACCCTGGTCGAGGTGAACCCGCTGGTCCGCACGCCGGACAACGAGATCCTGGCGCTCGACGGCAAGATCACCCTGGACGAGAACGCCGACTTCCGGCACCCGGACCACGAGGCGTTCGCGGACAAGGACGCCACCGATCCGCTGGAGCTGAAGGCCAAGGAGAACGATCTCAACTACGTCAAGCTCGACGGCGAGGTCGGCATCATCGGCAACGGCGCCGGCCTGGTCATGTCGACCCTGGACGTGGTCGCCTACGCCGGCGAGAACCACAGCGGCGTGAAGCCCGCCAACTTCCTGGACATCGGCGGCGGCGCATCGGCCGAGGTGATGGCCAACGGCCTGGACGTCATCCTGAACGACGGCCAGGTCAAGAGCGTGTTCGTGAACGTGTTCGGCGGCATCACCGCGTGCGACGCCGTGGCGAACGGCATCGTGAAGGCCCTGGAGATCCTGGGCGGCGAGGCCAACAAGCCGCTGGTCGTCCGCCTCGACGGCAACCGCGTCGAGGAAGGCCGCAAGATTCTCGCCGACGCCAACCACCCGTTGGTGACGCTGGCGCAGACAATGGACGAAGGCGCCGACAAGGCCGCCGAACTGGCTGCTGCCAAGTAAAGGACGAAACAACAATGTCTATCTTCCTGAACAAGGACTCCAAGGTCATCGTCCAGGGCATCACGGGCGGCGAGGGCACCAAGCACACCGCGCTGATGCTGAAGGCCGGCACCCAGGTCGTCGGCGGCGTCAACGCCCGCAAGGCCGGCACCACCGTCTCGCACACCGGCAAGGACGGCGACGCCGTCGAGCTGCCCGTGTTCGGCGGCGTCGCCGAGGCCATCAAGGAGACCGGCGCCGACGTGTCGATCGCCTTCGTGCCGCCGAAGTTCGCCAAGGACGCGATCATCGAGGCCATCGACGCCGAGATCCCGCTGCTGGTCGTCATCACCGAGGGCATCCCGGTGCAGGACACCGCCTACGCGTGGGCCTACAACGTGGAGAAGGGCAGCAAGACCCGGATCATCGGCCCCAACTGCCCCGGTGTCATCACCCCGGGTGAGGCGCTGGTCGGCATCACTCCGGCCAACATCACCGGCAAGGGCCCGATCGGCCTGGTCTCCAAGTCCGGCACGCTGACCTACCAGATGATGTACGAGCTGCGCGATTTCGGCTTCTCGACCTCCATCGGCATCGGCGGCGACCCGGTCATCGGCACCACCCACATCGACGCCATCGCGGCGTTCGAGAAGGATCCGGAGACCAAGCTGATCGTCATGATCGGCGAGATCGGCGGCGACGCCGAGGAGCGGGCCGCGGCCTACATCAAGGAGAACGTGACCAAGCCGGTCGTCGGCTACGTCGCGGGCTTCACCGCCCCCGAGGGCAAGACCATGGGCCACGCCGGCGCCATCGTCTCCGGTTCGTCGGGCACCGCCGCGGCGAAGAAGGAAGCGCTGGAGGCCGCGGGCGTGAAGGTCGGCAAGACGCCGTCCGAGACCGCCGCCCTGGCCCGCGCGATCCTGGAGCAGGCCAGCGTCACCGCCTGATTCCAGGCACCGGCGTCACTGCCTGATTCCAGGTCGGCGCACCGCCTGATCCACGGCTACCTACGAGGGCCGCCTTCCCGAGGGAAGGCGGCCCTCGCCGTGACGGTGCGTGTGGCCCTCGCCGTGACGGTGCGTGTGGCCCTCGCCGTGACGGTGCGTGTGGCCCTCGCCGTGACGGTGCGTGTGGCCCTCGCCGTGACGGTGCGTGTGGCACAGGGGGTTACGGTGCGGGCAGTACATGGCACAGGCCCAGCGTCCGTACCGCCGTGCAGAACATCTCGTTCAGGTCCATCCGAATATCTCCGTTCGTCTCCCGCGCATCACGGATTCGGGTGGGCGGCGAGTTCATCGGAAATCTGCGAGCATCGGCCGGGACGCGGTGGCCGTGACCAGGACGCTCGATTGCAGTAGCGTCAGTGAGGGCACATCCAGCCGTGTAGACCATGAAGGACTCGATAGGAGACGACGAATGTCATACCCGACCGGGGGCTCCGGGTACAACGCGCCCGCACCGACGCCCTCCTCCGCGCCCAGCTTCAGCCAGCCGGGAGGCGCTGCCGGTGCTGGATCCGGCACCTCGGAATCGAGTGGTGGGGGTGCTGCCAAAGGGCTGCCGTTCTTTCTGACGGTGGGTGTCGCCGCGCTGGGCGTCATCAACTTCGTGCTGGGGTTCACCACCTTCGCCACCCAGAAGGCCCAAGACCTCGGCATGGGAGTGCGGACCGAGGAGCAGTCGGAGACCTTCTTCAAGGCGGTCGGCATTTCCCCGCTGCTGGTGTTCCTGCTGCTCGGCGGGCTGCTGGCGGGCGTCTCGCTGCTGCACAAGCAGAGCTGGGTCGGTGCCGCCGCGGCGGCGAGCGCGGCCGGCTTCCTGGGGCTGGCGGTCCAGTCGTTCAGCCTGCCCGGTGAGGTCGGCCTGGCGTGGGGCGCCTGGGTGGTGCTGTTCCTGGGCCTGGTGCAGACGGCGGCCGCGGTGGCCGCGCTGCTGTTCGAGGCCGACATCCTGTCGGTGCCGGCGCCCAAGCCGGCGGCCGCGGGCTTCGGCGGTGCGGCCGGTTACGGCCAGCAGCCCTATGGTCAGGGCCAGCCGGGGCAGCAGCCGTCCTACGGTCAGCCGGGCCAGCAGGCCTACGGCCAGTACGGTCAGCAGGGCTACGGTCAGGCGCAGCCGGGGCAGCAGCAGTCGTACGGTCAATACGGCCAGCAGGCGTATGCCCAGCCGGGCCAGGCCCAGTACGGTCAGCAGCCGTCCTATGGCCAGGGCCAGCAGCCGGGGGGCCAGCAGTACCAGCAGGGCTACGGCGCGCAGCCGGGCGGACAGTCGGCGTACGGCGCGCAGCAGCAGCGCCCGCAGCAGCCGACCGGTGACGAGAACGCCACGCAGCACATCGGCACGCAGCCGGGTCAGCAATCGGGCCAGCAGTACGGTGGGCTGAGCTTCGGCCAGGGCGGTCAGGCCGGGCAGAGCGGGGCCGGGCAGAGCGGGCAGGCCCAGCCGTTCGGGGAGAGCCAGGCGGCCAACCCGGCCGCCGACGCCACCAAGGCATTCCGCCCCGAGGACGAGCAGAAGTAACAACCCGGTCGTGCGTCGGCGCGTCCGGTCGCGCCCGTAAGCGGCGCGCCTGACCCGCCGACGCACGTCGAGGTGTCACGCTGGGGTCTCGTGACCGAGCTTGCGAGCGAACCATCGACACGCACGGTGGTGCCGCCCACGGCGAGGTGGCAGCGTGCCCCGCACACGGCGGCGCCGAGCTTCCGGCGGGGTGGTGCTGTGGGCGAGCTCGCGAGTGAACCAACGGCACAGCGCGTCTCGCGCGCGGCGGCGCCGAGCCGCTGTCGAGGTGGTGCCGTGCGCGAGACGGTGAGGCGGCGGATCGACGAGGCGTGTCCGTCGTTCGCGATGGGCAAGGCGGTGTCATGAAATCCTCACTGGTCCGATGGGACGATCCCCGGGAGCGCCCGCGCGGGAGGGGCGGATCGGACGCGAACCGGCGCCGCGCGCCGCACCCCGAGGACAACGTATTCCTGTCGCTGAGCCCGGATCGGGCCCGGGTGCTGCTGTTCGTCGCCGCCCGGACGGCCAGTTTCGCGATGCTCACCGTTGTGGCGCTGGTGCTCGTCACGCTGTGGGCGGCGGGCAGCGGGATGACCGGAGCCTCCGGCGCGATCGCGGCGGGATGGCTTGCGGTGCATCAGGTTCCGCTGGTGATCGGCAAGACCTCGCTCGGTCTGCTGCCGCTGGTCCCCACCGCGCTGGTGTTGTGGCTGGTCGCCCGCGACTGTGCTCGCGCGGTCGAGCCGGATGCGACGCGCGCCGATCTGGGCTGGATCGTGGGCGCCGCGCTGTCCGGGCCGCTGCTGATCACCGCGGTCTGCCTGGCCGTGGCCGAGGATGCGTCGGCCGTGGTGGCGCTGCAGCCGCCGGCGACCCTGACCGCGTTCGCCTGGGTCGGCGGGCTGCATCTGATCGCCGCGGTGGCCGGCATCGCGACTCGGTGGAATCCGTTGCGGGAGTACCTCATCGACTATCTGCCCGGGTGGGTGGCCCCGGGCGTGCGGGCGGCCGGGCGGGCGCTACTGCGGCTGCTGGCGGCGGCCGCCGCGCTCATCCTGATCTCCTTACTCGCGCACTGGTCGCGGATCGGCGACACCTACGACGCGGCGGGCAATGTCGTCGGCGCGCTCGGTCTCACGCTGTTGTCGCTGGCATACCTGCCGAACGTCGCCATCGACGTGGTGGGCCTGCTGGCCGGGGCCGACATCCATATCGGGGAGGGCGCGCTGAGCCTGTTCTCCGTTGCGGGAGCACCGGTTCCGGCGCTGCCGATCCTGGCCGCGGTGCCGTCGGGGCCCGCCGCCGGCTGGTGGCCGGTGCTGCTGGTGGTGCCGGCGGCGGTGGGCGTGCTGAGCGGACTGGATTGCGCCCGGACCTCGTACGACGAGTTCCGCGCACCCTGGGCGACGCTGACCGCGGCGGGCGTGGCGGCAGTCGCGACGGCCGTATTCGGCGGCCTGGCGGGCGGGGCGGTCGGATCGTTCGGATACCTGGGTCCGGCGGTCTGGCTGTCGGTTCTGCTGGTCTTCGCCTGGCTGGCGATTCCCGGATATCTGAGCCTGCTGGTCGTGCGCCGGTTCCGTCCGGCCGTCGGGCCCGCGGCCTTCGACGACTACGCGGCCGCCGCTCCGGACGATTTCGGAATCCGCGGCGACGAGTACCCGGACGATCCGCACGGCGGCCGTGAATACGGCGCCTACGAGGAATACGGTGCCTACGAGTACCGCGCCTACGAAGACGGTGGCTACGAAGCCGGTACTTACGGAGACGGTGCGTACGAAGGGGGTGCGTACGGAGACGGCGACTACGCATACGGCGACCACGAGCCCGGCGGCCACGCGGGCGACCGTTACGACACCGGCGACGAGCCCCGCGATTACTCCGATGTGGTGGAGGGCGAGCTGGTGGAGGAGCAGGGCGCCCTCGCCGCCGATTCGAGTAGGGACCGTGCGGACGAGAACGCCGACATCCTCGAGGCGGAAGTGGTGGAGGCGGACCTGCCCGAGGGCGGCGGAACGGGCGGTCGTTAGGCTCTGTGTGGCGGTTTCCGCGGCCGCCGCCTCCTGTACAGCCCGACACGCAGGGAGTAGAGCGCTGACGACCTCGCCAACCCAGCAGGTGCCCCCGACGGCGCCCGCGACCGTCGTCGTGCTCGCCTCGGGCGCCGGCTCGCTGCTGCGTTCGCTGCTCGACGCCGCCCGGCAGGCGGGCTATCCGGCGCGCGTGGCCGCCGTCGGCGTCGATCGCGCCTGCGCCGCAACCGAACACGCGGAGCAGGCCGGGGTCCCGCACTTCCTGGCGGCCGTGGCGGACCATCCGGACCGCGCCGCCTGGGATCGCGCGCTGACCGACGCGGTGGCCGCCCACCGGCCGGATCTCGTCGTGTCGGCGGGTTTCATGAAGCTCGTCGGCCCGGCGTTTCTCGAACGATTCGGTGGCCGGATCATCAATACCCATCCCGCGCTGCTGCCGTCCTTCCCGGGCGCGCACGGGGTGCGCGACGCGCTGGCCTACGGCGTGCGGGTGACCGGTTCCACCGTGCATCTGGTCGATGCCGGTGTCGACACCGGCCCGATTCTCGCCCAGGAGGCGGTGCCGGTGCTGCCCGGCGACGACGAGGCGACCCTGCACGAACGGATCAAGGTTGTGGAGCGACGGCTGCTGGTCGACGTGGTCGCCGCCGTCGCGACCCGAGGCATAGTCTCCGACGGACGAAAGGCAGTTATCCCAGATGAGCGAGTTCGCCAGTGAGTGAGCGCAGCGAACGATCAAGCGGTTCCGGTGAGCGCAGCGAACGACCAGCCGACTCGAGTGAGCGCAGCGAGGGACCAGCCGGCTCGAGTGAGCGCGGCGAGCGCCGAGTGATTCGCAGGGCGCTGGTGAGCGTCTACGACAAGACCGGGCTCGTCGAGCTCGCCACCGGGCTGCACGCGGCCGGCGTGGAACTGGTATCCACCGGATCCACCGCGACGCGCATCGCCGACGCCGGCATCCCGGTGACCCCGGTGGAGGAGCTGACCGGGTTTCCGGAGACCCTGGACGGCCGGGTGAAGACGCTGCATCCGCGGGTGCACGCCGGCATCCTGGCCGATCTGCGCAAGCAGGAGCATGCCGATCAGCTGACCGAACTCGGTGTCGAGGCGTTCGAGCTGGTGGTGGTCAACCTGTACCCGTTCACCGAGACCGTGGCCGGCGGCGCCACCCCCGACGAGTGTGTCGAGCAGATCGACATCGGCGGCCCGTCCATGGTGCGCGCGGCGGCCAAGAACCATCCGTCGGTGGCCGTGGTCGTCGACACCGGCGACTACGACGACGTGCTGTCCGCGGTGAAGTCCGGCGGCTTCACCTTCGCCGAGCGAACCACGCTGGCGGCCAAGGCGTTCCAGCACACCGCGAGCTACGACGTCGCGGTGGCGAGCTGGATGACCAGCGTCCTGGCGGCCGATCCCGCTGCCGGGCAGCAGCTTCCGGCGTGGCTGGGCGGAACCTGGACGCGGGCGTCGGTGCTGCGCTACGGCGAGAACCCGCATCAGGCCGCGGCGCTGTACACGAGCAACGACGGCAGCACCGGCCTGGCGCAGGCGAAGCAGTTGCACGGCAAGGAGATGTCGTACAACAACTACACCGACTCCGACGCCGCTTGGCGTGCCGCGTGGGATCACGCCGGTGCCGCCGTGGCGGTCGTCAAGCACGCCAACCCGTGTGGCATCGCGGTGGGCGCCGATATCGCCGAGGCGCACCGCAAGGCGCACGCCTGCGATCCGGTCAGCGCGTTCGGCGGCGTGATCGCGGCCAACCGCGAGGTGACCGTCGAGATGGCCGAGCAGGTCGCGGAGATCTTCACCGAGGTGATCGTGGCTCCCGGCTATGCCGATGGCGCGGTGGAAGTGTTGCAGCGCAAGAAGAATGTGCGCATCCTGATCGCCGAGCCGCCCCGCCGCGGCGGCGCCGAACTGCGGCCGATCAGCGGTGGCGCGCTGCTGCAGCGGTCCGACATCGTCGACGCCGAGGGCGACGATCCCGCCCGGTGGACCCTGGTCGCGGGCGAGGCCGCGGACGAGGCGACGCTGGCCGATCTCGAATTCGCCTGGCGCTCTTGCCGTGCGGTGAAGTCGAACGCGATCCTGCTGGCGCACGACGGCGCCTCGGTGGGGGTGGGTATGGGTCAGGTGAACCGGGTCGATGCGGTGCATCTGGCGGTGCTGCGCGCCGGTGACCGGGCCGCGGGCTCGGTCGCGGCGTCGGACGCCTACTTCCCGTTCCCGGACGGCCCGCAGCAGCTGATCGCCGCGGGTGTGAAAGCCATTGTGCAGCCGGGCGGTTCGGTGCGCGACCAACTGACCATCGACGCCTGCCGGGAGGCCGGGGTGACGATGTACCTGACGGGTGCGCGGCACTTCGCACACTGAAGCCGGCGGCTCCCGGAGACGCCTACCGGCGCACCGGGCAACCTACCGGGACCGGGCCGATTCAAAGCCGAAGCCCTGCGCGGGAATTCGTCCCGCGCAGGGCTTCGGCTCATCCAGCCACCGGGCCTTCCTCATCCCGGCACCCGGGTTTCGCTGTCCCGGCCGGAGCCGGGAGCGAGTCGGAGGTCACGCGGCATCCGTGGCCGCGTGGTTCGGTGAAAGTCCTTGTGCCACGGAAGCTATCACCGCGCCGATGCGCCGGTGCCAGAGCAATTTGCTATAAAACCAGCACGTCGATAGACAGTGATGCACGTCACAGAAAAACCTCGGTATGTGGTCTTCCATTTGTACTTGCATCTGTGCTTACCACGAAACTACGTCGCGCTGAGCACCTTTCGATCACCGAGCGGCTCCTTCAGGGGTACCTCGAGCGTGCCGAATACGGCGATCATGGTGCACATGCGACCGACCGCCTCCGGCAGCGTGCCCTCCCGCAGCTCGATGGTGACCTCGTCGCCGGTCTCCTCGGCGGTCGCGTCCACGCCGTAGCACTCCGGCGACCCGCTCTGGAAGTTGACCGCGATCCGGTCGGGGGCGACTCGGCGCCAGCTCTCGAACGGGATCGGGTGCGCGCCCGTGATCGCCGGGTTCGCGGTGAACGTGCGGCCGGGTTCCGATTCCGGCTGCTCGGTCGGGGTGCTCGGGCCCGATGATGCGGTCGTGCTCGTATTCGCTTGCGCTCCATCGTCGTTCGTGCCGCCGCAGGCCGCGGTCAGCAGGGTCGTGAGCACCGCGGCGGCCGCGGCGACGCGGCGCCCTCCCGGGATCCAGTTCATGATCGTCCAGCCTAGTGGGCCGATTGCGCCGAATGATCACGAAAGAGCCCCGGTGCGTTGGGCACCGGGGCTCCCGCATCGAAATGTGCCGAAACGTGCCGGAACGGCGGACGATCAGCGGCTGGTGAACGGCAGCAGGGCCATCTCGCGGGCGTTCTTGACGGCGATGGCGACCTGCCGCTGCTGCTGCGGCGTCAAACCGGTGACGCGGCGGCTGCGGATCTTGCCGCGGTCGGAGATGAACGTGCGGAGCAGATTGACGTCCTTGTAGTCGACGGTCTCGATGCCGGCGGCGATCAGGGGGTTCTTCTTCGGGCGGCGCGCCTGCTCGGCACGGACCTTCTTCGACGGTGCTCGCTTCACAGCCATGTCAGTAATCCTTGTCTGCGGTGGTCTACCAACTCGATTTGTGCACACCGGGCAATTCCCCCCGGTGGGCCAGCTCGCGCACACGTACACGGGAGAGACCGAACTTCCGGAGATGACCACGTGGGCGTCCATCCGTGGCGTCCCGATTGCGCAATCGTACCGGACTGGCGTCGCGCGGCAGCTTCTGCAGGGCGAGCTGTGCCGCGGCCCGCTGCTCGCCGGATGCGGCCGGATTGCGGACGAGCTCCTTCAGTTCGGCCCGGCGCTCGGCGTGGCGGGCGACGACGAGCTTGCGCTGCTCGTTGCGCGCGATCTTGGATTTCTTCGCCACGGTTCAGCGCTCCTCTCGGAAGTCCACGTGCTTGCGGACGATCGGGTCGTACTTGCGCAGCATCATGCGGTCCGGGTCGTTGCGCCGGTTCTTGCGGGTGACGTAGGTGTATCCGGTGCCCGCGGTCGAGCGCAGCTTGATGATGGGCCGAATCTCGTTGCGCGCCATCAGATCTTCTCGCCCCGAACACGTAGCCGGGCCACGACCGCCTCGATGCCGTCGCGGTCGATGGTCTTGATGCCCTTGGCCGAGACGGTGAGCGTGATCCGGCGGCCCTCGCTGGGCAGGTAGTAGGTCTTGCGCTGGATGTTGGGATCCCATCGCCGGTTGGTCCGGTGGTGCGAATGCGACACCGACCTGCCGAACCCGGGCCGCTGCCCGGTGACCTGGCAATGAGCCGACATGACTAACCTCCTGTGTCTCGACGGCGGCGTTCCCGGGTCGGCCCGCCCGCCTCGAAATGACAATCGTTTTCGACAATGCTGGTTCCGCACTGTACCGTGGGCCCCGGTTAAATGAAAATCATTGTCGAAAGGGGTTCCGGTGGTGTCTCAGTCCGACCGCCGCACGCCCGTCGTGCTGCTGGCCGGTTTCGAGGGCCTGGTGACGACCGGCGTGGAGCAGATGGCGAGGAAGCTGCGGGACACGCCCGGCACCGTGCTGGTGCGGCACGACCTGAGCGAACTGCGTCAGGGCGTCGTGCGCCGCGCTGTCTCGTACCTGTCTCCCGATGCGGGAACCGGGCATACCCCCGGCGCGGCCGGGCCGGGTGCGGCCGGCTCGGGCGTGGTCGAATTCGGTGCGGTCGAGCCGGAAGCGATCGAGCCGAGCGAGATCGAGCCCGGGGTGATCGAGCACAACACCGTGCACGAGCTGGCGCACGGGTGCGTCTCGTGCACGCTGCGCGCGAACCTGCTGCCGTTGCTGTGCGTGCTGGCGGCGCGGGATTCGGTGCGGCGCATCGTGATCGCGCTGGATCCGGCATTCGAGGCGGAGGCGGTGTGCCACGCCATCGAGCAGGTTCCGGTCGCCGGGATAGTGGGTCGCGTGGACGGCCCGGCGGGCCGGGACGTCCGCATCGAGGCGGTGGTCACCGGCCTGGACGCGCGTTATTGGCTTGCCGACGCGCTGACCGAGGAGACGCTGGCCGAGCGCGGCCTGGCCGATGCCGAGGACGACCGGACAGTAGCCCAGCTGGCGGTCGGTCAGGTCGAATTCGCCGATGCCGCGGTGGTTTTCGCGGCGGACGCGGTGACCGATACCGAAAGGTCTCGACTGGCCGCGGTCTTGGACCGGTTGATCCCGCAGGCGCCGGTCGCGCACGTGAACGGCCCGAATGCCCTGTCCGCCTTCGGGATCGAAGACCTGCTCGCGCGGATCCCGGCGGACTCGCGGCGCGGCCGGATCTTCGACGCGCACGCCCCGCTGCTGCGCGGGCAGCCGCCGCTGGATACCGACGCGGGCGTGACGTTGGTCGAGTTCGCCACCGATCGTCCGTTCCATCCCGCCCGGCTGCACGAGGCGCTGGACGTGCTGTTCGACGGCGTCGTCACCGCTCGCGGCCGGATCTGGCTGGCCACTCAGCCCGACGAGGTGGTGTGGCTGGAATCGGCCGGCGGCGGGCTGCGTGTCGGCGGCGCCGGGCGCTGGCTGGCGGCGATGACCCCGCGCGAATCGGCCGACGCCGATCCCGGCCGGCGCGCGCTGGCCGCGCTGCGCTGGGACGAGCACTTCGGCGACCGGGACATCTCCCTGGTGGTGCTGGCCTGCGACGTCGACCCGGCCGAGATCCGCCGGGCGCTGCACTGGGCACTGGTCGACGACGCCGAACTGCTGCTGGCGCGCAGCGCCCCGGACCTGGTCGCGCAGTGGGAGGACCCGTTCGGGGACTGGCACACCGATCCGTGCGCGGACGAGACGGACGCCGATTCGACATCCAGCGCCTCGCCGACCGGCGACCGGCGCCCGACAGAAAGGTAGGCCCGTGCAGTCAGGTATCCATCCGGATTACCACCCGGTGATCTTCGAGGACGTCAGTACCGGCAAGCGATTCCTCACCCGGTCCACCGCGATCGGCACTCGCACCGCGGAGTGGACCGACGGCAACAGCTACCCGCTCATCACCGTCGACGTCACCTCCGATTCGCATCCGTTCTGGACCGGCGCGAATCGAGTGCTGGACACGCAGGGGCGGGTGGAGAAGTTCGAACGCAAGTACGGCAGGCGTCACCGTGCCGCCGATTCGCCGATGCCGCAGCCGCCGGCCCGGCCCGAACGAGGGGAGGGCTGAGCCGTGGCGGTGCCGAAGCGTCGGATGTCGCGGTCGAACACCCGCAGCAGGCGGGCGAACTGGAAGGCGACGCCACCCGACCTGGTGCCGGTCGGTGTCGGGGGCGTGGTCTACCAGGTGCCGCGGCGGTTGGTGGCCGCGGTGCGTCGCGGCCTGATCGATCCGGAGCGACGGTAGGCGAAGGCGAAGCGGTGCGGCCGCCGTGCTCGGCACGGTGGCCGCACCGCTTCGTGCGGGCTTATCCCGACTTGGCGGCCAGGTCGGCCAGGGCGGCCGCGAGCCGGAAGTACTTGTTGCTCGCCAGGTCACCGACCGTCTTGATACCCAGCGCGTCCAGCAGTTTGGTGTCGTGGTTCTCGGTGAGCCCGGCCAGCGCCGAGGGCGGGGCGGCCAGGATCTCGTCGAGGGTCTTGTTCTCGTATGCCTTGTCCAGGGCCTTTTCGAGGGACACGGTGACGGCCATCGGAATCTCCTTGGGAGCGAGTCGTGTTCGTGCCCGCTGACGATAACTCGAAGTGTGCCGGAATCGGTGTAAATCGACCTATCCGATAATAGACCGATTGGTCCCACCGGTTCGGTTGCGGTATGGCTGATTTGCCCGGATTCGGCGATTGCGCGGCTACCGGCGAATGCCGCGACGATCCGGGTCACCCGCTTACGGATCTGTTGCTTTCAGGTAGCTGAACGGCGAATTGCCTACTGCTAGTACGTTCTCGAGCAATGAAAAAGTCTCCCCGAAGTGATGCTTTCGTACCGCGGCGCCGGGTACTCTCATCTGCGAGGGCGGGTTCTCCCGAATACATCGCGAGAACCCGCTCATCGCCACTCTGCAGCCCTTCGGGCGCCCGAACCCACGTACGGCCTCTGATGTGTTGTGCCCGTGGCGTTCCGGCCCGGCCGCTAGGTGCCGTTGCGGCCCGTCGGCGGCGTGTCGCCGTTGCGGTTCGCCAGTGGCAGCTCGGACAACACCGACTCCAGTCGCGCCAGCTGATCACTCACCATCGTGGCCGGGCCCTCCAGTAGCGACAGCGGCCACGGCCACTGGTGTCCCGACAGCCGCTGGACCCGTTGTTCCAGATCCGCGACCGTCGCCTCCAAATCGCCTATCTCGGTGCGTAATTCGGAGATCAGGGTCAGTGCCTCGGCCAAGCCCTCCACCAGGCTGCGATGGTCACCCTGGGCATCGGTGCCCAGCTGCGGCCAGCCGGCCCCTCCTGGTCCGCGCAGCTGGGTCTGGATGTCGCGCAGAATCGCGTCCTGTTCCGGCGTCACCGTCGAGTCCTCCCGTTCGAATTCCCAGTGGCCGGCGTCGCCGGCCCGGCCTCGTCGGCAGAGCGAACGAGCACCTGCCGGGTAGTCTGGCGCAACTCTCGGCAGGTCTCCACATCGAGGACGGCGATCGAGCCGGATCGACCCTGCCGCCGGGGTTGCCGACAGGCGGTCCCGGGGCGGAGCGTGCTCACGCCACGCTGATTCGATCGGATCGCCGGCCGTCGGTGTGTCGAACACCGCGCATTCGTGTGGCGACTCGGCCCCCACCTCGCGGTGTACCCGGTGGCGGGGCATGCTCTCCGGTGGCGCCGTCATGCGTCGGATAACGGCGCAGTAACGCAACTCACATGAGAATGGGCTGAATTTTTCCTGAGGGCTCTATGCGGGGAGTTTGCCGGACGATTTTTCGCTCTGTTAACACATCCGGGTTACGTTACCGACGCTTCGGTGCGTTCTGTTACAGACCTGTAATCGACTCGAGCAAACCTACTGACAGGTCCCGATTGGGCCCTGCGCCGGAGTTGGTGGCGCAACTACTGAGGGAAAGTGTTCGAGAGTATGAGGTTCAGGAAGTTCGCCGCAACATCCGCACTGGTCATTGCGGCTCTGGGGGTCGGCACCGGTACGTCCTACGCACAAGCCGCACCCGCCGGCGACCCGGGCATCCACTACGCCGCGAACGTGGTGGACAAGTCGGTGGTGGTCCACACCGATGCCGGGTCGCTGACCACCGAGGGTAACCAGCTACAGGTGCGCGACGGCGTCGGCAACGTGGTTGCCGGATTTCCGCTGAGCTACCTGCGTGACGGCCTGGAGTACCCGATCGCGGCTCAGGTCGACGGCGCCAATCAGGTGACGCTGACGCCGAACGTCGACCCCGCGTCCGCGCATCCGGCCCCGATGCTGCACGACGTCGCCAGCCAGGAGGATATGGACAACGCGATGTCGAACGCCGGGACCGAGTTCAGCCTCGCGACCGGTGTCGGCACGCTGGTCGGCACCGTGATCGGCCTCGCCGGCGGCTGCCTGCTGGGCGCGATCGCCGGGACGCCGTTTCTCGTCATCCCGGGCTGGATCGGTGGCTGCCTGAGCGGTGCGGCCGTCGGTGCCCCGCTGGGCGCCGCGGCCGGCCTGGTGACCGTCGGTGGCGTGGCCGGTGTCGCCGTGGCCATCGAGTACTTCAACCGGATCAACGCACCGGCCTGACCGGCGCCTCGGTTCGAACGGGCCGGATCACCCGCGGTGGTGATCCGGCCCGAAGTCCCTCCGGCCCCTGTTCAGCCGACCGGGAAGGGCGAGTTCCGCCGCCGGGGCGGATCGCCGGCATCGTCGGGCTGCGCCGGGACGGTCGGCCGGGGCGAGCGGCTGCGGTCCGGCGCGACCAGGATGGCCGTGATCGGGATCGCCAGCGACAGCGTGCCGAGCGCGAAGACCGGGACGAACAGGGTGAACAGATCCTCGCCGTCGGGTTGCAGCACGGCCGGATCCACCTGGACCCGAACGCCTGCCAGACCGAGGTAGTGCAGGGCGACGACCGCCGCGGCGTACAGCACCGCCACGCCGACCAGGATCGGCAGCGGATGGAAACGGGTGGTGGTCCAGAGCACGCCGAGCGAGGCGACGACGGCCAGTGCGGCCGCACCCGCGGCGGCACCGAGATTCGTCTCGACCGAGCCCTGCACCCGGACGGCGCCCATCGCGAGATAGTGCGTGAGCCCGAGGCCCAGCCCCATGACCGCGGTACCGCCGGCCAGCCGCGCGGGTTCGGTGAGCTGACCGCTGATCAGCAGCCCCGCCAGCACGGCGGCCACGGCGAGCACGGCCGAGATCACCATCCGGGTCACGTCGTAGCGGATCTCGCCGACCGGGACGCCGACCCCCAGCATGGTGATGTAGACCGCCAGCCAGGTCCCGATGCCACCGAGCGACACCGCCGCCGCGGTCAGCCACACCAGGCGGAAACGCGAGGTGACCGACAACGTCGACTGCCGCACGCAGGCCAGGCCGACCACGGCCCCGGCGAGCGAGATGCCGGCCGCCAGGCCGAGCACCCAGGTGCCCATCGTGAAGTAGTTCATGGCCCTCAGCCCTGCCCCACCGTCTCTTGCCGCGCGGTCTCCTGCTGCGCGGTGGTCGTCTCGGCCGTGGTCTCCCGATCCGTGGCGTTCTGCTGCGCGGCGGTGAGGCGCTGGATCGCGTACTCGGTGACCGCGGCCAGCGCGCGTCGTACCTCGTTCGCGTCGCGGGCGTCGATATCGACGATCGGCACGTCGGAGCGGATGGTCAGGGCCTCGCGCAGCTCGCTCACCGGGAACTGCGGTGCGCCGGGGAATCGGTTCACCGCCACCAGGAACGGCAGCCCGCGGGCCTCGAAGAAATCGACCACGGCGAAGCTGTCCTCGATGCGGCGGGTGTCCACCAGGACCACCGCGCCGATCGCGCCGCGGATCAGGTCGTCCCACATGAACCAGAACCGGCGCTGACCGGGCGTGCCGAACAGATACAGCGTCAGGTTGCCGGGCAACATGATGCGCCCGAAATCCATTGCCACCGTAGTGGTTTCCTTGCCCGGGGTGGCCGAGAGATCATCGATGCCGTCGGAGACGCCGGTCACCATCGCCTCGGTGCGCAGCGGCACGATCTCCGAGACGGCGCCGACGAAGGTGGTCTTCCCGGCGCCGAAACCGCCGGCCACCACGATCTTGGTGGAGGCGGTCCGGGTGTCGTCAGAGGGCACGTAGTCCACGCAGGGTCCTCTCCATCAGGGATCGGCGCTCGTCGAAGCTCGCCTCGTCGCTCAGCGTGGTGTACACGCGTAGGGTCCCGGCGACCACGAGATCGCCGATCACCACTCGGACCATACCGAGCGGCCGCTGCAGGTGTGCCGCGATTTCGGCGACCGACAGGCGGGCGGCGCCGAGCCGCAGGATGTCGGTGCGCACGTCGCCGACCGGCCAATCGAACTGATTCGCGTACGGCAGCGTCTCGATGACCGCCTCCAGCGGCAGATCGACCGCGGGTTCGGTGCGCCCGGCGGTCAGTGCGTAGGGGCGGACGCGGGTGGTCGGGCGGCCGCCACCGGCTCCAGGGGGATGGGACATCGCGCTCGCTAGCTAGCTCTGGCCGTGGCCTGCACGACCGCCCCGACCCGATCGACGAGCAATGCCATCTCGTAGCCGATGCGGCCGATGTCGTGCTGCTTGTTGGCGAGCACGGCCAGGTGCGAGCCGTTGCCGACGCTCATCACCAGCAGGTACCCGCGCTGCATGTCGACGATGGACTGCATCACCTTGCCGCCGCTGAACAGCTGTGCCGCGCCGGTGGACAGGCTGGCCAGGCCGGCCGTGACCGCGGCCAGCTGCTCGGCCCGGTCGGTCGGCAGGTTCGGGCTGGTGGCCTGCAGCAGGCCGTCGGTCGAGACCAGCACCGCGTGTGAGACGCCGGGCACCTCGCGGGTGAACCGGTCGACGAGCCAATTTAGGTTGTCGTCGGTGCTCTGTTCGGTGTCGCTCATGAAGGGCCTCCGTCGTCGTGGTACTGGGCATCGGCTCGTCCGCTGCGGACACCACTGAGATGCCGGGACAGGTTGCTGCGGATCTCCTCGGGATCGGGAGTACCCGGTTCGTCCGCGGGTGTCAGCCCACCCGGCACCAGTTGCGCCCCCGGCTTGCGGATCGGCAGGCCGCCGTCGGTGCGGTCGGCGGTCGGCGGCCGGCTGGCGTCGGCCGCGGCCGCCCAGCCCTCGTCGGCCGGGGAGTCCCACATCTCGACCGGCCCGCTCGACGACGGTTCGACCAGCCATTCCGAGACCATGCGCTGATAGATCGGAGTCGCCGGTTCGGACCCGGCCGGTGGCGAATCGGCGTCGGCCGGACGGGTCAGGGCGGTGTCGGGCCGGTCGGTATCGGTCCGTCGCGGGAGGAACGTGGTCTGCTGTGCGGCCAGGGCCGACATGCGGGCGGCCGGTGCGACGTAGCCGTCGTCGGTGTGGGCCCGGTCATCGGAATATGCGCGGTCGTCGGCGGCTGCCAGGTTGTCGCGATCGGGCAGTGCCTCATCGGGTAGCGCTCGGTTGCCGAGAGCGTCCCGATCGTCGGGATACCCCTGGCCGTCGGAATCGGTCTGGTCACCGGGGTGGGTCCGCTCGCCGAAACGGGCTCTGTCCTCGAAGAATCCGCGGTTACCGGACGGAACGTCGTTGCCGCGGTAGGTCCGTCCGTCGCCGTCGGTTCCGTCGTCGGGATCGGTGTCGCCGCCGGGGTATGGCCGACCGGTGAATTGGGCTCTGTCCTCGAAGAATCCGCGGCTACCGGATGGAATGTCGTTGTCGGGGTAGGCCCGTCCGTCACCGTCGGTTCCGTCGTCGGAATCGGTGTCGCCTTCGAAGTACCGCCGTCCGGCGAAGGGCGGTCGGTCACCGAGGAATCGGCGGCCGCCGAGTGGGACATCGTTGTCGGGGTAGGTCCGTCCGTCGCCGTCGGTTCCGCCGTCGGGATCGGTGTCGTCGTCGGCGTACGGCTGTCCGCTGAACAAGGTTCGGTTGTCGAGGAATCCGCGGCCGCCCGGCCGGGAAGCGCTATCGGAGTAGGAGTCCGCGTTGGGGCCGGTTCGGTCGTCGGCGTAACCCTGGTCCTCGGAACCGGGTTCGTCGGTGGTGGACGACGGGCCACCGACACGGTCCCGGTTGCCGAGGAATCCGCGGCTGCCGGGGAACGCCTGTCGGTGTCCGTCGGCGTCGACCTCGGCGTCGGCCTGTGCCCGGCCGCCGAAAAGGGTTCCTTCCCTGAGGAATCCGTGGCCGCCGGGTGCGCTTTCGTCGTCGGGGTATGCCTGTTCGCCGGGCTCGTCCCGGTCGTCGGCGGGCGCCCGGCCGCCGAGATATGCCTGTTCCTCGGATCGGTCCGCAGTGGTCCGGGAGTCGGGTTCGGCCCAGCGTCCGAAGGCCGGTTCGGCGGGGGCGGACGGTGACCGCAGATCGGCAGGGGCCGATGGTGACCGCAGATCGGCGGGGGCCGATGGTGGCCGGAGGTAGGTGGTCCGCTCGCCGGACGCCTCCGGGGCCGCGTCGGCGAACAGGTCGTCGGCGGGCGCCTCGGCGACGGGTCCGCGGGCCGTCGGCACGGTGGGCTCGGCCGGACGGCGCTGGGGCAGGTCCGGAACCGACCCGAACGGGTTCGGCTCCTGCTGGTCCGGCACCGCGCTGAGCAGCCGCCGCTGCGGATCGGTGGTCGGGTCGCCGAACGCGTCCGGCGGGCCGGCGGCGGCGAAGTTCCCGGTGATCGGCTGCGGGCCGTCGGCGGCGCCCGGCGCCGGCGACACCAGCGGACCGGGCAGATGCACGCCGGCCGTGATGCCGGACTGGTGCGACATGCCGGTGGTACGACGCAGGCTGACGGTCACGGTGTGCCGCTTGGCCAGCCGGCCCACGACGAACAGGCCCATCCGGCGGGCGGTTTCGATGGTCACCTCACCGCCGGAGGCCAGCCGCTCGTTGATGGACCGCAGGTCGTCGGCGGACATGCCCAGGCCGCGGTCGGTGATCTCGATCAGATAGCCGCCGTCCATCGCGCCCGTCACCGACACCGCCACCGGCGTGCTGGGTGGCGAATAGCGCAGCGAGTTGTCGATCAGCTCGGCCAGCAGATGCTCGATGTCGACGGCGGGCTCACCCGCGACGACGCCGTCGGGCACCGACCCGATCTCGACCCGCTGATAGTCCTCCACCTGCGATACCGCACTCCACAGCATGTCCGACAGCGGCACCGGCGGCAGGTGGCCGCGGCGCAGCGCGGTACCGGCGAGGACCAGCAGGTTGTCGCCGTTGCGGCGCATCCGGGTGGCCAGGTGGTCCAGGCGGAACAGGCTCTGCAGCCGGTTGGAGTCGTCCTCGTCGCGCTCCAGGTCCTCGATCAGCGTGAGCTGCTGCTCGACCAGCGACTGGCTGCGCCGCGACAGCGTCTCGAACATGCTGCTGATCTGCAGTCGCAGCCGGGCCTGGTCGGCCGCCAGGTAGAGGGCCTGGCGGTGCATGTCGTCGACGGCGCGGGCGAGCTGGCCGATCTCCTCGGTGGTCTGCACGTCCACCGGGACGATCTCCGGGGTGGCGCCGCCCTTGCGCACGACCGCGAGCTCGGCGGGCAGGTCCATGTGGGCGACCTGCAGGGCGTCGCGCCGCAGCCGGCGCACCGGGACGACCAGCGACCGGGCCACCGCCAGGGCCAGCGCCAGGCCCAGCAGCAGGGTGATCACAACGAAGGCCACGTCGCGCAGCACCTGCCCCCGCGCCTCGATCAGGCGCTCCGACAGGCTGGTGTCGATCCGATCCACCAGCCGGTTGGTGGACTCGGTGTAGATCTCGTCGCTGGTCCGCAGCGACTCGGTGACGCCGGGCACGTCGGCGGGCTCTACCGCGTTCTGTCCCAGCGCGTCCACCCGGGTCTGCAGCGCCGCCAGCAGCACGTCCGGCCGGTCCGCGGATTCGGGATACACCGCGGAATACTGGTGGATCGTGGCCGACTCGCCGCCGGCGGCCAGCAGCGCCTGCGACATCAGCGCCGGATTGTTGCTCAGTTCGCCGCTGATGATCCACAGCTGTTCCTGGGTGAACATCTGGCGCGCGATGGCGATCACGCCCATCTGCACGTAGTACCGCTCGATGGCGGTCTCGGTGGGAGTGGGCAGCGCGGTGATCGCGGTGTCGATGTGGGTCGCGATCTCGTCGGCCTGCTTGCCGATCTGCATCGGCGAGGTGCCCCGCCGGTTCTCGCGCAGCGTGCGCCCGGCGGACAGCGCGTTCGTGACCGCGGTGGTGACGCGCTTGTCGGCCTTCGAGATCTGCAGTGCCGCCTGCAGGTCGGCCAGCGTCTGATCGAAGTGGGCGGCGTCCTGGTCCAGCGTCGGCTGGGCGCCGCCGTCGGCGCCGGCGGCCGAGGCCACGGCCAGCTGATTCGCGGCGGCGGTGTATTCCAGCATCGGCCGGATGATCCGGGCCTGATCGCCCGCCGTGTTCAACTGCCCGATCGTGGTCAGTTCGGTCTTGACACGCAGGCCGGCGAAGACCGAGGCGAGGATGACGGGCAGAAGCAGAACGATGCCGACCTTGCTCGTCACGGACAGGTTGGACAGACTCCTCTGCCATGGCCGCGGTGCTGTGCCCATCCCGCTTGTGTCGCCTCCGCTTGCTGATGGCCCTCCGGTCCACTCGGGTGCGGCATCAACCACCGTCACCGCCTAGCTTGGAAAGCTCCCACGCACGGCCGGATTCGTTGCCAAGGTGTAGCGGTCTTGGGGTTTGTATCCCGCGCAGAACCAACTGGAGTTCTTCTTTTACCGCACGCAACATACCGTGTGGAAAGAGCGACGGCAATCCGGACCCCTACGTGCGGATAAGCCGATTCTCGCTGAACACAACGTGTTTCGGATCTCGCCGCCCGCGCGGCCCGTCGGTAAAGGGACTGGTCATCGCGCCGGAATGATCCGGCGTGTCGATAGTTTGCTTCTCAGTCGGCTCTCAGTCGGTACGGTCAGACTGGTGGCCATGCGCATTCTGGTAGTCGATGACGATCGGGCGGTGCGCGAATCGCTTCGCCGGTCGCTCACCTTCAACGGCTACTCCGTCGAACTGGCCGTCGATGGGGTCGACGCGCTGGACAAGGTGGGCGGCCAGCGCCCCGACGCCCTCGTCCTCGACGTCATGATGCCGCGGCTGGACGGGCTCGAGGTGTGCCGCCGGTTGCGCAGCACCGGTGACGACCTGCCCATACTGGTGCTGACCGCGCGCGATTCGGTCTCGGAGCGGGTCGCCGGCCTGGACGCCGGCGCCGACGACTACCTGCCCAAGCCGTTCGCCCTGGAGGAATTGCTCGCCCGGCTGCGCGCGCTGCTGCGGCGCACCACCGCCGATCCGGTCGCCGACTCCTCGGAGACGATGCGGTTCGCCGACCTGTCGCTGGATCCGGTCACCCGGGAGGTCTCCCGGGGCGAGCGCTCGATCAGCCTGACCCGCACCGAGTTCTCGCTGCTGGAGATGCTGATGGCCAATCCGCGCCGGGTGCTGACCCGCAGCCGCATCCTGGAGGAGGTCTGGGGCTACGACTTCCCGACCTCCGGTAACGCCCTCGAGGTGTACATCGGCTATCTGCGGCGCAAGACCGAGGCCGAGGGCGAGCCCCGGCTCATCCACACCGTGCGCGGTGTCGGTTACGTGCTCCGCGAGACGGCGCCGTAGGAGTGCCGTAGTTGTGGGAAGAACGGTTCCGCATCAGCCGGTGGTCGCCGCGCTGCGACCGCGGGCGGAGGCCTCCGAGCTCCGCCCGCCGATGCCGCTGACCCGGTCGGTCTCGTTGCGCTGGCGGGTGACCCTGCTGGCGGCGTCGGTGGTGGCGGTGGCCGTCGCGATGGCCTCGATCGCGGCCTACGCGCTGGTGGCGCGCTCGCTCTACGCCGATGTCGACAAGCAGCTGCGGGAGCGGGCCGACGTGCTCGTCCGGGCCGATATCGACCGGGTGAGCTTCCCGTACATCATCATGCTCAGCAGCCTCTACTACAACGATCTCGGCATCGCGATCATCTACCGCGGCGCCGACGCGCCTGCGGCCCCGCCGCAGTCGATGTATCCGCCGGTCGGTGCGGCGGAGTGGAGCGTGGCCCGGGGCGATTCGTCGGCCTCGCTGCGCACCGTCGGGAACCAGCGGGTGCTCGCCGAACGGATGAGTTCGGGGAGCACCCTGGTGGTCTCGCGGTCGCTGCAACCGACCAAGGAGGTGCTGGACAAGCTCGCCCTGCTGCTGTTCGTGGTCGGCGGATGCGGGGTCGTGCTGGCGGCGGCCGCCGGCACGGCGGTCGGGCGAACCGGTCTGCGCCCGGTGGCTCGGCTGACCGCGGCCACCGAACGCATCGCGCGTACCGACGATCTGACCCCGATCCCGGTGAGTGGCGACGACGAATTGGCCCGGCTCACGGCGAGTTTCAACACGATGCTGCGCGCGCTCGCGGAATCGCGTGAGCGGCAACGCCGTCTCGTCGCCGACGCCGGACACGAGCTGCGTACCCCCCTGACATCGCTGCGCACCAATATGGAACTGCTGATCGCCTCGCAACGGCCGGGCGCTCCGGCGATTCCCGCCCAGGACATGGCCGAACTGCGCACCGATGTGGTGGCGCAGATCGAGGAACTGTCCACGCTGGTCGGCGATCTGGTGGACCTGGCCCGCGAGGACGCCCCGGACGCGGTGTACGAGCGAGTGGATCTGGGCGAGGTGACCGAACGCGCGCTCGAGCGCGTGCGGCGCCGGCGCGCCGGTATCG
This sequence comes from Nocardia sp. BMG51109, assembly GCF_000526215.1. Lineage (NCBI taxonomy): Bacteria > Bacillati > Actinomycetota > Actinomycetes > Mycobacteriales > Nocardiaceae > Nocardia > Nocardia sp. BMG51109. The sequence continues at coordinate 3,220,880 of NZ_JAFQ01000004.1, forward strand.
AATTCGTCGCGGAACTGCAGCCGTGGTTCGTCTACGGGCACGAGGCGGGCTTGGTGCGGGCGATTCTCAATGTGCTCGACAATGCCGCCAAATGGAGCCCCGCCGGTGCGCAGGTCCGGGTTGCCATGCGCGAGAACCGCCCGGGCCTGTTGGAATTCACCGTCGACGACGCGGGGCCGGGTATCGCGCCCAACGAGCGGGAGCTGGTGTTCGAACGCTTCTATCGGACCACGGCGTCTCGTTCCATGCCCGGTTCCGGATTGGGCCTGGCCATCGCCAAGCAGGTCGTGACCAAGCACGGCGGCACCATCACGATCGATACCTCCGATCGCGGTGGTGCGCTGATCCGCATCGTGCTGCCGGGCGAGGGCGGGCCACCGCCGGAGGCGACCTCCGCACAGGGAGAGGTTTCGTAGCGCTTCGCCGCGTGTACCGCCCCGTAGAATGTCGCAGGTAGCAGCAGCGATATCTGCGACAACTGATAGCTCCGTCTCAGTCCGCTCTCAGTCGAGATCATCACACTGGTCGACAGTCTCGAGGAGAAACGAGGGAAATGACCGAGGATTCGAAGGACAGGCGGGACGAGCCGACGACGGCTCAGGGTGGCTCGGATGCGCCTGTCGAAGCGACCGGACCGCAGCCGACCGAACAGCTCCCGACGGCGACTCCGCACGAATCACAGCCGCAGCAGCCGGGTTTCGGCCCGGCCGGCCATCAGCCCGGCCCCGCCCCGGCCCCGCCGTACGCTGCCTATCCGCAGGATCCGGGTGTGCAGCACACCGCGCCCATGCCGCCCTATCCGCCCGAGTACGGTGCCGTCGCACCGGGTGGTCCGGCCGGCCCGGGTGGTCCCGGCCAGCCGCCGGGCGTCCCGTATCCGGCGGCCGGACCCGCCCCGCAGCCGGGCGGCCGGGGCCGGGCCGGTCTGGTGGCCGGCGCGGTCGTGCTGGCGCTGGTGGCCGGGGGCGTGGGCGGCGCGGTGGGCTCGCTCGCCACCCGGTCGGACGATTCCGCCCCCGTGACCAACGCCCTGGACGCCCCGGTGCCCAAGGCGGACAACGTCTCCAACGCACCGGCCGGCAGCGTGCCCGCCGCCGCGCAGAAGGTGCTGCCGAGCGTGGTGATGATCCGGGTGGCCGGCGCCCAGGCGGAGGGGGAGGGTTCCGGGGTGGTGCTGTCCTCGGACGGATTGATCCTCACCAACAACCACGTCGTCAGCGGCGCCGGGCCGAACGCCCGGATGCAGGTCCAGTTCAACGACGGCACAACCTCTTCCGCCACGGTCGTAGGCGCGGATCCGATCTCGGACCTGGCGGTCGTCAAGGCCTCCGACAAGACCGGACTCTCGCCGATCGAGCTGGGCACCTCCTCGAATCTGCAGGTCGGGCAGTCCGCCGTGGCCGTCGGCTCACCGCTCGGCCTGTCCGGAACGGTGACGACCGGCATCGTGTCCGCGCTCAACCGGCCGGTGTCCACCAGCGGCGAACAGGGCGGCGACGGTTCGGTGATCTCCGCGATCCAGACCGACGCGCCGATCAACCCGGGCAACTCCGGCGGTCCGCTGGTCGACATGTCGGGCAAGCTGATCGGCCTCAATACGGCCATCGCCACCCTGGGCACCTCGGAGGCCAGCGGCCAGCAGGGCGGCTCCATCGGTCTGGGCTTCGCCATCCCGGTCGATCAGGCCCGGCGCGTCGCCGACGAGCTGATCAAGACCGGCCACGCGACCTACGCCCAGATCGGGATCACCGTGAACCGGGTCGATACGTCCACGGGCGCCCGGGTCCGCGACGTCGTCCCCGACGGCCCGGCCGGGAAGGCCGGCATTCCGGCCGGTGCGATCGTGACCAAGGTGAACGATCAGATCATCGACTCGGGCAACGGGCTGATCGCCGCCGTCCGTTCGCATCAGCCCGGCGACAAGGTGAAGGTCACCTACACCGACGACAAGGGACAGAATCCCAAGACCGTCGAAGTGACCCTCGCCGCGGCGCCCGCGGAGGGCGGCCGATGATGCGCGGCCCGCGCCCCGTCACCGCCCTGTCCGACCGGCGCCGGGGCCCCGGGGACACCGCACCGATGTCACCGGTGGACGCTACGGTGAGCAGCATGGAAATCGATGCCGCTGTGGCCGGCCGTGCACTTGTCGTCGTCGTCGACGACCGAACCGCGCACGGCGGGGTGGATTCGCTGGGTCCGCTGGTGACGGAGCTGCTCACCGAGGCCGGGTTTCTGGTCGATGCCACGGTGCTGGTGGCCAACGACGAGGTCGAGATCCGCAACGCGCTCAACACGGCGGTGATCGGCGGCGTCGACCTGGTGATATCGGTCGGCGGTACGGGCATGTCCCCGCGCGACGTCACCCCGGAGTCCACCTCCGAGGTGCTCGATCGTGAACTGCCGGGCATCAGCGAGGCGTTGCGCTCGTCCGGGCTGGCCGCCGGTTCGCTGGACGCCGGCCTGTCCCGAGGGCTGGCCGGGGTGTCCGGAAGCACGCTCGTGGTCAATTTGCCCGGCACCCGCGCCGCGGTCCGCGACGGCATGGCAACCCTGGGCCCGCTGGCCTCCCGGGTCATCGACGAACTGTCCGGATTGGACGAGTGACAACACCCCCGCACGACGACGAGCCGACCCCGCGTCCGGGCCGCACCGGCGGCCGCCCGCGGGGTCGTGTGCGTTCTGCGGCCGATGCGGCGCGGCTGGCCCGCATCTTCGGTGACACCCTGCCGCAAACCACCAGCGATGAGCGCGGTCCGGACGGCGAGCGCGCCGCGTCCGCGGACGAGTGGCTGCGCTCACAGGTGCCCCCGCACCACGAATGACTTCTCGCATCACGGGGCTATCTCGACGTCTCAGTTGGGCCAGGCTGTCGTGATCCGATCGATACCGATCTCTCACTGCGTTTATGCGCATTCCTCGTTGTGCCCCGATGGTCTGTGTGATCCAGATCACATCGAGTTTGCGGGGCCTTACGTTGTCAGTTGGTCGCCGGTGCGTTTACTGTCCCAATTTGGGCTGCTTCACCTGCGGTTCCTGACGGCTTGGGGAAGGCGTGCCGGCGCCGACCCCGGCGGAACGTAGCCCGGTTCCGACCGTTGGGTTGTCGTTTGCCGGATATTCGTCACCGGTTACACGGTGGCAACAAAATAGCGACAAACTGAGCTGGGCCCGAAGGGGACCGCTTTTCGGCCTCGATGGTCGAGGCTGAGCGTAAGAACCTGATGAGGGGAAGTATGAGCGAGAACCGCACCAAAGGTCTGCGGCGTGGTGCCCGCTTCGCGGGTATCGGCGCGGCTGTAGCCGTGGCCATCGGCCTTTTCTCTACCGGTGCTGCCAACGCCGACACCTTCGTGCCGTTGCCGGACGGCCAGAAGCTGGGGCCCAATGGCGTTGTGATCACCCGCACCGGTGAGCACGCCACCGTTTCACCGTCGCTGGCGGCCAACGGCGCCGGCCGCACCGTGTGGGTGTCGGGCAACGCCTTCGCCGACGTGCCCAACGCTCCCGAGGCGGAAGTCGGCCCGAACAACGGCCCGCTGAACTCTCCGGGGACCAACAACTCGTCGAGCCACGGCTCGTCTCAGGTCAACACCGGCTACATCGTGGGATGCCAGGTCAACATCGGATCCGACGCCATTTCCGCGAGCCTGTCCGGCGGGATCAGCATGAGCGATGCCAGCCTCAGCGGCTCCATCGGCCTGGAGCTCGGACCCGGTGAGGTGAAGTTCGTCCAGATCGACTACAAGGACATCACCAAGCCCGGTCGGTACTCGGTCGAGTATCAGGACGCGGAGATCGAGATCCAGAATTGCGCGGGGTACGCCCAGGCCCGGTCGTACACGGTCGTCGAGGTCGTCGGTGACCACTACTCGAAGACCACCCTCTACGGGCAGCCGTTCTCCATCGGCTGATGTGGTCCAGTTCCGCCAAACCCATTCCCGCGTAAAGCGATTCACCCTAGAGGGACCTCATTATGAACATCCGTAAGACCGTGGCCCGCGCGGCCGGTGTCGGTGCTGTCGCCACCGCCGCCCTGGGCCTTCTCTCCACCGGCGCAGCCAACGCCGACACCTTCGTCCCGCTGCCGGGCGCCGACCTGACCAAGACCCTGTCCGACGGCACCACGGTGCACATCTGGGTGGACGGCGAGTCGGCGAACATCAACCCGTCGATGGGCTCCACCCCGGTGCACCGCAATACCTGGGTGAGCGGTAGTGCCCACGTGGACATCTCCGGTTCCGCCGGGGAGAACACCGGTGGCAGCATCTACCCGGGCTACGTCGTCGGTTGCCAGGTCAACATCGATGGCGGCGGCGTCAACGGTGGCCCCGAGACCGGCGTCGAGTGGGACTCGGAAGGCACCGTCACGCCGTCCGTCAAGGGCAGCGGCGGCGGTGACCTGACCCTCGGACCCGGCCAGGCGCAGTCGTTCTACGTGCTCGATCTCGAGCAGGCCGACGACTACGGCAACGAGTCGCACAAGAAGCGCAACAAGTTCAAGAGCAACAGCGGCTCGGTGTCCTGGGCCGACTCGACCATCGGCATCAACGGCTGCGGCGGCTACGCGCAGGCGCGCTCGTTCGTCAACGTCGAGGTCGAGACCGACAACGTCATCAGCTGGGTGACGGTGTGGGGTCAGCCGTTCAGCCTGGGCTGATTCCGGTACCGACCATCGATCGCTCCGGCCGGCTCGTGGCCGGGGCGTATCGGTGAGTTCCCGGTGGTGAGCACGCCGGGACGATCAAAGTAACGCTCGGGTGGGCCCGGTGCCGCGTGCACCGGGCCCACCGTCGTATGCACGACCCCTCGATGTTCGGGGGCCTGGTTCGCGGGGCTACACGGTCAGTATTCGTGACGGTCAGTGTTCGTGACGGTCCGGAGTCGTGCCTGCCGGTGCGTTCGATTCGTGTCGGCCGCCGGCGCTCTTGCCGCCCTCGGCGAGCAGATCGCGGATCTCCTGGAGCAGCTCGAGCTCGGTGGCCTCGTCCTTCGAGGCGGCGCCCCAGCGCTTCTTGGCCTTGCCGGCGGGCAGCACCAGGACGAAGTAGAGGATGGCCGCGATCAGCAGGAAGTTGATCGCCGCGGTGACGATCGGCCCGATCGCGATGAACGTGGCCGGTTTGTCGGCGACGAGCTGCAAGCCCCAGCCCAGTTCGTTGCGATCGCCGAAGATGGCGAGCAGGGGATTGATGATCCCGGTGGTGAATGCCGTGACGACCGCGGTGAAGGCGGTGCCGATCACCACCGCGACCGCCAGATCGATCACGTTCCCGCGAAGCAGGAAGTCCTTGAAACCCTTCAGCATTGCGGCTCCTGTCTCATCTCCGTGCCTCGCAGGACGGTTCGTCTGCTGATGGCGGTGTACGGCACGACCGATGACTGCTATCGGAATCGGGTATTCCGGATGCTACTCGAGTCTGTGGCAAATATTCGGCCAACTTTGTGAACAGGGCGTGGCCGCTCAGCGGAAGACGACGGTCAGCGGGGTGCGCAGGGAAGCGCCGGCCACCGCCGTCGCACGGGCCGGATCCAACGCCACGAGGACGACATGCTCCTCCGAGGCGCGGCCCTTCCCGGCGCCGGCGATCAGCACGACCGCCGCGTCGGTAGCGAGCGTGCGGGGCGGTGCGGGGCCGGGTGCGCCCTCGGCCGCCGACTCCTCGGCCGCGATCACATCGACCCGGTCGCCGGTGCGCAGAATGTCGGCAACGGCGTTGTCGGCCAAGCGAATCGGCACGATGCGCGCGTCGGCGGCGCCGGTGGCGGCCGCGGCCAGGCGGGGGCCGAGCACGCGCAGATCGGTGAGGATCTCGCCGCCGTGTACGGCGCCGGTGACGGTCGCGCCGAGCAGCGCCGCGACATCGCCGACGGCTCCCTCCGGCAGCGTGCCGGCGGGGCGCAGGACGCGTTGCAGATCGGTGGCGTCCAGCACCCGGCCCGGTGCCAGGTCGTGTGCGGCGACGACGACCGCGGCCGGATGGGCCTCGGGGTCGCCGCGCAGAAACAGCGCGCCGGCCAGCACCGTCAGGGCGACGGCGAGCAGGCGGCGCGCGAAGGTGGAATCGGCCCAGGGCGGCCGGTACCTGGTCACCAGGTCCCAGCGCAGCCCGCGGCCGAGATCGGTATCGAGGCGCGGTGGCTTCATGCCCGGCACGCTACGGCCGGGGCCACCGGGACCCGAACACGAATCAGCAGGTCGGTGCCGGGCTGTGGATAACTGAAAGCCTGTGGACGACGCCGCCTGGGCCGAGGGGGGTCAGGCGGCGGAACCGGTGCTGGCGGTGCTGGAGCTGCCCGAGGTGGAGGTGGTCGACGAACCGGAGCCGGACGACTCCGAACCGCCCGACGAGGACGACTCGGACGAGGAGCTGTCGGCCTTGGCCGGCTCGCTCGAGGTCGAGGAGCCGTTGCGGCTGTCGGTGCGGTAGAAACCGCTGCCCTTGAACACGATGCCGACCGAGTTGAAGAGCTTACGCAGCTTACCGTTGCACTTCTCGCAGGTGGTGAGGGTATCGTCCGAGAACGACTGGACGATGTCGAACTTGTCGCCACACTGGGTGCACTGATACGAGTAAGTAGGCACTGAAGGACCTCCACAGTCTCCGTCGCTAGCACTCTACAGCCGACAGTGCCAACATTGCCAATCGGGCATTAATTCCCGCTCGCCGGGCCGGCCAAACGTCGCAGTCCGCCGCCGGGAGTCAGCGCCCAGCCCATCCGCCGATCGTGTGGTTCCTCCGGCAGCCGGGCGACCACCTCCTCGTCCCGCACCACAGCGATCAGCCGGGCATCGGGCCGCGCGGCGGGCAGCGTGCGGTCGTAATATCCGGCGCCCCGGCCCAGGCGCACGCCGCGCCGGTCCACCGCCAGCGCGGGTACCAGGATAACTCCCGCCAATTCGATTGCGGCCGGGGACATTCGGGCCCCGGCCGGCTCCAGCAGGTCGTAGCGGCCGCGGTGCAGCGAGCCGGCGCCGGAGTACTCGGCCCAGTCCAGCGGCCCCGGCGGCCCCGTGACCGGCAGCAGCACCCTGGCCCCGGCCGAGCGCAGCGCGTCGAGCATGCCCGTCGAACCGGGCTCCGTGCCCACCGGCACGTACGCGGCGACCCAGCCGGCGGGCGCCCAGTCCGCCGCCACCCGCGCCGCGGCGCCCGCCAGCGCCGCCGCCTCGCCCGCCCGCACCGGCGCGGCGACGGACGCCCGCCGCGCCGACACCTCGGCCCGCCACTGGTTCTTGTCACGCTGACCGGCGATATTCACCCGACCACGATAGGACCGGGGCGGGAACGTGATCCGGTACGCCCGTGGGTTACTCGATCCGGTCCGGGGGTAAACGATGTAAATCGAGCCGAGTCTCGGCCGGTGCCCGCGGCGTTCACGCGCGGGCCGACCGCGCCGAACGAATGCTCGGCGAGACCGCGTCGAGGGGCTGTCGTCGACAAGCGCCTGTCCCCGCCGACGCCTAGGCTCTCCGGGATGCCGGGCCGGTCGAAGCCGGTCCGGCCGACGAATCTGATGGATAGGGTGTGCGTTATGACAGCTGACGCCGGAACGGACGCGACGCAGGCTGGTTTCCGCACGGCCGTGGTGCCCGCGGCCGGGCTCGGGACGCGGTTCCTGCCCGCGACCAAGACCGTGCCGAAGGAACTGCTGCCGGTGGTGGATACGCCCGGCATCGAACTGGTCGCGGCGGAGGCCGCCGAGTCTGGCGCCGCCCGGCTGGTGATCGTCACCTCGCCCGGTAAGGACGGCGTGGTAGCCCACTTCGTCGAGGACCTGATGCTGGAGAGCACGCTCGCCGAGCGCGGCAAGTTCCAGCTGCTGGAGAAGGTGCGCAAGGCGCCGGGGCTGTTGGATGTGACGTCGGTGGTGCAGGAGGAGCCACTGGGCCTGGGCCACGCGGTGGCACAGGCGGAGGCGGCGCTCGACCCCGACGAGGACGCGATCGCGGTGCTGTTGCCCGACGACCTGGTGCTGCCGAGCGGCGTGCTCGAGGTGATGTCCCGGGTGCGCCGCAAGCGCGGCGGCACGGTGCTGTGCGCGATCGACGTGCCCAAGGATCAGGTGAGCGCGTACGGCGTCTTCGACGTGGCCTCGGTGCCCGACGCGGTGAACCCGAATGTGTTGCGCGTCAAGGGCATGGTGGAGAAGCCCGAACTGGCCGACGCCCCGTCGACCTATGCCGCCGCCGGCCGCTACCTGCTCGACCGCGAGATCTTCGACGCGCTGCGCCGCATCGAGCCCGGCGCGGGCGGTGAACTGCAGCTCACCGACGCCGTCTCGCTGCTGATCGCCGAGGGTCATCCGGTTCATGTGGTGGTGCACCGTGGGTCGCGCCACGACCTGGGCAACCCGGGCGGTTATCTTCGTGCTGCGGTCGATTTCGCTTTGGAGCGAGAGGAATACGGCCCCGCGCTGCGTGAGTGGCTGGAGCGTCGGCTCGCTCCCGACTGGAATCCGCAGCTGACCTCGTCGGAGTGACGCGGGCAGCTCGGCTTCTCGTCGTGCGGGGTCGGGGAGACGCCGGACTATGAGGGAAGGGCTGCATGCGCTCGGTTGAGGACCAGCAGATCAAGGTGACCGCGGCGGCCGTCGCCCCGCGGCCCGTCCGGGTCGCGATCTCCGAGGCCCAGGGTCTGCTGTGCGCCGAGGATGTCGTCACCGAGCGGCCGCTACCCGGATTCGACCAGGCGGCCATCGACGGATACGCCGTGCGCAGCGTCGACGTGCAGGGCGCCGGCGCCGAGATCCGCGACGAGGACGGCAATCCGATCGATCTGACGCTTCCGGTGGTCGGCGAGGTCGCCGCGGGTTCGCGGCAGCCGAACCGGTTGCAGCCCCGCCAGACCGTCCGGGTCGACACCGGCGCGCCGCTGCCCACACTGGCCGACGCGGTGCTGCCGCTGGACTTCACCGACGGCGGGCGCGCCCGGATCGAGGTCTACGAGCCGGTGCGGTCCGGCGACTACGTGCGCCGCATCGGCGACGACGTGCAGCCCGGCGACATCGCGGTGCGGGCCGGCACCATCATCGGGGCCGCGCAGGTCGGACTGCTGGCCGCGGTGGGCCGGGACAAGGTGCTGGTGCATCCGCGGCCCCGGTTGTCGGTCATCTCGATCGGTGGCGAACTGGTCGACATCGATCGCACGCCGGGCCCGGGTCAGGTCTACGACGTGAACTCCTATGCGCTGGCCGCCGCGGCCCGAGACGCGGGCGCCGACGTGAACCGGGTGGGCATCGTGAGTGCCGATCCCGCGAGGTTGCGCGATGTGGTGGAGGGCCAGCTGGTCCGCTCGGAGGTCGTGGTGATAGCGGGCGCGGTCGGTGGCTGGGCCTCCGAGCAGATTCGTGAGGCCCTGTCCGACCTGGGGGAACTGGAGATCGCCCGGGTCGCCATGCACCCCGGATCCGTGCAGGGCTTCGGCCGGCTCGGCCGCGACGAGGTGCCGACGTTCCTGCTGCCGTCGAATCCCGTCGGCGCGCTGGTGGTCTTCGAGGTGATGGTGCGCCCGTTGGTCCGGATCGCGCTGGGCCGGCGGCATCCGATGCGCCGGATCGTGCGGGCGCGCACGATCATGCCGATCACCTCGATGCCGGGCCGGCGCGGCTATCTGCGCGCGCAGCTGATGCGCGACGAGCAGACCGGCGAGTATCTGGTGCAGCCGCTGGGCGGCAACGGATCCTCCCATCTGCTGTCCACCCTCGCCGAGGCGAACAGCCTGATCGTGCTGGATCCGGACGTCACCGAGGTGCGTACCGGGGACGAGGTGCCGGTGGCCTTTCTCGCGCAGCGCGGGTGAATCGTGGACATGAACGTGTTCCGGACCGCCCAGCACCCGGGCTGGCCCGCGCATCTGGGTCCCGTGCGGGTCGCCGCCGGGCAGGTCACGCTGCGGCCGATCCGGCTGCGTGACGCCACCACGTGGTCGCGCATCCGGATCCGGGACCGTGCCCATCTGGAGCGCTGGGAACCGACCGGCCGCGGCTCGTGGGACGCCCGCAACCATGTGTCGAACTGGCCCTCGCTGTGGTCGAGCCTGAAGGCCGAGGCGCGCCGCGGGGCGATGATTCCGCTGGTGATCGAGGTCGACGGGACGTTTTCGGGCCAGTTGACCGTCGGCAATATCGTGCGCGGCGCGCTCCGGTCGGCGTGGATCGGCTACTGGGTGACCGAGGAGGTCGGCGGCCGAGGGGTGGCCACCGCCGCGCTGGCCCTGGGCCTGGACCACTGTTTCGGCCCGGTCGGGCTGCATCGGGTGGAGGCGACCGTGCGCCCGGAGAACCTGGCCAGTCAGGCCGTGCTGCGCAAGGTGGGTTTCCGCGAGGAGGGACTGCTGCGCCGCTATCTCGACGTGGACGGCTCCTGGCGCGACCATCTGCTGGTGGCGATGACGGCGGAGGAGTTGACCGGCACGGTCGTCGACCGGCTGGTCCGCACCGGCCGGGCCACGCTGGCCTAGCGGCGCCGGTGATCGGTGTGTCGTGTTACTTGTGGGGCGGGTGTGGGCGGCGCGCCTGCGGGCTATTCCTGTGGTTCGGCACTAGCCTACGGACGTCGGTGGTGCGTCGTGCGCTATCGGAAGGGAGCCTGCGAAGTGGCCCGACGTGGCGGCGGTGCGACCGGCGCGACGACGGGATACCGCGCCGGCGATGAGGTGACGACCGTCGAAGGGACAACGGCCAGGCGGGGACGGAGGTGTGAGCGCGATGCCGAATTCGATCTTGTGGATCGGCCTGGTCGTGCTCTGGGTCTTCGTGCTGTTTCCGATGCTCGCCGACCGGCATCCGCGCATCCGGCGTACCACGGATGCCGCGCTGGCCACCCGGGTGTTGCACCGCGGCGGTACCAAGCGGCGGATGAAGAAGGGACCGGCCGCCGGGCACGACTCCGACCCGGACTGGGTGCCGACCCGTGTGCAGAGAAAGCTTTCCCACGGCGATGATGCGGAGGATCGGATGACGACATCTGCCGATGAAACCGTCACCGAGCACGACGACGAGACCGCCCGCGACCCCGCCGAGTCGATGGCGGCCGAGGCCGGGAGCGAGGTCCTCGGCGCCGACATCGAGGATGCCGAGATCGAGGGCGCCGGGGCCGAGGATGCCGAGTGGGACGACGCCGACGAGCGCGGCGAGAGCGACGAGGACGGCACCACACCCGACCCCGCCGAGGCCGCGGCCGACGACGGCGAGTCCCGCGAATACGACCCGGCCGACGGCGAGTCCGGCGGATCGCTCGACGACGCGGCCGGTGCCGCCCGATACGACGGTGTGGCTGGACATGACGGTGCCGCTGGATACGACGGTGTCGCCGGACATGACGATGCCGCTGGATACGACGGTGTCGCCGGACATGACGGTGCCGCCGGACATGAGCGCGCCGCCGACGTCGACGAGGGTGCCGCGGAGCGGTCCGCTCCGGCAATGACGGTCCGGATACCACCCGCCCCGTCGGCGGCCGATCCGGCACACCTGCCCGAACCGGTCGAATTTGATTCCGACGCCGCGGATTACGTCTCGCAGCGCCGCGGTCGCGGCGGCTACGACCCGGAGTCCGATGCGGCGGCCCGCCGGATTCGCTACCGATTCCGGCAGCGCACCGCGCTCGGGCTGGCACTGAGCGCCTTGATGTTCGGCGCGTTCGCCTTCGCGGTAGCGCCGATGCTGTGGTGGGGGTGTGCACTGTCGGTGCTGGTGCTCGCTACCTACCTCGTCTACCTGCGGCGTCAGGTCCGGATGGAGGAGGAGATCCGGCGGCGCCGGGCGGCCCGGCTGTCGCGCGGCGACCACCGGCCGGAGTCCGGTGCGGTGTCGGCCCGTCCGACGCGCGACGAGCGCGCCGCCCTCGACCGCGATGCCGCGCGCGTGCTGCGCCGCCGCGCCGTGGTGCTGGACGTGGACGACGAGAACGCCGATTTCGACCACCTGGAGCCCTTCGACGCCGCGGCCGCCCGCGCCACCCGCAACCGCGCCGCGGGCGGCGAAATCCGCCGCGCCGCAGGGGAATAGGGCCGGGCCGCCCGGAGGGCCGCGCCGCAGAGGAAGCGGGTGCCGTCGTTCTACGGCAGGACCGTAGGCGTCGGCAGGGGATATCGCCCGGATCGTCTGTCGGACTGTGCCGGTCGGACGCTGTCCGGCAGCGGGAATGCGAGTTGGTCGCCGCAGGCTGCGCTCGGCGCTGAACGTCGAGTGCTGCTCGTTTCGGTGTCCGCGGGCTGGGGTAGGGGCGTTGGTGCGGTCGGCGTGGGATCCTCGGTACAGGCGGTGCCCGCGTGGGGTCATTGTGGACCTGTCGTCGGCGGTGGGGCCGGGTTTGTTCTGTTCGTCGGCCGATGCGGGTGGTGCGGACCGTCGCGTGCGCGGCGGCTCGGTGTCGTGGCGCGGCGTTACTATCGGGACTGCAACCGGCGGGAGAGGAGTCGGCTCGATGGGCGCTAGGCGGGCGGCCTCGACGGCCGAGGCGACGGATCGTCGCCGCGAGCTGCTCGACCGGCTGGCCGAGGTGATCGCGGAGGACGGGCTGGAGGGCGTCAGCATTCGCGCCCTGGCCGCCCGCGCGCACGTATCCATCGGCACCGTCCAGTACTACTTCTCGACGAAGAACGATCTGCTGCGACGGGTCTGGGAGCACGTCCGGGACGAGGCGGCCAGCCGCTTCCTGGATTCCGGCGTCGCCGACCAGCCACCGGGCGATCGCCTCGAACGCCTCACCGATCTGCTCATCGCGCCGGATAGCGGCGACATCCTGGCGCGCGTGTGGCTGGCGCTGGCGGCGCGCGCCGCCCACGACCCGGAGATCGCCGCCCTGCACCGCGACCAGTGGCAGCGCACCCAGGACATCCTCGCCGGCACGCTCGCCGATGCCAATCCGGACCGCGCCGCCGATGCCACCGATGCCGCCGCCGAACTGCTCGCCCTGCTGGACGGTCTGACGATCGCGGTGCTCACCGAACCCGGCCGCATGCCGCCCGCCCGCGCCACCCGCCTGGCCCGCGCGTGGACCGGCGCGTGGACCGGCACTCCGTAGCCGCGCGCGTACTGTCCTTGTGCCGCTTGCCGTTCCGGCTGTCGAGGTGGCAGCCGAGTTCGGCGGTGTCACCCAGGGGTTGTGCTGAGGTAGCCGCTGTCGTCCGGGCTCGGTGCCGGAACGGCCGGCGGGCGGGTCGCGATCGTGTCCGAGCCGAACGTGCCGTTGTGTCGGAGGTTGTCCGTAGACCGTCGTGGGCGAGACCGTCGTGGGCGCGCCGGGGGATACGGGCACGCTGTGCCATGCTGGGAACGCAGGGCCGAGGCGGCCGGTCGGGTGTGGTGAGGGAGGCGAGGGTGTCGGACGAGGAGCTGGAGCTGGTCGCGGGGCGGGCGCGGATGGCGGTGGATGCGAGCACGGGGCGGATCGCGAGGTTCCGGGTCGGCGCGGCCGATGTCCTGCGCACCGGCGCCCGCTTCGGCAGCTTTCCGATGGCGCCGTGGTGTGGGCGGATGCGCGACGGCGCGTTCGAATGGGACGGCCGCACCCGGCAATTGCCGCGCAATGCCGAACCGCACGCCATTCACGGCACCGTGCGCGACCATCGGTGGAATGTGGTGCGTCGAAGCGAGTCGGAAGTCGTTCTCGCACAAGAACTCCGCGATCCCTGGCCGTTCGCGGGCCGGGTCGTGCAGTCGTTCGCGCTCGGCGAGGAATCGGCGGCGTTCCGGATGAGCGTCGAGGCGGCGGCCGAATCGTTTCCGGCGCAGGCCGGATGGCATCCGTGGTTCAACCGCCGGCTGAGCGTCGACGGGAAACCGGTCGAACTGGATTTCGCGGCGGCCTGGCAGGAGGAGCGCGGCCCCGACTACCTTCCCGACGGCAACCGTATCGACCCGCTGCCGGGGCCGTGGGACGACTGTTTCGGGATGCCCGAGGGGGTGCGCGTCACGCTCACCTGGCCGGGAGCGTTCGAGCTGACAGTCGGCAGCCCGCTGCACTGGGTGGTGGTCTACGACCGGCCCGCCGAGACGGTCTGTGTCGAGCCGCAGTCCGGGCCGCCCAACGGGCTGAACACCCGGCCGCGGGCGGTCACGCCGGAGGATCCGCTGATCGCCGAGATGACCTGGCGCTGGCGGGCGCTCGACTGATCGCGGCCGAGCGGGCGAACCGGTTACCGGACGCGGGACGAATCGGGTATCAGGTGGCCGGCGTCGATCAGGGTCCGGACCGCGGCCCGGCGCCGGGGGCACTCCTCGGTCCGGCACGTGATGTGCATCTGCATGATGGCATGAGCTTTCTGCGGGGTCAGCTGGAGCGGTTCGATCCAGCACGTGCTGAACATGTCCACGGTCGGAGGCCTCTTCCTGGATTCCCTGAAACCGCCGGGCATCGGGCCGGGAGGGCCGACGACGCCGGTGCGATAGACCATATTCCGGGATTTCCTACCGAAGAATGTGACGACGGGACGGATTGTTGGTAATTTCGGACAGTGGATTCGTTCGGTGCCTCGCTCGGCGTGCTACCCCACAGCAGCGTCAGTGTGCGGATGATGGTCAGTGTCGGTCAAGCGCACGGTCTCGACGAAACATTGTTATTGGCCGGCACCGGAATAGTGCCGGAGCGGCTCGCCGACGATAATGTGGAAATCTGGCCGGACCAGGAATTCGCGGTAGCCCGAAATCTGCTGTCGCGGCTCGGCGACCGTCCCGGACTGGGCGTGCAGACCGCCCGCCACGCCACCATCGGCAACGGCGGCATGGTGGGTCTCGCCGCCCTGGTCAGCCCGACGATCGGGGACGTTCTGTCGATCACCATCCGGTATCAGGCGCTGGTCTCGGTCGCGGCGCGGTACGCCCTGGAGGATCGCGGTGACGAGGTCGCCATCGTGGTCGACGGCGACGGGGTCCCCGAGGACGTGCGCGCCTACTTCGTCGAACGCGAGGTGGCGTTCATCTTCATGGCCGGCGAGTTGCTCGATGTCGAGATCCCGGTGCTCGGCGTCGAGATGCAGATCTCGGCCGACCGGGGTGACGAGCTGTCGGTCATCACGCCGTTCGATCGGCATCCGATCGCCTTCGAGTGTCCCCGCAACCTGGTGATCCTGCCCCGGTCGTTCCTGGATCAGCCGATGCCGCAATCGGATTCGCGCACCGCGTCGGCGCTCGAGCGGCAATGCCGGGAGGCGCTGCGGCATCTGCTGGACGCGGGCTGGCGAGTGACGGCAAAGGTGCGGGAACGGCTGCTGAGCGATCCCGATCGGATGCCGTCGATGGCCGAGATCGCCGCGGAGTTGCACATCACGGTGCGCACGCTGCGGCGCCGGCTGGCCGACGAGGGCACGACCTTCCGCGGCCTGCTCAACAACGTGCGCGAGATCAAGGCCGCGGAGTTGCTGCGCACGTCGGCGACCGTCGAGGATGTGGCGCGCCGCCTCGGCTACGCCGAGACCGCAAACTTCACGCATGCGTTCACTCGCTGGCGCGGCATGTCTCCGCGGGCGTACCGGCAAACGATTCTGCGTAAGTAGCGTTCGAACGCCGACTGTCCGAGACAAATCTCGGAACCGCCCCCGAGGGGCAAGAATCGGCCCGCAATATCAGTCGTCTGATAGTTGAACGGGAAATAGAACGCCAACTTTTCTCGCACAATTCTTTGTGATTGGACACAGTTTCCCCGCCGGCCTCTTGGGGTGGTGCCGCCGGATACCCGGACTCGTCTACAACTGTCTGTTTTGTCCGGAAAATTCGGCGCTCGAAACGCAATCCTGCGACCGCCCGGATGGCGCCGCGAGGCGTTCCGTCGCTGTCCGGTACGGATCTACGACCTGCGTGATCCGGCGAGTGCGGCCTCGGCCGGGTGATCGCCCGCCTCGATACGCCTACCGACTGGTATTTTACTAGTAAAATATCTGCTAACATCGAGGGCGTGCTTCCTCCGACCCAGCAACAGACCGGCCATGCCGTGCGCGCATACCGGAGGATGCGCGGTGTGCTGCCGCTGCGCGGTGTGCTGCGCCTGCGGCCCGCGGCCGACACCTGGCGCCGCCAGGCGGTGAGCGCCGTGCTCGCGATCGGTGCGCCGGCGGTGGTGCTGCTCGCCGTGGGCCACCTCGAGCTCGCCTTCTACACCGGTGCGGGTGCGATGTGTGCGCTGTACGCGCACGGCATGCCGTACGCGGCGCGGGCTCGCGCGCTGGCCTGGCTGGCGCTCGGCATGGTCACCGGAACCGGCGTCGCCCTGGCCACGGCGGGACTCACCGATTCCGCGGTCGTCCGGGTCGCGGTGATCGGTCTGCTGGCGGGGGTGTTCAAGGTGGTGTGCGATGCGACGCGGATCGGGCCGCCCGGCAACGTCATCCTCACCTTCATCGCCGCCACCGCCGCATTCCTGCCCACTCGTCCGGCCGAGTTGCCCTGGCAGCTGGCGCTCGTCCTGCTCGGCGGCGTGCTGGCCTGGTCGGTCTGCCTGGCGCCCGGCCTGTTCCGCCCGCACGAGCCCGAGCGGAGGGCGGTGGCCCGGGCGCTCGAGTCGACGGCGCGGGCGCTGCGGGTGGCGGGCGACGATCCGGCCGCCGGCCGGGCGCGGTTCGAGGCGGCCGCGGCCGTGCAGAGCGCCTGGCAGACCCTGCGCTTGGTGCGGGCACGGACCGCGGCGGCCGCGGCCGAACTCACCGGGCTGTCCCATCTGGTCGTGCGTGCCGAATCCCTCATCGCGGCAGAGCGTTCGGAGGAGGCAGCCGTGCTCGACGAGTGGGCCCGCGCGCTGCGCGCCGGGCGCCCGGTGCCGTCCGTGGACCGGGTGGCGGCGGAGGAGGCCGAGATTCGCGGGCTGGCCGCCGAACGCGCCGCCGATCGTCGCGAAGGGGGATGGCACAGGGTGGCAAGGGCATTCGCGCCGTCTTCGCCGCTGTTCCCGATCGGGCTCCGGGTGATGATCGGCAGCGCCGTGGCGGGCTGGACCTCGCTGGCGCTGGGCGTGGACCGGCCGTACTGGGCCGTGGTGACCGCGGCGGCGGTGTACGTCGCCAATACCGCGCTGTCGTGGCAGCGTGCGGTGCAGCGCGTGCTGGGCAATCTCGGTGGCGTGCTGCTGTTCACCGCGCTGGTGCCGATCATGGGCAGCCCCGTCGTGCTGGTCGTGATCGCGCTCGCGTGCCAGGTCGTGGTGGAGGCGACCGTCGCCCGTAACTATGCGCTGGCCACCCTGTTCATCACGCCGATGGCGCTGGTGATGACCGAGTACGCGATGCGCCATCCCGCACGGGAATTGGTGACCGACCGCTGGCTCGACACCTGCGTGGGCGCGGCCGTCGGCATGCTGGTCTGCTTCGCCGTCCCCAACCGGCGGGTATCCGGCCGGGTCGATGCGGCCCTGCGCGATCTCGAGACTGTCACCGGTGGTGCCGAGGCTGTCACCGGTGGTGCCGAGACCGGCTCCGGCGGTATCGGGTTCGGTTCCGGCGGTGCTGAGTTCGGCTCCGGTGATTCCGAGACCGGTTCCGGCAGTTCCGGGTTCGGTTCCGGCCGTACCGAGTTCGGCACGACGGGCAGCCCGGGCCCCGGCGATCGAGCCGCCCGGCGGGAGCGGTTGGCGACCGCGCTGGTGGAGTTGCGGGAATCGGCCGATACCGCGGCCGGGGAATGGTGGAGTCCGGCACTGCCGCAGGAGCGGATCGTCGCCGCCGAGCGCACGGGCCACCGCATGCTCGCGGAACTGTCGGCCCGGCCTACGGTCGCATCATGACGACTGCCGAAGGTCCCGGTCGCACACCGAGTTCGGCGCCGAGGTCTGCGACGGACCCGGCACCGCCGCGTGCGAGGGACTCGTCGCCCGCCGCGAATCCGGCACGGACGCCCGTCGGGGATCGGTCGCGGACATTGCCGGCGGACGCGGCATCGGTATCGGCGGGGAGTTCGTCGCCGACGGCTGCGTCGAGTTCGGTGCCGACGGCTGCGGAGGGTCCGGGACTCGAGTTCGCGGCGGATTCGTTGCAGGCGCCCGTCGGGGATCGGTCGCGGATGTTGCCGGTGGATTCGGTATCGGTGTCGGTGGGGAGTTCGTCGCCGATGGCTGTGTCGAGTTCGGTGCCGACGGTTGCGGAGGGTTCGGGATCTGATTCCGCGACGGATTCGTTGCCGGTGTCCGCGGCGGATTCTTTGCGGGTGTTCGGAGAAGATCCGGCGTCGGTGTCTGGGATGGATTCGTCGCAATCGTCCGGTGTGGATCGGTCGCGGGCGTTCGCGGCGGGTTCGGCATCGGACGCGGATTCGATACCGGCCCAGGGGGTGTCCCGTACACCGCCGGAGGATGCGGTTGCCGGGGTGTTGCGGTTGTGGGCCGAGGTGCATCCGGAACTCGATACCGAGCCGATCGGTGTTCTCGGGCGGATCAATCGGTGTGCGGCACTGCTGCAACACGTGACGGATGCGCCGCTGGGCGATGCCGGGTTGACCCGGCCCGAGTTCGACATCCTGAGCGCGCTGCGCCGGGTCGGAGCCGAAATGACGCCCGGCCGGCTCGCCCGGGAGACCTTCGCCTCGCCCGCCGCCGTCACGAAACGCGTTCGCGGCCTGGCGGATCGTGGCCTGGTCACCCGACGTGCCGACGGCCGCGACCGCCGCGTCGCCCACATCGGGCTTGCCGATGAGGGGCGGGAGCTGGTGGATCGAGTACTGCCGCAACAACTTTCCTACGAGCGTGCGCTGCTGTCCGGCCTGCCGCCCGGCGACCGCGCGG
Source organism: Nocardia sp. BMG51109 (assembly GCF_000526215.1). Lineage (NCBI taxonomy): Bacteria > Bacillati > Actinomycetota > Actinomycetes > Mycobacteriales > Nocardiaceae > Nocardia > Nocardia sp. BMG51109. The sequence goes on from NZ_JAFQ01000004.1 coordinate 3,239,586, forward strand.
AATTGGCGGCGATCCTCGGCGACCTGCTGCTGTTGCTCGAGGGCCGCTTGGGCAGCCTGGGGCACTGAACTCCGGTGTGAACCTGGGGGCGCTGGGCCGGTGTGAATCCGGGGTGCTGAGCCGGTGTGAACCAGGGGTGCTGGGCCGGTGTGAATCCGGGGTGCTGGGCCGGTGTGAATCCGGGGTGCTGAGCCGGTGTGAACCAGGGGTGCTGGGCCGGTGTGAATCCGGGGTGCTGAGCTGGTGCGAACCTGAGGTGCTGGGCCGGTGTGAATCCGGGGCACTGAGCCCGGGCGAACCCGGACACTCGCCAGGCGAACCCGGGACGCTGGGCCAGAGGAACCGGTCTATCGCCGGGCACTGGACCGCTGCCGCGCCCGTGCCCGGGCCGGTGGGCTCGGGCACGGGCGATTGCGCGGCGGCGCAGTGGGTTTCGTGTCGCGGAGTCAGCCGTTGCTGGCGACCGACAGGGTGCGGTCGCGCCTGCGGCCGGCCGGCACCGCCGGAATCCGGGGCAGTTCCGCGGATTCGAGGGCGGCGTAGTAGACGGCTTCGTAGCCGGCGCCGAGGTGTTCGTCGGAGAAGCGTTCCACCACTCGGCGGCGGCACGCGGCCGGGTCGATGCGATCGATCTCGGCGATCGCGGCGGGCAGCTCGGCCGGGTCGTCGCAGATGATGCCGGTGACGCCCGACTCGACCACCTCGTCCACCGCGCCACCGCGCAGGGCCACGACGGGTGTGCCGCAGGCCATCGCCTCGATCATGACGATTCCGAATGGCTCTTCCCAGCGGATCGGGAACAGCAGACATTTTGCTTGAGAAAGCAGCAGCCTCTTGGCAATTGAATCGGCTTCGCCGAATACCACGTCGCTATCCGTCAACAGCGGACGCACCGAACGTTCGAAATACTCCTTTTCGGGAGCCTCGTTCATTTTCGCCGCCAGCACCAGTGGGATATGTGCGGCATGCGCCGCTTCCAGTGCCAGGTCCGGACCCTTGTACGGCGCATACCGACCCAGGAACAACGCGAAGTCCTGCTTCTCGGCCTGGTAGGGGAATTCGCTCGGCCGGATCGTGTTGTACACGCGCCCAAGCCAATTCAGCTCGGTCGCCAGGCTGCGTTGCCGATCGCTGATGGCGACCAGGTGCGACGTATCGTCCAGCGCTCGATAGTATTCCTGCGGATCGCCGTCGACGGGACCGTGCACGGTCACCACGGTCGGAATGCCGAGCACCTTGTACATCGGCGCGTTCAGCGGTCCCGCGAAGGTGTGATCGTGCACGACGTCTATTCGGTCGTTCTGCGCGATCTCGGTGATGATGCGACGAACCTTGAGCGCATTCAGTACTTCGGGGAACGGATCGCCGAGCCGGTCGGCGAGGGTCTCCTCCCACACCGGCACGAAATCGGCCCTGGTCCCCGTGCGCCCCGCGCCGAGCAGCGTGACCCGATGTCCGCGGTCGACCAGCGCGTCGGCGAGCTGGGCGACCACCGCCTCGACGCCGCCGTATCCGGCCGGTGGCACCTCGAAGTAGGGCGGGGCCACCATCACGATGTGCAGCGGCGATCCGGATCCGCGGAGCCGGTCGAGGATGGAATCGGTGCCGGACGGGGTACTACTCATAGTGCTGCCTCCTCGAAGGTGTGGAGTGTTGACCGGGTCGTTCGCTGCATCGACCGCCCCGTCCAAAAAAGCCGTGGCGGCCAGGTATTGGTGGCATCCGGGACCGTGGCCGGCGTGCACCGTTCGCACGAATCGAGCTTTGTCCGGCGTCAATCCCACGGGTTCGCAGCCGCAATCGCGATACTGTGCCAGCCACAGATCGGTCTCACCGGCACGCGCCGGCTGCGTTGATTCCTTCACGGTCTGTGCTGCAGGCTTCGAGCCTTTCCAGCATTCACCGCACTGCCCTCCAGTCGTCGTGAACAAATGTATGTGGACAAGCTGGAACCATCGGCCGTAGTGCTACGGTCGAAATTCTACTCTGTAGCCATTCATTAAAAAAGTTCAGTCCGGCTCGGACGTCGAAGTGACGGCGCTAGATCAGCGCTGCGCCGATTGTGCACGATGTGCGAATTGCCCGTTCCGCTCGGAATTCTTCGACAATACTCGTGCTGTTTGAATCGCCGTCGACAGGCGCAGGTATCATGCGTTGCGTATCCTCGCCGGGTCGTGCCCCAAGGTAAGCAATTTCGAACATGCCGCGCTCCTCGTGGTTGCGCTCCGCCAGTTCTGGCGGGCGATGCTCGCGCACGTTATGGCAATTACCCAGTAAATAGTCAATCAAACCGTAATGCAGGTTTTTATTCACGCTCATTCCAGACTGGTCGCCGGACCAGCTTGGTGGCCGTCACCCGCTCGGCGGGCTCGGGCCCGGCGCTTGCCCTCGTGCATCGCCTGCACGCGGGCCACCGGGATGGTGTGCCCCTCCTCGACCAGGTCGGCGGGAAGTGGCTGCGGCGCGGGCATCTCGTGCTCCCACGGATCGCGATCGCCGAGTTCCCGTGCCGCCGTGCGGATCGTGAAATCGCCGGGGGTCACGTCGTGCAGCGCGGACCAGGACAGCGGGAACGACACCGGCGTCCCGGGTCGCACGCGCGGGCTGTACGCCGCGACCACGGTCGCGCCGCCGGCGCGGGTCGAATCGAGGAACACCTTGCCGCCGCGGTCCTCCCGGATGAATGCGGTGGTGGCGAGGTCCGAATCGAGTCGTTCGGCCCGGGCGGCCACGGCGCGGGTGGCCGCGGCGGCATCCTCGATCGCGATGCCGGGCTCGATCGGCACGAATATGTGCAGGCCCTTGGCGCCGCTGGTCTTCACCGCCCCCGCGAGGCCGTCGGCGCGCAGGGCGGTGCGCACGAGTTCCGCGGCGCGCACGGCCTGCCGGAAGTGCTGCCCGGGTGGCGGATCCAGGTCGAGGACGAGATGGGTCGGCCCGGTGGCGTGCTCGGCGAGCAGCAGGGTGGGGTGGTACTCGATCGCGCGCTGATTGCCGAACCACAGCAGCGTGCGGACGTCGTCGCAGAGGGCATAGGTGACCTCGCGCCGCGAACTCTCCGCCCACACCGTCACCCGGGCCACCCACTCGGGCGTGTACTTGGGCAGGTTCTTCTGCATGAACGGCTCCTGCCCGGGCCGGATGCGCACCACCGACAGCGGCCGGGCGCGCAACCCGCGCACCAGCCGCTCGCCGACCACCTCGAGATAGTCGATCAGATCGCGCTTGGTGGCGTTCGCGCCGTCGAACAGCGGTTTGTCCAGATTCGTCAGCGCCACGCCGAGCCGGGTCTCCTCGCCGGTCACGCTCCAACAATGCCCGGGGGAGGGGCACCGGTCAACCGTGATCAGGCGCTGCTATCCGCGCCTGATGGGGTTGTGCAAGCTGTTTCCCTCGGCCCTCGGCCCAGCAGGCGGTGCTGTCTGCGCCCGGTGGGGGCCTGCGTGATTATGCACGCTGCCTCCTTCGGCCCTCGACCCAGCAGGCGGTGCTGTCAGGCGTAGCGGGATTCGCAGGTCTGCTGGTTGCCCAGCACACCGGCGCGGAACGCGTCGACGCGGGCGAAACCGCTGCGCACGGTGTTGCCCTCGACGTCGCTGGCCGCGAGGCCGTCGGCCAGCAGGCCCGATACGGCCTTGTCCAGGTCACCCGGCGACAGCACGAGATCGTCCGGGGCGAACCGGGGATCCTGCCCGCCCAGCTTCGCGGTGATCACGCCGGACAGGCAGGCCGCGCGCAGACCGGTCTTGGCCCCGGTCAGGGCCTGATCGGCGTTGTGCTGCACGGCCAGCGTGTAGCGGGACACGAACACGATGTAGGCGTCGAAGTCGCCGCTCACCCGGGTCGGGAATCCGTCGCGCTCGTCGGTGCCGGGTGAACCGCGTTCGGCGAGGGCGGCCACGTCGGTGCCGATCGTGTTGGTGGTGGGGCAATAGGTGACCGGTGCGGTGTTGGCGCCGTCGCGGCAGTTCAGCTCGGCGCCGTGGTAGTCGTAGTCCGGCTGGCGGGCGGTCGGCATGATCCAGGCCAGTTCCTTGCTGAGCCGGATCAGGGAGTCCTTGGACAGATCGAGATTCGCCGGGCCACCGGTGCTCTCGCCGAACGTCTGCGGCAGATTCTTGCGGCGCTGGTTGATGTCCTTCATATCGATCGCCTTGCAGCCCTTGGGGCCGTCGGTGAAGCCGATCTGCACGGCCGTCACCCGCTCGAATGCCGAGCCGTGCACGGCCTCCGGATCGTCCGGATTGGCGTCGCGGATCGCCACCGTCGCGGCCAGCACGCTGTTCAGCCCGTCGGAGGTGTTGACGGTGAAGTGCGGGGCGTTGCCCTCGGCGACATGGCGCATGAACGCGCCGGCGAAGCAGTCGGCCTGCTGTTCCTTGACGATCACCGGATCCTTGGGCCCCACCAGGCGCGACATTGTCTGGATGGCGTGGCCGTATTCGTGCGCCAGCACCATCACCACCGCCATCTTGCCGAAGCTCTCCTGCATCATCGGCAGCAGCACCTCGCGGTCCCAGCCGATCGAGTTGTCCAGCCGACAGAATGCGGCATTGACCAGGTGGTAGGTGGACTCGTCGCAGAACTGGCGCTCCTGCGACTTGGGCGCCTTCGCGCTCCACGAGTAGAGCTTGCCCACCGGGGTGAAGCGGCCGTCGAACTCGCGGGGATATTCGGCCTGCCAATAGCCTTGGATGTCCTCGATGGCGTTGAGGGCGAGCTTGTCGATCTCGCCGTTGTCGCCGCCGACGGCGGACATCGGGGTGTCGGGGACGCCCGGGCGGGGGCCGTTCGGGCCGCTGGTGGTCGGCAGTCCGGCCACCTTGAACGGGTCGTCGTAGATCGACACCGCCCGGCCGCTGGTCGTCATGGTGCAGCCGGCGAGGGATGCGGCCGCCAGCGCGAGCACGGCCAGCACGGTGAATACCCGGCGTTTCGCCACACCCACTCCCTCCCCGGGCCGGTCACGTCTGCGTCTCGGTCGCCGGTACAGAGTAATCGAGGGCAGCCGGGAGCCTCACCGACGTTCGGATCATCGAATAGTATCCGGCACATGTCATCACCGGGGGCGCAAAAGATTACCGTGCGCCATGAGGGAACCGATCGCGTCTTCGATGCCGATCAGCACGTCACCATGGGCCGCGCGCCGGAGGTGACGCTGTTCGTCGACAGCCCGCTGGTTTCCCGTGTGCACGCGACACTCGCTTGGCAGGGTAATACGTGGATACTCAGCGACAACGGAAGTACCAACGGTGTGTTCGTGGATGCGCAGCGGCTGACGCGGCCGGTGTCCATCGAGCACCCGACGCTGGTTCGGCTGGGGGATGCCGTCAGCGGGCCGCTGCTGCATCTGGTACCCGATGCCGCGCGCCCGGCGCGCCCGGTGCCGCCCCCGCAGGGTGCGGCACAACCGCCGCGCAGCGCGGCATCGCCCGCGCAGAGCCCGGCGCCGCCGCGCGGGCAGACGCCGCCGGAGGGGCATCGCCGGCCGCCACCCTCGGCGCAGCGCCCCCAGACTCCGGCGGCGAACCCCCAGGCATCGCCGCAGCGCTCGCAGCCGCCGCAACGGCCACAGTCCCCGCCGCAGCGTCCACCCGCGCCGCCGCAGGGGCGTGAGCGGCCGCCCCAGTCTCCGCCGCAGCGTCCGCCGCGGCCGAATCCGCCGTCGCAGCAACCGGTTCCGCCGGAAGTGAACCAGAACATGACGGCCAAGGCCGGCACCTCGGCGCTGCCGCCGGTGCGCGCCCGCACCTCCACCTCGCCGGTCGCCCGCGCCGACCGGATCCCGGCCGGCGGCCTGACCATCGGCCGCACCAGCGACAACCAGATCGTCGTCAACGATCCGCTGGCCTCGCGCCGGCATGCCCGCTTGCTGAAGGACCGCGAGGGCCTGGCCGTCGAGGACCTCGGCTCGGCCAACGGCACCTTCGTCAACGGCCGTCGCGAGCAGCGGGTGGTGTTGCGCGAGCGCGACATCGTGACGATCGGCAACGTGGACTTCGTCGTGCAGGAAGGCACGCTGAAGCACCGCAAGCGGCCGGTCGCCGAACAGGGCCTGCACGTGCACGGCGTCGGATTCGCCGTCGAGGGCAACAAGCAGCTGCTGGTCGATGTGAACATGCAGGCCGGGCGCGGCACCCTGACCGCGCTGATCGGCCCCTCCGGCGCGGGCAAGTCCACCCTGTCGAAACTCGTTGCGGGGACGACTCATCCGTCCGCGGGCGTGGTCACCTTCGAGGGCCGCAACCTGCACGCCGAATACGAGGCCATGCGCAGCCGAATCGGCATGGTGCCGCAGGACGACGTGCTGCACCGCCAGCTCACCGTCCGGCAGGCGCTCGGTTTCGCCGCCGAACTGCGACTGCCGCCCGACTCCAGCAAGGCCGATCGCCAGCAGGTGATCGACGGCGTGCTGAAGGAGCTCTCGCTCACCGAACACGCCGAGACCCGCGTCGACCGGTTGTCCGGCGGTCAGCGCAAGCGCGCCTCGGTCGCCCTGGAACTGCTGACCGGCCCGGCGCTGCTGCTGCTCGACGAGCCCACCTCGGGCCTGGATCCGGCGCTGGACCGCCAGGTCATGACCATGCTGCGGGAACTGGCCGACGCCGGCCGCACCGTCATCGTCGTCACCCACTCGGTGGCCTGCCTGGACATGTGCGATCAGGTGCTGCTGCTGGCGCCCGGCGGCAAGACGGCGTTCTGCGGGCATCCCGCCACCGTCGGCGACTACCTCGGCACCAGCGACTGGGCGGATATCTTCGCCCGGGTCGCGTCCGATCCGGACGGTGCCTTCGCCAACTACCGATCCCGCCAGGCGGCCGTGGCGCCGCCGCCACCGCCGGTCGCACCGCGGGGTGTGACGGGACAACCGCCGAAATCCAGTGGCTGGAAACAGTTCTCGACGCTGTCCAGACGGCAGGTGCGGCTGATCCTCGCCGACCGCGGATATCTGGCGTTCCTGGTGGTGCTGCCGTTCGTGCTGGGCGTGCTGTCGCTGGTGGTGCCCGGCGAGAACGGGTTCGCGCCCGGGGCGCTGGTGCCGATGCCGGACGGCTCGTTCGTCCGGGACGGCGGCGGGGAGACCCAGCAGCTGCTGGTGGTGCTCATCCTCGGCGCCTGCTTCATGGGCTCCACCCTGACCGTGCGCGATCTGGTCGGTGAGCGCGCCATCTTCTACCGCGAGCGCGCGGTCGGCCTGCTGCCGTCGGCGTATCTGCTGGCGAAGGTCGCCATCTTCGGCATCGCGGCGCTGTTGCAGGCCGCGGTGCTGGTGGGGATCGTGCTGGCGGGCAAGAATCCGCCGGGCAAGGGAGCGCTGATTCCGTCGGGCAGCGTGGAGCTGTACATCGATCTGGCGTTCACCGCGGTGGCGTGCGTCGTCATCGGCCTGCTGCTGTCCACGGTCGCGAAATCCAACGAGCAGGTGATGCCGCTGCTGGTCGTGATGATCATGTGCCAGCTGGTGATGGCGGGCGGCATGATCCCGGTGACCGATCGCATCGTCCTAGAACAGATGTCGTACGTCTTCCCGTCGCGCTGGGGCTTCGGCGCCGGCGCCTCGACGGTCGACCTGCGCGAGCTGTTCGCCGGTGCGCAGCCCGACGCGCTGTGGCAGCACAAGTCCGGCTGGTGGCTGCTGGACGTCGTCATGCTCCTGGTGATCACGGCCGTCCTGTCGGTGCTGACCTGGTGGCGGCTGCGGTTGAAGAAGACGGCCGCATGAGACCGGTCCGCAGGTCGGCGCGGGGTTTGAGACCTGCCCCGCGCGTGTCGTCGACGCAGCAGGCACACTGATGCATGTGACGGCTCGAGTTGGGGCAGTACATCTCGGCTGGGATGTGGTGTCCGTGGCCGCAGGCGGCGGTGGCACGCCGATCCGCCCGGTCCAAGTGGAGGGAACATATACGCCGCCGGCGTACCTGCTGGCGGATACGTCCGGCCGCCTGCACACGGCCGGTGCCGAGCGCCAGCGTCCCGACCTGGGAATCGCCATCTCCGATGTGCGTGACGTGCTGGGCCATCGGCAGATCCGGATCGCCGGTGCGACATGGCCCGTGGATCTGGTGTTCCGGGCCCGCATGTACAACCCGCTGGCCGCGATCGGTAAGCATCTGCGCGGCAAGCCGGAGGTCGTCGCGCTGCCGTTCCCGGACGACTGGCCGGACGAGAAGATCGATGAGTACAGCCGCCTCGTCGAGCTGCTGGACGTGACGACCGAACCGCTGCCGGAATCGGTCGCGCTGTCCGGTTACGTGCGCGCCCTCGGCCTGGTCCGCCCGCCGGAACCGGGCCGGCCCGGTTCCGGCGCCACCGGCGTGTACTCCGACGGCCGGATGTGCCTGGTGGTCGCGGTGCACGGCGACGACGAGCAGCCGACCGAGTCGGTCGGCGTGCCGATCGCCGCCGACGCCATGCGCGACGCCCACTCCGCCGACAACGTGGTGATCGAGGTGATGGCCGCGGCCCGCTCGATCGGCGCCGACACCTCCTCGGTGCTGCTGACCGGCAATGTGTGCTTCAACGACGCGCTGCGCCTGGCGTTCCAGAATCACCTCGGACACCGACTACGCGTCGCCGACCATCCGATGCACGCGCTGGCGCTCGGCGCGGCGCATCTGCTGGTCACCGACAGCGAGGCCGATGAGGACGAATATCCGGAAACATCTCGCCCGGCACCGAATCCCGAGGCGTGGCAGGGCAATCCGGGCTCGGCCGGCCCGCCCCCGAACCCCGCACCCGACGCCGGCCGTCCCCCCGGCCCGTCCTCCGGTGCGCGCGGGGAGGAGCCGGGGCGTCCGGTGCCGGGCACTGGGACGAATCCCGGTACCGGCCGGTCGGCGCCGAGCGGCGGCACCGGAGCGGACCGGGGGAACGCCGGGCCGGGCACGGCCCGCCCGGAGGCGTCGGGCCTCACCGGACCCCGCGAGGGCCCCGGCGCAAACGCTCGCCTGACGTCCTCGCCCGCACCGGCGGTGTCGCCCGAGGAAGGCGGGCGGCACAGCCTGCGGACCCCGGAGGCCACGGCGACGCAGTCGGGGTCGGCCGACGCGGTGCGCCATGCCGGCGGCCGCCCGGCGGAGCAGGGCACGCGGCACGCCGGCTCGTCCCCGCCTCCGTATCACCGGCCCGAGGCCATGACCAGGCAACCGGAGCCGTCCCCGCAGCGCCCGGACGAGCCGCCGCGGGAGGGCCGGCACGCGGTCCGCGATCCGGACGAGGAACCCACCGCGCGGATCACCCGCGAACAGGCGCAGGCCATGACGTCGGGAGGCGCGGAGTCCGGCAGCCGGTTCACCCGCCCGCCGTCGACCCCCGACGATCAGCAGACGACCGTCCTGGGCCGGGAGCAGAGCGGCTCGGCCGAGCCGCGCGGAGCGCATGCGGCTCCCGACCACGACGAAGACGACGGCGCGCACGGCGGCAAGCTGTGGCACCGGATGAAGGACAACCTGTTCGGCGCGCCGACGATCGTGGGCGCCCTGGCGCTGGCGGCGGTGGCCCTGTATCCGGAGGATGCGGCCGCTCACGCCGCGCGGCCGGCGGACGACGTCGTCTCCACCGTCGGGGCGCGGGGAGAGGTCGCGCTCGATACCGGCGTGTCCTTCGACAGCGGCGTGTCCTTCGATAGCGCCGTTGCGCGCGACATCGTCCGGGGGCTCGGCACCGCCCCCGTCGTCGAGCCGGCCGCCGGCATCTCGTCGGCGGGTCCGGTCTGTGCGTTCACCCCGCGGGCGCACGCCGCCGACCTGGATGCCACCGCCGACCGGTCCGCCTGCCCGCACCTGCGCATCGACAACCTCCGCTACACGCTCCCGGCACCCTTCGGCGCCATCGACCCGGGCCCGCCGACGCACGTCTGACGGCGGCCCGGTGCCGATTCGTCGCCGCAGGTGGCGGCTCGTCGGCGGGCTTCCCCGATTTCTTCCGCGCATCGGTCTGCTGGTATCGTTGCCCGCTGGCATGCGGTACGTCGCGGGGTAACCCGTGCCGTCCTACGAGTCCCGGGTCTCCACCGGCCGCCGGGATCGCTCGACCGTTCGCCTGGCCGGCAGCACCGACGACAGACAGGGAAGCACTGTGCCTACGTACAGCCCCAAGGCCGGTGACGTGACCCGCAAGTGGTACGTCATCGACGCCACTGACGTAGTGCTCGGCCGCCTTGCCGTGCAGGCAGCGAATCTGCTGCGCGGCAAGAACAAGCCGACCTACGCCCCGAACGTCGATGGTGGCGATTTCGTCATCATCATCAACGCCGACAAGGTTGCCATCGCGGGCAACAAGGCCGACCGCAAGTTCATCCACACCCACTCGGGGCACCCGGGCGGCCTGAAGACCCGGTCTGTCCGGCAGGAGCTCGAGACCCGCCCCGACCGTCTCGTGGAGCGTGCCGTCAAGGGCATGATCCCGAAGAACAAGCTGGGTAACCAGGTCATCCGCAAGCTGAAGGTCTACAGCGGGCCGGACCATCCGCACGCCGCCCAGTTGCCCGTTCCGTTCGAGATCAAGCAGGTGGCCCAGTGACCGCTCCCGAGGAATTCAACGAAGAGTACGTCGAGGAAGCCGCCGAGATCGTCGAGGACGGCGCCGGCTACGACGAGGCCCTGGAGCCCGCCGTCGCCCCGTCCCTGATCGACCGCCCGGTGCAGACCGTCGGCCGTCGCAAGCAGGCCGTGGTGCGGGTGCGCCTGGTGCCGGGCTCCGGCAACTTCGTGCTGAACGGCCGCACCATCGAGGACTACTTCCCGAACAAGGTGCATCAGCAGCTGGTGAAGTCCCCGCTGGTCACCGTCGAGCGCACCGAGAACTTCGACGTGCACGCCCGCCTGGTCGGCGGCGGCCCGTCGGGTCAGGCCGGCGCGCTGCGGCTGGCGATCGCCCGCGCGCTGATCGAGGTCACCCCGGACGACCGTCCCGCCCTGAAGCGGGCCGGCTTCCTGACCCGTGACCCGCGTGCCACCGAGCGCAAGAAGTACGGCCTCAAGAAGGCCCGCAAGGCTCCGCAGTACTCGAAGCGCTGAGCCGGATCGTGCGAGAGCAGGCGCCCCGTCCGGGCGCCTGCTCTCGTGCTGTTTCCGCTGCACCGCGCGGAACGGCCACGCGGACAGGCGCGCTGCGTGACGATGGAGTTCCGCGATCAGACAGAGGGGCGAGGGAATGGGACGTTTGTTCGGCACCGACGGAGTCCGGGGACTTGCCAACGATTCGCTGAGTCCGGAACTGGCGCTACGCGTTTCGGCCGCGGCGGCGCAGGTTCTCGGCCGCGGCGAGCAGCGCGCGGTGGCGGTCGTCGGCCGCGATCCCCGGGCGAGCGGGGAGATGCTGGAGGCCGCGGTGACCGCCGGGCTCACCGCGGCCGGGGTCGACGTGCTCTCGGTCGGGGTGCTGCCGACGCCGGCCGTCGCCTACCTGACCGCCGCGTACCACGCCTGCCTGGGCGTGATGATCTCCGCCTCGCACAATCCGATGCCCGACAACGGGATCAAGATCTTCGCCGCCGGCGGGCGCAAGCTCGACGACACCGTGGAGGACCGCATCGAGGAACTGGTGCGGGAGAAGTCGTTCGCCCGCCCGACCGGCGCCGGGATCGGCCGGGTGCTGAGCCAGTCCGGGGTGGACGGCCGGGTCGACGAGAACTACAGCCTGCACGGCACCCACGAGCGCTACGTCGAGCATCTGGTGGCGGCGACCGATTGCGACCTGTCCGGTCTGACCGTCGTGGTGGACTGCGCCCACGGCGCGGCCTCCGACGTGGGGCCCGCGGCCTACCGTGCGGCCGGTGCGCGGGTCGTCGCGATCAATGCCGAACCGAACGGCCTGAACATCAACGACCGGTGCGGCTCCACGCATCTGGACCGGATCCAGCACGCCGTCCGCGAGCACGGCGCCGATCTGGGACTGGCGCACGACGGCGATGCCGACCGCTGCCTGGCCGTGGACGCGGCGGGCGCCGTGGTCGACGGCGACGCGATCATGGCCGTCCTCGCCCTGGCCATGCACGAGACCGGCGAACTGGCGCACGACACCCTGGTCGCGACCGTGATGAGCAACCTGGGTCTGCACATCGCGCTGCGCGAGGCGGGAATCGCGGTGCGCACCACCGCCGTCGGCGACCGGTACGTGCTGGAGGAGCTGCGCCGGGGCGGGTACACCCTCGGCGGCGAGCAGTCCGGGCACGTGGTGTTCCCGGCGTTCGGCACCACCGGCGACGGGGTGCTGACGGGCCTGAGGCTGATGGCCCGGATGGTCCGGACCGGCAGCACCCTGCGCGATCTGGCGAGCGTGCTGCGGACCGTGCCGCAGGTGCTGATCAACGTGCCGGTCTCGGACCGCTCCGCCGTCGCCGCGGCCCCCGAGATCCGGGACGCGGTCACCGAGGCCGAACGGATCCTCGGCGAGTCCGGCCGGGTCCTGCTGCGCCCCAGCGGGACCGAGCAGCTGATCCGCGTCATGGTCGAGGCGACCGATCCGGACCGCGCCCGCCAGCTCGCCGACGATCTCGCCAAGCGGGTCGCGGCCGTCTGAGCCCGGCCGAAAACCGGTGCGGCTCCGGTACGTACGTACCAGGGTCGATCCCGGCCGCCGCGCGGAAACGGTCTCGCTCACCGATCGGTAGCACGTGCGTGAGCTGCGACGAGGCGGTAACCTCGACGGACGCCCGGAGCCCATCCGTGGGATCGGGGCGCATGGTTCGGGACCGCGAAGTATGGTGGAGTCCGAATTATGATGCGACAGCGAGAGCTTGGGTTTCCGTGAGGGGGAACAGTGAACACGCTGAAGCTCGATCCGGTGGCGATGGCCGCCTACACCACTATCGCGGATACGGTGTCGCAACAGCTGGCGTCGGCTGCGGCCGTCGCCGAGGGTGCGGTGAACCCGGAGAAGCTGACGGCTGATCTGGGGATGCTCGGCGCCGATTTCGCGGCGCGGTTCACCGCGGCGGTGTCCGAGCATGCACAGGCCCTGTCCACCGCGGGCCGGTTGGTCTCCACCTACGGCGAGGTGCTGCGCGGGCTGGATGCGTCCGTCCAGCACAGCGAGTCCGGAGCGGTGGCGGATATGACCAGGACCGGGGAGGCGCTGGCATGAGGCGCGTCGGAACCCGGCCGACCGAGTCGGCCGCCCCCGCAACGATATCCGCACCCGGCGGCGACCCGCCGATCGTGGCGCGGCTGGTGGAGCCGATGCTGGCGCTGCGCGCCTCCCTCGGCACCGGTGCCGGCGTGCCGGACGAGGCGATCTCCGCCGCCCTGGCCAACGCCTCGGAACAGGCCGCGTCCACGGAATTCCCGCACCGCGACGGGCTGCATGCCATCGAGTCGACGTGGTCCGGCGCCGCCTCCGATGCGGGGGTTCCGGCCATGCGCACCACGCAGACCGAGATCGGCGACATCTCCGACCGGGGCCCGGCCTACCTGTCGGTGCTGGCCGACGCGCAGTCCACCAGTGCGCGCGCCGCCGGCCGGGTCGACCGGATCATCGAGGATTTCCGCGGTGATGCGCGAATCATTCTGGACAACGCCAATTCGGCCCCCGACACCGATGCCGTGATCGCGCGCGCCACCCGGGCGCTGCGGGATGCCATCGGCACGGTCACGGCGGCGCGCACCGAAATGGACGACCACACCCGGCGATTGGACGAGATGGGGCCGCTGACGGTCACCTCGCCGAAGGAGGTCGCGGCCGAGGACGACGATTCCGGCGGCAGCACGCGCTGGTCCCCGCCCGAGCAGTCCTGGTCTCCGCCCGGGTACGGCGGCACCGGGCAATACGGCACCGGGCAGTACGGGACGGCGCCCAGCGGGCTGATGCCCGGTCAGTCGGGCCAGATGGCCCCGGGGCAGTACGGGATGCCGGGCCAGGTCCCCGGGCAGCCGATGGATCCGGCCCTGGCCGCCCAGATGCAGTTGCAGCAGGCGTTGATCGCGGCGGGCGTGCAGGTCGGTACCACGGCCATCAGCGCCGGCGTCGATATCGGCACGCATCTGATCGACAAGATCGCCGAGGTCGGCACGCACGCCATGGATACGGTGGCGGCGTCGGCGGACAAGGCGATCACCGAGGCCATCAATCCGGGCGCGAACAACGGCACCTCCGAGGGCGGCGGCGGATCCAACAAGCTGTTCGATTTCGGCGGTGGCACCGGGCAATCCGGTCAGTCGGGGGCGACACCGTCGGTGCCGTCCGGCACCGGGCCGGGTGCGTCGGTCATTCCACCGTCGCCGGGCGCGCCCGGCGCACCGGAGCGGGCCGAGGTCAAGCCGGTCCCCGAGCCGTCGACGCCCTCGCCCGCCATTCCGCCGAGCGTCGCCGCGCCGAACGATTCGTCGGCCGCCCCGGCGCCCGCGGAGCCCGACCATCGCGTTCCGCCGGGTGCGGCGGGCGGCCTCGCGCTGCCGCCGCCCTCGGGCAACGATGACGACCACAAGCCGCGCGGTGACGGGCAGCTGGGGGTGACGGTGCCGGCCATGATCGGCGACGAGACTGTTCCGGCCGCCGTCATCGGCGACTTCGGCGATGACACGATCTAACCCTGGCGACCCGACCCCGGAGGACGGCAATCCGTTCGATCTGGGGCTGCCGATGGTGCGGATGCCGGCCCGCAAATCCAAGCGGCGGCGGCCCGGCCGTCGCGGTGCGCGGCGCCGTCGGCCGCCACCGCCGGTGGAAGATCCCGATTCGCTACCGGAGGCCGACGGTCCGTCGTACCAATCGGGTGACTGGGAGCAGTGGCTGGATCCGCTGCCGCCGCCACGCGAAGGGTCGGTCGCGGTCCGGCGGCCCGATCCGGAAGACCGGCTGGCCGACGACGACACCGGCGACGACGACCCGGTGTCGATTCCGGCGGTCATCGATCGGTCCGGCGGCAATCCCGGCCCGCGGATGCGGCATCCGCGGCGGCGGCGCGTGGAGGGTCGCGTCGCCGACAAGGTGGTCGCCGCGCTGATCATGGCGGGCCTGGCGATCGTGGTGGTCTCGATCGTGCTGACCGTCATCCACACCACCCGCGACCGGACCCCGTCCACGGCGGCCGCGACGACGGCGGTGCAGGGCGTTCCGGCCCGCACGGCCGCGCCGCCGAGCACGACCGGCGAACCGACGACCAGCCAACCGGCGACCTTCGCCGCCGACGGCTGCGAGCAGCGCCGCACCGCCGACGTCGTCTCCGGTACCGATCCCGGCGGCACCGGCAACGGCCCCGACGCCATCCTCGCCTTCGAGCGCGCCTACTACGTGCAGCGCTCCGGTTTCGCGGCGCGCGCGGTGGTCGTCGACGACGCGAATGTGCCACCGGCCGAACAGATTCAGCGCGGTATCAACCAGGTGCCGGTGGGGACCCGCTACTGCGTGCAGATCACCCGTGCGGGGGAGCAGGGCCAGTGGGAGGTCCGGCTCACCCAGCAGGAGCCCGAGAAGGAACCGAGTTCCTTCACCCAGATCGTCACCACCCAGACCGTTGCCAACCGCACGCTGATCGCCGCCATCAACGCCGGATGACCGTGTTCACCTGGAGCCACAACGCCTTCTATCACCCGTACCTGCTCCGCCGCCTGCCGCGGCGCTGCCGCCGCGTACTGGACGTCGGCTGCGGCACGGGTGCGTTCGCCGCGGAACTCGCCCGGCGGGCCGAGTACGTCGATGCGCTCGACCGCTCCCCGGAGATGATCGACAAGGCGCTGCGGTCCGTGCCCGGCAATGTCACCTGCATTCTCGGCGACGTACGAGACTGGCCGCTGCCGGACGACGGGTACGACGCGATCGTGTCGGTCACCGCGCTGCATCACGTTCCGCTGGACGAGGTGCTTCCCGTGCTGGCTCGCGCGCTGCGGCCGGGCGGCGTGCTGGCGGCGGTCGCGCTGCCGCGACACGACCTGCGAGAGTTGCCGATCGAGCTGCTGGCGATCATCGGCCAACGGGTCCTGGCCGGAGTGTTCTTCGTGCTGCGCACCCTGGGCCGGGGCCGGTGGTGTGCGAAGGGCGATGACTCGGCGATGCCGGTGGTCCTCGACCCGCCGTTGACCACGCGGCAGGTCCGGCGTACCGCGGAGCCGCTGCTTCCCGGAGTCCGGGTGCGGCGGTTGGTGTTCTGGCGCTATTCCCTGGTGTGGCACAAGCCGCCGGAAGGAGCGCACTCGAAACCCGAGGTCTACGAGGCGGGTGAGGGGCGGCACCGGTAGATCGGCCTCGATTATCGGCCGACCGAATCGGTATCCGGGGCACTTCGGAACCGGCTACCGATAAACGAAACCCGTTGGCCGTGTGGTGGAACTGGATTGGTGTGTCGGTCTGGCGGGTGCGCGAGCGTTGTGGAAACTCGTGGGTCGTGTGGTGGAACTGGATTGGTGTGTTGGTCTGGCGGGTGCGCGGGCGTTGTGGAAACTCGTGGGTCGTGTGGTGGAACTGGATCGGCGTGTGGGTCAGCTGAGACCGCCGGCGATGTCGAAACTCGTTGGTTGCGTTGTGGAGCGGCTCATGTAGGTCGAGGCTGCGAACCTCAGTGGTCCTCGACCAGCAGCCCGCTGTCCATCCGCCAGCGGCGGGTGGCGCGCACGCCGTCGAGCATGCGGCGGTCGTGGGTCACCAACAGCAGTGTGCCGGTGAAGGATTCGACCGCCTCCTCGAGCTGTTCGATGGCGGGCAGATCGAGGTGGTTGGTGGGTTCGTCGAGGACGAGCAGATTCACACCGCGCGCCTGCAACAGCGCGAGGGCGGCGCGGGTGCGTTCACCGGGCGAGAGAGTGTCGTTGGCGCGCAATACCTGTGAGCCGCGCAGCCCGAACTTCGCGAGCAGCGTGCGGACATCGGACTCCGGCCAGTCCGGCACCTCGGCGCCGAAAGCCTCGGCGGGCGTGGTGGATCCGCGGAACAGCCCGCGCGCCTGGTCCACCTCGCCGACGGCCACACCGGAGCCCAGGACGGCGGATCCGGTGTCGGGGTGGATCTTTCCCAGCAGCAACGCCAGCAGCGTCGACTTCCCGGAGCCGTTGGCGCCGGTCAGCACGATGCGGTCGCCCCAATCCACCTGCGTGGTCACCGGTCCCAGCGTGAAACCGCCGCGGGCGACGGTGGCGCCGGACACGGTGGCGACCACCGATCCGCTGCGCGGCGCCGCGGCGATCGACATCCGCAGCTCCCACTCCTTGCGCGGCTCCGCGACCTCCTCCAGCCGTTCGATGCGCCGCTGGGTCTGCCGCACCTTCGACGCCTGCTTCTCGGTCGATTCGGCGCGCATCTTGCGACCGGCCTTGTCGGAGTCCACCTTGCGCGGATCCCTGGCCTTGCGGCGGGCGGTGCGCACGCCGTGCTCCATCCAGTTGCGCTGCGTCGTCGCGCGGGCCTCCAGGGCCGCCTTGGTGTCGGCGTACTCCTCGTACGCCTCGCGGGCGTGCCGCCGTGCGACCTCGCGTTCGGCCAGGTACGACTCGTACCCGCCGTCGTACTGGCCCACCCGCTGCTGCGCCAGATCCAGCTCGACGATCCGATTCACGGTGCGCGCCAGGAACTCCCGATCGTGGCTGACCACCATCAGCGGCACCCGCACGCCGGTGACGAAGCGTTCCAGCCGGGCCAGTCCGTCCAGGTCGAGGTCGTTGGTCGGCTCGTCGAGCAGCAGGATGTCGAAGCGGGACAACAGCACCGACGCCAGCCCGGCGCGGGCGGCCTGACCGCCGGACAATGCCGTCATCGGGGTATCCAGGCCGTCCGGGAGACCGTCGGCGAGATTCAGCTCCACCGCCACCTCGGCGGCGCGCTGATCCAGATCGGCTCCGCCGAGCGCCAGCCAGCGGTCCAGGGCGGGGGTGTAGTCGTCGGTGTCCGTACCGGAATCGGCCGGTACGTCCGCGGCGAGGCGTTCCGCGGCGGCGTCCATGATCTGTTGTGCCGCGGCGACTCCCGTGCGCCGGGCCAGGAAACTCAGCACCGTCTCGCCCGGAACGCGTTCGGGTTCCTGGGCCAGATATCCGACGTTCGCCCCGGGCGGGCTGAGCGTGATGGCGCCGGCCGGCGCGCTACCCTCGGCCAGCATCCGCAGGAGCGTCGATTTTCCGGCGCCGTTCATCCCGACCAGACCGATCACGTCACCCGGCGCCAGCACGAGATCGAGATCGCCGAACAGCGCGCGGTCGCCGTGACCGGCCGCCAGCCCGCGTGCGTGCAGCGTGGCGCTCACGATGCCGCCTCGCTGGCGTTCGCCATCACCCTGCGCCCGGTGCGCTGTGCCGATGGTTCGCTCGCAAGCTCGTTCACGATGCCGCCTCGCCGAGGCTCGCCGCCATCGTGCGGGCGGCGCGCTGTGCCGATGGTTCCGTCACGGCGGGCCCGTGGGGGCGACGTGCTGCACGGCTGCATCCTGCCCGCGCTCGTGCGTCGCGCGCACCTGGTTTTCGGTCGCACACGGCCATGAGTCTGCCGTGCTCGGGGTTCGACCCTGAGTCCGGGCCCGGAGAAATCAGGGTGCGGATCGGTCCGGCGCCCGATGCTCGCGGCGGGCGAGTGGACGCACAGTGGTGGTACGGATATCGAGAGAAGGAGAACGACATGACCGCCCCCGCCCCTACCCGCCGCCTCACCCGGCCCCGCAACGACAAGTGGATCGGCGGCGTCTGCGGCGGCCTCGCGCAGTACTTCGGCTGGAGTTCCACGGTGGTGCGGCTGCTGTTCGTGCTGTCGTGCCTGCTGCCCGGCCCGCAGTTCATCCTGTATCTCATCCTGTGGGTGGTCATTCCGAAGGCGTGAGGCGCCACCGGTTATCCACAGGTTCGGGCGTGATCTCGCTCGCGCGGCCCGGGTTGTCCACAGGAGGGCTGCGCGAGGGGGTGCGCGGATGTCAGGATGGAGCGACATTCGCTGTACGCCCCTCGAGGAGCCGCTCATGATGACATCGGACGATCTGCCGGGTCTGAACCTGCCGGACGTCGATGCGCACTCCGACCTAGGCGGCCTCGGCGCCGTCGAACTCCACCATCCCACTCAGGACATCGACGCCGACGGCATCCCCGACACCGAATCCGTCCAGGGCCCGGGCGGTACCGACATCTGGACCGACACCAACCACGACGGAATCGCCGACCACGTCAGCGTCATCGACAGCGACGGCGCGTACGGCGCGTGGGAGTTCCATCAGCATCCGGATGGGACCAGCGAGTGGGTCCGGACCGACCAGGGGGAACTGGGCAAGTAGGTCGGCGGCCCGCCGAGCCGAGCGCCTGCGCGCCGGTGATCTCAGCGCTGCCCGGAGCCAGGGGCTCAGCGCAGCCAGGTGTCCGGCGGGCCGTATCCCTCCATGCGGGCCTCGTCCTCCTCCGTCCAATCGGTCGGCAGGACGTAGGTCTCCCGGGCGTGCCGCGGCTCGGCCTCGGTTCTCGCTCGTTCGGTGGTCTCGCGCAGCAACCGGTCGCGCTCGTCCCGGGCCTCCCGGGCCGCCGCCTCCTCCGGTGTTTCCGGATGCGCCTGCCGGTTCAGCTCCTGCCGGAGATCGTCGAATACGGCGGCGCCGCCGCGGCTCGTCCGTTCGTCGGCCGCGAGGAATTCGCCGCGGACCTCGCGGGTCGCCGCGCCGTACTCGGCGAGGATCCGGTCCATCTCGGCCTGGTAGTCCATCTGTGCTCGCCCGTCCCGATATCGGCTGCCATATCTCGATCGCCTCGTGCACCCGGCCTCGACGGCCGGGCAGGACAATCTACAACGGGCCCGCTTCGGCGAGTTCGGCTCCGCTGTCGGGCGGCGTGGGCGGTGCCGGTGGTGCGGCGCGCTGGTCCCGGGCCTCGGGCCGCGGACCGGCCGCCGGCACCGGGCCGGGTGGCGGGGACTGCTGGTGTGCCGGGCCGGGAGTGTCTTGCGGTGACCGCGTGCCGGGCTCCTGTCGATCTTCGGGCTGGTGGGGCCGGTCGGCGGGGGACCGGTCGTTCGGCGCCCGGTTCTCCGGGACGGGCTGATCGGGCTCGTGGTGCCGGCCGTGGTCCACCGGCTGCCGGTCCTGGGTGCCCTGCGCCGCGTCGTCCGACTTCTGGTCGGGCCGTTGCCGGTCGTCCGGGTGCTCATCGTCGCGCACCGGATCCGTCTCGTCCTTCTCCGGATCGTGCTTCTCCGGATCGTGCGGAGACTCGTCCTCGGTCGAGATGATCGGCATGCCGTGCTCGTCGAGCTTCAACTCGTAGGTCTTGTCCGTGCCGTCGGCGCCGGACACCGACACCTCGAGTGCGCCGTGCGCGCCCGCATCGATCTTCAGATGCTTTCCCGCCAAGTCGAATTCGGCGGACGGACGGGCGTGCGGCGCCGCCGCGCCTTCGCCCGGATCGGCCGGATCGTGTTGAGATGCGTTGTGCTGTCCCAGGATTCCCCCGACGCCCTGCTGAATATCATCCGACAGCGCGCCGAGTCCCTGTGTCACCGGTTGGCCCAGCGCCTGTCCGAGGCTCGACAGCCGGCTCGCTTCCGACAGCGCCGAACCGAGATCCGGCATTCCGGGGCCCGGCGATGCCGGTGCGGACGTGGGGGTAATCGAGGACGGCGTGGCCGCGGCCGGGGCGCTCGACGCGGATGTCGGCGACTCCGGTGTCGGTGCGGCCCGGTCGCTGGGGGCGGCCGTGCTGCTGGGGGCTGGTGTCGATGCGGCCGGGGCGCTGTCGGCCGGTGCTGGTGCGGCCGTGCTGCTCGGGGGTGGTGTCGATGTAGCCGTGCTGCTGTCTGCCGGTGTCGATGTGGCCGGTGTGCTCGGGCCGGGCGCGGGCGGTTGCTGACCGGCCGGCGTGGGAAAGGGTGCCGGTTCGTGGCTGTCCAGCAGATCGGTCACCGGCTTGTAGGCCTGGCGAATGTAGTAGTCGGCGAGGGCGCACTGATGGACGAACGCCTTGAACGCCTCCTGAACCGCGGGGCGGAAGTGCTCGGTCAGCCATTGCTTGCAGGCGTCGCGGATGCGCTGAGAACCTTCGTCCGAGCCCGGGCCGACCGACGGCAGGTTCAATTGCTGGGCGGCCGTGGTGTTCTGCTTGCCGTGCAGATAGCCCCAGGTGGTGCTCTCGGCCGCCACGGTGATGAGGGTGCTCACCGGGTCCTCCGCGCCGTCGAGGCGCATGGCGTGCGCCGCCACCGGACACTGCGGGCTGTCGAACCCGGCGACGAAATTCGCCTTGTCCCTGACGATTTGCAGCAGCACCTCCGGCAGCCCGGTCAACGCCGCCGACACCGCCCGCAGGTATTGCGCCTGCTGGTCGGCATGGGCGTGGAACCCGGCCAAGTGGTCCTGCGCAGCCGCACCGGCCCGGCCCTGCCAGACCTCCGGCACGGCCTGGGCCACGCCGTTCAGATCCGTGGTGATGTCATTCGCCGAAGGCTGCGCGCCGGTGCCGGCGGAGGCCGCCCGCAGCGCGGCCGACAGGGTGCGCAGGCTGTCGAGGTTCATGCTGCGCTGCTGGTCGTACCATCGGCCCTCCAGCCGCCGCAGCTCCTCGCCCGGGTCGCCGCCGGTGTGGATCGTCTCGCCGCCGATCTCTTCGCCGACGACGCTCAGGGGCGGGATCGGGAAATCGTCGAAGCCGTCCAGGCCCACGTCGCGGCACCGGTGGTACCGGATCAGCGCCCGCTCGAACCACTGCAACCCGGGTGCGGCGGTGTCCAGGAGGCTTGCGACGTCCGGACCGGTGGCCCTGGTGGTATCGCTCCAGATCTTCTGGTCGAAGACGTTGCGGCCGTCCTCCTGAAGGAATCGTTCCAGCGACTGCCGCGCCGACCCGAGGTCTCGCTGGTAGTCCGATGCGTACCGCTGCGGATCGGTCATGCCGGGCCAGGCCCGCCGGCGGCGTTCTCGATCCGGGCGCCGCTGTCCTGCTCCGTCGCCGTGGCGGCCGTCGCGGCCTGCCGCATGGCCTCCGCCGTCGCACCGGAGGCCGCGGACCACGACTGCAGCATGGTGACGATCCCCTCGACGCCCGCCGCGAGCTTGTTCCCCTGATCCTGATAGTCCTGACCGGCATGGGCCGCGTCGAAGCCGGCGGCCGCGATCTGCGCCGCGTGATCGCGCGTCGCCTCGCTCGCGGGCGCGATCGTGCGCGCCATGTTCAGCACGGACTGCGGGTCGATCAGCACGGCCCCCTCCTCATCCCCGATTCGGTCCCTGGAGAGCCGACCTCCGCGGACGGACTTTCGGCCCCCCGATCATGACAGACCCGCCACTCGGCCTGCCAGGCTCCGGCGCGGCAGACCCGGCCCGAGGCCCCGAGCAAGGTGTATCACGGTGCCCGGGGCGGAGGGCGGCAATCCGTTGACCGGTCCGGACAGATTCCGGCCAGGCCGCTGCACATTTTCGGGCTCGCCCGCGGCGCTCACTTCCGCAGTGTCTGGACCGCCTGAAGTAGTTGCAGTTTCGACGGTTTCTCCGGCTCTGCCGCCAGCGCCGCCTCGGGGTCGACGAGTTCGGTGTGCGGGATGGTCTCCTCGGGGTCGGCGAACGCCTGGTACTTCTTGTCGCCCAGCAGCTGATGGCTGAGGTAGCCGACGAGCAGGCCGCGCACGGTCCGGTCGGTCTTCGCCTCGTACTTCGCCGCACCCAGTGCGGCCAGTGCCCGCCGGCCCTCGACGATGCCGTTGTGCGTCGCCTTGTCGACCGTGCGTAGGACCGACGGCCCGCCCCAGGCCGCGGCGAGGGAGACGGCATTGCAGCTGAGCGAGTCGATGTCGGTGCCGGCCAGGATGAACGCGGGGGCCTCGATATCGGCGGCGAGGGATTCCGCGCTGGGGGCGGTGGGCGACGGGAACAGGGCCGCGACGGCGGCGACCGGGCGCCGCGCGGCGGCGATCACCGCGGCCCCGGCGCCCATGCCGTGCCCGGCGAATGCCAGCTTGTCGGGGTGCACGCTGAGCGAGCCGTCGCCGAGCCGCACCCCGGTGCAGATGTCGAGCGTGGTGAGCAGATCGGTCGCCAGGTTCAGGTGGGACGGGAGCGGCCCGCGCTCGGTGTCCGGTGCGGCCGCGACGAAACCCCAGGATGCCAGGTGCTCCAGCAACTTTCGATAGTTGCCGACACCGGCCAGCCAGCCGTGCCCGAATACGACCGCGGGCAGATTGCGTCCCTCTTGCGGGGCGAACACCACCCCGGGCTGCCCGGCGATGCCGAGATTGCCGCGCACGACCCGGTGCGGACCGGGTGTGCTGAGGGTGCTCAGAAGCGATTTCACAGACGCCGACACGTGGTCGAACTTAACCGATGAACGCCCTCCTGCGGTGTTTCGCCCGCTCGCGGAATCGCCGGCGGTTCGGCCGAACCTGCCCGCCGCGGGTCTCGGCCGCTTGTCTCGGGGCGGCGTCGTCCACCCGGGTGGGCCGAGGCGGAACGGATCCGGGCGGCGCGTGCCTCCGCGGGACGAGACGGCGGTCCGGTCGCGGTGAAGTACACGACCGGCTGCCGTGCGAGGACGGACGAGCGTCGATGAAGCGTCCGGCCCGGCGTCGGGAACGGGTGTCGTTTCCGGGCGTCGGTGCGCAGCTGCGCCACCTCGGCCGAATCGGGCCGGATCCGTGCCGGGCCTGCGCGAACGTGACGTCTTGCCGCCCCGTTCGAGCGGCTGCGAGCAGGCCGCGGTCCGGCTCACACGCGGCGCCTCCGGTCCCGTCGCTGCCGGCATCGGCTCCAAGTACGCTGAGGCACCATGTGCGGAATCGTGGGCTACGTCGGGTACCGGGACGCGCTCGGCGTCGTCGTGGACGCGCTGCGCCGCATGGAGTACAGGGGGTACGACTCCGCCGGAGTGGCGATCCTGGGCGGCGCGGGCACCATCGCGGTGGAGCGCAAGGCGGGGCGGCTGGCGAATCTGGAGTCCGAGCTGGCCGAGGCGGGTGCGGCCCGGTTCGCCGGCACCACCGGCATGGGCCACACCCGCTGGGCCACCCACGGCGCCCCGACCGATCGCAACGCGCACCCGCACCGCGACGCCTCCGGCAAGGTGGCGGTGGTGCACAACGGCATCATCGAGAATTTCGCCCCGCTGCGCGGTGAACTCGAGGACGCCGGGGTGGAGCTGCACAGCGACACCGACACCGAGGTCGCGGTGCATCTGGTCGCGCGGGCCTGTGCCGCCGGCCCGACCGCCGGCGATTTCGTCGCCAGCGCGCTGGCCGTGCTGCGCCGGCTCGAGGGCGCCTTCACGCTGGTCTTCACCCACGCCGACCATCCGGGCACGATCGTCGCCGCGCGCCGCTCGACACCGCTGGTGGTGGGCGTCGGCAAGGACGAGATGTTCATCGCCTCCGATGTCACGGCGTTCATCGAGCACACCCGCGAGGCGGTCGAACTGGGCCAGGACCAGGCCGTCGTGATCACCGCGGACACGTACACGGTCACCGATTTCGACGGCGACACCGAGGGCGTGCGGACGCGCCCGTTCACGATCGACTGGGATCTGGCCGCCGCCGAGAAGGGCGGTCACGACTACTTCATGCTCAAGGAGATCGAGGAGCAGCCGGCCGGTGTCGCCGAGACCTTGATCGGGCATTTCGCGAACGGCCGCATCATGCTGGACGAGCAGCGGCTGGCCGAACAGGAACTGCGCGAGTTCGACAAGGTGTTCGTGGTCGCCTGCGGCAGTTCGTATCACGCCGGCCTGCTCGCCAAGTACGCGATCGAGCACTGGACCCGGGTGCCGGTCGAGGTGGAGCTGGCCAGCGAATTCCGTTACCGCGACCCGGTTCTCGACCGTTCCACGCTGGTGGTGGCGATCTCGCAGTCCGGCGAGACCGCCGACACCCTGGAGGCGGTGCGGCACGCCAAGGAGCAGAAGGCGCGGGTGCTGGCCATCTGCAACACCAACGGCGCGCAGATTCCGCGCGAGGCCGACGCCGTGGTCTACACCCGCACCGGTCCCGAGATCGGGGTGGCCTCCACCAAGGCGTTCCTGGCCCAGATCACCGCCAATTACCTTGTCGGACTTGCGCTTGCGCAGGCCCGGGGCACCAAGTACCCGGACGAGGTGGCGCGCGAGTTCGGGGAGCTGGAGGCGATGCCGAAGCTCGTCGAGCGGGTGCTGGAGACGGCGCCGCAGGTGCGCGCGATCGCCCGCCGGTTCGCGCAGGTGCCGACCGTGTTGTTCCTGGGCCGCCACGTGGGCTACCCGGTGGCGCTGGAGGGCGCGCTCAAGCTCAAGGAGCTGGCGTACATGCACGCCGAGGGCTTCGCCGCCGGTGAGCTCAAGCACGGCCCGATCGCGCTGATCGAGGACGGCCTGCCGGTGATCGTGGTGATGCCCTCGCCGAAGGGCCGCGCGGTGCTGCACTCCAAGCTGCTCAGCAATATTCGCGAGATTCAGGCCCGCGGCGCCCGGACGATCGTCATCGCGGAGGAGGGTGACGACACCGTGCGCCCCTTCGCCGATCATCTCATCGAGATCCCCGCGGCCCCCACGCTTTTCCAGCCGTTGCTGTCGACGGTTCCGTTGCAGGTCTTCGCCGCCGAGGTGGCGCAGGCGCGCGGGTACGACATCGACAAGCCCCGCAATCTGGCGAAGTCGGTCACCGTCGAATAATCGCGGCCGTCGTCGAGGCGGAGGCCCGCCTCGTCGCGCTGCCGCTCGGAGGTGGCCCGCGGCGGCCACCTGTCGTCCACCGGACCGGAACATCATCCCGACCCGGCTCCGCAGTGCTCGGGCAAACGGTTGATCCCCGAAGGCTATATCGGATTGTGATCGGCCCTCGACGTGACGGAGAACTCGATAAGCACTGTTCCTACGAGTTCTCTCAGAAAAATAGAACCTTCAGTTCATTTCTAGTTCAGTTTATGTTCACCTTCCGCAATCAGTCTGTGATGTGCCAGGGAACGGACCGCAAGTCCATTCACCGCGTGTGGTGATCACGCTCATGCGCCTGCCCACCGCCACGGCCCCGCCTTCGTCGCCGGCCTCGAACCGGCGCGCAGTGCACCGCGTTCCGACCGCGGACAACTGAATCTCCCTATCCCGCAACGAACAACAGAAACAGCGCAGCGACGACGTGGATCGGCCCTCTGATCGGCGCCGGGTACTGCCGCGCTGTCGGAGCACGTTCACCATGCATGTACGAAAACTGTTGCCGCTCGCCGCCTTTGCCGCCGTCGTCGCCGTACCGGCGCAGGCCAACGCCGAAACTCCCGTTGCCGGCGTACCACCCGAGCTGCAGGAACCCGCGCAGCAACTACAGCAGCAGGCCGGGCAGTGGCAGCAGCAACTGCCGCAGCCGCAGCAGGACCAGTTGCAGCAGTTCATCCGGCCGATGCCGCAGCCGATTCCGCAATTGCTGCCGCCGGTCTTCCCGGACGACCTGGACGGCTGGATCCGCAACGCCCTGTACATCCTCGACCAGCGCGGCATTCCGGCCAGTTACGACGGGATCTACCGCAACGCCATGCGGGAATCCGGCGGAAATCCGGCCGCGATCAACCTCTACGACTCCAATGCGGCGGCCGGTATCCCGTCCAAGGGGCTCATGCAGGTCATCGACCCGACCTTCGCCGCCTTCCACGTGGAGGGCACCTCGTGGGACATCTTCGACCCGGTCGCGAATATCGCCGCGGCCTGCAACTACGCCGCCAACCGCTACGGTTCGATCGATAGCGTCAATTCGGCGTACTGATCCGCTGGGCCGTTCTGTTCCGGCGCATCCGGCACTCCGCCGGCACGACCGGCTATGTCGACACCGTCCGGGACCCATAGCCTTCGACCGACCGGGGCGGTTACCCAGGCATTCCCAGCGATACCGCGGGGGTGTCGGGCCGAGCCCGTAGCCGAACCGGCGCGGTGGGCCTTGCCGCAACACGTCGCCGACGCGGACGTGCCGTCACCCCGCGGATACCGTCCGGCCTCATGCCGGGATCGTCCCGCGTTCGGCCGGAGGTGGGCGGGCCGCTTATCGGACGGTTATGGTGCCGCGCATGCTCGGGTGCAGGGGGCACAGGTAGCGGTAGGTGCCGGGGGTCGGGAAGGTGTGGCTCCACTCGCCCTCGGTGAGAATGGGGCTGTCGACGCCCATCGCCGAGTCGCCGATGCCCTGCACGCCGTGCGGCACCTTGTCGGAGAACTGCCACGTGACCGTCTCGCCTGTGGCGATGGTGACCGAGGCCGGCGAGAACGCCATATCGTCGACCCGGATCGTGGTCGCCGCCCGGGGCGTGTCGGTGGTCGGGGCCGCCGAGCCGTAGGCGGCGGAAGCCGCCGGCCGGTCGGGTGCGGATTTGCCGGAATCGTTCGAGCCGCAGCCGGCCGGCAGAATGCCCGCCGCCGCAACGACGGCGACGAGGATGCGCGCGGATACCGCGCCCGATGAGCCGGTCGACATGCGGGCCAGCGTAGTGAGCGGCCGATGCGCTGCGGCGGACGCGGTGCGGATCCGCGCGGATCGCGTGGCGGAACTCGGGCCGTGCGGTCGGTCCGGCACCCGCCGCGGCACTGTGTCGTGCGATGCGGCCGTGGTCCGGTGGGTGCGTGTGTGCCGGTGGTGTCCGGACATCGGAATCTCCCGTGGTGTGTGGGGCGTGTACCGCAGTCACGCCGTACTGCGGCGTACGGTTCGTCGCCCCGGCGTGTCCGGTGCGGCGCGGAGGCTCGGTCCCGTGCGACCGGGCGGGCGTACCCTGCACTCGTGCGGATGATCGCTGCACTCGTGCGGATGACCGATCGGGCCCGTGCTGTCGCGGCGGGCGGGTAGGAGGCGAAGATGGCCGCAGCGGCGGTCCGCGGATACTTCACCGTCGACGAGGTCCGGGCGGCGGAGGCCGCACTGTTCGAGCGCGTCGCCGAGGGGGTGCCCATGCGGCGGGCGGCCTACGGGCTGGCTCGCGTCGTCGCCGCCGAACTGCGCGAGCGGACCGGGGGTGTCGCCGGACGGTCGGTGACGCTGCTGGTCGGATCCGGTGACAACGGGGGTGACGCGCTGTGGGCCGGATCGATGCTGCGGCGGCGCGGGGTCGCGGTGTCGGCGGTGCTGCTGTCGCCGGAGCGAGCGCACGCGACAGGTCTTGCGGCGCTGCGGAATACCGGTGGCCGCATCACCGAGGGTCTGGGTTCGCCGGACCTGGTGGTCGACGGCATCGTGGGCATCTCGGGTCGCGGTGCGCTGCGCCCACGCGCGGCGGAGCTGGTGGCGGCGGTCCGGGCGCCGATCGTCGCCGCCGACCTACCCAGCGGTGTCGACCCGAATACGGGTGCCGTGGACGGGCCGGCGGTCCGTGCCGATGTCACGGTGACCTTCGGCGCCTACAAGCCGGTGCACGTGCTGGCGGCGCCGTGGTGCGGCCGAATCGAGCTGGTCCCCATCGGTCTCGAGCTGCCCGAGCCGAGTCTGGCTGCCCTGGAACCCGTTTCGATCGGTGCGCACTGGCCGGTGCCGGGCGCGGCGGACGACAAGTACACCCAGGGCGTCGTCGGAATCTGTGCCGGCGGTGCGCGATACCCGGGTGCGGCCGTGCTGTGCACCGGGGGAGCGGTGGCCGCGACGTCCGGCATGGTCCGGTACGCCGGAACCGCCGCGGCCGATGTGCTCGACCGCTTCCCGGAGGTCATTGCCGCCGAGTCGGTTTCGGCGACCGGACGGGTGCAGGCCTGGGTGTTCGGCCCCGGCGCCGGCACCGACGACGTTGCCCGCGAACGGCTGTCGGAGATCCTGGCCACCGATCTGCCGGTGGTGGTGGACGCCGACGGGCTCACGCTGCTGGCCGGCGATCCGTCCCTGGTCACCGGCCGCGGCGCGCCCACCGTGCTCACCCCCCACGCCGGCGAATTCGCGCGTCTGACCGGCCACGAGCCCGGCCCGGACCGAGTCGGCGCGGTCCGCGAACTCGCCGAGAAATGGCAGGTCACGGTCCTGCTGAAGGGCCGCGCCACGCTCGTCGCCGGACCGGGCCGCCCGGTCCTGGTCAACGAGGCGGGCGGCTCCTGGGCCGCGACGGCGGGTTCGGGCGACGTCCTGTCCGGCATCCTCGGCGCTCTCCTGGCCAACGGCCACGACCCGTCCTGGGCCGCTGCGGCCGCGGCCCGCGTACACACCCTGGCCGCCAACCTCGCCGCCCACGGCAGTGACATTCCCGCCGCCCACGGCGGTGATGCCGGAGCCCCCATCTCGGCAAGCCCCTTGTTCCAGCACATCCGCCCGGCAATCCGAACCCTGCGCACCTTCGCCGAATCCGCCTGAGGCCCGGGCTTTCGGTCTCTGCATGCTTTTGTCGAGTTCGTTCGAGGACCGGCGTTTCGGACTCTGCGTCCTCTTGCCGAGTTCGCTCGAGCCCCGACATTCCGGACTCTCCGTACTTTGCCGAATCCGCCTGAGGCCCGGGCATTTCGGTCTTTGCCTGCTTTGCCGAGTTCGCCTGAGGCCCCGGTGTTTCGGGGTCTGCGTGCTTTTGTCGAGTTCGTTCGAGGCCCGCCGTTTCGGACCCTGCGTGCTTTGCCGAGTTCGCCTGAGGCCCCGTCGGTTTCGGGACGGCTCGCTCACGCGGTGTCCCGCCGCGTCATTCAGAGCGGCGAAATGGCCACTCGAACCGGGCGTACCGGGTGGCGGGCGTCCCGGCTCGTGGTGGCGCCGGAAGCCCGCGACAAACGCGGCGTTTCCCGTCCGGCAGGCGGAGCCGGGAACCCGGGGGCGCCGCCCGCGCCGAGTGGTCGGGTCGGCCGATTACGGCGCCGGCCCGGTGCGCCCGCCGTTACGGCGTGAGTTCGCTCACCCGTTTTCCCGCTCTCGGACCTGTCAGGAGTCGGTGCGCCCCAGACAGTTTCGCGGTGTGTTCGCGGCCGCGGAGGCGTCAGTTGCCCTGGGCGGCTTGCGCGACCGGCTGCCATTCGCGCCACTGCGCCAGCCGCGACTCGTAATCGGCCGTCGCGACGGTGAGCGGGGCGGCGCCGAGGAAGGTGCGCAGCGGCGGTTGCTCGGCGTCGACCACCGTCAGGATCGCGGCGCGGGTGGCCGCCGGATCACCGATCTGTTGTGCGGCACGATTCTGCGTGCGCTTCTCCCAGACGTGGTCGTAGGCCGCGTTCCGCGCGCTGTGCCGGGCCGACGGTCCGGCCCAGTCGGTGCCGAACCCGCCGGGCTCGATCAGCGTCACGTGGATGCCGAAACCGGCCACCTCCTGCGCCAGCGACTGCGAGAACCCCTCCAGCGCCCACTTCGACGCGTTGTAGGCGCCGACGCCGGGGAACGCGCTGATGCCACCGATGCTGGACACCTGGATGATGTGCCCGCTGCCCTGGGCGCGCAGGGTCGGCAGCGCCGCCTGCGTCACCCACAGTGCCCCGAACACGTTGGTCTCCAGTTGGGCCCGCGCCTCGTCCTCGGTGAGTTCCTCGATCATGCCGAAGTGTCCGTACCCGGCGTTGTTGACGACGATGTCGAGCCGCCCGAAATGCTCCGCGGCCTGCTCGACGGCGGCGAAGTCGCGGTCCCGGTCGGTCACGTCCAGCCGCAGCGGCAGGAACGTGTCCGGATACTTCGCCACGAGGTCGTCGAGGGTTCCGAGATCGCGGGCGGTCCCGGCGACCCGGTCGCCCCGCTCCAGCGCCGCGAGCGCCCACTCCCGTCCGAACCCGCGCGAGACGCCCGTGATGAACCAGACCTTGCTCATGTGGTCTCCTCTGCTTCGTGGCCTGTGCCGATGCTCGTGGTTCGAGTGGCTCCGATGCCCGTGCACCACGCTAACGACCTGGAGTCCACTCCAAGCAAGAGTTTTTCCCGCGCTCGCGGAAGCCTTCGCCGCGCCGATCCGCGCGAGTGGCAGGATCGGTAGCCGTGAGTAGTGCCGACCCGCAGGTGGAAACCGTTATCGACCTGGATGCCATCGCGCACAACGTGCGGATCCTGGCCGAACACGCCGGGGACGCCGCGGTGATGGTCGTCGTGAAGGCCGACGGCTACAACCACGGTGCGGTGCGGGTCGCGCGGGCGGCGTTGGCGGCCGGGGCGGCGGAACTGGGCGTCACCACGATCGCCGAGGCGCTGCGGCTGCGCGCCGCCGGAATCGACGCGCCGATCCTGAGCTGGCTCAACACCTCCGACGCCGACTACGCCGCGGCCATCGCCGCCGATATCGAGATCGGCGTGTCGTCGGTGGCCCACCTGTGCGCGGTCGCGCGGGCCGCCCGCGCGAGCGGCATCGTCGCGACCGTGACACTGAAGGTCGATACGGGCCTGAACCGCAACGGCATCTCCGATACCGAATATCCGCGGGTGCTCGCGCTGCTGCGCGACCTGGTCGACGAGCGGGTGGTGCGGTTGCGGGCGATCTTCTCCCACCTCGCCTGCGCCGACGAGCCGCAGCATCCGGCGAACGACCGGCAGCGCGCCACCTTCCTGGAGGCCATCGCCACCGCCAAGGAGTACGGCCTACAGCCCGAACTGGTGCACCTGGCCAATTCGGCGGCGACGCTGACCCGCCCGGACCTGGCGTTCGACATGGTTCGTCCGGGGATCTCCGTCTACGGGCTGTCACCGGTCCCGGGGATCTCCGATTTCGGCCTGCGCCCGGCCATGACGTTCCGGGCCCGGGTCGCGCTGGTCAAGCAGGTGGCCGCGGGGGAGGGCGTCTCCTACGGCCACGAGTGGATCGCGCCGCGCGCCACCACGGTCGCGTTGATCCCGGCCGGCTACGCCGACGGTGTCTTCCGGCCGCTGGGCGGTCGCCTCGCGGTGCGCATCGGAGACACGCTGTACCCCGGTGTCGGCCGGGTGTGCATGGATCAGCTGGTGGTCGATCTGGGCGAGAATCCCGCCGAGGTCCGCGAGGGCGATACCGCGGTGCTGTTCGGGCCCGGCGAACCGCATCCGCAGCGGTGGGCGGACCTGCTCGGGACCATCCACTACGAGATCGTCTGTTCCCCGCGCGGGCGGGTCGTGCGACGCTATGTGGGCGATGTCGCACAGCACGAGGGCGGTTTATGAAATCCGTACGGCCGGAGGGCTTTCGATCCACCTTGTTCCGCGGCGGTATCGCCGCCGCGGGGGCGCTGAGCGCCCTGGCCGGGGCGCATGCGCTGCGCCGGGCGGGTGCCGCGGTGCGCTGGCCTGCCCGCCGCGACGATCTGCGCGACGAGGATTTCGCCCTGCTGGACCGGGACCGGGCGGTCACGGTGGTGACCGACGACGGCGTACCGCTGGCGGTGCGCGTCTGCGGTCCCGACGACGCCCCGGCGACAGTGGTTTTCGTGCACGGCTTCTGCAACAGCATGGAGTCGTTCCACTTTCAGCGCCGCGATCTCGAAAAGCTGTGGGGCCCACGGGTTCGGATGGTGTTCTTCGACCTGCGCGGGCACGGCCGCTCCGGAACGCCGAGCACCGCGAGCTGCACCGTCCCGCAGCTGGGCCGTGACCTGGAGGCGGTGCTCGCGGAGTGCGTGCCGGACGGCCCGCTGATGCTGGCCGGACATTCCATGGGCGGTATGGCGGTACTGGCGGCCGCCGCGCAGTTTCCGCGGTTGTTCACCGAGCGGGTGCGCGCCGTGGCGCTGCTGTCCACCGCGGCCGCCGAGGTCACCTCCGCCGGTGTCGCACAGCTGCTGCGCAATCCGGCCCTCGACGGGTTCCGGATGGCGGTGCACACCGCGCCGGCGCTGGTCCAGGCGAGCCGGGTCACCGCCGGCCACGTGATCACACCGATCCTGCACGTCAGTTCGTTCCACGGGGACGTGAGCCCGACCCTGTCCCGGTTCACCACCTCGATGATCGACCGCACCCCGGTCGAGACGATCGTGAAATTCCTGAAAGCCCTGGAGCTGCACGACGAGTCGGCCGCGCTGCCCACCCTCGCCCCGCTGCCCGCGCTGGTGCTCGGCGGCGCGCACGACCTGGTGATCCCGTTCCGCAACTCCCGGGCGCTGGCCCGGCAGCTGCCCGATGCCGACCTGGTCCGCGTCACCGACGCCGCCCACATGGTGCATCTGCAATACCCGGAACTGGTCGCCGCGGCGCTGGACCGATTGCTGATCCGCAGCGGAATGCTGGACGCCGAACACCGAGACGACCGGGAGGCGGCCCGTGGGTGAGTGTCGAACGGCACCGAGAGCGATTGCGGCAGAAGGTATGCCGCGAACGGCGCATGCGGCCGAGCCGTTCGAGTGCGTCGCGGGGGTGACGATCGCGCGCGTCCGTGCGGCGGCCGGACGGGTCACCGCGGCGACGAAGGAGGGCCGCGGCCCGATGGCGGACCGGGCCCCTGCGCTCGTGCCGGAGGGGCGGCTCTGCGCGGGAGGCGGCCGGTGACGGAGCAGCGGGTGCTGTCGACGGTCGAGGACACCGAGGCGCTGGGCCGGGAGTTGGCCGACGATCTGCGGCCCGGCGATCTGGTGGTGCTGGACGGTCCGCTGGGCGCCGGCAAGACCGCGCTCACCCGCGGCATCGCGGCGGGGCTCGGTGTCGAGGGCCGGGTCAGCTCGCCGACCTTCATCATCGCCAGGCAGCATCGCGCGGGCCCGCGGCCGGGTGCGATCGCGATGGTGCACGTCGACGCCTACCGGCTCGGCGGCGACCTGGACGAGCTGGACGCCCTCGATCTCGACACCGACCTGGACGATGCGGTGGTCGTCGTCGAATGGGGTCTCGGGGTGGTCGAGCACCTCGCCGACCGGCATCTGCGGGTGCTGCTCCGGCGCGAATC
Organism: Nocardia sp. BMG51109; assembly: GCF_000526215.1. NCBI lineage: Bacteria > Bacillati > Actinomycetota > Actinomycetes > Mycobacteriales > Nocardiaceae > Nocardia > Nocardia sp. BMG51109. The sequence continues at coordinate 3,273,181 of NZ_JAFQ01000004.1, forward strand.
GGAATCCGAGGTACGCACGGCCGAGTGGGCGTGGATCGAGTCGTCCTGACCTCGGTGTGATCTCGTAGACGGTCGGCGGCGGGGTGCTATCCGCAAGATGACCACCCGGTATCGTTGACCCAATCATGCTTGTACTCGCCGTCGACACCGCGACGCCTGCCGTCACCGCAGGTCTGGTGGAACTGGAGCAGGCTGCCGCCGAGGACGATCGGCAGCCGCACGTTTCGGCAACGGCGCCCCGGATCCGGACCCTGGCCACCCGGGTCACCGTCGACGCGCGCGCCCACAACGAGGTGCTCACGCCGCAGATCCTCGAATGCCTCGACGCGGCCGAGGTAGCCCGGGCCGACCTCGATGCCGTGGTCGCCGGAATCGGTCCCGGCCCGTTCACCGGGCTGCGGGTCGGAATGGCGACGGCCGCCGCATTCGGCGACGCCCTCGGCCTGCCGGTGTACGGCGTGTGCAGCCTGGATGCGATCGCCGCCGACGCTTGGCAGGAGATCACCGACGGCGGCGGGCGCGGCATCGCCACCATCGGCGAATCCGAGCTGCTCGTGGTCACCGACGCGCGCCGCCGCGAGGTGTACTGGGCCCGCTACCGCGCGCGGCCCGAGCGGGAGATCGCCGCCGATTCGAGTGCGCGCGCGGTCGGCCGAGCCGACGGTCCGGGCGTAGACAAGCCCGCCGACCTGGACCCGGGCGAATCGGCCGTGATTGCCGGATCCGCCTCGCACGTCGACCTCTTCGATCTGCCGGTGCTGCCGGTCGAGACCCCGTCGCCGGCCGGGCTGGTGCGCTGTGCGGCCACCGACGTGCTGGACCGGGCGGCCGCCGCACCGCTGGTCCCGCTGTACCTGCGCCGGCCCGACGCGGTCGAGCGCAGTTATCGGGCGGTGTCGTGAGCGAGCTTGCGAGCGAACCAACGACACAGCGCGCCTCGCGCGCGGTGGCGGCTAGCGCCGGCGAGGTGACATCGTGAGCGAGCCGGCCGGCGGCGTCGAACCGATGCGTCCCGCGGACGCCGCCCGGTGCGCCGAACTCGAGAAAAAGCTGTTCCCCGAGGACGATCCGTGGCCGGAGGTCGCCTTCCTGTCCGAGCTGGCGGGTGCGCACAACCACTACGTGGTGGTCCGCGACGAATCCGGCCGCGCGATCGGTTACGCCGGTATCGCGCTGCTGGGCGCCCCCGGCGATCCCGAGGCCGAGGTGCATACGATCGGTGTCGACCCGGGCGCGCAGCGCGGCGGTATCGGCACCACCCTGCTGCGGGCGCTGCTGGCGGCGGCCGGAAAGCGCGGCGGCCCCGTCTATCTCGAGGTGCGCACCGACAACGCCCCGGCGATCGCGCTCTACGAGAAGCACGGTTTTCACATCATCGGTCTGCGCAGGAACTACTACCAGCCCAGCGGCGCCGACGCCTACACCATGCGCCGCCGGGCGGCCGACGACCTCCTGCGATCGCAGGGGGAGGCCGAACTGCCGCGGCCGGGCGTCCCGCGCGACTCGGAGGTCCGGTCATGATCGTCATGGGCATCGAAAGTTCGTGCGACGAAACCGGAGTCGGTGTCGTCCGCTGGCACCCCGACGACGCGGCGGAGGACAAGGGTACCTGCGAGCTGCTCGCCGACGAGGTGGCCTCGAGCGTCGAGGAGCACGCCCGGTTCGGCGGCGTGGTGCCCGAGATCGCCTCGCGCGCCCATCTGGAGGCGATCGTGCCGGCGGTGCGGCGGGCCCTGTCGGCCGCCGCGGTATCCCGGCCCGACGCGCTGGCGGTGACCATCGGCCCGGGCCTGGCTGGGGCACTGCTGGTCGGCGTGGCGGCCGCGAAAGCCTATGCGGCGGCGTGGGATATCCCGCTGTACGCGCTCAACCATCTCGGCGGCCATGTCGCCGTGGACACCCTCGAGCACGGCCCGATGCCGCCGTGCGTGGCCCTGCTGGTGTCCGGCGGGCATACGCACCTGCTGCAGGTGAGCGACCTGGCCGAACCGATCGTCGAACTCGGCAGCACGGTCGACGACGCGGCGGGCGAGGCCTTCGACAAGGTGGCTCGCCTGCTGGGCCTCGGCTTCCCGGGCGGCCCGGCCCTGGATGCCGCCGCGGCACACGGGGATCCGAACACCATCGCGTTCCCGCGCGGCATGACCGGCCCGCGCGATGCGCGCTACGACTTCTCCTTCTCGGGCCTGAAGACGGCGGTCGCCCGCTATGTCGAGGCGGCGCAGCGCACAGGGGCCGACCTGCCGGTCGCGGATATCTCGGCCTCGTTCCAGGAGTCGGTCGCGGATGTCTTGACCGCCAAGGCGGTTCGCGCCGCCCGGGACGCCGGCGTCGGCACGCTGGTCCTCGGCGGCGGCGCCACCGCGAACTCTCGCATCCGCTCGATGGCCGAAGAGCGCTGCGCCGCAGCGGGTCTGACGCTGCGCGTGCCCAAGCCGCGGCTGTGCACCGACAACGGCGTGATGATCGCCGCCCTGGGCGCGCACGTGATCGGCGGCGGCGCCAAGCCCTCGGCCCTCACCGTCGCCACCGACCCCGGACTCCCCGTCTCCACCAGCCAACTCCGCTGAACCGGAGGGCTCCGGACCGACGCTCGCGCGCCGGCCGTATCGACCCGAGAGGTGGGAACCGGCCGGCCCACGCCCACCGTTGGCCTCGCCGCCCGTCTCACGGGTGCCGCTCGCTACAGCACGACCGGCCGACCGGCGACAGTGACGATGCCGAGCGCCCTACCGCACGAATATCCCAGCCGCACACCGATTCCGAGTAGCCTGTGCCGCTGCGGGTCCGGTTCCGAGTAGCCTGTGCCGCTGCGGGTCCGGCCGTCCTCGGCCGGGGCTGCACGAGAGCGAGCGTGTGGGTGGGCGGCGTGCCGATTCGGAGGCGGGCGACACCGACCTGTCGGGCGTGGCCCGGGTCGTCGAACCCCGGCGGACAGGTGCCGCGCGGCTGTAGGGGTCTGCGTTCGCGGACGGCCGCTGCTCGATGGCGATGCTGTCGGGCCCATACTGCGAATGTCTCGGCTGCACTGCGGTTCCGCACACTGTGCGGCTATGGGCTCGTCCAGGGCCGCACTGGAGCGGTGCGCGCGAGCGGCATGCTCATGCGGGCCCGGGGCATCGCGGACGCAGTCGGAGGCGGCGACGTCGATGCGCCGGTCGTGGGAGCCCAGCAGATGGTCGCGGCCGTCCGCGGGCGCCGGGCGCTTGCGGGCGGCCGGCGCCGCCGTCGTCCCGCCTGCCGGGCTTGTCGGCACTGCGCGACACGCTGACCGGAATCCAGCGCGGCACGTTCGCCGATAGTCACGGCTGGATACGCACATCCGGACGACCGAGCTGGGGGCGGTCGGTTGCTTGCGCTCCGGGCCACGCAGGAGCCCGTACCGGCATTCGGTGCGGATGTGGTTGATGGCCGACGGCACCCGATCGGCTTGCGGGGACGCCTCGACGGACGGACCGATCAGTCGGTCGGCTGCACTGCCCCCGAACCGGCGGAGCCCGAATTCGATCTCGGCAGCGCCGGTGCGCGGTTCGGGGTCGCGCTGGGGGACTGCAAGGAGGGGCGGCTCGGGGTCGGCTCGTCGGGAGTGGTCGATTCCGGCGTGCTGGGGGTCAGCAGCGGGCCCAGGAAGTGGGGCAGATCGGGCAGCGGGATCTGCGGCAGGTTGGGATCCGGGCGCAGTGGCGCGGTGGTGGCGGGGATCTGTTCGGCGGCGCTCGTCGGGGGCCGGCTGGTCGACGAGGTCGAGGCGGACGACGAGGTCGACGAGGGCGACGAGGGCAGCGACGGCGAGCCCGGACCGCCGCCGGTGGGCTGATCACCGGACTGGGTCTGATCGGCCGGGGTGGTCGAGCCGGTGGTGCTGGGCGCGGGGGTCGGCGCCGGGGTCAACTGGGCAGTGTTGCTGGTGCCGACCGGGCTGACGTCGTGATCGGCCGGGACCAGCTCCTTGACGCCGTAGCCGACCACGAGGCCCACCACCACGACCGCGCCGGCCAGGGTGCCGACCAGCTTGGTGAAGGTGCCGGTCTGTGCCTCGTTACCGAGGCCGACCACCGGGAACGCCGACGGCTGCGCCGAATCCGCCACCAGCGCGGCGCCCTTCGCCGTCGCCGCCTCGGGTTCGGGGACCGTGAGCACCGGGACGTCGAGCAGGTCGTTCACTCCGGCGACGACGGTCGGGATGTTCGCGCCGCCACCGATCACGGCGACCGCCTCGGGCAGCTTCGGCGACCGAGCGAACACCCCGGCGGCGAATACCGCGGCCTCCCGGATCAGGTCCGCGATCAGTTCCTCGAAGTCGGCGCGGGTCAGCTTCAGCGGCTGCCCGGCGACGTGGTCGATGGTCACCGCCGGGGCGATGGACAGATGCTCCTTGGCCGCCCGGCTGCGGTTGATGAGCATGCCGCGGTTGGGCCGGGTGCCGCGGCGGGCGAAATGGCAATCCAGCAGGTGGTAATAGATCAGCTCGTCGACGGCGGTGCCGCTGACCGCGGTGGTGCGCTCGGACCGCAGGGTGGTGTGGTCGGCCAGATCGGCCACCGTGACCGTCATCCCGGACGCGCCCAGGTCGATGATCGCGACCGTCTCGTACCGGTCGAGCAGGCCGGTGTGGCGCAGATAGGTGAGGGCGGCCGTGCTTTCGGGGATCAGCTGAACGTCGCGGCGCTGGCGGCCGATCGCCGACCGGATCGCCACGGCCTGTTCCCGGTCGCGGTAGGCGACCGCGATCGCCCCGGGCGGTCCAGCGGCGGTCTCGGAGTGCGGGGCCGGGAGCGCCGCGGTGTGCGCGCCGGCCGGATGCACGATCTCGCGGGTGGGCATCCGGGTGGTCATCAGTTCGATCGACGATGCCACCAGATCACCGAGATCGGAATGTGCGGCGTCCGCCGTCACGACTCGGTAGTCGAAGCTCTGGGCGCCGTTGGGAGCGGTGGCAACCAGCGCCGAGCACACCACTTCGTTCCCGGCGGAGATGCCGAGGGATGTTCGCATGTTCACCTCCCTTCGAGCGGATGGTCATGGTGTCGCCGACCATCTCGAACGGACAGCGAGCCTCCGCATGGATGGCGGTCGGCCCGAGCAGCGGATCGCGGCTGGGCCTCGTCCGGTAGGTGTCGGACCAGCCGGTGATCACTTGTGGTCTTGCTCTCGTCTCAGGCGTGCGCGATGGTCTTCGCGCGGGTGGGTGAAGCAGTTGTTTTGTGGTGCACGGTGTGTGATGCAAGGCAGATCACGCGACAGAGCGTCGACCGGCAGGACCGGTCGGCAGACGCGACATCACGAACGCTGCGACATCACGAACTCGTCGTCCATGATGTCACAATCCGTTATCCGAACGTTACAGTTTTTGACGATGAATTGCCACGGTCTCGCGCGTGTTGATGGCGGATTCGCGGCGAAACGTTGTTGTGCCCGATTGATCGGGACCCGGCCGATGGGCCGTCACCGGGATTCGGTGACGAGTCGGCACTACCCGCTCTTGAGCGCTGGCACTCCCCTGTATAGAGTGCTAGTTGGCACTGCGGATGTTGCTCGAGTGCCATTGTGACTGCTGAGCAGGGGTCCCGGCACCCGCGACGACGGGGCTATGCACAGGGTCGTGATCGTGACCGAAACCTTAGTCCGGGGAACCGCCCCGGACGCGACGAATCCCCTGAAAGTGGAGGGCTCAACGTGGCGAGCGTGAACATCAAGCCGCTCGAGGACAAGATCCTCGTCCAGGCCAACGAGGCCGAGACGACGACCGCCTCCGGCCTGGTCATCCCCGACACGGCGAAGGAGAAGCCCCAGGAGGGCACCGTCGTCGCCGTCGGCCCCGGCCGGTGGGACGACGAGGGCGAGAAGCGCATTCCGCTGGACGTCAAGGAAGGCGATGTCGTCATCTACTCCAAGTACGGCGGCACCGAGATCAAGTACAACAACGAGGAGTACCTGATCCTGTCGGCGCGCGACCTGCTGGCCGTCGTCGACAAGTGACTCCGTGACGATCGCTGCCCCGGTGCCCGCACGCGTGGGGCCGGGGCAGTGGTCGTTCTCCCACCAAACACAGGACTGAACACATGGCAAAGCAGATCGAGTTCGACGAGAAGGCTCGTCGGGCGATGGAACGCGGCGTCGACAAGCTCGCCGACGCGGTGAAGGTCACGCTGGGCCCGCGCGGCCGGCATGTGGTGCTGGCCAAGGCATTCGGCGGACCGACGGTCACCAACGACGGTGTCACCATCGCGCGGGACATCGACCTCGAGGATCCGTTCGAGAACCTCGGCGCGCAGCTGGTCAAGAGCGTCGCCACCAAGACCAACGACGTGGCCGGCGACGGCACCACCACCGCCACCGTGCTGGCGCAGGCGATGATCAAGGGTGGCCTGCGGAACATCGCCGCGGGCGCCAACCCGATGGGCCTGGGCGCCGGCATGAGCAAGGCCGGCGAGGCCGTCTCGGAGGCGCTCCTGGCCGCCGCGACGCCCGTCTCCGGCGAGCAGGCCATCGCACAGGTCGCCACCGTTTCCTCGCGCGACGAGGAGATCGGCGAGATGGTCGGCAAGGCGCTGACCACCGTGGGCAAGGACGGCGTGGTCACCGTGGAGGAGTCCTCCACGCTGAGCACCGATCTCGTGGTCACCGAGGGCGTGCAGTTCGACAAGGGTTACCTGTCGGGCTATTTCGTCACCGACCACGACAAGCAGGAGGCGGTGCTGGAGGATGCGTACATCCTGCTGCACCGGGAGAAGATCTCCTCGCTGCCGGACTTCCTGCCGCTGCTGGAGAAGATCGCCGAATCCGGTAAGCCGGTCGTGATCATCGCCGAGGACGTCGAGGGCGAGCCGCTGTCCACCCTGGTGGTCAACGCGATTCGCAAGACGCTCAAGGTCGTCGCGGTGAAGGCGCCGTTCTTCGGGGACCGCCGCAAGGCGTTCCTGGACGACCTGGCCGTCGTCACCGGCGGCACGGTGATCAATCCGGAGCTGGGCATCAACCTGCGCGAGGCCGGCCTGGACCTGCTCGGTTCGGCGCGGCGCGTGGTCGTCACCAAGGATGAGACCACGATCGTCGAGGGTGCCGGCACCCAGGACGGGATCGACGCCCGCGTGGCCCAGCTGCGCGGCGAGATCGAGGCCACCGACTCCGACTGGGACCGCGAGAAGCTGGAGGAGCGGCTGGCCAAGCTGTCCGGCGGCGTCGCGGTGATCCGCGTCGGCGCGGCCACCGAGACCGCGCTCAAGGAGCGCAAGTACCGGGTCGAGGACGCGGTCAACGCGGCCAAGGCCGCGATCGAGGAGGGCATCGTGCCCGGCGGCGGCACCGCGCTGGTGCAGGCGGCGGCCAAGCTGACCGAGCTGCGCGACTCGCTGTCCGGCGACCAGGCCATCGGTGTGGACCTGGTGCGGCAGGCGCTGCGGGCGCCGCTGTACTGGATCGCCAGCAACGCCGGCATCGACGGTGCCGTCGTCGTCACCAGGGTCGCCGACGGCAAGGAAGGCTTCAATGCCGCCACCCTGACCTACGGCGACCTGGTCACCGACGGTGTGGTGGATCCGGTGAAGGTGACCCGCTCGGCGGTGCTCAACGCCACCTCGGTGGCGCGCATGGTGCTCACCACGGAGAGCGCCGTGGTCGAGAAGCCGGCCGAGGAGGACGAGGACGACCACCACGGTCACTCGCACTGAGCCGGTCACTCGACTGAGCCGGTCACGGGCGCCGAGCGCCGACAACGAAACGGGCGCCGAGCGCTGACAACGAAACGGGCCGTTCACATCCGAGGCGATGTGGGCGGCCCGTTCTCGTGTCCCGTGGGCATGGCCGCGAGGTGGTATGGCTGCGAAGTGGCATGGCCGCGGGAAACGGAGACGGCCGACGGCGGTGCGGTCGGCGGTCGGTCAGTACGGCGTCGTGGAGTCCGAACCTTCGGAGTGGGCGGCCTTGTGCGGGGTGGCTGTCGCCGCCGGGGCTTGATCGTGCGGGGCCTGACCGTGCGCGACGGCGGCCAGCAGACGATCACGAAGAGCGGCGGGCGGCTGTTCGGCCGCCGAGGCGAATACGGTGAGAGCTTCTCTGGTCAGCTGCACTTCCCTGTCGAAGTCCGCGCGCAGCGTCTCGCTGCCGGAGTCGAGTATTTCTCGCACCGCGCGCTGGTCCTCGTCGCCGATCGATCCGAGCGCGACCGCGTGCGCGAGATCGATCTGGCTTTCGTTCATCTCACGTCACTCCCAAGCTCTTCTTCAGTCGTGTCAATCCATCGCGGATACGGGACTTAACGGTCGGTAACCCTACGCCGAGATGCTCCGCTACCTCCGCATAGGTCCGGCCCCCGAAGTACGCGAGCGAGATGGCCTCCCGCTGTGTACTCGTCAGTGTGGCCAGGCCTTCCAGCACCGCCTGCTGCTCGAGTCTTCGTCCTACCTCTTCGGTGACCTCATCGAATTCGTTACCGAGAGTGCTCGCGCCGTAAGTGACCTCGCGCTGGGCGTGCGCCTGCTCGGCACGGACACGGTCCACCGCTCGGCGATGGGCGAGCGTCATCAGCCAGGTGACCGCCGAGCCCTTGGCGGGGTCGAAGTTGGCTGCGGTACGCCAGATCTGGAGGTAGACCTCCTGCGTGGTCTCCTCCGCGTAGCCGGGATCGTGTAGGACGCGCAGCACCAGGCCGAAGACGCGAGCGCACGTTCGGTCGTACAGCTCGGCGAAGGCCCGCTGGTCGGATCGGCCGCAGCGCTCGAGAAGCGCGGCTAGTTCGATGCTTTCGGCTGCGCGTGCCGTCACCGCAGAGGTTGCTCGGGGTGGCGCGTCCACCCGCTCGTCCCCGACCGCTTGCTGGAACGAGTCGCCCTCTGCGGCCGGCGGCCGCGTTGTCACAACGCTCCATTCTGTGTCATCGGCCACTACCGTAGCGGGCGGCTATGACCTCCTCTCGGGTGGGGTGTCGGCAAACCGCCTGTAGCCCAGCGGTTTTCGGACATCTCCCGACACGCCGAGGGTTCTTTTAGGAGACACGCCGTGACACGCCGGGGGCTGTGCGAAACGCTGTGGCAAGGCTTCTGGCCATCTCGCGTCAGGCGTATCGGCGGTGACCGAAGGGGCCTGCGCGTCTGTGTCGGTATCCACCGGCCGGCAGTTTCGGTGGCCGGGTGTTTGCTAGGCATTCGGCGCGCCGTGCGTTCCGGATGGGAGAGAATTCGTCGCCGACCCCCCGGCAGGGGCACGACCTGCGAATTCCCTTACCGGCTCAGACAGTTACGCGGCGGCGGTTGCGCCGGACGTGCATTTCGCGCTCGGTCTCCGACATCCCGCCCCAGATGCCGTAGGGCTCGCTGACCTTCAGTGCGTGGCTGCGGCACTGCATGAGCACCGGGCAGGTGCGGCAGATCTCCTTGGCGCGCAGTTCGCGTTGCGCGCGAGCGCGTCCGCGTTCACCATCGGGATGGAAGAACACCGATGAGTCCACTCCACGGCAGGAACCGCGCATCTGCCAGTCCCAGATGTCGGCATTCGGACCGGGGAGGTGGGTGGGCATGGGCATGGTGAACTCCCTCATGTGCGAGCTCGTCGGCGTTGTCGAGCGGTGCTTGTCAGCAGCGGTCTGTCCGTACCCTGGGCGCGGCCGGTCAGACCTCGCCGAGAACGGGCTCGGACCGATTCGCCGGGGTCCGGCGATCGCAGTTCGTGGCACCGCAATTTCGTACGGCGCCGACGACGGCGATGTCGTACGTTAGGACGCATAGCGAAATCCAGTCAATAGTTTCCCTGTCGACGATTTCAAAGAGCGCGGACCCCAGATTTAACCTACCCGCTATTTACATCTCGGCCATCGATAGCGATACTGAGCGGTTGGCCGAGCTGATGGCCGCTATGATGCCTGCTGTGAGTACTCATAAAATTGCAGGTCATGACGTGTTTGCCGGGAATGAATAGTACGTGCGCCCCACTTCCGGCGCGAGTTGTGGTATGTGCCGGTAGTCACCGGCCGGGCGAATGCCGGCGAGTCCGAGATGGCCGAGCCGAGGCGCCGAGGTTAATTATCAGAAAAGCATGCGAATTCCTTACATACATGCTGAGTGATAGCCCACGATGGTTTTACCAGATGGAAACATCAATACAGCTTTATTAATGCTGAAAGGTTGCCAGGAGTTCGTCGGAGCTGCGTGCCGGGGGGTGCGCGGCACCGGATAAGGTGCGGCGGTGCACGAGTTTTCCGCGGCGCCGCACGGGTGGCCGGACCCGGTCCGCGAGGTGTTCGCCGAGGCGGCTTTCGGAAATCGTCCCGGTATCGCTGCCGGTGAATTGCCGAGCGCCGCCGGCCCCGTCGAATCCTGGTTGCGCGCGGTCGTCCTGGGCGGCCGGGGCAGGTACGCCGCCGCCCGCGCCGAACTGTGCCGCACCCGCCGCGCCACCGCGGATCCGGTGCTGCGCTCGCTGGCCACGAGCACCGAGGCATCGCTGCTGCGGCAGCTCGGCTGGCATGCGCGGGCGGCCGCGCTGGACGGCCGGGCGCTCGCCCTGGCGCTGCCGGATGTGCCGAACGGCGACGAACGGCGGGACGCCGTGCGTTCCGAGGCGGTTTGCGACGCGTTGACCGGATTGGCCGCCGACGCGCTGGGCACCGCCCGGCCGGATCTGTCGGCCCGGCTGCTGGAACGTTGCCAGGGCTATCTCGAGGTCTTTCCCGGCGGATCCGGCGACCGCCGCGTGCGGCTGCGCTGGCACTGGGTGTCGGCCGAGACCGCCCTCGCGGCCTCCGGCGGGGTGCCGATCGCCACAACGGCGCTGCGGCATGCCGAGACCGCGCTGGCGCTCGCCGAGCGGTGTCCGTCGGTCCGGCATCGCGTCAAGACCCGTCTACTTCTCGCCGCCGCCGCGGCGGCCGCCGGCGATCTCGACCGGTGCCGCACGGCGGCCGAGATCGCCTCGGCCCAGAGCCGGGACAACGGCCTGCTGCCGCTGCGATGGGCGTGCGCGATGCTGCGGGCCGGAGTCGGTGCGGGATCGTCGGCCGCGCGGGCGGCGGCGGAGGCGAACGCCTGTGCGCAGGCACTGGCCGGGCAGGGTGGTTTATTGCGCTCCGAGGGCGGGGTTTCGCGTGATGATTGAGCACAGGTGTCGCCCGTCTCGTCTTGGGCAGCCGCTATTGTTGGAGCCGTTCCGCCGACCGGCGGAAGCACCGGTCACGACCGACCGTGCCACTTGTAACGCCAGGACTACTTCTGACGATGACGCACACGGGCGAAGAGTTGGACGCCGCCGTTGCTGCCGCAGGGCAGGGCGATCGTTCGGCTTTAGCTCAGGTACTGGAGATCATCCGCCCCCTGGTGGTTCGCTACTGCCGAGCGCGGATCGGATCCGCGGAGCGTGGGCAGCTCTCCGCGGACGACGTTGCGCAGGAGGTCTGTCTTGCCGTAATGACCGCCCTGCCCCGTTATCAGGACCAAGGGCGGCCGTTCATGGCCTTCGTGTACGGAATCGCTTCGCACAAGGTTGCCGACGCACATCGTAATGCCGCCCGTAACAAGGCCGATGCGATGGCCGAAGTACCAGATGTCATATCCACCGACCAGGGGCCGGAGCAGCGCGCTCTCGATTCCGAAACCAGCCGGCAGATGAACAGTTTGCTGGCGACGCTTCCGGAGAAGCATCGAGAGATCCTGATCCTGCGATTGGTCATGGGTCTGTCAGCAGAAGAAACTGCTGCCGCCGTGGGCAGTACGGCGGGAGCTATACGGGTAGCCCAGCACCGGGCGCTCGCGAAACTGAAGTCACAAGTGGCGAGGGCAGGTGAAATGTATGGCTAGGGATGGCGAGCGCGGTCGGGGCGACTGGAAGGCGCGACGTGGATCGCACAACAGCGATCCCTACGCCGACGCATCCGGTGACACCGGGCCGGTCGACATCGCCGCGGTCCGCCGCGACGACACGTTGATCGATGCCATCGCCGGGGACGGACCCGTAACGACCGACAGCCCCGAGGAGTATCAACTCGCAACCCTCCTCGCGAACTGGCGGGCAGAGATCGTCGAGGAGCCGTTGCCGGGCGGGCCGGATCTGGATGCCGTTGTCGCGGCGGTCAATCAGGAGATCGGCGCGCGGCAGGCGAGGGTTAACGTCGGTCGGCGAAGTCGTCTGCGGTTGGTTCGCCCGCTCATGGGCGCGGCGGCCGCGGTGGCACTGATCTTCGGTGGTACGACGGCATTCTCCTACAGCGCGCAGCCGGGTGATCCGCTGTGGCGGGTCAAGGAGGTGGTGTTCAGCCAGCAGGCGCAGACCACCATCGCCCAGCGTGCCGACGACGATCTGACCGCGGCGCAGAACTTCATCGATCAGGGCCAGCCGGAACGGGCCCAGCCCCTGCTGGAGGGGGTCCGCCACACCGCCACCCAGGTGGACGACGGCCAGCGCAAGCACGAATTGGAGGAGCGCTGGAACCAGCTGGTGGCCCAGTTGAACGCGAAGGCGCCCGATATCGCGGCGTCGCTGGCCCCGCTCACCCCGTCGAATACGAGCGGTCGGCCGCAGCCGTCGACGACCGATCGGCCGGGCAGCAGGCCCACCACCACTCCCGATATCGGGATTCTCGGTGGCACCGGGTCGAACGAACCCGACTCCGGGGAGCCGAGCACCAAGCCCGGCTCCACGGCGCCGACCTTCCCGTCGCTGCCCACCAGCGGGCTGCCGACGCTTCCGCAGGAACCACCGTCGAACGAGCCGACCGCCGGGCCGACCACCATCGGCTCGACGGGGGCATCGATTCCGGATTTCCCGTCCGGGCGCCCGGGCTCGAGGCCCGATCAGAACACCGTCCGTCCGAGCCTGCCACAGGTCGGGCCGACCACGGTCATTCTTCCGCCGGCCGGATCGTTGCCGGGCGGACTCAGATAATCGGCGGAATGCCGGTGCCACGCAGGGCCATCGGCCCGCGGCACGGCCGATCGTTCGGCATTCGGCCACATTCGGGACATATCACCCGATCGCCTCGCGGCGGTCGGTTTCTTCTGTGCGCCGACGTGGTTTCGTCACGAACGGCGGGTTCGGTCACGAACTCGCCTCCGGCGGGCACGGTTCAGGCGTCGAAACCCTCGAACCCGTCGCCGTGTAGCGCCTCGTTCATCGACGCGTCGGCGTACCCGCGGCAGTAGTCCCACGTGACGTAGGCCTCCGGTGTCGGGTCGTAGGCGGGCTCGTGCGGGCGGACCGTGCCGTCGACCAGCAATTGAAGCAGGTTGGCGCGCAACATGTCCCAGTCGTGATAATGATCTTGTCGGCAGTCTTCGCAACTGACCACGAGCCCGCGGATGCCGCGGTGCGCCAGCAGTGCCTCGTAGACGGCGAGATCGGCGAGATCTTCCTCGACCGCTAGGCGCTCGTGAGGATCCAGCGGTTCCCCCGGCTCGATGGCATCGAGCGCGGCCGACGGGTCGGAGGGATCTCCGGCGAACGGATCCGGCGGCAGGCCAGGTGGTAGATGGTCACGCACAATCCCACGGTACGCAGAACAGGGGTGCCTGCGCCAGCGCTGGCCCCAATTTGCTGAGGGGGTGTCGAATCGCCGTGCCGGACGGTGTCGGTTCCGGCGGCTCGACCATCAGCGTAACGTCATCGGGTGCGCGCGGCAGTGTCGGCGGGGCCGTCCACGGGGTGTGGTGGAGATTACTGGCCCGAGTCGCGTGGCCGCTCGATTTGCGCGGTCGATACCATGGACGGCACAGGTGCCGGGTATCGCTCTTCGGCTCCGCCATTCCGTCAGACGTACGTGATCCGGGGCCCGTTCCCGGATCGTTGCATTCGAGGTCCAGGAGGGGTCGATCCGATGAGTAGTCCCGTGATGGGCGAACACGCCGTCCGCCCTCATACGGGCGGTGACGATCCGAACAAGATCGCCATGCTCGGCCTCACGTTCGACGACGTGTTGTTGCTGCCGGCCGCGTCGGATCTCATTCCCAGCTCGGTGACGACCGCGAGCCGGCTGACCCGGGACATCACGTTGCGCACCCCGCTGGTGAGCTCGGCGATGGATACCGTCACCGAGGCCCGGATGGCGATCGCGATGGCCCGGTCCGGCGGTATGGGGGTCTTACACCGCAATCTGGCCGCCGCCGATCAGGCCGCGCAGGTCGAGACCGTGAAGCGCTCCGAGGCCGGCATGGTGACCAATCCGGTGACCTGCCGCCCCAACGACACCCTCGCCGAGGTCGACGCGATGTGCGCGCGCTATCGCATCTCCGGCCTGCCGGTGGTGGACGAGACCGGCGAACTGGTCGGCATCATCACCAACCGCGACATGCGCTTCGAGGTCGACCAGAACCGCCGCGCCGCGGAGGTGATGACCCCGGCGCCGCTGATCACCGCGCAGGAGGGCGTGACGGCCGAGGCCGCGCTGGGGCTGCTGCGCCGGCACAAGGTCGAGAAGCTGCCGATCGTCGACGGCAACGGCCGTTTGCGCGGGCTCATCACCGTCAAGGATTTCGTCAAGACCGACCAGTACCCGAACGCCACGAAGGACCGCGACGGCCGGCTGCTGGTCGGCGCGGCGGTGGGTGTCGGTGACGACTCCTGGTCGCGCGCCATGACACTGCGCGACGCCGGGGCCGACGTGCTGGTCGTCGACACCGCGCACGGCCACCAGGTGCAGGTGCTGCAGATGGTCTCCAAGCTCAAGGCCGAGGTCGGCGATCGCGTTCAGGTGGTCGGCGGCAACGTCGCGACCAGGGCCGGCGCGACCGCGCTGGTCGAGGCCGGCGTCGACGCGGTCAAGGTCGGTGTCGGGCCCGGCTCGATCTGTACCACGCGGGTGGTCGCCGGGGTCGGGGCGCCGCAGATCACGGCGATCCTCGAGGCCGTCGCCGTCTGCAATGCCGCGGGTGTCCCGGTGATCGCCGACGGCGGTGTGCAGTACTCGGGCGATCTCGCCAAGGCCATCGCCGCGGGCGCGTCGACCGTGATGCTCGGCTCGCTGCTGGCCGGCACCGCCGAGTCGCCGGGTGAGCTGATCCTGGTCAACGGCAAGCAGTTCAAGAGCTATCGCGGCATGGGCTCGCTGGGCGCCATGCAGGGCCGCGGCCAGGCCAGGTCCTACTCCAAGGACCGCTACTTCCAGGACGACGTGCTCGCCGAGGACAAGCTCGTGCCGGAGGGCATCGAGGGCCGGGTGCCGTTCCGCGGCCCGGTGAACCAGGTGATCCATCAGCTGGTCGGCGGCCTGCGCGCGGCCATGGGATATACCGGCGCGCAGTCGATTCCGGATCTGCAGCGGGCGCAGTTCGTGCAGATCACCGCGGCCGGGCTCAAGGAGAGCCACCCGCACGACATCACGATGACCGTCGAGGCGCCCAACTACACCGGCCGGGGCTGATCGTCCGTCCGGCTGCCACGTAGCCGGGGCTCGGGAACGGCGGTGCCCTGGAAACCCGCGGTGCCCCGGGAACAGCGGTGTCGCGGCGACAGTGGTGGCGCGGGAACGGCGGTGTCGCGGCGCGTGACTACCGTCGCGCACCGGGGCGGCGGTGCGGCCTCGTCCGGACCGGATATCTCGGGCCGCTCCCGTGGCCCCCGAAGCCGTGGCTTGCGGCGAGAGCTGGGACTATGGGAGCGTCCGCCGACGGAACACGAGTCGGGGCACCGTGCTGTGCCGTGCCCGGGCACGGCATCACACACGAAGGAGAACACCAGTGCGCGACATGGTCGAGATCGGTATGGGCCGGACCGCCCGGCGTACCTACGAACTGGACGATGTCGACATAGTTCCGTCGCGGCGGACCCGTTCGTCCCAGCAGGTCTCGCTGTCCTGGCAGCTGGACGCCTACCGGTTCGACATCCCGCTGGTGGCTCACCCGACCGATGCCCTGGTGTCACCGGAGTTCGCCATCGAGCTCGGCCGGCTCGGCGGGCTCGGCGTCATCAACGGCGAGGGCCTCTGGGCCCGGCACGCGGATGTGTCCGCCCGGATCGATCAGCTGCTCGAGGTGGCCGAGAAGGAGGGCACCGAGGCGGCGGTCGCGCTGCTGCAGCAGCTGCACGCCGCGCCCATGCAGCCGGATCTGCTGGCCGCCGCGGTGTCCCAGGTGCGGGGTGCGGGCGTGACGGTGGCCGTGCGGGTCAGCCCGCAGAATGCCCGGGTGCTGACCCCCGCGCTGGTGCAGGCCGGCGTCGACCTGCTGGTCGTGCACGGCACCATCATCTCCGCCGAACATGTGCGCGGCAGCGTCCACGCGGTGTCCGCGGCCACCCCGGCCGACGCCGACGAGCCCGTCACCACGCTCGAGCCGCTGAACCTGAAGACCTTCATCGCCGATCTCGACGTGCCGGTGGTGGCCGGCGGCGTCAGCGATCACCGCACCGCCTTACACCTGATGCGCACGGGCGCGGCCGGCGTGATCGTCGGCTACGGCTCCACCCCGGGCGCCACCACCACCGGCGAGGTGCTGGGGATCGGCGTGCCGCTGGCGACCGCGATCGCCGACGCCGCCGCCGCCCGCCGCGACTACCTCGACGAGACCGGGGGCCGGTACGTGCACGTCATCGCCGACGGCGACATCGTGTCGTCCGGGCAGCTGGCCAAGGCCATCGCGTGCGGCGCCGATGCGGCGATGCTGGGGGTGCCGCTGGCGCTGGCGCAGGAGTCGCCCGGGCGCGGGTGGTACTGGCCGTCGGCGGCCGCCCATCCGTCGGTGCCACGCGGTGCGCTGCTGCGGTTCGCCGACGAGGACGAACGGCCCACGCTGCAGCAGGTGCTGTACGGCCCGTCCAGTGACCCGTGGGGCTCGGTGAACCTCGTCGGGGGCCTGCGCCGCTCGATGGCGAAGGCCGGCTACAGCGAACTCAAGGAATTCCAGAAGGTCGGGCTGACGGTCCGCGCCTGACCATCCGTCTCTCCGGTCGCGGCCGCGCGCTCGCCCCGGCTCCTCCGCGCCCCTCGCCCTGAGCCTCGACTCTGGTGTTTCGGCTGTTGCAGGTGTCGTCCCTGTCTTTCCGCTGTCGTGAGTGTCGCCCCCTGTCATTCCGGCGTGGGTCGGCGATCTGGGTGTCGGTGTGGCGTGACGGTCAGCTCGCGCGCAGCACCACGTCGTCGCGCAGGAATTCGCGAATGGCGGCGTTCACCTCGGCCGGATGCGTCATGTTCACCGCCTGGCGGGCGCCCTCGATCTCCAGATACTGCGAATTCGCCAGTCCGCGAGCCATTTCCGCGGCGTGCGCGCGCAGCAGGCCGGCGCGGGTCGGGTGGATCACCAGCGCCGGGCAGGTGATCTCGGGCAGCCGCTGGAGGATCGAGTCGCGGCCGAGCAGGCACCCCGCCGCCACCTCGGTGGCGTGTGGATCCTGCGCCAGCCAGCGCTGGATCCACACCGTGCGATGCCAGGGGTCGTCGCCGATCAGCCAGTGCGCCAGATGGTCGGCCAGCGCGCGCCGCGCGGCCGGCTCGTTCCACCGGTCCAGGAATCTGCGCGAGGTCGCCAGCTCCTGCGTGGTCGCGCCGTGCGCCTCGGTCGCGATGAGGATCAGCGCCGATACCCGTTCCGGCGCAAGCAATGCGGCGCGCATGGCGCTGAACCCGCCCTGCGAGGTGCCGCCGACGACGGCCCGCTCGATCCCGAGGTGGTCCAGGACGGTCAGGGCGTCGCGGGCGGCGGTCCAATAGGTGAACGGCAGGCCCTTGTCGCGGGTGTGGCCGTGGCCGCGGGCATCCCATGCCACGATGCGGAACTCCGGGCACAGCGCGGCGACCTGAGGCGCGAACATCGTTCGGTCCATGAAGAATTCGTGTCCGAGGAGCACCACCGGGCCGTTGCCGCCACTGTCCTCGTAATGGATGTCGGCATCGATCGCACGGGCGAATGGCACGAGCACGAGGATAGCTGGAACGGCCCCGGCATACGGCCGGGTTCGGTGACAGATCGCAGCGCTCCGCGATCCGCGCCCGCCGCCGGGCTGCTGCCGGTTCGCCGAGCAGGGGGCCTTGTGTCGCATGGTGATTCGCGGTATAGATGTCCGGCTCGTTGCTCCGGCACATGATCGCGGCGCTTGTCGCGGGATCGCTCGCGGTGGCCGAACGGGCGGTGGTGTGCGCAGTGGGGACAGGGGTGACCTGCGCCGGACGTCGGGCGGCCCGGGTTCCGTGCGACACCTGGAAACCGCCGCGAGCCTCTGCCCGGCCCGCCGCGAGCCTCTGCCCGGCCTGCCGCGAGCCTCTGCCCGGCCCGCTGTGCGTCGCTGTCTGGCCCGCCTGTGGGTCGCTGTCTGGCCGTCCGCTGTGGGGTCGCTGTCTGGCCCGCCTGTGGGTCGCTGTCTGGCCGTCCGCTGTGGGGTCGCTGTCTGGCCCGCCTGTGGGTCGCTGTCTGGCCGTCCGCTGTGGGGTCGCCGTCGGCCCGCTGTGCGTCGCTTCCCGGACCGCCCGGACCGCCGCCCGGACCGCCGCCCGGACCGCCGCGCGGTGCCGTCTGGACCGCTGCGGCCGTCATCGATCCGGGAGAGACTCCGGGCGAGGTCCGGGAGTTGTCGGCAATCCGGACGGTGCCGCGCGGACCGGTTCGCCCGGGCACAGGTCGCGCCGGCGCGCTCATTAAGCTGAGCGCGTGACAGAAACCCAGCGACCGGTCCTCGTCATCGACTTCGGGGCGCAGTACGCGCAGCTGATCGCCCGGCGGGTGCGCGAATCCTGCGTCTACTCCGAAGTGGTTCCGCACACCGCGACGGTCGAGGAGATCGCCGCGCGGGAACCGGCCGCGGTGATCCTGTCCGGCGGTCCGGCCAGCGTGTACGCCGAGGGCGCCCCGCAGTTGGATGCGCGGATGTTTGACCTCGGTGTGCCGGTTTTCGGTATCTGCTACGGCTTTCAGGCGATGGCGCGGGCGCTCGGCGGCACCGTCGCGCATACCGGAACCCGCGAGTACGGCCGCACCGAACTGAACATCGGTGCCGAATCCCGCGGCGCCGAATCCCATGGCGGCGTGCTGCACGGCGGCCTGCCCGCCGTCCAGCCGGTGTGGATGAGCCACGGCGACGCGGTCACCGCCGCGCCGTCCGGATTCGAGGTCACCGGCACCACGGCGGGCTCCCCGGTGGCGGCGTTCGAGGACCGGGAGCGGCGCCTGGCCGGCGTCCAGTACCACCCGGAGGTGCTGCACTCGCCGCACGGCCAGCAGGTGCTGAGCCGATTCCTGCACGAGCTGGCCGGCATCCCGGGCTCGTGGACCTCCGCCAATATCGTCGACCTGCTGGTGGGCCGGGTGCGCGAGCAGATCGGTGACGGGCACGCCATCTGCGCCCTGTCCGGCGGGGTGGATTCGGCGGTCGCGGGCGCGCTGGTGCAGCGTGCCATCGGCGAGCGGCTGACCTGTGTATTCGTCGATCACGGCCTGCTGCGCTCCGGGGAGCGCGAACAGGTGCAGCGCGATTTCGTGGCCGCGACCGGGGCGAAGCTGATGACCGTCGACGCGGTGGACACCTTTCTCGGTGAGCTGAAGGGCGTCACCGATCCGGAGGACAAGCGCAAGATCATCGGGCGTGAGTTCATCCGGTCGTTCGAGGACGCGGTCGCGCGGATCGTCGAGGAGAGCGGTGCGGCGGGTTCCGCTGCCGTATCCGAGGGGCGCTCCGCAAGCTCCGCTCCGGCTGTGGAATACCTGGTGCAGGGCACCCTGTACCCCGATGTGGTGGAGTCCGGCGGCGGCGCGGGCACCGCGAATATCAAGAGCCATCACAACGTCGGCGGCCTGCCCGAGGATCTGGAGTTCGAACTCGTCGAGCCGCTGCGACTGCTGTTCAAGGACGAGGTGCGCGCGGTCGGCCGGGAGCTCGGACTGCCCGAGGATATCGTTGCGCGCCAGCCGTTCCCGGGCCCGGGCCTGGCGATCCGGATCGTCGGCGAGGTCACCGGCGAGCGACTCGACACGCTGCGCCAGGCCGATGCCATCGCCCGCGAGGAGCTGACCGCGGCCGGCCTGGACCGGCAGATCTGGCAGTGCCCGGTGGTGCTGCTGGCCGATGTGCGCAGCGTCGGCGTGCAGGGCGACGGGCGCACCTACGGTCACCCGATCGTGCTGCGCCCGGTCTCCAGCGAGGACGCCATGACCGCCGACTGGACCCGCCTGCCCTACGACGTGCTCGAGCGCATCTCCACCCGGATCACCAACGAGGTCGCCGAGATCAACCGCGTCGTGCTCGACGTCACCAGCAAGCCGCCGGGGACCATCGAGTGGGAGTGAGCCGTGTCGGACGGCCCCGCAACAGCTTTCGTCTCACGGCACTTTTCATCTGGTGGTAATGGTGCCGTGCCTTCCCGTGCCGGTGCGGTTCAGGCCGTACTGCGAGGGTGGGCGGCCGGTGCTCGGGTGAGTCGCCGGGCCGTTCGGCCCGGCCGTGTTGGGGAGGTAGCCGATGGCGGCACAGGAATCGAACCGTTCGAAAGGCATGTGGGCCAGGCCGTTCGCGGCGCTCGCCGCGCTCGGGATGGCCGTGTTCGCGACCGCGGCGGTATTGCTCGGCGGTAGCGGGGTCGCGCCGGAATCGGCCGGTACGCCGGCGGTGGTCGGGCCGGCCGACGTGCGGTTGGTCGCGGACGAGGTGCCCGACAATGCCCGCAGGACATTGGAGCTGATCGATGCGGGGCAGTGGCCGGACGCGGCCGGCGCGCCCGGTACGCAGGGCGGTGGCACCTGGAACAACCGTGAGGGCCAGTTGCCCGCCACCGACGGCAGCGGGAACAAGATCCGCTATCAGGAGTGGGACGTGAATCCCAAGCAGGAGGGGCAGTCTCGGGACGCCGAGCGAATCGTCACCGGCAGTGACGGATCGGCCTGGTACACCGGCGATCACTATCGCAGTTTCACCAGGATGCGCTGACGACAGCAGCCGGGGCCCGGATCCGATCCGAGCCCCGGCGGCCTGGTGACGATCAGTTCTTCTTCTTGCGCGGCGCGACCACCAGGGCGATGCCGACCACGATCGCGGCGGCCACCACGATCCAGCCCACCGGGATGATGCTGTGCACCGGCCACGCGGACGGGCCGATGAAGGCCCACACGCTCACCAGTAGCGCCAGCACCCCGGCCAGCAGCAGCGAGAACGACGGTCCCCGACGGGTTTCCGAATTGTCAGCCACGTTTCACCTCCGCGTTTCCGGCGTGCACATCGACATTGACGGTGAGTACCGGGCCGCCGGCCGGGCCGGTGAGTCCGGGCGGGCACGCGACCTCACCCATATCGGCCGTGCAATTGGCCTGCACCCGCATGGATTCCGGGACCAGCACCCGGAAATCGCCCATCTGGACGGAGACGTTCACCGTCCGGTTCTCGGTGAGCGCGAGCGAATGCAGGTCGAGGGTTCCCGAGCCAATGTTCACCCGATAGTCGGGGTTCAGGTCGGCCACCGTGGCCGGCGTCCAGGTGTGCTCTCCCATTGCGGCGCGGTCGAATTCGACCGGCCCGACCATCGATGCCAGGATCACGAAGCCCGCCAGCGGCGCCAGCACGACCATCAGACCGTATCCGCGGCGCAGGAAGGCACCGGCGATCAGGCCGAGGCCGACCACCGCCAGCGCTACCGCGCCGACGCGGCCGGGGGTCATCCAGTCCACGCCTGCGGCGGCCAGGGCGCCCGCGACGGCCGCGGCCAGGATGGCCAGCCCGATCACGATCGCGGTGAGCCGGGAACGGGGTCGCCGCTGCGGTGCGGCCGGCACCGCGACCGGTGCGGCCGGGGCCGGATCCGGCAGGGTCCATGCCAGCGGGGCCACTCCCAGCGGATCCCAGCCGGGCGGGGTGGGACCGGGGTGCGCCGGGCCCGGGACGGTGCGGGTGCGCGCGTCCGGGGCGGGCGGGAAGGACGGAATCGACTGTCCCCCTCCGGGTTCACCGGTCGGCGGTGGCTCCTTACCCGGAAGTACTTCGGTGGTGGAGTCGCTCTCGGGAGCATCGGCGGCCGAATTCCGCTGGGCGGTACCGGAATCGGTGGTGGCGTCCGCTGCCGCCGACTCGGCCGGGGGATCGGCCCGCAACACCCCGGTATCGTCCTGCCGCTCGTCCGACTGTGGCCGGGACAGCACGTCGGTGGCGGTGCCGTCCGGCGGTGTCGTCGAAAGCGGTGTCGTCGAAACTGGCGCCGTCGATGGCGCGGTCGTCGAAAGGCCCTGTCCGGACGCGTCTTTCGGCTGGTCCGGTTCGTAGTGGTCGGGCAGCCTGGTGTACGGACCGTAAGTAGGGCCGGGCCAGGGCGTCGCACCGGGGAACATGGCGCCCGGATATCCGGTGGGGGCGACGCCGCCCTCGGCGAGCAGCTGATCGTAGCCGTCGGCCGGTGGTTCCGGTTGGCGGAGATAGAGCAGCCACCAGCCGGCCAGCATCAGGGCCAGGCTGATCAGGCCCGAGCCGCCCAGCCCCACCCCGACCGGACCCATGGTGCTGGCCGCGATGGCCAGCGCCACCAGCAGCACCACGGTCTTGGTCGGCGACTGGGAGCTCTGCCCCCTGCCGAACAGGCCCTCCGTGGCCGACACCTGATCACCGGCCGCGGGCAGCAGCAGCCACGCCACGAGATACAGCACCACGCCGGTGCCGCCGAAGATCGTCGCCACCACGAACACGACCCGCACCAGCACCGGATCCACCCCGTAGCGGCGCCCGAACCCGGCGGCTACGCCGGCGACCGGGCTCTGCCGCGGCAGCCGCAGCGGCCGCGTCCGCCACAGATGGTGGAGCTGATCGTTGAATCCCATCCGGCCGGTCCCGCCGGTCCCGCCGTTGTGTCTGGTCATGCTCTCCATGGTGGCGTTCGCGGAGGTGGGACCGCATCGGGGATCACCCTGAACACCATCCTGAACTCCACCGGACAGGTCCGGTACGCGCGGCCCGGCGGTCACCGCCGATCCGGGTGTGACCAGAGGTCCGGTCGTCACCGGTCCCGCCGGTCCCGGTCCGGCGGCAATGTTCCGGCCACCGGGGAACCGGTCGGTACCGTGACGAAACCGTTGCATACCAACGGATGTCGGCCGTGCCATCATGGGACCAGCCGTCCGGCCCGCACCCGACGACCGGGGGCACAGGGATGAAGGTGCGCGACATGTCCGACGATGTCGAGGTGGACCCGGAGCTGCTGCGGCGCGCGGCCGACGCCATCGGGAGTGTTCGGGACAGAATGTCCGGGGTGGCGGATGCCGCCGAGTCGGCACTGAGCGCCGGATCGGCTCCGTGGGGTAACGATCGGTTCGGCAGCAGATTCGCCGACGGCCCGGACGGATTCGTGGCCGCGGCCGACAACGTGACCGGCGGTACCCGGGCCGTGGCCGAGTCCCTCGCCGAGGTCGAGACCGGCCAGCTCGAGGCGGCCGACGCCCTGGAGGCGAGCGACACACAGTCCGCCGAAGGATTCGACTGACCGGAGACGGCGATGGGCAGCAGGGGCGTCGACGCGGAGTTCGCCACCGAGCTCGAGCACTTCAAGCAGCGGTTGCGCACCGTCGCCGACATCCAGCAGCGGCGCAACCGGCTGACGGCCGCCGCCTCGGTGCGGGACGGACGGGTGCACGTGGCGGTCAATGCGGACGGCGTCCTGATCGAGACCCGATTCGCCGCCGACATCGATGAGCTGGGCTACGACGAGATCGCCGCGGCGGTGACGGCGGCGGCCCAGCAGGCCGCGGCCGAGGTGGCGCGCCTGGCCGACGAGCTGATGGCACCGCTGCAGGAGCAGCGGGCCCGGTTCCCCGACCTGTCCGAATTCGCCGATGACCTGCCGGAGCTACCGGCGCAGTTCCCGGTGCCGCGGGCGCCGACGACCCCGCCCCGCGCACCGGATTGCGGCGCGGGGCCGCCCACGCGGCCGGAACGCGCCGACGGGGCCGACCGCGACGGCGGCGGCGCGGGCAGCCTCGGCTGGAGCTTGTGATTCGAGGCCGGTGGCGATGTCGATCCAGATCCCCGGCTGGCTGCACTGGCTGGAATGGGTGGCGGGGTCGGACTGGCCGACCGGCGACGAGGATCGGATGTGGGACCTGGCCGCGGATCTGCGGTCGGCTCGCGACGAACTGCGCGATATCCTGCCGGACCTGGACGCCGCCCTCGAACTCACCCTGACGGCCTATCCGGCCGGCGCCGGGCGTGACCGAATGGACGCGCGGCTACAGGCGTTGCGCAGCGGCGACGGATCCGCCGAACATCTGGCGGAGGTCTACGGCCAACTCGCCGACGCCGCCGATGACATGGCACTGCAGATCCAGACCGCCAAGCTGAACGTGATCGGCGCGCTGACCTGGCTCGCCGCCGAGATCGCCGCCGCGTGGGCGTTCCCACCGACGGCACCGGCCCAGGAGGCGGCCGCCATTGCCCGAACACAGACGGCCGCCGCGGGAATACGCCGGGCCGCGATGAGTGCCATCGAGAGCGGCCTGACCCGGCTGGTCGGTGCGCGGGCGGCCCGGTTCTTGACGCTGCCGGTGTACGAGATCGCCCAGGAGGCCGTCGTGGAGGCGGTTCAGGGGGTGACGCAGGCCGTCCTCGTGCAGGGCATCCAGATCACTCAGGGGCATCGGGACGGATTCGACGCGGACGAGATCATGTCGGATGCGCTCACCTCGGCGCTGGCCGCCGGCTTCGCGGCGCCGGTCGGTCATGCGCTGGGCAACGTGGTCGCGGGCACGGCGCTGCCGAATATCGTCAGGGGACTGCTCCCGGGCGCCGGAGCCGGGGCGGCCGGGGTGGCCGCCGGGTGGGGTGCGGGCGGAGTGCTCACCGGGAACTGGGAGTTCGATCCGCGGATGGCGACCGGCGGGGTGCTGGGCGGCGCGCTCCCCGGCGCCGTGCACGGGGCAGGCGGCGGCACCGGCTATTCGAACTACTTTTTCGCTACCGACGGAGTCTCGGCGGCGGGCGATCGGCCGAGGTCGTCGATCGGTGCGGTCTCGGACCGTCGGGCGGGCACGGCCACCGGTGGTACGCCGCTCGTCGGGCCCTCGAGCGGGTCCGACGGGGCCGGGAAGCCCGCCGGCGCGTACCGTCCGTCCGGCGATTCCGTTGTCCGCGAGGGGATCTCGCGAGCGGGGGCCGGGCCGTCGGCCGAGCCGAGATCGGTGGCGTCGTCCCCGGCCGGCGAGGCGCGGGGAACGTCCGGCCCGGCGGATGCCAGGTCCCAGCCGCCCGCGGCCGGCGAGGCGACGCGGCGGTCGATGGTGGCGCCCGAGTCTCGTGCCGCGGCCGGATCCGCGGCTACGGATTCCGGAACCCTCCGTGGGGGCCCGCTGCGGGCGCAGCACACCGGGACCGAGGCGCCCGGGGCCGCCCAGCGCGGTGATCAGGTCGCGGAGCCCACCGACCGGAGCTCGGCGAGTGCCGATCCCGACGCGGTTCCCGGCGGGGGAGCTCACGTCACGGCCGTCGAGAGATCGGCGCCGGACCCTCCGGATACTTCGCCGGATCAAACCTGCGGACCGGAGGCACTTGCCACGGTGGTCGCCCTGACGGACAGCCCGGTGGTCAGGGTGCCCGGTGACGAGGTGGGCCCGGCGGGCATGCCGGCGGATCTGCTGGAATCCGCGGCGGGTGGCCGACTACAGGCGTTCGACTCCCACGATGCGATCGCCACCCGGTTGCGGGAACTGGGTGACGGCGCGGTCGCGCTGGTGGTCGACGAGTACGGTGATCCGCTCGACGAGTACGGCGTCGGCGCGCATGCCTACGTGATGGCGCACAGCGACGGCGTGATCACGGTGCACGATCGGTTCCTCGGCGGGCCGCACCCGTTCCGCGGCGGCGAGGTCGCGGCGAATGTCAGGGGAGTCCACGCGATCGCGTACGACGCTGCCGGAAACCCCGTGCCGCCGGCACGTGCCGCCGAGACGGTGTCCGCCGTGTCTTCCGGGATCGGTTCGGTGGAACCTCCGGACAGTGGGCAGGGTGACGAGTTCGGCCCGCCCCGGCCGCTGACATCCGACGAGATTCAGCACGTCCACGGCATACCGGCGCCGGCCCAGTGGATGTTTCAGCGGTTCGCGGACCTCTTCGGCATTTATATCGACGTGCGGCCGACCAACGTCGATTCGCTGCCCCGTCTGTTGTCCGGGGAAGCGGTCCCGAAATCGCAGGCGATCAAGAACAAGACCATGAGTGATCTGGACGTCCCGCTCCGTGGCAGATCGGAGGCGAAGGGACTGGCCGCGTGTTTCGAGCCCCGGCTTCCCGCGGATCTGAGCGGCTACGACCCGTCCGAGCGAGCGGCGCTGGAAAGACGCTATCGGCAACGGCTGGAAGAATGGGAAAACCGGCACAAGATCGAGGACAGCGACGAGTTCCGGATACGGGACCAGGTGATACAGGCCAAATGCCCGGACGGCGAGTGGAGACCGATCGCCGGAGATCACGACCTCTTCGCCGTCGGTCGGCCCGCGGGACGGACGGCCGAGACCATGAGCTGGTCGGTGCGCTGGGAGCTCGGCCACGCTACCGCCGACGAACTCGCCGAACTGGGGCGGCTCAGCCGGTCCGACCTCGAGGACCTGAGCCAGTACAGTCCGTCGGTCCGGCGGATCGTCGAGATGATGGGCCGGTGCATCGACGGAGTTCAGCACGGGACGCATCTGATGTGGGAAGAACGGTCCGAGAAGGACGAGGCCATCTTCGTGAATATCCTGTCCGGCCATCTGGGCCCCGAGGGAGAACCCCTCGTCCGGTTCCGTCCGAGGCTGGCCCCCATCGAGGTCTGGGCACCGCCGCGCGACACCTGGGATCGAGGGGAGTAGCCGTGTAACGGTCGCCGAATTCAGCCCTTCTCATGGGATCATGGGATATAAGTCATGGGGTATGGACCCCTAATTTTCCGTGAATCCGGTAGTGCACTTGCGTAGTGTCCGAATCGGTCGTTTACGAATGTGCTTCCGGGGTGGAATATATCTCCATGCCGTATGCGAAAAGTATCGGCAGTGCGTGGGGTCCGACCGATTCGAGTTGATTCAGGAGCGGTGACCATGGGCGATGAGACGAACCCGTGGCGGTGGTTGACAGGACAGGCGGAGAATGGCCTCCTCATGCTGCGGCCCGGTATCGTCGTCGAGCTTGCCGCGCTCGCCGACGGGGTCATGGAGCGGCTGTTGGCCGTACGCGGCGAGGTCGCGAATGTGGACAGCATTCCGGATTTCTCCAACATGTCCGACGGTCAACTGCTCGCGGCCAAGTTCCGGGACAAGGGGGCCGAGCTGGGAGAAATTCTCGATCGCCACGTCGAGATACTTCGCGATATGGCCGAGGCATTGAGATCCGCCGGCCGGGCGTATGCGTCCGCAGAGGGTGAGTCGGCGGACGAGATAGACCGGATCGCGGACCTGCCGACCGTGGCGGGAGAGTTCGCCGTTCCGGACGGACGCGACCGTATCGGTGTGTCTACCGCGGCGGTGGATTCTGCGCAGGAAGAATACGGTGTCGACGATATGTACGGCGATTACGACCCCGAGATCGGGAGGAACGTGGTCGCCGGCCCGGAAGATATACCGCCCAATGAATTCAACGGTGCTATTCCGCATCGGACTCCGGAGAGCATCTCCGACGGCGAGTACACCGAATTCTTCCACTCGATCCAGTGGAGTGCGGCGGTGGACGCCGCCAGTTACTGGACATGGCTGGCGGACGAGCTGTACGACAAGATCCCGGACTTCGTCAACAGGTTGCAACGAGTGGGGATGGACGGCGACTGGCGGGGTGACGGCGCGTCGGCGGCGATGGAGGCGGCCACCGTGTACGGCAATGACGTCGTGTTGTTGACCGAGCAGATGCGTTTGGTTGCCGATGATCTCGATTACACCGGCCGATGGATGCTCGAGACAATTGCACAAATGATTCCCGACGTAGCCGACTACGACGATGCGGACGCCATCCGAGAACAACGGGTCGAGGCATTGAAGTACATTTATCATCCGGCGGTCGACAATGCGAACGCGGCATTGCCGGCCCTGCCGATACCGGGTAACCCGATCGCACCCATGGAGAGCGCGAATGTCACCGGCGACGTGACGACGGCGGGCGGCGGGTACTCGCCCGCAGCCTACTCGGCCGGGAATTTTCCACCGGACGGATTCTTGCCCGGCGGTGGGATACCGACGAGTTCGGTGCCCTCTACCGCCTCCCGGATCGCCCAGGAGTCGGAGCCGCCGGCAGGCCCGGACTCCGCGGTGCCGGACATGGCGGCGAACGCCTTGGATCCCGCGCAGGCGATGAACGGCCTGCAGCAGGCTGTTCAGGCGGCCGAGACGTTCGGCGACACGCCGCCGCCGTCGGCGGGGCCGGCACCGTTGGGTGCGGCGGTGACCGGCGGCCCTCCTCCCGGTCACCGGCCTGCGGGCACGGGCGGCCAGGGCGCTGTCCGCGGGCCCGGTGCCGCGGGGGCTGGTCGCGGTGGCGCCGGTTCGCGTATCGGACTCGGATCGGAGCGGCCGGTCACGGTGTTTCCGCGCGCGAGTCTCCCTGCGGCGGGCGCGGTGCCCGACCGGGTGGGCGCCGGCCAGGTGGCGGCGGCGCCGGGCGCTCCCGGGGCGATGGCGCCGGGCGCTCGCGGTGCGGGAGGCCCCGACGAACAGCGCAAACGCCCGAAGTACCTCGATTCCAAGGAGCATCTGGCCGAGGCGCTGGGCAAGGGCCAGCGTGTGGTCGACCCGGTCGTGGAGCGATGAACCGTACCTGGCAGGTGTCCGATATCGAGTTGGTCGCCGAGTGGGAGACGTTGAAAGAGGGCAGCCTGCCGAAACCGCTGACCTACATGAGCAGAACACCGCTGCTCACCGATCACCTGCGGGAGAAGGCCGACGCGCTGGCGAGCGTGCGGCAGCGGCTCGGCGAGGAGCTGCGGGTGCTACTGGCGACGCTCGCCGATGCCGACATCCGGATCGTCGTCCGTGGCCGGGACGGCCGCGACCCGGACAACCCGGCGGGATCGATCCGGATGCTGGGGTCGAGGAAGGGGTCCTTCGCCTGTGTGGTGAGGCAACTGCCGGGGGAGACGACGCGGCACAGCGCCGGGTTCACGATCACCGAGTGCGGCGTGATCGAACTGGCGGCCACGGTGGTCGGCGCGCTACCCGCCGCCCCCGCCGGCAGGCAGAGCGACGTCGTGCTGGTCGACGAAGACGACGGTATGGACCGTCTCGCTCGGCGCTCCCAGGTCCGGTGGTCGCTCGAGGACGAGGACTCTGCGGAAACTCGTCGTTCGGACTGGTTTCGCGGCGCACCGGCGAACTCGGCCGGGACGATCGAGATCGTCCAGGGCCGGTCCCGGTTCGGTCCGCGCGGCACCGTCCGGTACTCGCTGGGCTGGCGCGATCTCGTCGGCGACGGCCGGTATCTGACCACGTCGGGCACGCCCCCGGTCGCGACGGCCGTGGATGCCGAGCGCATGACCATCATGATCAACCGGGTCATCGCCGAGGTCGTCCGGTCGATCAAGGACGAGTGGGCGTGACCGGCCGGCCGTGACGGCTCGCGGCCGGGCGCGGAATGGGGGTGTTTCCCGATGGTCGCGGTCGGTGGGCCGTGCCAGTATCGGGAGTATGTATCCGTCGACGCCCGCCTTCGATGCGCGCGGAGTTCGGCCCGCACCGCCCTATCGGCGGTTGACGCGGCGCTCCGGTGGGCGGGTCGTGGGTGGTGTCGCCGGGGGTGTCGCCGACCATCTCGGGGTCGACGTCTTCAAGGTGCGGATGGTGTTCGTCCTGCTGTCGGCGCTGATGGGGGCGGGCATCGTCGCCTACGGGATGCTGTGGATCTTCACCCCTGCCGGGGGCGACGGCCCGCCGCCGTCCGGGGCGGAGCGGCGGCAGGCGGTCGGGCTGAGCCTGCTCGGGCTGGCGCTGGCGGTGTCCATGTCGTGGCTGTTCAACGGCACCGCGGCGCAGGTGGTGGCGCCGATCATCGTGGTCGCGATCGGTGCGGCGCTGGTGTGGCGCGAATTCGACGCGGAGGGTCCGCGGTCGATGCTCGGGCTGCCCGCGCGGCCCACGGTGCTGACCTGGACGCGCATCCTGGCCGGCGCCACGCTGATCGTGGTCGGCCTGGGTGTCGTGGTACTGGCCCGGATCAACCTGAGCTCGCTGGGTTCGGCGCTGATCGCGGTCGCGGTGACGCTGGTCGGGGTCGGCCTGCTGACGGTGCCGCTGTGGCTGCGGATGATGCGCGCGCTGAACGCCGAGCGGGCCGCCCGCATCCGCAACGACGAACGCGAGGAGATCGCGTCGCACCTGCACGATTCGGTGTTGCAGACGCTGGCGCTGATCCAGCGGCAGGCCGGGGACGCGCAGGAGGTGGTGCGGCTGGCCCGCAGTCAGGAGCGGGAACTGCGCAAGTGGCTGTTCGAGGACACGGCGCCGGCGCAGTCCAGCCTGGCCGCCGCGCTGCGCACGATCGCCGGCGAGGTGGAGGACCAGTACGGGGTGAAGGTGACGCCGGTGACCGTCGGCGACGTGTCGATGGATCCCGGCGACACCGGATTCGGCCTGCCCCGGGAACATTTCACGGCCGTGCTCGGGGCCACCCGGGAGGCCCTGGTGAATGCGGCCAAGCACGCCGGCGCGCCTACGACCGACCTGTTCGCCGAGGTGGAGCCGCATCAGGTGAGCGTCTTCGTGCGCGACCGCGGCACCGGCTTCGACCCGTCCGCCGTCCCCGCCGACCGTCAGGGCCTGGCCAAATCCATCCGCGCCCGGATCGAACGCCGGGGCGGCGCCGTGGCGATCCAGTCCACCCCGGGCCGCGGCACCGAGGTTCGAATCACCATGCCCCGCAACGACTCCGAGGGTCAGGACGGTGTCGAGGTTCCGGCCCGGGATTCCGGAGATGCCGGTGAGCCGGTCGATGCCGGGGAGCGCGAGGCGGAGACGGTCGAGGGGTTCGGATCGAGCGAGGCCGATGCGGGTGTTCCTGCCGATCGGCCCGCGCCGGCGTCGGGCCCGAACGGCCGCTCCGGATCGCGGGCCGGTGTCGAGACCTCGCCGAGCGGCACCGACCGGGAACGCCAGCACGCACATCCGGGTCGGTAGTTCGACGCCACGCCGGGCGGTGAGTACGCACATTCGGACCCCGGTGGTTCGAGTGCGTGCCCGCTGCGGTGGGACGGGGTGCGGTCCGGAATCTGTGTCGTGCGCGGCCGGTGTGCGGGGTCGGCCGCTGCTTCCCCGTCCGGACTCACCGATCGCGAATCCGCTGTGGCCGATAGGGTCCATCGTGCGATCGAGGATCTCGGTCAACGGGGGTGTGCAGTTGCCGACGGCCCCATGCCGGGGTGGCGGCCTCGAGGAGGCCGAGCATGGCCGAGACCAGCGCGACGGGGCCGGGCGTCGGTCTTGTCTCGCGGGTCCGAACCGAGACGGCGCGCGATCTCGGGGCGAGTAGCTCGTGCCGTGTTGCCGTCTTCTGATGTCGTTGCGCGCTGAGTGCCGGTGTCGCGGTGACGAGTTGGGCCAGGCGCTGCCGGCGACGGCGCGGATGCCGTCGATGGTGGTCTCTTCGTCACGCGGTCGACGAACCCGCCGGCCGGTGTTGTGGTAACGATGAGTGGGCGGTATCGCGCCCGGTGGCGGGTTCGGTCCTAGGTGAGGAGAACAGTGGGTATCCGGGTCTTTCTGGTCGATGACCATGCGGTGTTCCGGTCCGGTGTGCGGGCCGAGTTGAGCCGTGAGGCCGATATCGAGGTGGTGGGTGAGGCGGGGTCGGTCTCCGAGGCCATCGCCGGTATCAAGGCGGCCGGACCGGACGTGGTGCTGCTGGACGTGCACATGCCGGACGGGGGCGGGGTGGCGGTGTTGCAGGGGGTCGAGGACCACCGGGAGGGCCCGGTATGCCTGGCGCTCAGCGTGTCCGACGCCGCCGAGGACGTGATCGCGGTGATCCGGGCCGGTGCGCGCGGGTACGTCACCAAGACCATCTCCGGACCCGAACTGGCCGAGGGCATCCGGCGTGTCGCCGGCGGCGACGCGGTGTTCAGCCCGCGCCTGGCGGGCTTCGTGCTGGACTCGTTCACCGGCCGCTCACCCGTTCCGGAGCCGCCGCTGGACCCCGAACTGGACTCGCTGACCCCGCGCGAACTCGAGGTGCTGCGGCTGCTGGCCCGTGGCTACACCTACCGCGAAATCGCCGAGACCCTGTTCATCTCGGTGAAGACCGTGGAGACCCACGCCTCCAACGTGTTGCGCAAGACCCAGCAGTCCAACCGCAATGCGCTCACCCGCTGGGCCCACCGCCGCCGCATCGACTGACCGACCCGACAGCCGCTACAACACGGCGACCAGGATCACGATCAGGATCAGCAATCCGATGAGCAGGCCGATGGCGATCGCCAGCGGGGCGGCGTTCGGGCCGAGGTTCGACAG
Source organism: Nocardia sp. BMG51109 (assembly GCF_000526215.1). Classification (NCBI taxonomy): domain Bacteria; kingdom Bacillati; phylum Actinomycetota; class Actinomycetes; order Mycobacteriales; family Nocardiaceae; genus Nocardia; species Nocardia sp. BMG51109. The sequence goes on from NZ_JAFQ01000004.1 coordinate 3,305,499, forward strand.
GTCGAGCCCCGCCGATTTCTGTTGCGGCGCAGGGGCATTCTGCGCGCCGACGCGCGGGGGGCGCGGTAGCGGGCTGGAGTGCGGGCTGCGTAGGCCGGAGGCCGAGTTGCGGGCGGCCCACGCCGGGATGGTGCCGTCGTCGGTGCGGACGGGGGCGCCGAGGATGTAGGGCCCGGTGCCGGGACCGAAAGCCGCGGTGAGGATCTGGTCACGCGCCTCGGCCATGGCCGGGCGCCGCTGCGGCGCGGGCTCCATCATGTGCAGCAGCACGGGGGTGAGCGGCCCGCTGCGGGTGGGCGGAATGATCTGCGCCATCGCGGCCCGCGTGACGATCACGTCGTTGTCCTCGTCGAAACCGTACGGCGGCTGGCCCTCGATCGCGGTGTACAGCGTTGCGCCGAGCGAGAATACGTCGCTGGCCTCGGTCGGCCTGGCCCCGCGCGCCACCTCCGGCGGCAGGTAGGCGGGGGTGCCGGTGATCGCGTCGTCCAGCTCGTCGTGCGGATCGCCGGTGCCGCGGGAGATGCCGAAGTCGCTGAGCTTGACCTTGCCCACCTCGGCGCCGCGGTCGGCGACCAGGATGTTGCCCGGCTTGATGTCGCGGTGGGTGATCCCGGCGGCATGCGCGGCCGACAGCGCGTCGGCGACCTGCGCGCCGATCTGCGCCACCTCGACCGGCGACAGCGTATCCACCAGTGCCAGCGCCTTCGCCACGCTGCGCGAGGGCAGGTACTCCATCACCAGCCACGGCTCGCCGGCCTCGAGGACCACGTCGTAGACGGCGATCGCATGTTCGTGCGACAGCTTCGCGGCGACGCGGCCCTCGTGGATGATCTGGTTGCGGACCTCGGTGGCCTCCTCCTCGCTGAGGCCGGCCGTGGTCAGCACCTGTTTGATGGCGACGTCGCGGTTCAGCAGCCGGTCGTGTGCCAGCCACACCGCGCCCATGCCGCCGCCCCCCAGTTTCGATTGCAGGCGATACCGGCCGGCGACCAGGTAGTCGGGGCCGATGATGGGACGGGCGCGTTCGGTCACGGCGCGAGGATAGCGGAAAACCGTCCTGACTGGCCTACTTCGGGGATCCGGGTTCGCCGGAGTGCCGTTCGAGGAGGGGATCAGGGCAGCTCTTGGATGCGGATCATATTGCCGGCGGGATCGCGGAAGGCGCAGTCGCGGATCCCGTAGGGCTGGTCGGTCGGTTCCTGGACGACCTCGGCGTCCCCGGCCTGCAACCTCTCGAAGGTGCTGTCGAGATCCTTGGTGGCCAGGTTGATGCTGGCGAAGGTGCCCTTGGCCATCATCTCGGTGACGGCGCGGCGCTCGTCGTCGGTGAGGCCCGGCGTGGCGGCCGGTGGGTAGAGGACGACGGAGACGTCGGGCTGGCCGGCGGGGCCGACGGTGATCCAGTGCATCCCTTGGTATCCGACGTTGTTGCGGACCTCCCAGCCGAGGGTGTCGCGGTAGAAGGCCAGGGTGGCCTCCGGATCCTCGTGCGGGAGATAGCTCTGGCAAATGCTGATGTCCATGCCGATCACGATAATTGCGGCCCGGTGACCTGCGCTTCTCGATTCCTGATCGGTCTGGTCACCTGTTTCGCCACGCACGCCGGCATCCCCTCGGTCGCATCCGCGGCCTGGTTGCGGTAGACGCTGGGCGGTACGCCGACCAGTTCGGTGAACCGGGTGCTGAAGGTGCCCAGCGACGAGCAGCCGACGGCGAAGCAGACCTCGGTGACGCTGAGATCGCCGCGGCGCAGCAGCGCCATCGCGCGCTCGATGCGGCGCGTCATCAGGTAGGCGTACGGCGATTCGCCGTAGGCGAGCCGGAACTGGCGGCTGAGGTGCCCGGCCGACATGTGCTCGGCGCGGGCCAGCGCCTCGACGTCCAGCGGCTGCGCGTACTCCCGGTCGATCCGATCGCGGACCCGGCGCAGCCGGGCCAGGTCGCGCAGGTGCTGCGCCGCGGCGGGTCTGCTGGTCACCTAGCAGATCGTGCCACGTCCTGTCCGAATTGCCCAGGGCTTTCCGGCCTGACGAGAGCCCCTCTCACGAGGCCCGTGCGGGCGCGCCGACATAGTCGGCGAGGTGTTCGGCGGTCAGGGTGGAGCGGGCGGCGACCAGGTCGGCGGGCGTGCCCTCGAACACGATCCGGCCGCCGTCGTGGCCGGCGCCGGGACCGAGGTCGATGATCCAGTCGGCATGCGCCATCACCGCCTGGTGGTGCTCGATGACGATGACCGACTTGCCGGAGTCGACGAGCCGGTCGAGCAGGCCGAGCAGCTGCTCGACGTCGGCGAGGTGCAGGCCGGTGGTCGGCTCGTCCAGGACGTAGACCCCGCCCTTGTCGGCCATGTGCGTGGCCAGCTTGAGCCGCTGTCGCTCGCCGCCGGACAGCGTGGTGAGCGGCTGCCCGATCTTGAGATAACCGAGCCCGACATCGGCGAGCCGCTCGAGGATCTTGTGCGCGGCCGGCGTGCGCGCCTCGCCCGCGCCGAAGAACTCCTCGGCCTCGGCCACCGACATCGCGAGCACCTCGCTGATATCGCGCCCGCCGAAGCGGTACTCGAGGACCGATGCCTGGAACCGCTTCCCCTCGCACTCCTCGCACGTGGTCTCCATGCCGGTCATGATGCCGAGGTCGGTGTAGATGACCCCGGCGCCGTTGCAGGTGGGGCAGGCGCCCTCGGAATTGGCGCTGAACAGCGCGGGCTTCGCGCCGGTGGCCTTGGCGAACGCCTTGCGGATCGGTTCGAGCAGTCCGGTGTAGGTCGCCGGGTTGCTGCGCCGGGAGCCGCGGATGGGCGCCTGGTCGACCGACACCACGCCCTCGGGGGCGGGGATGGAGCCGTGGATCAGCGAGCTCTTGCCGGAGCCGGCGACGCCGGTGACGACACAGAGCACCCCGAGCGGGACGTCGACGTCGACATCGCGCAGGTTGTGCGCCGTCGCGCCGCGGATCTCCAGCGCGCCGGTGGGCCGGCGCACCTCCTGCTTCAGGGCCGCCCGGTCGTCGAAGTGGCGGCCGGTGACGGTGTCGCCGGTCCGCAGCCCCTCGACGGTGCCCTCGAAACAGACCGTGCCGCCGTTCGTGCCGGCGCCGGGGCCGAGGTCGACGACGTGGTCGGCGATCGCGATCGTCTCCGGCTTGTGCTCGACGACGAGCACCGTGTTGCCCTTGTCCCGCAGCCGCAGCAGCAGGCTGTTCATCCGCTGGATGTCGTGCGGGTGCAGGCCGGCGGTGGGCTCGTCGAAGACGTAGGTGACATCGGTGAGCGAGGATCCGAGGTGGCGGATCATCTTGACGCGCTGGGCCTCGCCGCCCGACAGCGTGCCCGCCGGCCGGTCCAGCGAGAGGTAGCCCAGGCCGATCTCCACGAACGAGTCGAGGGTGTGGCGCAGCGATCCGAGCAGTGGAGCCATCGACGGCTCGTCCAGGTCGGTGACCCATTCGGCCAGATCGCTGATCTGCATGGTGCACAGTTCGGCGATGTCGCGGCCCTTGATCTTCGACGACCGGGCCTGCTCGCTGAGCCGGGTGCCGTCGCATTCGGGACAGATCTGGAACGTCACCGCCCGCTCGACGAAGGCGCGGATGTGCGGTTGCAGCGCCTCGACGTCCTTGGACAGCATCGACTTGCGGATCTTCGGGATCAGGCCCTCGTAGGTCAGGTTGATGCCGTCGATCTTGATCTTGGTCGGTTCCTTGTAGAGCAGGTCGGCGAGCTGCTTCTTGGTGAACTTCCTGATCGGCTGGTCCGGGTCGAAGAAGCCGCAGCCGGTGAAGATCCGGCCGTACCAGCCGTCCATGCTGTAGCCGGGGATGGTGAGCGCGCCCTCGTTGAGCGACTTGCCGTCGTCGTAGAGCTGGGTCAGGTCGATGTCGTTGACCGAGCCCTTGCCCTCGCAGCGCGGGCACATGCCGCCGGTGACGCTGAAGGTGCGGCGTTCCTTCACGGTCGTCCCGCCGCGCTCCATGGTGACCGCGCCCGCCCCGCTGATCGAGGCGACGTTGAACGAGAACGCCTGCGGCGAGCCGATATGCGGCCGGCCGAGCCGGCTGAACAGGATGCGCAGCATCGCGTTGGCATCGGTGGCGGTGCCGACCGTGGAGCGGGGATCGGCGCCCATCCGCTGCTGGTCGACGATGATCGCGGTGGTCAGCCCGTCGAGGACGTCGACCTCCGGCCGGGCCTGGGTCGGCATGAAGCCCTGCACGAAGGCGCTGTAGGTCTCGTTGATCAGCCGCTGCGACTCCGCGGCGATCGTGTTGAACACCAGCGAGCTCTTGCCCGAACCGGATACGCCGGTGAACACCGTCAGCCGGCGCTTCGGGAGCTCGACGCTGACGTCCTTCAGGTTGTTCTCCCGTGCGCCGTACACGCGGATCAGGTCGTGGCTGTCGGCGACGTGCGGCGAATCCGTCTCCGTCTTCTCCCTCTCCGTCTTCGGGGCCGTGCTCATTGATGTCTCCCTCCGGTGGCGGGCCCTCTCGCGCCGCTGCGGCCGGTGCGGTGAAGCCTGTGGCGCCCACGTTACGTGCGGCTCGGTGGCCGTCGCTTCTCGAATTCTGATCGGTCCGGGCGGCTCGTTCGCTACGCGCGGCGATATGTCCGCCGTTCGTGACCCCGGCGGCACATCCGTCGCGCTAGACTTCGGCCGGTATCGAACATATATTCGAGACCGATCGATAGCTGGATCGGTGCTGTACGCGGTGGTTCCGGTGCCGTGCCGCGCGGTGACGGCTCGCGTGCGCGGCGTCCATCTCGCGTGAGTGGGTGTCCATGCGGTGGGAGGAAGGTGGTCGAGGATGGGTTCGGCGGGCGAGGCGCAACGGGAGCAGCTGGCGGAGCTGCGGCGGCGGATAGCGGCCGTTCCGGCGCGCGGGGCGGGCGCGGCGGTGCGCGGGGTGGGCTCGGCGGTACGCCATCCGCTGCGCCGGGAGCCCCTGCCGACACCGTCCGCGCTGGCGGAGCTGTTGCCGGAGGGTGGCCTGGCGAAGGGTTCGGTGGTCGCCTACACGGGCGCGAGTTCGCTGCTGACCGGCCTGCTGGCCGCGGTGACGGGTAGCGGCGGGCATGCCGCCGCGGTCGGCCTGCCCCGGCTCGGCCTGCTGGCCGCGTCCGAGATGGGCGCCCGGCTGGACCGGCTGGCCGTGGTGCCCGATCCGGGATCCGATCCGGTGGAGATCGCCGCGGTGCTGCTGGACGGCCTGGACCTGGTGGTGCTCGGTCTGGGCGGGTTGTCGGTGCCGCCCAGCCGCACCCGCGTGCTCGCCGCCCGGGCGCGTAGCAAGGCGTCCACGCTGGTGGTCACCGGCGGTTCCTGGAGCGGGGCCACCGTGCGCATCGATGCCCGGGTCGCCGGCTACGAGGGCCTGGGCCGTGGCTGCGGTCGCCTGCGCACCCTGCGCCTGGACGTGCGCGTGCGCGGCCGCTCGGCCCCGCCCCGCACCGGCCGCCTGGAACTTACACCCCGGGATGGAGGTGTCGAATGGGTTGCGCGGCAGGAGAATACGGCGCAGCATCTGGGTTCCGTGCGCGAGGCCGCTTCGTGATCCGTGCCCGGCCCGCCGCCGACCGTCGTCGCGGGGCGGTCCGATCTTGCCTCGTTCCGGCATGCTTGCGCCGGGGAATGCCGGCCGGGCCGGTGGCAGTGGATTATTTCGTGTGTGCGGACGTGCGGGGGAGTCCCACGGGTAGGCGGGTAACGAGCGAGCAGACGGCTCGAGGGGTACGGGGGTGCGTCGCCCGGACGGTCGTGCGATGGAGGTGAGGCAGCGGCGGGAGTCCCGGGTGCTGGCGCTGTGGTGCCCGGACTGGTCGGCCGCTGCGGCGGCCGCGGTGGCCGATGTCCCGCCGACCCGGCCGGTGGTGGTGCTGCACGCCAATCGGGTGGTGGCGTGCTCGGCGGTGGCGCGGTCCGGGGGCGTGCGGCGCGGGCTGCGACGCCGGGAGGCGCAGGCTCGCTGCCCGGATCTATTTGTGGCGCAGGCGGATCCGGACCGGGACGCGCGGCTGTTCGAGCCTGTGGTGGCGGCCGTGGACGCGACGGTGCCCGGCGTGGAGGTGCTGCGGCCCGGATTGCTGGTGCTGGCCGCCCGCGGTGCCATCCGGTTCTTCGGCTCCGCGGAGGCGGCGGCCGAGCGGCTGGTCGACGCGGTGGCCGCGGCCGGGGCGGAGTGCCGGATCGGCATCGCCGACGAGCTGTTCACGGCGGTGCTCGCCGCCCGCCGGGCCACCCTCGTGCCGTCCGGAGCGGGCGCGCGATTCCTGGCGCCGCTGCCGGTGGGCGAGCTGGCCGTCGAACCGAGCCTGGCCGCTCCGGAGCGTGCCGAGCTGGTGGATCTGTTGCACCGCCTGGGATTGCGCCGGATCGGTGACTTCGCCGCGCTGACGCCGGCCGAGGTGGCCTCGCGCTTCGGCGCCGACGCGATCCGCGCGCACCGCTGCGCCCGCGCCGAACCCGAACGATCGCCGTCGGCCCGCCCGCCGGCTCCGGACCTGACGGTGGAGTATCGCTGCGATCCGCCGATCGACCGCGTCGATGCGGCCGCCTTCGCCGGGCGCCTGCTGGCCACCCGCCTGCACGAGCGGTTGTCCGCCGCGTCGGTGGCCTGCACCCGCCTGTCGATTGTTGCGGAAACCGCTGCCGGGGAAAGCCTTTCGCGAATCTGGCGATGCGCGGAACCGATCACCCCGGAGGGTGCCGCGGACCGGGTGCGCTGGCAGCTGGACGGCTGGCTCACCCGGCGGGCGCTGAGTGGGCCGCGCGGAGCGGGGGAGCCGGAATTCGGCACGGTTTACGGGCGGGGAGCCGGCGAGCAGGGAGACGGATCGAATTTCACTGGTCCGCAGGATTTTTCGAGACCATCCGGTGAATCCGATACCGGGAACGAGGAATCGGTCGACCTGCTCGGACGCGAGCGCGCGGCTACGCGGGTGCCATTCGAAAAGCCCGGAGGGAGAAGTGGATCCGGCGCTACCGGGAGTAGTACGACCGCCCCGATCACGGTGCTTCGGCTGGAGCCGGTCGAGGTGGTGTCGGCGGGTGCGCTGCAGCCCGGCCTGTGGGGTGACACGGGGGAAGGGGCCGAGCGCGCCCGCCGCGCCCTGGTCCGGGTGCAGGGCCTGCTGGGCGGGGAGGCCGTGCGGATCGGGGTGCTCAGCGGCGGCCGCGGCCCGGCCGAGCGCGTAACCCTGGTCGCGGTCGGCGACGAGCAGGTCCCCGCCGCCGACCCCGCGCTGCCGTGGCCCGGCAGGCTGCCCGAGCCCGCGCCCGCCGTGATCCTGGCCAACCACCCCGATGTGGTGCTGGAAGCCGCTGACGGAACCCCGGTGTGGATCACCGACCGCGGCCTGTTCACCGCCGAACCGGCCAGGCTGCACTGGAGCAACAGGCAGTGGGAGGTGACCGGCTGGGCCGGCCCCTGGCCGCTCGACGAGCGCTGGTGGACCGCCGACCGCCCCGGCTGCACCGCTCGTGCCCAGATCCTGCTGGATGCCGACGTCCGCGCCCTGCTGCTGCTCGGTTACGACCGGGCCTGGCATGTCGAGGGGCTGTACGAGTAGTCGAGGGGCTGTACGAGTAGTCGAGGGGCTGCCGTACCTGTCGCAGCCCCGGAGCCGATGCGGAACGCGAGGTGCGGGCCGGTTATCCCGGCAGCGTCCACACCAGCGCCATGGTGAACGGGTGGCCGCGCAGGGGCGCCCACTGGGGTTTGGCGGTCAGCCAGGTGTCGTCGATCTGAGTCTCGGCGGCCTCGGTGAGCTGCCATCCGGCCGCGACCCCGGCGGTCACGTGCTCGCTGAACAGGTGCAGATGGGTGCTGATCGCCAGTGGCTCACCGGATTCGGCGGTGTAGTGGGTCGGCATCCCGGTCACCATCATGAACTGCGGGTGATAGCTGACGAGGACGAAGGTGCCGCCGGGTGCGGCCAGGCGCCGCGCCTCGGCGTAGAACGGCGCCAGGTCGGGCAGGTGCTCGTCGATCAGCGAGGAGATCACCAGATCGTATGCGCCGCTGGGCAATCCGGTCTCGCGCACATCGCCGTGGGCGAGGCTGCTGTGCGCCCCGCGCTCGCGGGCCCGCGACAGCATTCCCTTGCTCAGGTCGACACCGTCGATGCGGGGGACCCCGCGAACACGCAGCCACGCACCGGTGCGGCCGGTACCGCAGCCCAGATCCGCGGCCCGGCGCACGCGGCGCCAGTCCGGCCGCCGCAGCCGGTCCAGCAGCGCGAGATCCATCTCGTCCATGACGGTCTGCTCATAGGTGGCCGCCCATCCGTCGTAACCGGTGGCGACGTCCACGGTGCGGTAGTTGCGCCGGTCGAAATCCGCGAAAGCAGGCATGTGCCGCAGTATCGCCCGGCGAACCCCGGCTCGGGCAAGTCGTTTTGCGGCGTCTCCGCCTTCCGGGCCTGTGGCGTCTCCGCCTTCCGGGCCTATGGGGTTCGGCGCGAGTCGCCGGACTCCTCCGCTGCCGCCTGGCCGCGGCGGGCCAGCACCCTCGTTCCCGGTCCGGACGCGGCGCCGGGGCCTGCCAGTGTGATCACGTTCGTAGTGGTCACCGGCTCCCCGCAGGCCGAGCAGCAGACCCGCGCGGTGAATTCCGCGCCGCACTCGCGGTGCACCAGGCGTACCGGGGGCCCGCCGGGCGGCGTGGCCCACTTGTCGCCCCAGGTCATCAGCGCCAGCAGCGCGGGCACGAGGTCACGGCCGGCCTCGGTGAGGTGGTATTCGTGCCGCGGCGGTCGCTCCCGATACGCCCGGCGCTCCACGATGCCGTCGGTGACCAGCGTCTCGAGCCGGCGAGTGAGCAGGTTCCGGGAGATGCCGAGGTTTTCCGCGATGTCGTCGAACCGGTGCAGGCCCAGGTGCAGGTCCCGCACGATCAGCAGCGTCCACCACTCCCCGACGCGTTCCAGGGTCTGCCCGATCGAGCAGTGCATCTCCGCGAAGCTGGTCCGTTGCATGATTCCCAGTCTAGAGGGTTTATTCATTGAACTGACTGAGCGTACGGTCATGAATCGAGAGTTCAATGAAAGGACTGACTGATGCCGTTCGTGGAGTTGTTCGTTCCCAAGGGCTCGCTCGACCAGGAGCGTCGCGAGAAGATCGGCGGCCGGTTGGTGTCGGAGGTGATGCTCGCCGAGGGCGCACCGGACACCGAGGCGGCCCGCTCGATCTCGTGGCTGGTGGTGAACGAGATCGATGCCTGGTTCGTCGGTGGCCGGCAGCTGCCCGCCGGAGAGAAGCCGAAATATGTGGTGCGCGTAGGTGTTCCGGCCGGTTCGATGAACGACGACAAGCGCGCGGACATCGTGCGGCGGGTCACGCGGGTGCTCGCGGACGCCGATGCGGACCCGGCGCGTTTCGCCCAGCCCGCCGCGGCGTGGGTGCACATCAACGAGATTCCGGAGGGCAACTGGGGTGCGTGCGGAGAGATCGTGCGCATCGAGGACATCGCGGCCTTGGTGACCAGCGGCTGACGGTGATCGCGGTGACGGCCGCGTGCGCGGATGCGGGTGCGCCGATCCGGTTGTGGCAAGACGCACATCCGGCGGCGGCCGAACCGGTGGCCCCGTACCCTGGCTCGACGTGGAGTCGACCGTTACCCGAGTGCCGTTGGACGGCGTGCTGATCGCCTACCGCGACTCCGGAGCGCCGGCCGTCGCGCACCCGCTGTCCGATGTGCCCGTCGTGCTGGTGCACGGCATGGGCGGCGACGGCCACACCTGGCAGCGGTTCGCCCAGCGCCTGGTGCGGCTGGGCCGGCGGGTGATCGTCCCCGATCTGCGGGGCCACGGTCACAGTGCGCACACCGCGTCCTATCGCTTCGACGCGTTCGGCGCCGACGTGCTGCTGCTGTGCGACCGGCTCGGGCTGACGACCGCGGACCTGGTCGGGCATTCGCTGGGCGGCTACGCGGCGTCGTGTGTCGCCATCGAGCGGCCGGAACTGGTGCGGCGCTTGGTGATCGAGGAACAGCCGCTGCCGCTGCGTTCCGGTGACGAACAGGTCACCCTCACGCGCCGCCTGCCTTCGCCGCCGGAACTGTGGCACGCCACCACCAGCCTGCTCCGGCATCCGCGTGCGGTGCTGGCGTTCGACCGGTCGATGACCCGGATCGCGCTGGAGCAGTTCCGCAAACCCGATCCGGAGTGGTGGGGGCGGCTGGCGGACATCACCGCGCCCACCCTGATGCTGCGCGGCGGCCCCGGAGGCATGGTCGACCCGGACAAGCTGGAGATCTTCCGCGCGGCGGTCGCCGACTGCACCGTCGAGACCTTCGACTGCGGCCACAGCATCCACCGCGACCGCTATCGGCAGTTCGCCGCGACCGTCCTGCCGTTCCTCGGTCACTGACGCCGCCGCGGCTTCTACAGTGGGAGGGTGTCCGCTCAGGAGCGTCCGACCCTCTTCTTTCCCGATGAGCCGTCGTTTCGGGACTGGCTGGAGGCCAACCACGCCGCGGTGGACGGTATCTGGCTGAAGTTCGCGAAAAAGGGTGCGGGGATCGTATCCCTCGACCACACCGGTGCGCTGCGGCAGGCGCTGTGCTTCGGCTGGATCGACAGCCAGGCCCGCGCGTTCGACGACGTCTTCTATCTGGTCGGCTTCACCCCGCGCCGCCGGCGCAGCCCCTGGTCGCAGCGCAATATCGGTCTGGTGGAGGGGCTGATCGAGCAGGGCCTGGTGCATCCGGCCGGCCATGCGGAGATCGAGCGCGCCAAGGCCGACGGCCGCTGGGCCAACGCCTACGGCCGCGAACTGCCGCGGGATTTCACCGAGTCGCTGGCCGCGAACCCGAAGGCCGCCGCCTTCTTCGAAACCCTCGACAACCAGTCCCGGGCCGCGATCGGCTACCACCTCGCCAATGCCGCACGCCCCGAGACCCGGGCCCGGCGACTGGACCAGATCATCGCGAAACTCGCCGCCGGTCAACGTTTCTGACCGATGCCGGGCGCTGGAGATCGGCTACTGGGTCCACGCCGAGCGCACCGGCCGCGGCGTCAGCACCCGGTCGGTGGCCGCGCCGACCGAGGCCGCCCTGGTGCTGCCCGGCGTCGAGCACATCCAGATCCGTTGCGACGCAGCCAATATCCGAAGCGCCGCCGTACCGCGCCGCCTCGGCTACCGGCTCGACCGGTTCGAATCACGCACACCGCGGGCACCGGCCGAGACCGGGCGCGACATGATCCGGACCGGGACACGGAACAGTCGTGTTACGAGCCGGGCCATCGGTAAGTGCCGGTGTCTCGGTGGGCGGCGGTGGGCATGACCTGTCCTGCGCCGGGCGGTCGGCGGCGCCGAGGCGGCCGACCCCCCGGTATCGGCGACGTGCTCGTCGGGAAGCGCCGGCTGCCGGCCTGATGACCTGGGCGTCGACGGCCTTGCGGCGCGAGTGCCGCAGGGCCGGGCCGAACGCCTCGGTACGTGCTGCCTGGCGGTAGGTGCCCGGCCCGAGCGGCGGCTCGGCGGGCGGCGTGGGCGTGATCTGTGCCGTGGTGGACGAGCGGCACTGTCCGGTGGCAGGTCACCAATAGGTGCCGGGGACCAGGCGGGCGGCGCGGCGCAGCACGGTGCGGGTGGCACGGCCCGCGGTGGACGACCGGCGGTGCGGATCGGCGGGCGATGCCGGGGTTGGCGATGCCGGGGATTGCGATGCCGGGGACCGGTCCGGCGCCGCCTCGCCCTTGGACGCGGGGGAGTCGGGGAGGGCGCGGTAGTAGCGGTGCAGGATTCGGTCCTTGATGCGCGGGGCGAACAGGCTGCCGTATTCGCCCAGGGTGCCGATCGGGACGTCGATGCGCCTGGGGCGGTCGGTGAGGGCGCGCACGATGGTGGCGGCGGCCCACTCGGGCGACTCCGCCGGGGCTCCCTGGTCGCCGCTCGGCGCGATCATCGGCGTGCGCACCAGGGGCATGTGGATGGTGGTGAAAGTGACGTTGTCGGAGAGCATTTCGATCGCCGTCACCTCCGCGAACTTGTCGAGGGCGGCCTTGGAGGCCAGATACGCGGCATAGCGCGGGGTGGTCGCCTGCACGCCCGCGCTGGAGATGTTGACGATGTGCCCGAACTTGCGCTCGCGCATACCCGGCAGCAGCGCCAGCGTCATCCGCACCGCGCCGAAGTAGTTGACGGCCATGGTGCGCTCGAAATCGTGCAGCCGGTCGGTGGAGCGGTGCACGGCGCGGCGGATGGAGCGCCCGGCATTGTTGACCAGCATGTCGACGTGGTCGTGCTCGTCGAGGATGGCCTCGACGGTGCGGTCGACGGATTCGGAATCGGTGACGTCGCACGAGTGGCCGTAGGCCGTGCCGCCCGCGGCCCGGATCTCGTCCACCACGGCCGTCAACTCCTCGCCGCGGCGAGCCAGCAGGAACACGACCGCACCCTTGGCGGCGACCGCGCCCGCGGCGGCCCGGCCGATACCGGACGATGCGCCGGTGATGAGCACGTGTTTGCCGGCCAGGCTGCGGGCGGCGCGGCGGCGGGCCAGATAACCGGGCTCGGCCGTGGCGTGGGCGAGCCCGGCTGCGGTGTGCGCGGACTCGTCCGTGACCTGGGCGGACTCGGTGTGGTTGCTCCCGCCGTCGGCTGCGTGATCGGTCATCGCTGCTCCCTTGCACGTCGATTTGCCACGAACTTACTCCATAGTAAGTTCCATCGCCACGACGAATTCGCCCGCCGGCAAAGTTCGGTGCCGCGACCGGCCCGGATGCCCGGCCCGGATACTCAGTGCGGGGACCGCGACGTGGTGCGGCGGCGTACCCAGCCCGACAGTGCCACGGCGATCACCAGGGCACCGCCGTAGAACAGCTGCTGCACGAAGCCGGCGACACCCAGCATCTGTAATCGGTGCGCGCGCCGGGCGGGCTGTTGCCCGGCGCGCGCGGTGCGGTCGAGTTCCGGCGGCTGTGGTGCGGTCGGGTTCCCGTCGCCGCGGTGCGGTCAGATTCCCGCGGTGATGAATTCGGCGCACTTCTCGCCGATCATGTACGACGGCGCGTTGGTGTTGCCGCCGGTGATGCTCGGCATGATCGAGGCGTCGGCGACGCGCAGGCCCTCGATGCCGCGCACCCGCAGTTGCGGGTCGACCACGGCGCGTTCGTCGGCGCCCATGCGGCAGGTGCCGACCGGGTGGTAGACGGAGTGGATGCGGTGGGGCAGTTCCCGCCGCAGCGCGGTCTCGTCGGTGAAATCCGGTCCGGGCGTGAGTTCTTCGGTGACGCTGCCCGCAATGGCCTTGGACGCCATGGTTTCCCGGATCATGCCCATGGCTTCGATCAGGAATTCGGTGTCGGCCGGGTCGGACAGGTAGCCGGGGTCGATGAGCGGCTGCCGCAAGGGATCTGTCGAGCCCAGCCGCAGCTCGCCGCGGCTCTTCGGGTAGATCAGCGTCGGGAAGATCGTCAGCGACTCCCGGCGGTCGACCATGTGCAGCTTGTCCACATCCTGGTTGGGCACCGGATAACCCCAGGGCAGGGTGTGGATCTGCAGATCCGGAACATCTTGGGCGAACGAGGTTTTCACGAAACCCACCAGCTCGAAGAAGGTGCGGCCGAACCAGGAGCTGCCCGGCCGGGCGAGTTCGCGTGCGATGCCCCGGCCCATATACGTGGGGATCGAGCGATGCCGTGCCTTCTTGGCGATGAAGGTCATCGGGACGAACAGGTGGTCGTGCAGGTTCTGGCCGACGGGCAGGTCCGCGTGCACGTCCACGCCCATGTCGCGCAGGTGCCCGGCCGGGCCGATGCCCGACAGCAGCAGGATGTGCGGCGAGCCCATCACGCCGCCGGAGACCACGACCTCCTTGCCGGCGCGGATGATGCGGCGCCCGGACTTCTCGATCACCTCGACGCCGGTCGCCCGGCCCTTCTCGATCACCACCCGGGCGACATGCGCGCCGGTCAGCACCGTCAGGTTCGGGTTGGGCCTCTCGGTCAGATAGCCGCGCGCCGAGCTGTAGCGCAGGCCGTGCCGCACGCTCTGCTGGAAGGTGCTGATGCCCTCCTGCGACTCGCCGTTGTAGTCGGTGTTCCGCGGCACCCCGAGCGTCTCCGTCGCGGCGGCGACGAACTCCTCCGCGATCGGGGTCAGTTCCTTCTGCCGGGTGACCTGGATGGGGCCGCCGGAGCCGCGGAGTTCGTTGGCGCCGTCTTCCCAGTTCTCGAGGCGTTTGTAGGCGGGCAGGACGTCCTGGTAGCTCCAGCCGTCGCAGCCTTCGGCGGCCCAGGAGTCGAAGTTGGCCTTGTTGCCGCGGACGAACAGCATGCCGTTGACGGAGCTGGAGCCGCCGAGCACCTTGCCGCGGGTCATCGGGATCTCGCGCTCGTTGGCGTGTTTCTGCGGTACCGAGTACTGGCCCCACGTCACCCGATGCTTCAACGGCGGGACCATGTGCACCATCACGATGGCGCCGGGCATGGTCACCAGCCGGGTGTCGTCCTTGCGCCCGGCCTCCAGCAGGATCACGCTCGCCCCGGACTCGGCCAGCCGCCCCGCGACGACGGCTCCGGCGCTGCCCGCACCCACTACTACGTAATCGGCGGCGGTCGGTAAACTACTGCGAGACATGTGTCCGAATACTAGTCTGAACATATGAATTGGCAACCCTCCCGCCGCCGGTTCGAGCGGCCCGGGTCGGTGCCACGCCTGCCCGCGGACGCGCGGTGACAGTCGGCCACAATCGAGGAGAGTCCCATGGCAATCGTCCGTTCGGTCCCGGAAACCACCGACGGTCGTCGCCGCCTGGCCCTGGACAGTCCGGTGGATCGGCGGCCGATCGATGAGATCGAGGTCGCCGGCGCCGCCGAGGTCGCCGATGCGGTGGCGAAAGCCCGTGCGGCGCAGCGGGGTTGGGCGGCGCGCAGCGCCGGCGAGCGTGCCGAGATACTGCGTGCCGCGGTGAACGTGCTGGTCACCCGGCGTGATGAGATCATCGACACGGTGCACGCCGAGACCGGTAAGCCGCGGGTCGAGGCGCTGACGATGGAGATCGTGCCCGGATGCGACTTCCTCAATCACTGGAGCGCCCGCGCACCCCGCGATCTGCGCCCGCGCCGGGAACGGCTGCACGGCTACATCAAGCCGATGAAGAAGCTGTACATCAACTACATCCCGCTGGGCGTGGTCGGCGTGATCACCCCGTGGAACGGGCCGTTCATCCTGTCGCTCAACCCCGTCGTGCAGGCGCTGCTGGCGGGTAACGCGGTGCTGCTCAAGCCGTCCGAGGTGACGCCCCGATCGGGGGAGTGGGTGGTGCGGATCCTGCGCGAGGCGGGCGTCCCCGACGATGTCGTGCAGGTCCTGCACGGAGACGGGGAGACCGGCGCCGCGCTGGTCGACGCGGATATCGACAAGGTGTGCTTCACCGGGAGCGTCGGCACCGGCCGCAAGATCGCCGCCGCGTGCGCGCAGCGGCTGCTGCCCTACACGCTGGAACTCGGCGGCAAGGACGCCATGATCGTCTGCGCCGACGCCGATATCGAGCGCGCGGCGTCGGGGGCGGTGTACCTGTCGATGTTCAACACCGGGCAGGTGTGCATGAGCATCGAGCGGGTCTACGTGGTCGACAGCGTCGCCGACGAATTCATCCGGCGGGTGACCGAAGAGGCCTCGGCCGTCACCTATGGCCCGGGCGCGGCGGATATGGGCCCGCTGTTCTGGGACCGCCAGCTCGACGTGGTCACCAGACACGTCGACGACGCGAAGGCCAAGGGCGCCGGTGTCGTCGTCGGAGGCGCCCCGGCGGCCGGCAACGGCCTGTACTTCCAGCCCACCGTCGTCGTCGACGCGACCCACGAGATGGACCTGATGACCGAGGAGACCTTCGGGCCGGTGGTGTCGATCACCCGCGTGCGCGACGAGGACGAGGCGATCCGCCTCGCCAACGACTGCCGCTACGGTCTGAGCGGCTCGGTCTTCACCAAGGATCCGGACAAGGCGCGGCGCATCGCGGCCAGGCTGGAGACGGGAACGGTCGTTCACAACGATGCGTCGGTCATCTACGGCGTGGCGGAGGCCCCGTTCGGCGGGTGGAAGGACAGCGGCGTCGGGCAGGTCAACGGCACCGATGCGCTGCGCGGGTTCACCCATGCCCAGCCGGTGCTCATCGATCGGTGGCAGGTCAAGAAGGAGAGCAACTGGTACCCCTACACGGAGAAGTCGCTCCGCCAGCTCGAGGCCGTGGTCCGGTACGGCTTCGGCACCCGGCTGGGGCGCCGGTTCATGTCGTAGCGCTCACCCGCCCGGCCGCCCGGCGAATCCGCCGGTAGCCGCCGCCGGGTCGGAATCCGCACCGGCACAGCCGGTTTCATCGAGAGGAAGGGACCGTATGTCCGCCCTGCATTCCTGTGAGCGCGTCGACGCGAGTTTCGTCGATACCGCGCCGCACCGATTTTCCAACAGCGTCGACCTGCGGGTCACCCCCGAGCAGGTGTTCGAGGTGCTCGGCGATGCCGCCGCCTGGCCCCGGTGGGCCACGGTGATCACGGGCGTCACCTGGACCAGCCCGGAACCGCGCGGTGTCGGCACGACCCGCACCGTCCGGATGCGGGCCGGGGTCGTCGGGAACGAGGAGTTCCTCGTCTGGGAACCGAACACGCACATGGCCTTTCGGTTCAACGAGTGTTCCGTCGGCGGCATCACCGCCTTCGCCGAGGACTACCGCATCGTTCCCACCGCCGACGGGTGCCGGCTCACGTGGACGATGGCGATGGCCGGCGACCGGCCGACTCACCTGTCGATCAAGCTGTCCACGCCGATGATGAACGCGACGTTCCGGTACTTTCTGCGGAAGTTGCGCACACTCACCGACGAGCGATTCGCCCCGGCGCTGCGGTAAGCGCCGCCATAATCGTCCGTGCCGGAGTTTCCGCCGGCCCGACTACCTCGGAGGAACCAGCACACATGTCACAGCACGTACGAGGTGTCATCGCCCGGGAGAAGGGGAAGCCGGTCGAGCTGACCGAGATCGTCATTCCCGACCCCGGCCCGGGTGAGGTCGTCGTCGCCGTCGCGACCTGCGGCGTCTGTCATACCGACCTGACCTATCGCGAGGGCGGCGTGAACGACGAGTTCCCGTTCCTGCTCGGTCACGAGGCCGCGGGCACGATCGAAAGCGTCGGGGAGGGAGTCGATTCCGTCGAGGTCGGTGACTTCGTCGTGCTGAACTGGCGCGCCGTCTGCGGTGTCTGCCGGGCCTGTAAGCGGGGACGCCCGCAGTACTGCTTCGACACCTTCAACGCCACGCAGAAGATGACGCTGACCGACGGCACCGAGCTGACGCCCGCGCTGGGTATCGGAGCCTTCGCCGAGAAGACCCTGGTGCATGCCGGTCAGTGCACCAAGGTCGACCCGGCCGCCGATCCGGCGGTCGTCGGGCTGCTGGGCTGCGGTGTCATGGCGGGGCTGGGTGCGGCGGTCAATACCGGCGGCGTGAGTCGCGGGGATTCGGTGGCGGTGATCGGCTGCGGTGGTGTCGGCGATGCCGCGATCGCCGGCGCCCGGCTGGCCGGCGCCTCGAAGATCATCGCGGTCGATCGCGACGCGCGAAAGCTCACCTGGGCAACCGAACTCGGCGCCACGCACACCATCGACGCCTCGGCCACCGATCCGGTCGCGGCGATTCAGGATCTCACCGGCGGGTTCGGCGCGGATGTGGTGATCGATGCCGTGGGCCGCCCGGAGACCTGGAAGCAGGCGTTCTACGCCCGCGATCTCGCGGGTGTCGTGGTCCTGGTCGGTGTGCCCACCCCGGACATGCGGCTGGAGATGCCGCTGATCGACTTCTTCTCGCACGGCGGCGCGCTCAAGTCCTCCTGGTACGGCGACTGCCTGCCCGAACGCGACTTCCCGATGCTCGTCGATCTCTATCGGCAGGGTCGGCTGCCGCTGGACAAGTTCGTCACCGAACGCATCACCATCGATCAGGTGGAGCAGGCGTTCCACACCATGCACGCCGGCGAGGTCCTGCGGTCGGTGGTGGTGCTGTGAGTCTGCGCATCGACCGCGTCGTCACCTCCGGGGTGTTCGAACTCGACGGCGGCAGTTGGGAAGTCGACAACAACGTCTGGGTGATCGGTGACGACGACGAGGTCGTGATCGTGGACGCGGCACACGATCCGGAACCGATCGTCGAGGCCGTCGGCGGCCGCACCGTGCGGGCCGTGGTGTGCACCCACGGGCACAACGACCACGTCACCTTCGCGCCGCGGCTCGGCGCGGATTTCGATGCCCCGGTGCTGCTCCACCCCGGCGACGAGCCGCTGTGGCAGCTGACCCATCCCGGGGTGTCCTACCGGAATCTGGCCGACGGGCAGCGAATCCCCGTGGCGGGCACCGACATCCAGGTCCTCCACGCGCCGGGCCACTCGCCGGGCTCGGTGTGCCTGCACCTGCCCGAGGCCGGCGCCCTGTTCTCCGGCGACACCCTGTTCTCCGGCGGTCCCGGCGCGACCGGCCGATCGTTCTCCGATTTCCCCACCATCATCGAATCCATCCGCAACCGCCTGCTGACCCTCCCCGAACACACCCGCGTCCACACCGGCCACGGCGACCACACCACCATCGGCACCGAGGCACCCCACCTGTCCGAATGGATCGCCCGCGGCCACTGACCCGGGCGACCCACCGGCTCCGTGACTCGAGGCCGGGGATCTGAGACGACGTCGGCCAGGAACTGTGGGATTCGCTTCTCGCACAACGCTTCGACATGGTGGGACCACCTCCACCGGGAATGCGGTAGCCCCCCGCTCGTGAGCGGGGGGCTACCGCGCGATGGCGGCTTCGCGGGAGCGGTGCCCGCAGGTCGTCGGGGTGCGGCCGTCGGCTCAGTTGGTCGGGACGGGGGTCAGGGTGAACCCGTCGTTGGGCTTGCCCGCGAGGAGGGCGGCCAGCCCGCCGCTGAGCGCGTACGTCGTCCCGGCCGGCCCGGCGGTCACGTCGCTGGTGACGGGGTCCTCGACGGTGCCGGTGACCTTCACCGTGGCTTCCTGCCAGCCGTCGCGGGGCTCCACACGCTGGATCTGGGCGGGCTTGCCGGACAGCAGGCCGCTGCTGACCGCCGCGATCGCGCCGTCCTCCAGGAGCCGCATGCCGGCCGCGGGGGACGCCAGCGGCGCGGAGAGCTTCACCGGCTGCGCCTGTTCGGGATGCTGGACGGGCACCCGCACCAGCGCGCCGTCGGCCATGGCGATGATCAGCTGGTCGCCCGGCACCCAGTTCACCGCCGCCATCCCCACGTCGTTCAGGAAGTCGGGAACATCCAGCGTGCCCTGGAGCAGGTCGCTCTGCAGGAAGACCGAGGCGCGGCCGTCGGGGTCGATGCGGAATACCGTGGGAGACAGCTCGTCCACGGCGTAGGCGGTGCCGTCGGGCGCCACCGTCACGTCGGAGATCAGGTGCTGCTTATCGTCCGCGACGACCGCGGTCAGGTCGACGCACCAGTTCTGCTTGCCGCTGTTCAGGTCGTAGCTGCCCACACCGGCGATGCGGAAGGGGGCATCCTTGTTCGAACGATCGGCGGTGCCGTAGTCGACATTGCTGACCAGGATGCGGCCTCGCTCGCGGTCGGCGTGGACGGCCTGCGCCGACACCAGTTGCGGGTCGTCGATGTGGGTGCGCACCTTGCCGTCCGGGCCGAAGGCGTAAACCTGGCCGTGGCTCAGCGAGCCGGCGAAGAACGTCTCCGACGGTGCGTCGAAGTCCAGCGAGTGCGGGAACACATTCGCCCCGTCGGTCCTGATCGCGGTGGTCGCCTTCTGGTCGGTCTGCTCGATCCGGGGCTGCTCGGGTTCGGCAGGCGACCCGTTCGCGATCGTCGCCGTTCCGGTGGCCGCGGCGACGACAAGCGCCGCACCCGTGATGGCGATCTTCAGCTTCGTCTTCTTCATTGCCCTTGTTCCTCGGTCCTTGTTTCTCGGGAGAATGGGGTGGGTGTGTACTGCGGTGGGGTTATTCGGTGATGTCGCGGCCGAGCAGCGCGGCCAATCGGTCGAGCGCGGGGGCGTCGTCCGGGGCGGTCCTCGAAGGCGCGAACGGAGCGTCCGGCCCGGACGGCAGCTGTGCCACGAGGCCGCGGGCGAACTCGACCTCCCGCTCGACCGTTACGTCATCGAACAGGGCTTTCCGGCCGATGGCCCGGGCCAGATCCCAGCCGTGCACAAGGTGCTCGATGGTCTGTAGATGCAGCGCCACGGCGCCGGGCACCGCACCGATCGGGGCCTGCACCGTGCGCTCCAGCGCTCCCGGCGCCGCGAAGGCGGCGACCAGGGCGGCGGCCGACATCCGGTACGTCTTCTCGAGCGTTTCCGGAGTGTGGCCTGCGTCGAGCGTCGGCTGCGCCCCCAGCACGACGGCGAACGTGCGCTGTCCCGTCACCAGATGGTCGACCAGCTGCCGGACATTCCATTCGGTGCAGGGTGTGGGCGCGCTCCACTGTTCCTTCTCCACGGCCTCGACCAAGCGGGCAACGGTGTCGGTGACCTCGGCGAAAGCCGTGACGGGTGTAGCGGACACGGGAAACCTCCAATAGGGATGAAAGGGACATGCGGGATTCGCCCGTGGCACCGGATGGGTGATGCCGGCGGGCGGAGACGGACGGAAGTAGGAGGGGCAGCGTCGTCAGCGGCGGGGTGCGCATGACGAGGGCCGCACGGCACTCCCGGCCGGTCTCAGGCCGGGGGCTGCCGGGTGGTGTTCAGGCGTAATACTCTGGGGGACTGTGGAATTGGTCCGATGGACGGCCGAGTCAGGACTGTGCGGGAGGACCGATCCGTGCGGGCGTGCCGTCGGCGAGACGGGCGGTTTCCGGCATGTCCGCGGCGGGCACGAGGGTCTGGTTGAGCAACCGCAGTGCCGCCTCGGAAGCGGAGCCGGGCGCCGCCGTCGTCACCACCACCTTGATCCCCTGCCCCCGGGGCACTGGGAGCGAGTGCTGGAGCACGTCCAGCTCCCCGACCATCGGATGGCGCATCCGGTACTCGGCCATATCCCAGGAGCGCACCCGGTGCTCGGCCCACAGCGTGGCGAATTGCGGACTGCCCATGGTCAACTCGCCGATGAGGGAGGCCAGCTGCGGGTCGTCCGGATATTCGCCGACTGCCTGCCGCAGCTTGCCCACCACGTCCCGTGCCTTCCTCTGCCAGTCCACGTACAGGTCCCGCGTGTGGGCGTCCAGGAAGACCAGCCGGGCGGTGTTGGGGCGCGTGGCCGCTTGATCCGGGCTGTCCGGGGGCAGGTGCCCGGCGAACAACGCGTGCCCGGCGCGGTTCCACGTCAGAATGTCCGAGCGTCGGCCGAGGACGACCACGGGTGAGTCCCCGAAGGAACCCACCAGTTGGCGCACCGCCGCGGTGACACGCTCGGCGGGAAGCCGGCGGCGGCGCGGCCGGGCATCACCGGACAAGGCGTGCAGGTGGCGTCGCTCCGCATCGTCCAGTTGCAGAGCCGCGGCCAGCGCGTCGAGGACCTGCGGCGAGGCGTTGAGCGACAGCCCCTGCTCCAGCCGGATGTAGTAGGCCACGCTGACCCCAATGAGCATGTATTTAGTGCATACTAGTTGACCTGCGGAAATGTGGCAAGGGGCCGCCGATGCCTGCGGTGCTGATGATGTGACGTGATGGAGATGAGCCCGTCAGCTGTCATGCTGGCGGGCTCATCTCGGTGTCAGGCTGTCAGTCGGTCGGTGGTGACAGCAGGGCCTCGATTTCAGCGCGTTCGGTGTCCGACATCGGCGGGTGCGGGTTCGACGGCAGCCCGAGATCGGTGTTGCCGTCGAGGGTGACCGGTGGATCGTTGCGGGAGCTGGTGAGGACCGATTCCGCGATGTACTGGGCGACTACGAGCGATTCGAGGGAGTCGTTACCGAGGCCGAATGCCTCGTAGGGTTCGGGGCCGCGTTCGAGGCCGGTGATCCGGAAAACGCAACGCCAGCAATCGTTGTCGTCGTCGTAGCGGGGGCGGTCGAATTCGAGGCTGACCGGTTGCCCGTGGCGGTCGTCGTAGCGGCGGGTAGCTATGGGGTCAGTCATGGGTTGGTTCCTTAGTTTTTGGATGGGGTCAGCAGTCGCACGCGTTGTCGAGGCAACCTTGATACCACTCGAATGCTGCGTTCCGGCAGCGCTGCACATCGGTGGAGGTGGAGAAACGTTCGGCGCATGCGTTGTACAGGGTCTGATATTGGCTGTCGCAATAGCTTTTCGGGTAGGCGGCAGCGGTTCCGGCGGCAGCGCCGATCAGTGCGAGTGTGAGCGCGAGAACGCGAATAGTGTTGCGTAGCATGAGGGTTCCCCCTTGTTTCTAAATTGTGTTACTCGCCCACGGTTGTGGGACGTTCTCAATTCCCGGCGCGGCCGGGTCCGGCTCGGCCCTCCGCTGTTGCTTCACGGTTCATGTTTCGGCGGTCGCTGCTGTGAGGTTGGTGTATGCCGCGCGGGTGCGGATGAGGTCGCGTGCCTCGGGTGAGTCGTCGGTCATGTCGCAGCTGTTGGTGTGGTAGTGCCAGGTGCGCCAGGCCATCGCGAATGCGGTCACGGCGTCGCCGATGCCGGGCACCTGTGGTGCTGCTTCGTCGATGCGGGCGGCGAGCTGGGCGCGCATCCACCCGTCGCCGAGCCCGAGCCGGTCGAGGATTTCCGACCCGGGGTCGCCGCTGAGGGTGAACAGATCGTCCGGTGTGAACCAGTCGCGCAGGTTGGCGAGCGCGAACGCGGCACTGAGTACGTCCTGCGCGGCGTGTTGGCCGGGCAGGATGCCGAGCATCGCGTCAATGAGTTCGGATGCTGTCGGTGGTGTCATCGGTTCTCCCATATCGGCCCGGCAGGCCCTCATCTGTCGATGCCGTTGCGGGGCACCCTGTTTCGTGTACGCGGCCGATTCGTAGGTACCGCCGCGCGGGCACCGTCAGAATTTCTTCCCTCGCGTGCGTGAGCCTGGCCTCAGCAGCACGGTGATGTCGTCGCGGGTGAAGTACCGGTGGTCGACCAGGTCGGCGCGGTCGTCGGCCAGGGCCGACCCGATCCAGGGGCATCGCCATCCGGTTATGTTGCTGACGTGGGCTCCGATACGGCTGTCGCTGGTGACCGGGGCGAAGTGCAGGCAGTGGGTGAGGTCCGGGCAGCGCACCGCCGTGATACGGCCGTATGGGCTGCCGTCGGCGGTGCGCCAGGTCGCGCACCGCGACAGCCGGGCCTCGCAATACCCTGACCGCGTGTCCGCAGCCGCCGCCATGGTCGTCGTGTTCGCCGAAGTCACTGTGCGCTTTCGGTATTCGCGGTGGCCGCGCCTGTCAGCCCGACCTCTTTGCCGATGTCGGACATGGTGCGCGGTGTGCGGTCGGCCATCAGTTGCAGGATCGCCCGCTGACGGCGGCCTTGGCCTTTCAGTCCCATTGAATGTGGGGTTCCTTCCCTGGTCGGAAATCGAGTTCGGTCGGCGACGGCGGAGCAGTCATCGCGGCACGCGCCCCGCGTCCGTGGCCGGTCGGCTGTATTGGGGCGGAATGATCCGGCGGCCGTCGTCGGTGATCCGCCACACCTGCGCGGGGTAGTGGCTGTTGCGGCCGACCTCCTGCACCCAGTGGCGGGTCAGCATGATCGCGATCGTTTCGTGCACGGCGGGCGCGCTGGCTGCGATCTCACTGGCGATGCACTCGCAGGTGCGCGGCGCGCCGTCGGCCAGCAGCCGCAGGATCAGCTGCTGGCGTCGCCCGGTGCCTGGTTTCACGGTGTTCTCCGAATCGACGGTGTGGCGGTGCAGCGCGAGCAGAACCCGCACCAGCAATCCCATCGATGGCAGGGCCACGGGCTCGGCCCACAACAGTTCGGTCGGGAGGCGGTGCGGCAGTGGATGTTTCGGCCGAAGGTCGGCCACGGCCGAGGTTCCGAAACCATGCATCGGGCTCACCGCCGCCTACGCTGCGATGACAAGAGCTGTTGCGTGCGACGCTTGCGACGAGTTGGCCGTATGACGCCCGCCTCGATGAGTACCCGGCGCGCTTCGCGTTTGCGGGCGCAGTCGCCCGGGGTGCATTCGAGGTGCTGGCGCATCACCGTGTGCGCCTCGGCCACGGTGAACGGTCGGCCCGGCGGCGCGTGCGTGTACGGGACGACGGCGATCGTCGGGGGATCATCCGGCCACCGCTGCTGTTTCGGGTGCTCGGTAAGCCGGGAGTGCCTGGCGGTCTGCACGATCGGTGGGTTGTCGCGCGGCTCCTTGAGGTCGGGCCAGACGACAATCCAGATCACTGCTCCGCAGATCACGACGGCAGTGACTGCCATGACGGCTCCGCTCATGATCGCCGCCGCGTCGGATCACGCAGGTTCACCCCGGGATCGGGCACCACCCGGTACCCGATGAACGGGCAGATACCGGGAACAAGCCCTTCGTGCGGGCTGATCCGGCCGTACTCATCGAGCGGGACCAGTCCGGCGGGCGGGCACAGCCGCGACGGACACGCGACCGCTGTCAGCTTCCCAGTGCTGCTGTTGACCGCCGCCGCACCGCACGCCGAGGCGAACATCCAAGGCCCATCCAGGGGGGTAGCGGTGCTCATGCCGACTCACCCCTGCTATCGGCCGCCGCAGTGCACAGGACCTCGATGCCCGTCTCTCGCAACGCGCGGTACCCGTCTCCGAGGTGCGCCGCTGTCGGGACGATCACCACGGTCGCCTGGTGTCGGTGGACCGTTTCCATCAGGCGCAGCGTCGGCATATCTGTGGCGGCATCGAACACCAGCCCCTCGACCAACTCCAGGTCAGCCCACCCGGCCAACGCCCGGACTGCCTTCTGGTCGTCGGCCACGTTCTCGCTGAGGTCGGCCCGGACCAGGCCAACTGCGTTGCCGCGTGGCGCGCTCATGCCGTGCCTGCCCGGGCCACCTTCGCCAGTTCGGCGGTTAGCCCGGCCCGCTCGAGGATCTTCTCGCCCTCGACCGTGACGATCTGCGCCCGCTCGCGTATCTGCCGATCGAGACCGTCGATATGTTCCAGATCGGGCACGATGACCGCGTTGGCCTTGGTGCGCTTCAGGGCGTTCTCGACCGTTGTGAGTGGCCACTCGCGGGACGGGGCCAACACGACGACCACCCCGTCGACGGCGTATCCGAGCCGCACGCCGATCTCGGTCATCTGCTGTTCGTCGCGGCTGAGATCGCCGGTCAGGTCTGGCCGGATGCAAAGTATCGCGAGCCGACCCGGTGATATGGTTTCTGGTTCCATTGGTGTGTGCCTCCCGTGGAAGTTGGAAGGCGCCCAGCGCCGAGGTGCCAGTTCGCCGACCGAGGATGTACACGCCAGAGGTCGGCACCCCCGGCAGCCCCCAATGGGAGGAAGGGGCCGAACTCTCGGCGCCGGGGCCCGATTCAAGCGTTCCGGTTGTGTGGTCCGCGCAACAGCGCAAAACTATGGGCAAACAACTGCTATCAACCGGCAGGGGCAGTGGGGACGAACGAACAGTTCAAGTCGTTGAGGTTGGCTCGGGGATGGACGCAGGCCGAGCTGGCCGAGTTGATCTGCATTCAGGTCGAGGCCGAGACCGGACGGCGTCCGGCTGTGGATGCCCAGTCGATCAGCCGAATCGAATGTGGTGAAATCTCTTGGCCGCGGACTTCAACGCGGCGCGTACTGATGGCATTGTTGGATGTCCGGTCACCGGATGACCTCGGTCTGTATCCGAAACGGACCCAGCGCGATGCCGAAAGGGATGAAGCCACGAAACGCAGAGCCTTCCTAGCCCTCGCTGGCATGGGCGCTAGTGCACTGCCGCATCTGCCGCGCGGGGTGGGCGCGACTGATGTCGAGCAGATTCGCCAGAGATTCGCACGGCTGGTGAGCGTCGACAGCTACCTTGGCGGTGCTGATACGTTCCGCATGTATTTCGGCGAACTTGCGCATACCGAGCAGATTCTCAGCCGATCGAGCTGTAGCTCAGCCGTGCGGCGTGATCTCACCGAGCTTGCCGCAG
The DNA here is from genome assembly GCF_000526215.1 of Nocardia sp. BMG51109. Classification (NCBI taxonomy): domain Bacteria; kingdom Bacillati; phylum Actinomycetota; class Actinomycetes; order Mycobacteriales; family Nocardiaceae; genus Nocardia; species Nocardia sp. BMG51109. Next base: position 3,331,469 of record NZ_JAFQ01000004.1, read on the forward strand.
AGCAGGCGCAGCAGTCTGGATGGGCTGCGTTCGATGCCGGATTCAAGGCCACAGCCGTCGACCTTTTCGAGTACAGCCGCCGTGCTGCCGACGAATCAGCGAGCCGCGAGCTGGCGGCAAACGCGTTCGTGCACATCGCCTATGCCAGCGGTACCGGGGAATCGGTAGAGGCGGCCGATTCCGCCTGCGCCGCAATCGGACCCAGCGCGCAACCGAAAGCGAGAGCGCTACTGGAATCACGGCGGGCGTGGTCCCTGGCAACGTCGGGTGACCGCGACGGTGCCGCCCGCTCCCTCGATGCAGCGCGGGATGCGCTGGAAGAGAAGTCCGGAGCCGACGCGCCTTGGTGTGGATGGGTAGACCACGCCGAGCTTGACATCATGACCGGGCGCGTCTGGTCGGTACTGCACCAGCCGGACAAGGCGATCAGGCCACTCGAAAATGCCCTCGCTGCGTACCCCGATCACTGGGCACGGGACAAGGCCCTGTACCTGACGTGGCTCGCTGACGCATATCTCGATGCTGGAGCCGATACGGCCGCACTGTCGACCGCAGAGCGAGCCTTCGGGCTCGCGGGCGCCGTCGCTTCCGCTCGGCCACTTGCTCGAGTCCGAGAGGTTGCGCAACGCTGCGCTATAGCGGGAATCGCTGGCGCCGCCGACCTGGCGCGGCGGACAGCGTCCGTTCGCGTGCCTATCCCTCCCCGGCTGTAGTGCGCTCGACCCATTCCACATAGGTGTCCAAGCACCACGCGACCGGCGTCGCGGTTACTTCCGGACTGTCCCACGGGTGAAGCTCCGAGACCCGTGCCGCAAGCCGATCACGGACCGCCGCTGAGGTGCGGAGCGAGACCCGCCACTCGGAGCCCTCGCCGAGCTCGCCAAGGTGCCAGAACACAGAGATCGCAGGCCCGGCTATCTCCGCTCCCGCTGCGAGCCGCTCAGCCACCACTGCTTTTGCGATGACTCGCGCAGCGTCCTCGGTCGGAGTTGTCGAGGTAACCGTCCACACTCTCGCCGTCGTCATGGTTGACACCCTAACGTCGAACAACACCCACACCCGACGGCCGCGATCACGAGCATCAGCGTGATACCCATCGGGGCCAGGCGTGTTCACCCGCTCCCGGCCGGCGGCCCCCGCGCGGTGAGGTTCGCTGCGAGAGACGAGCGCCATCACCACGCCGATACTGTCCGACGCGGTGGTTACTCGCGGCCCGCGCGCAAAGGTCGCTCGACAATTTTAGAAGTTCTTTTTGTTGCGGGCACGGACCTCTCTTTAGCTGATCATATGCCAATCGGCGAATTCGTTTGTACTCGTCGTGTCACTGTCGTGTGGCTCTCGTGTGGCGTTTTTGTGGCACCCCGGGAGGTTCACTGGCGCTCCGTTCTCGTCGGCCTCGTCCTACCGATTGGAGGTGCTGCTGATGTCTGGATCCGACCGCCGGGACACATGCGGCGAGAACGCCGGTACGGGCGCGAGGCCCGCGCCCGACGAAGAAGTTTCCCCGGCGATGGCGAAAACAGCGTCCCGGCGGACCGGTTCCAGTGCGCACGGGATTCCTGCGCTCCGGAGAAAGTTCTGGGTTCGGAAGAAATAGCTTCTGACCAGGTGTTGCGTGTCCGGCGGGTGTCGCTTGGGTGCGACGCGGGTGCCGTTTGGGTGCGGTTTCGGTGCGCTCGCCGCTAACCCCGGTGTCCGACCCCGGGCGGGCTAGGGCGGTGGCTCGGAAAACTTTTTTCCGGAAACTTTCGGGCCGACCGGTGTAGGCCGATGACCTGCGGTTGTGATTCCGTCGGGGCTGATTTGGTGACTGACTGGAGGTTGTTTGGTGACTGGTTGGAGGTTGTTTGGGGGTTACTTCGGGGTTGTTTGGAGGTTCCCCCGGCGTATCACTGGTCCCGTGTCGATCGCAGCCGAGCGCCAGCCGTGAGCCGTGAGGAACTTTTTGGATCCGGGATGTCCATAAACAGGCCCGGGACAGGAGTCCTCATGCAGACCACCGATCAGAGAGGCGGTGCGGCATTGAAACCAGATTGTGACTGTTCGAGTTGTCCCAAATCGGGCCCCTCGCTGCCAGTGCCTAGTGCGAGGAAAACTCTGCGGCCGGGAATGCCGGTGGCTCGGTCGCCGAGGGGAGGTCAGATTATGAGCCGATTCCGCCGCCGGACGCGCCCGGCCCGCGCGCCGCCTCCGTCGGCGGAGCCGGGGGCACCAACCGATATTCACGAAATTGTTAACCGGCCGGGTGCCGAAAAGCGCGCTTGGAACCGGATTTAGGCACCAGGGAAAAAGACCGAACCGGAAGGGACCCGACATGGGAAACACGAGGCGCGCACAGTGCGCCGAAGTCCTCCGCGCTCGCGGGGGAATCCGATCCGACCGAACGAAGGAGAACGTCATGAACCGCGAACCCGCCCCCTCCAACCCCGCCAACGATTTTCAGGAGCACACCATGTCCGAGAACATCCGCTCATCGCAGACGTTTCGTCACTACCCGCTAGGTATCGGTTCCGATGAGGAAGGTTGGCTGCATCGGGAGTTACCGGTGCTGGGTTACCGCTGGCTCGATGAGGCCGAATACCGGCTTCGTGAGCTGATCGAGGTTGAGCAGGCCCCGGTCCCGGAGAACGTGGCAGGGCTGCTGGACCCGGGCCACCGGGTGTTGCTGCGGCTGGCGCTGCTGGCTCAGCTGACACCGGCCGATCTGGAACCGGTGCCGGGCGGCTGCGAGATTCCGTGGTCGGGGTGCCCCGAGCACGGGGACGTGCTCAGCCATCGCGGGATCGTGCCGGGCTGGTACTGCGAGGCGGACAGGCACCTGTCCTATGGCACGGACACCACGTTCCATCGGTTGCGGCACTGCCACCAACCGGCGGTCGCGGTGCTCGGCATGGACGGCCACACCCTCGAGGTTTGCCGGGGCCATCTCAAGAGCGAGCTGGAGCGCGGTTCCTACGGCGAGGTGTTCACCGTGGCCGACATCGATCAGGACGACGCCGCCTGATCGCCTCCCGGGTGCCGGGCGGTGCGCGCCGCCGCCCGGCACCCCCCACCGTCTTCTCAGAGTTCGAAAGGCCCGCACCATGATTGCGAAATTCCTTACCGGCGAATGGTCGATCCCGGGCGACCTGTTCGCGATGCTGGCGCGCGCGGCGGCCGCGCACCGGGTGTTGTTGACCGTGCTCGCCGTCGCTGCCGTGCTCGCCGTGGTGGCGGGGGCGCGGTCGGTGCGGCGCTGGCGGGCGCGGGAGGCGACCCGCGCGGTGTGGCTGCGCATCCAGACGCCGGCCGCGACCGTGACCGGCGATGCCGGCGTGTTCGCCCGCCGGATCACCAACGTCCTCCATCGCACCCGCCGCATCGGCGTCCGCGCCCGCCATCTCGTCCTGGAAGTCCACGCGAGCGCCGACCGCACACAGATCGGCGTCTGGGTGCCGCCGGGCATCGACCACGACGAGATCACGGCAGCGATCACCGGAGCGTGGCCGGGCGCGACCGTCACCCGTACGACGCCGCCGATCATCGCCGAGCACCGGGCGGTCGTCGCGAAGGAAGTCACCGCCCGCCATGGTCCGTGGGCACCGTGGATCGACTCGCACCCCACCCGGGCGCCGATCGGTTCCACCCGGCAGACGACCGCGGTCGATCCTCTCGATGGTGTGCTGGAGCGGCTGACCGCCCGCGCCGTAGGGGAGACGGGGGTCGTGCAACTGGTGCTGGCCACCTACCACCGCCGCACCCTCGCGCGGCTGCTGATGCGCGGGGCAGCGGCGGCCCTGTCGGAACTGTTGGCGCTCTTGCGGTTCGCGCTCTCCGACACCCGCCGCACCACCACCGGCGCGCGTCCGGCCGCGTCGTCGGTGCCGCCGTTGGCGACCGCCGCGCAGAAGGCCATGCAGGCCAAGCAGGCCGCAGGACCGCACCTCTCGGCGACCCTGCGTGTCGGAGTGACCAGCACCCAGCCGATACCGCACGGGCGGGCGGCAGCGGCGCAGATCGCGGGCGGATTCGACGCCGTGGCCACCGCCAGCGACAGCGGCGGCCTGGTCACCCACCGCACCCGCTACCGCCGCTACCGCACGGAGGTCCGGCGGCCCGGCCGCCGCTTCATCGCCACCCCGGCCGAAGTGGCCGCACTCTGGCATCTGCCCGCCGACCCAGCGCGCTACGGCCTGCCGACCGTGCGTGCCCGCACCCGCAGCGCCCGCCCCGCCCTGCGCCTGCCCGGCCACAAGTCCCGGCCCGACCGGACAGCATCGCGGCGGTTGCCGCAGCGCGACCCACACCGCCGCACCAGCAAGGGAGGCCCGTCATGACCGCCGACCACCCCAACCTCAGTGTTCCTGCTTCCACCGGCCCTGATCGGCGGTTGCGGATGGCCCCGCCCGTTGCGCCGGGGCGCGCCGACCCCAAGCCGCTGGGTGTCGATCCGGACGGCTATACGGTTGGCATGACGGTGGAAGCGGCCCGTCATCATCTGCATGTTCCCGGCGTCACCGGTTCGGGCAAGTCCACGTGGCTGGCCAATCTCGCGCTGACCGAAGCCGACGCGGGGCGTGGGCTGGTCGTCCTGGATTGCCAGGGCGATCTCGCCGACAACGTTCTCGCCCGTCTGCCCGCCGAGGCCGCCGGTCGCCTCGTCGTGCTCGATGCGGCCGAACGTGCTGCGCCCCCGGCATGGAACGTCCTTGCCGCCCCGGTCGGGGCCGCCGATGACGCCGACGGCCGCGAGCGCGCGGCACGGATGGTGATCGATACCTTCCGGAAGGTGTATGCGCAGTGGTGGGGGCCGCGCATGGACGAAACCTTCGCCGCCGCCTGCCTCACCCTGGCGCGCCGTCCTGGCTCCACCCTCGCCGACGTGATCCCGATCCTGACCCAGCCCGGCTACCATCGCCCGATCGTCGACCGGTACGGCGAGCCCACCGGCTACGAAGGGTTCTGGCAGGGGTTCACCGATCAGACGCCCGCGCAGCGCCAGCAGCAGAGCGGGCCGGTGATCTCGCGGTTGCGGGAGGTGTTGTCGCACCGGTTCGCTCACGATCTGTTCGCCGCTCCGGCCGCGACGTTCGACCTGACCGAAATCCTGGACGGCGGAATACTCGTCGCCCGGCTCCCGAAAGGCGAACTCGGCGACGGCGGCGTTCAACTCGTCGGGTCGCTGCTGCTGTCCGGGATATGGCAGGCCACCACCCGCCGCGTGCAAACCCCGGTCGACGACCGCGCGGACGCCACGATCATCGTGGACGAGTGTCATAACTTCCTGCACCTGCCGATCGGTATCGACCAAGCCCTGGCCGAAGCCCGCGGCTACCGCGTCTCTTTCGTCCTGGCCCACCAGAACCTCGGACAATTACCCCCAGAGATCCGGGGCGCGGTCGAAGCCAACGCCCGCAACAAAATCGTATTCACGGTATCCCCGGACGATGCGCGGAAACTCGCTCCGCATTTCGAACCGATTCTCGATGACGCTGATTTGCGGTTTCGGGACGGATACGCCGCCACCGTCCGTATAATCCATGAAGGGGAAATGATCGAACCGTTCAGCGTCGACACCTGGCCATTGCCCCCACCGATTCCCGGTCGCGCCGAAGCACTGCGGGCCGCCGCCCGCGACACTGCCGGACTGTCGCGCGAGCAGCGTGCCGCGAACTCCCGCCACCGCAAACTCGCCAGCGGCCCGCTTGGCACCGATCCTGGTGTGGAGCACCGGTTTTCACTACCCCACTCACCCGCCCATTCGGTACCCCGTTCACCCGCCCAGCTAGACCGGGCGACTGACCGGGGTACCCCCGGCGACACATCGCCGCAGGCCCGGCGGGGTGCGGCATGACAGCGCGGCAACCCCGACAGGCTTCTATAGCCTTCCGGCAGGGTCCCACTATCGCGGATGCGATTGCCGCACAGCGGCAACTCACCCCCCGCGACCTCCGACTGCTCGGGCTACTCGCAGCCCACCGCGCCCTCACCGCCCACCAGATCGTCCGCATCCTGTTCACCGACGACAACACCGCCCGCAAACGCCTTGTCCTGCTCACCAACCGGAACATCCTTGCTCGGTTCCGCGCCTGTATCCGGCCCGGCTCCCAGGAATACCGCTACACACTCGGACCGCTCGGCGCGATGATCCACGCCGCAACCACCGACGCACCGATCCCCATTCCCCGCGCCGTCCACGAAAAAGTCCTGAAACTGTCTCGCAATCCGCAACTCGATCATTTATTGGGCATCAACGAGTTTTTCACCACCCTGCACTACCACGCCCGAACAATCCAGGATGCGAATTGCTGGAATGGTGGGACGAACGCGAAGCCACCAAAGCATGCGCCGATATAGCCCACCCGGACGGCTACGGCATATGGTCCGAAAACGGCAACACCGTTCGATTCTTCCTCGAATACGACACCGGCACCGAAGACCAATCCCGCCTGATCGACAAATTGCAGGGATACCGCGATCTCCGCGCCGGAGGTCTCACAATCCCTGTGCTGTTCGTGCTGCCCGGACCGAAACGGCAAACCAACTTCCACCGCCTACTCGACCAGCAACCCGCCACCATTTCCGGGCTGACCGTAGCCACCACCACCCTCGCCGACCTAGCCGACAACACCCCCGCCGGACCCGTCTGGTGGCTGGCCGGGCACACCACCCGCCACCGCCTCGCCACCCTGCCCACCCCGCCAGCGGCCACCTACGCCGCCTGACCCGCCAGGGAGCCCCGATGCCTGCCGACAACGACCCGATCCCGCTCGACGCCCGCCGACGCCGCGCCCGCCCGGCCCATGCTCCTGAGTCGGAACCCGAACAGCTGACCTTCGATGCCGACATGATCGACTACTGGCGCAAGATCGCCCGCAGCTTGCCGCCGCTGGACCGTGACCAACTCTCCGCGATCGGGGCCATAATCCAGCGCATAGACGAACGACGGGCCGCCACCAACGACGATGACGGCCCGCACGAGCGGCCACAGGCCGCCTGAGCGCTACGCGGCGACGGGGCCGCTGATCGGTTCGACCACGATCCGCGTCCGGTCGAAGACGGGGCCGCGTGTCGTGGCGGGCATGATCTTCACGCGCTTGCGGTGCAGCGCGCGTTTGATCATCGACCGCTTCTCGCCCACGTTCGCCGCCTTCCAGCGCGCCGTCCATGCCTCGAACGATTCCGCGCGCGCCTGCTCCGAATCGTCCACCACCCGCGCCGCGTCCAACGCATCCAGCTTCGCCCGCAACTCCGCAATACGCCGATCCAGCGGCGCAACCGCCGCGTCATAGCGAGCCAGGCTGATTTCCCCGCGCCCGAGCCTGCCCGACAGCTCCGTTGCCAATTCTTCCGATTCCGCCAGCGCTTCTGCGATCGGCCGCCGCTGCTTGGCCACCGCGACCGCCGCCGCGTTCTCCGCCTCGGTATGACGTGGGTCCGACAGAATCTCCACCACCAACGCGCCTATCTCGGTATCCAGTAGCCGCATATCCACCGACACCCGGTTACAGCCACCGCCGGTAAGCCGCTTCTGGCAGCCATACCGCCGCCGGATCGAACCGTCCGGGTACGGTGCCCGGCCCGGTTGCGGTCGGCCCGTCAGCCCACGACCGCACCCACCGCAATACACCAGCCCCGAACACACATACTCCGCCGACGCGGGCCGCCCCCGCCCCTGCGCCGCGAACTTCGCTGTCAGCCGATCCCAATCCGATTCATCGATCAACGGGACCACGCCCGGAATCCGGCCGACGATTTCGCCGAGATGCATCACGTACCCGCCGTTGCGCGGATTCGTCGCGACCCGCTTCACCTTCTCCCCGGACCACTTCGCACCTACCGACGTGGTTATCCCGCGCTCGTTCAGATCGATCGCGATCCGTTTCATGCTCTCGCCGTCGAGCAGCCGCCTCACCATCTCCCGCACAACGGCCGCTTCCGATTCCCGCACCGTCAACCCGTCGCGCTCGTACCCGAACGGCCGGTGCGTGTGATTGGATTCGCCCCGCGCCGCTTTCACCCGCTTACCGCGCTTCACACGCGTCGACAACCGATCCGACTCATACGCCGCCGCATTCAGCTGATCACGAAAAGACTTGCGCCCGTTGGCTGTTGACAGGTCGTATTCACCCTCGCTGTCCAGTACAACCAAGCCGCGCTCGGCCGCCAGAATCAGCCGTTCCCCCTCGATCGGTCGGCGCGAGAACCGCGCCATATCGAACACCACCACACCACCGGTCGCGCCCGACTCCAGCCGCTGCATCAACCGTTCCCACTCACGACGACGCACCCGGGGATTCCACGCCGACCGACCGCTATCGACATGCGTTTCACCCACTCGCGCACCATGATCGGTCACCCGGGCCGTGCAATCCTCCACCTGGCCCGACGTGGACCGCTGCCGGTCGTCCCCCAACCGCGACACCCGCGCGTAGATGTCTAGAATCGTGCCGTCAGCACCCGTAACCAGGGGTTTCGACATTCTGACCACTCCCTCGGAGAAGGGGCCACTTATTCTACGCTGGCCCCAGCCAGCTGGGCCAGCTCCGCACGCCGCAGCCCCGGCACCCGGCGCCGGTCGCCGTAGTCCGGCAACCCCACATCCGCCGGCTTCAACTGCGCCCGGCGCGTGGACAGGAACTCACCGAGGCTGGGCCGGCCGTGCGTTGTCTCATCCATGCGATCGAGTATGGCCAGGTTCTCCACATCCAGCCTGCCCCTGGGAGTAGCAGGCACGAAGGAGCCGGGCGGCGCCGCGGAAAATCCGACGCACGGACCTGTGTCCCGGGGTGACGGCAGCCTCCGGCGTCGACCCGCTCGGGCGATGGTCGGTGCGGGTAGGTGCTGGTCGCCCGGGTCGGCGGCGTGCATTTTTGCGGTGCCGGACGGGATGCGGAGAGTCGTCTCGGTGTAGAGGCTCAAGCGTGTGGGCCGACCTCGGCTGCGATGAGGTCCGCGAGTCGTTGGGCGGTGTCGAAGTGCGGGGTGAGGCGGGTCTTGGTCAGGGCGAAAGAGAGGCCGGTGGCGGTGTCGGCATAGACGTAGCTGCCGCCACCACCGACCCAGCCGAACGCGGTCGATGCCTCGTCCGGCCGAGCACCGAGGCGGCCGAGCGGATAGCCCAGGGCCAGCCGCACGGGATTGCCGAAGACCTGGTCGGTGCCCTCGAAGGCCACCGCCGTCAGCTCCTCGAGCTGGTGTGCATCGAGGAGCCGGCCGTCGAGGAGCGCGGCATTCGCGGCGGCGATTCCCCGCGCGGTGAAGGTGCCGACCGACGGGATATCCGCTTGCAGGATCTCGTGGCTGTTGCCCATGGCCGCGGTGGGTCGCATTTCCCAGGGCGCGAGAACGGCATCGCCGTCGGGCGGGGCGACCGGTGGCGGCGCGGCGTCTTCGAGTCGTGCCAGTCGGCCCAGATCCGTGTGCGGCACACCGAAATACAGGTCACCGTCGATGCCCAGCGGCGCGGCGATCCAGTCGTGCAGGAGTTGCCGAATCGGTTTGCCCGTGGCCCGGCGTGCGATCTCGCCGACGAGGAAACCGAAGGTGAACGAGTGGTAACCCGTCTCCGTCCCGGGACGCCAGCGTGGTTCGGCGTCGGCGAGCGCGGTGCAGACCCGCGACCAGTCGGTCAGGTCGGCGGGCCCGATGTCACGAGGCATCGCCGGCACGCCGACGGAGTGTGTGAGCACATGTCGAAGAGTCGCGGACTCCTTGCCGTGGGCACCGAACTCCGGCCACAGATCGACCACCGGCGTGTCGTATCCGACGGCGCCCGTCCGGACGAGCAGGTGCGCGATGAGCGCCGACATGGTCTTGCCGGAGGAGAAGCTGAAGAACGGAGTCTCCGGCGTCACCCGGCGCCCGGTCGCGCTGTCGGCGATCCCGGCGACGGCGTCGACAACAAGAGCGCCGTGCCGGTACATGGCAACCTGCAGGCCGGTTTCGGCACCGGTATCGACGAATTCGTCGAGGACACTGTGGATCTGGTGTTGCAATGCGGACATCGTCACCGGCCCGGCCACGTGTAGCGAGTCTGGACGTCCGCCTCGTCGAGGATCGCCGACGCCCACGGCGTCGCCTGCGCGTCCGGAGACGAGAATGGTCCCAGCACACCATCCGGCTCACTGTCCGACATGTCACATCCTCAGGTCACCGAGGCATGCTCAGCCAACCGGCCTGCACGCCCTCCAGCAGGTTCTGCGCGGCTATGTGTAGACGACGTGAACTCGCCGGGAAACTCATCGGTCGGGCCGCCGGGACCTCGTCGAGGGCCTTGGTCCCGGCCTCCACGCTAGACCCGCCGTGTATAGAACGTATGTTCGATACAATGGGACCGATCGGTTTGCTGGAGGTGTGTATGGGCTGGGGTAATGGGCCGCCGACCTGGGCGGAGATGGAACGGGTGCTGTCCGGGCGCCCCGGCCGTCCCGAGGATCCGCCCGGGGACGGTGGCGACAGCCCGGCCTGGTCGCGCAAGCGTGGGCGATATCGGGCCGGCTCGCGGCCGGGGCCGGGCGAGCCCGCGGTTCCGTACGCGGAGCTGCACGCTCATTCCGCCTACAGTTTTCTCGACGGTGCCTGCCAGCCGGAGGAACTGGTGGAGGAGGCGGTACGGCTCGGACTGGAGGCGCTCGCGCTCACCGACCACGATGGTTTCTACGGTGTGGTGCGGTTCGCCGAGGCGGCGGCCGAATGGGGGATGCCGACGGTGTTCGGCGCGGAACTGTCACTGGGCGAGCCGGTTTCGTCGTTGCGGGACGGACTGTCCGTGCCGTCCGGGCGTGGGGCCGCTTCGTCGGCCCGGCACGTTTCGAGCCGGGATCTCGCCGGCGGATTCCGGCCGAAAGCACGACGGAACGACAAGGACGGTGTCCGAAGGGGCGAGGGGGAGGATCCGCGCTGGGGCGGTGGCGCCGCGTGGACGGATTCCGAACCTCGCGCCGGGAACCCCGACCCCGCCGGTCCGCATCTGCTGGTGCTCGCCCGCGGTCAGGAGGGTTATCGCCGTCTGTCCCAGGAGATTTCGTACGCGCACATGGTGGCGGGCGAGAAAGGGATCCTGCGCTACGATCTGGATCGGCTCACCGAGGCCGCAGGCGGGCACTGGCACATTCTCACCGGATGTCGCAAAGGTCATGTGCGCCAAGCACTTCGGCAGAGCGATGCGGCGGCCGAGGCGGCACTGCGGGATCTGGTGCAGCGCTTCGGCCCCGACCGGGTGACCGTGGAACTCACTCGTCACGGCATCGCGGAGGACGACGAACGCAACGCTCGGCTGGCCGCCCTCGCCGACCGGGTGAGTCTACCGGTGATCGCCACCACCGCAGCACATTTCGCCGAACCCGCGCAGCGCCGCCGCGCCATGGCGCTGGCCGCCGTCCGGGCCCGGCAGAGTCTGGACGAGATGGCCGGGTGGCTGGCCCCGGCCGGCGGTGCGCATCTGCGGTCGGGTGCGGAGATGGCGCGATTGTTCGCGGCTCACCCGCGGGCGGTGGCCGAAGCCGCGGCCCTGGCCCGGGAATGCGCCTTCGACCTGACGCTGATCGCGCCCGAGCTACCGCCGTTCGATGTGCCGGGCGACCACGACGAGGATTCGTGGCTGCGTCACCTCGCCCTGGCGGGTGCGGCCGCCCGCTACGGGCCGCCGGAGCGAAATCCCCAGGCGTACCGGCAGATCGACTACGAGCTGCGCATCATCCAGGGCCTCGGATTCCCCGGCTACTTCCTGGTGGTGCACGATATCGTCGCCTTCTGCAGGGACAACGACATCCTGTGCCAGGGCCGGGGTTCGGCGGCCAACTCCGCGGTCTGCTACGCGATCGGCATCACCAATGTCGACCCGGTGTCCAACAACCTGCTGTTCGAACGCTTCCTGGCGCCGGAGCGCGACGGCCCGCCCGATATCGATATCGACATCGAATCCGATCGCCGCGAGGAGGCGATCCAGCACGTCTACCGCAAGTACGGGCGCCGCTACGCCGCCCAGGTGGCCAACGTGATCACCTATCGCGGCAAGTCCGCGGTACGCGATGCCGCTCGGGCACTGGGCTTTTCGCCCGGACAGCAGGATGCCTGGAGCAAACAGGTCAGCCGCTGGTCGGGCGTCTCCGGCGAAACCCACACCGAGATACCGGACGAGGTGCTGGCGCTGGCGGGCGAGATCGAGGGGCTGCCGAGGCATCTGGGCATCCACTCCGGCGGCATGGTGATCTGCGACCGGCCCGTCGCCGACGTGTGCCCGGTCGAGTGGGCGCGCATGCCCGGGCGCAGCGTGGTGCAGTGGGACAAGGACGATTGTGCCGCCGCGGGCCTGGTCAAGTTCGATCTGCTCGGCCTCGGCATGCTGTCGGCCCTGCACTACATGATCGACCTCGTGCGCGAGCACACCGGCGAAACCGTCGAGTTGCACCGGCTGGATCTCCAGGAGGAGGCCGTCTACGAGATGCTGTCGCGCGCCGATTCGGTGGGGGTGTTCCAGGTGGAGTCGCGGGCGCAGATGGCCACCCTGCCGCGACTGCGGCCGCGCGAATTCTACGACCTGGTCGTGGAGGTGGCGCTGATCCGGCCCGGTCCCATCCAGGGCGGCTCGGTGCACCCCTACATCCGCCGCCGCAACGGCGCCGAGCTGGAGACCTACGACCATGAGGCGCTGCGGAACTCGCTGTCGCGCACGCGCGGGGTGCCGCTGTTCCAGGAGCAGCTCATGCAGATGGCCGTCGATGTCGCCGGTTTCACCGCGGTCGAGGCGGATCAGCTGCGCCGCGCGATGGGATCCAAGCGCTCCCCGGAGCGGATGGAGCGGCTGCGCGAGCGCTTCTACCGGGGTATGCGCGAATTGCACGGCATCACCGGGGAATTGGCGGACCGCATCTACGAGAAGGTGTACGCGTTCGCGAATTTCGGTTTCCCGGAAAGTCATTCGCAGAGCTTCGCCTCGCTGGTCTTCTATTCGGCGTGGTTCAAACTGCACCATCCGGCGGCGTTCTGCGCGGGGCTGCTGAACGCGCAGCCGATGGGGTTCTACTCGCCGCAGTCGCTGGTCGCCGACGCTCGCCGGCACGGGGTGGTGGTGCACGGTCCGGACATCAACCACAGCCTGGCCGGCGCCACCCTGGAGCGGGGCGGAACCCGGGTCCGGCTGGGGCTGTCCTCGATCCGGCACATCGGCACCGAACCGGCCGAAAAGATCGTCGCCGCCAGGGAATCCGGGCCCTACGCCTCGTTCCTGGATCTGACCGGGCGGGTGGAACTCACGGTGCCGCAGGCCGAGGCGCTGGCCACGGCGGGTGCCCTGGACAGTCTGGGGCTGACCCGGCGGCAGGCGCTGTGGTCGGCGGGTGCGGCGGCAGGGGAGCGGCCGGACCGGCTGCCCGGCACCGGCGCCGCCGTCGCATCGCCCGCCCTGCCCGGCATGAGCGAGCTGGAGATGGCGGCGGCGGACGTGTGGGCGAGCGGGGTGTCGCCGGGCAGCTATCCGACCGAATTCCTGCGCGCGCACCTGGATTCGCTCGGCGTGCTCGCCACCGCTCAGTTGTCCGGGGTGCCCGATGGCACGAAAGTCCTTGTCGGAGGCGCTGTTACGCATCGGCAGCGGCCCGCCACCGCGTCCGGGGTCACCTTCGTCAACCTGGAGGACGAGACCGGCATGGTGAACGTGGTGTGTTCGGTGGGCCTGTGGCGGCGCTACCGCCGGATCGCACAGGGCGCCTCCGCGCTGCTGATCCGCGGCCGGGTGCGCAGCGCCGAGGGAGTGGTGAGCGTCGTCGCCGAACACCTCCGGCCATTGGACCTGCGCGTCACCTCGAAGTCCCGTGATTTCCGCTGATCGAGGCGTCACCGCTCCGACCCCGTGCGCCTGTACCTGTCGCTTCGCGCTCGCCGGGCCGTCGGTACTCGCCGAGCGGGTTCGTGCAGTCGGGTCCTGCCTGTCGTGCTGATGTCGGAACGTGTCGCCGGGGGCGTACGCGTCGAGTGTCACGCTGCTGGTCGGCTCCGGTGATCTGGTGCCGTCGGAGGTCGAGGTGGCGGTGTCGGGGTCATCGCCGGGCTGGTCGCGGCTTCTGTGTCGCTCGTCGTGTCGGTGGTGCCAGGCGTGCTTGTCGTGCCGGTTCCGGTATGTCGTGCTGGTCGCGTGTGTCGTGCCGGTCCGGTTCGTTGTGTTGATCGTCGTTTGTCGTATGGGAGGTGTGGGTGAGCGGATTCGCGCACCCCGTGTTGTTTCGCGCACCCCTCGTAGGTCCTGTACGGGGTGCGGGAAACGGTGCGGGGTGCGGCTGCGTCCGAGGTCGTGACAGGTGCGCGGCGGCGCGGATACCGTGGGCGAGGACGGGGAAATGACGGCAGAGGGGGACGCGTGGCTGGTTCGTGTGTTGTCGATGTGGATGCGGTGCTGCGGTTCGCATCCGTTGCGCTGCAAGTGTTTCGGGACGTCTGGGAGCTGGCGGCCGCGGCCGCCGAGGTGGCCGCCGGAATCGCCGCTCTGGTGGCCGAGAGCGGGGTGGCCCGGAAGATCTGCGAATCATACCGTGCCGCAATGGATGTCGTGCGGCGCAGCGCAGAGTACTTCCGCCGGCTCGCCGACCTGACCGAACAGGCCGCCGGATCGTTCGCCGCGGTCGACCGGTGCGGCGCCGACGGTCTCGACCGACTCGCGGCCCGGATATGATCCCGCCGCGCTCGGTGCTGGTGACGTGGCGTGCGCTGGCGGCCGCAGACCTGCTGTGCACCGAATTCGACCGCCGCATCGAGGAGTTGGAGACCGTATCGGCCGCCGTGCGCGACACCTGCCGCCGGCTCGACGGCGAGGGGTGGCAGGGCGTGGCCTACGACGCGATGCTCACCCACGTCGATGCGGCGCACCGCCACTACCAGGAATTGTGCGAGCGGGCCGGGCAGTTGCGCGATGCCGGGGCCGGGGCGCTGTCGGATCTGCACTACACAGCGCTGGCCCTGCTGGACTACGTGGCCGATGCCGAGGCCGACGGGTGCCGCGTCGCCGACGACTGGTCCGTCACCGGCGGTGCGACCGCACCGGAATGGGCCGAGGTCGTGACCGAGGCCGTCGCCGCCGTCGAACGTGCCGACGAGCGCGGGCGCACGGCTGTTCTGGCGGCCGCCGACGAACTGTCCCATCTGGCATGGGTATTCGACCTCGATACCGCGCCGCCGGATGTTCCGGGTCTCGGCGGATCGCGGGATGCTGCGGAGGGCCCGACGGATGTCGGGCAGGCTCCGGGATCCGACGCACCGACCGGCCCACCCGAACCCGGCGAGTCCGATGCGGAGGATCCCGCGCCAGGCCCCGATGCGTCCCCGCCGGATGCCGGTGCGGCTGCCGAGCAACCGGCCGGCGGCGCGGTTCCGGCGGATGCCGCGGAACGGTGGCCGGGCGCAGCCGCCGGCGCGTACCCGCCGGATGCCGGTACACCCGCCGAACCCCCGGACGACGCCACGGTCCCGGCCGATGTGACGGCTACCGGACGGCCGTCGACCGGCGATGGCCCCGGCACGTCCTCGGCCGGGGTCGGCGCCTCGGGGCCGGCCGCAGGTCCGGCACCCGGCCCCGTCGCGCACGGAGGCGATCCAGCGGAGACCACGGAGCGCGAGAGTCGAACACACGCAGCCGGTTCGGCTGTCCCGGGCGTCGAGGGGCCGATCGGGACAGCTCGAACTCAGTCTGCCGCCGTGGCGCATCCGGCCGCCGGCACTCCGGACCAGCAGGCCGAAAACAACGCGGCGGCAACGGTATTCACACCGGCGCTCCAGGGGGCCGCCGATCCGCCACCAGCGGACATCACCGTCGACCAACTCGTGGCGATCATGCCCGATCTGTCGCCGGAGCAGGCGCGGGAATACCTGCCCGCGCTCAATGCGGCCATGCGGGAGGGCGATATCACCACACCGCCGCGGCAGGCCGCATTCCTCGCTCAGCTGGCCCACGAGAGCTGCCAGCTGCGGTACTTCGAGGAACTCGGCGACGACGACTATTTCAGCCAATACGATCCCGGGCAGCCCAATACCGCGGCGGGCAACACCGAACCCGGCGACGGCCCCCGCTACCACGGCCGCGGCCCCATCCAGCTGACCGGCCGGGGCAACTACCGCGCCGCCGGGGAGGCACTGGGGCTGGACCTCGAGGGCAACCCGGAGATGGCCGCCCGGTCCGATATCGGCTTCCGGATCGCCCAGTGGTACTGGACCTCTCGCAATATCAACGCGTTCGCCGACGCGGGCGACTTCGCCGCGGTCACCCAGGCCGTCAACGGCGGGTTCAACGGTCTCGCCGCCCGCGAGGAGTACTACTCGCGCGCCCTGGAGGTGCTCGGATGACCCGGGGCGGAGGCGATCCGGCGCACCGGTCGTGTCTCGGCCGGAACGGATATTCTGCCGACCGTCACGAGCAGCCCTCCTGCTCACCGCCTACTTCGCGGTGTGGAGGTTGCCGCGCGGCGTGCCTGCGCCGGACGGGCCGGGCCGGGCCGCGGGGGTGCCGGAATCTGCGGCGGGCGGCGGAACCCGGCTGAAACGGGCGGTTGGTCGTTACGCTGCGTCCCATGAGAAAAGTCGCTGTCGTGTCGGCCGGCCTGGTGCTGGCGCTGCTCGCCGGTTGCGGTGGCTCCGAGCACTCCAAGGTTTCGGATGGCTCCGGGGTCGACCGCGGCTCCGCGTCGGTGGCGGCGCCCGCGCTGCGCGAGGGGGCACCGGCCAGGCCGAAACAGCAGAACAGCGACTCCGTGGACAGCACCGCCGAACGCCGCGAGGTCGTCACCGGCAGCGTCGACATCACCACCGACGATCCGATCGCGGCGGCAGGCAAGGTCGACGAGCGGGTGCGGGCGGTGCGGGGACGGGTGGACAGCCGCTCCGAACAACCCGACACCGATACCACGAAACCCCATGCGGCACTGACTGTTCGGATCCCCGCCGACCAGACCGACGGGTTCATCACCGGCCTGCGCGACGTCGGCGAGGTCACCGACGTGACGACCCAGCGCGAGGACGTCACCATGCAGTGGCAGGACCTGGACGCCCGGATCCGAGCGCTGCAGGCCTCGGTCGACCGCCTGCGGGCCCTGATCGCCGGCGCCGCTACGACGGCCGACCTGATCGCCGCCGAGAACGCCCTGTCCAGCCGGCAGGGCGAACTGGACAGCCTCACCGCCCGCAAACGTCAGCTCGACGACCAGATCTCCCTGTCGACCCTGACCATCGACCTCGGCACCGACGAGCCGCCGCGGTCGAGGCCGGACAATTACTGGAACCGGATCGTGGACGGCTGGCACTCGCTGCTGAGCGCCCTGCGCGCGACCGGCAATGCCATTCCGTGGCTCGGCTTCCTACTGGTGATCGCCGCCCTCGTCTGGGGTGCGGTGCGGATACGACGCTCCGGGAAGCAGAACGCGGTGCCGGAGCCCGAGCCTGTCTCGGTCTCGGTCTCGGTCTCGGCGAAAGATACTGCGGCCGAAGAGGTTTCGTCCTCTTCCGGAGGCAGGGAAGAATCGGGAGGTGCCGGTGCCGCCGACGGTGGTTCGGGCCGTGATCAAGCCGAACAGTAGAAAGGGCCCGCTGGTCGAAACCCTCGACGACGGCACGCTGTGCCTGTACGTCCGGGCCCCCGCGGTGGAGGGCAAGGCCAACAAGGCCGCCGTCGAGCTCCTGGCCGGCCACTACGGCGTCCCGAAGTCCGCGGTCCGGCTGGCCGCGGGCAGCACCGCCCGCCACAAGCGCTTCGAGATAGCGGAGTGACCGAGACCGCGCGGCCACACCCGGCCCGGCTACACGGCGCCCGGGAACCCCAGTTGCCGCCATGCCTCGTACACCGCCACCGCCGCGGAATTGGCCAGGTTCATCGACCTCCGTCCCGGCAGCATCGGGATCCGGAGCCGGTCGGTGATGCGGGAATCGGCGAGTACCTCCTCGGGCAGCCCGGTCGGCTCCGGCCCGAACAGCAGCACGTCCCCCTTGCGATAGGCGATATCGGTATTGCGGGTGGTCGCCTTGGTGGTGAACGCGAAAACCCGCTCGGGCCGGATGGTGTGCCAAGCGGCGGCGAGGTTTTCGTGCACGGTGACCGAGGCCAGGTCGTGGTAGTCCAGTCCGGCCCGCCGCAGCTTCGGCTCGGACAGATCGAATCCCAGCGGCTCGATCAGATGCAGTTCGCATCCGGTGCCGGCCGCGAGCCGGATCGCGTTACCGGTATTGGGAGGTATCCGAGGCTCGAAGAACACCACATGGAGCACGGGCACCAGCATCGCATGCGGCGGGTGCGCCCCGGGGCGGTGGTCGTGTCGAGACCGGGAGCGTCGGCAATGGAAGAATCGGGGCGTGATCGAAGTGGATGAGGGAGGAGGAGCCCCCGCGCCCCCCGCACGGCACCCCAACCCGGTCGGCCGATTCTTCGGCAACCACCTGCCGATGCTGCTCGTGGTGGCGGTCCTGCTGGTCGCGGTGATCTTCGTGGCGCAGGATCGCTGGCGGCGCGGCGCCTACGTGATCGGCGGCGCGACGCTGCTGGCGGCCGCGCTGCGGGCGTGCCTGCCGACGGCGCGGGTCGGTCTCCTGGCGGTCCGCAGCAAGCCGTTCGACATCGGTACCTACACCGTGCTGGGCGGTCTCATCATCGTGCTGGCCGCGACGATCAGCAGCCTCGGCGTCGGCTGACCGGCGATCTCAGCGCTCGGACCGGGTCGCCCGCACCAGCTCCATGGTCTCGGTCAGCAGCTTGCCGACCGCCTCGATCTCGGTGAGGAACCCGTCGTGCCCGTCGCGCGAGTGCACCACCTCGAGGCCCTTGCAGCCGGGTAGCAGATCGGCCAGCTCCTGCTGTGTGCGCAGCGGATACAGCCGGTCGGAGTCGACGCCGCCGACGATGCACGGCACCGCGGTGCCGGCCAGCGCGGCCTCGATCCCGCCCCGCCCGCGGCCCACGTCGTGCCGGCTCATCGCCTCGGTCAGCAGCACGTAGGTGGCCGCGTCGAAGCGCCGCGACAGCTTCGCCCCCTGGTACTCGAGATAGCTCTGCACCGCGTAGCGGCCGCCGTTGCGGGGATCCTCGTCGCCCTGTGGCTGATTCTCGAAGCGGTGGTCCAGCTCGAAGTCGGTGCGATAGGTCAGGTGCGCGATCCGGCGGGCGATCCCCAGCCCGGTGGTCGGCGCCCGGCCGGTGCCGTGATAGTTGCCGCCCTGCCAGTCCGGATCGGCCTTGATGGCCGCGACCTGCGTGGTCTGGGTGCCGATCTGATCGGCGGTGGCACGCGCGCCGACGGCCAGCACCAGCGCGGCCTCGACCCGCCGCGGGTGGCCGATCATCCATTCCAGGACCCGCATCCCGCCCATCGATCCGCCGACCACGGCGGCCAGCCGGTCGATACCCAGCAGGTCGATCAGGTTCACCTCGGCGGTCACCTGATCGCGGATGGAGATACCGGGAAACCGTGCGCCCCAGGGCCTTCCGTCCGGCGCGGGAGATCCGGGCCCGGTACTGCCCTTGCAGCCGCCGAGCACGTTGGTGGAGATCACGCACCACTCGTCGGTGTCCAGCGGCGCGCCCGGCCCGACGATGCCGTCCCACCAGCCCGGCAGCTGGTGCGGTTCGGTGGGCGCGCCCACCACATGGGAATCGCCGGTCAGGGCGTGCTCGATGAATACGACGTTGTCCCGCTCGGACGACAGTTCACCCCAGCGCTGCACGGCGAGCTTCACATCGGGGACCACCGCCCCGCTCTCCAGCCGCACATCCCCGATGGCAATGGTGCCGAGTGTGCCGTCCGGCGGCGGTAGCAGCGTGGCCGCGGCCGAACGGTCCGTCTCCGAGCCGATGCCCACGGTCACCACGCCGCCGTCGCCAACCCGGCACGCCGACCGGCCGACACATCGTCGATGCCCGCGCTGCCGATACCCGCGCTGCCGATACCGACGTTCCACCCCGGGCCGCCGCCGGGAATCCGCCGCACCCTGTCCGCCGGCCGCGGGGCCGGTACCGGGCGAACGACAGCGAAACGCACATCATCGATGGTAGCCACCCGCCCCGGGGACGCCGTTCGCCCGGCGCTGCGGAAGGTGGTGAGTGCGGGGCCGCCGACGGCAGTGCGTACTTTGCCGTGGGTAGCGGTGTGTGCGGTGGTGCGGGTCGCTGTGTGTGTGGTGCCGGTCGGGCCGAGGGTGATCGTGCGTGCGAGGGCGGCGGAATGCGCGGCGCCGGGTGCGGTCGTGCGTGCCACGTCGCGGGTGTGCGCCATGCCGGGCACAGCGATGCGTGCGGCGCCGGGGGGGAAGGGGCGCTGTCGATGCGCCGTGCGGGCTCCCAGGGTGCCGGGGCCGGCCCGGTGCCGGTCGGTCGCGTGGCTCCGGTTCGCCGGATCGTGCCCGGACGTGGTCGAGTCGCTCATGTACTACTCCAGGTGCGGTGTGCCGAGAGGCGGCGTGCGGCCCGTTATCGGGATTCGAATCTCGAAAGGCAACAACACATGTCGGTGACCTCCTGATAGTCGCGCTTGCTCTCGGCTTTCGAGAGCCTGGTCATCACCCGGAGCACCCCACCGCAACTGGAGGGTTGCCGGCCAGCGAGCCGGGGCTTGGCGCTGGCACTCATGACCTGACTGGATGGTAGCGGATCGCCGGCGCGGGAAGCGAGACGAGGTCGGGGAGCTAACCCCCGGCCTCACTCGCCCGGGCCACCGGGACCGCGCAGCGGCCGACGAACTCGTCGTAGGCGCCCCGGACGGCCCGGATGGTCGCCTCCGCCGACTCGGCCGGCGCGCACTCCGGAAGCTGGGCATCGCATTCCATCCCGGTGCGCAGGATCGCGTTCCAGGTCGCGGCGATGAGTCGCACGGTGAGCGAGTCGGGCTCGGCGCCGACTCGTTCGGCAAGGGCCGAGTGGATTTCGACGATCTTGCTGTCGGTGAACTCCATGCTGCGCGCGCGCACCGTCGGGCTGGATCGCGTGATCCGCTGCATGTGCTGGAACCACTCGAAGGGCAGCGGCCCGCCGCCCTCGATGCTCTCGGTGGTGACCGCCAGGTAGGTGTCGAAGAGGGCCTGCAACTCGTTGCCGGTGATCGGCTGTTCGCGCAGGTGGGCGGCGATGATCCGGCCCCACTCCTCGATCGGGGCGAGGACGATGTCCTCCTTCAGTTCGAAGTACCGGCTCACCGTCCGCGGCGATACGTCGGCCGCCTCCGCGATCTGCTCGACCGTGGTCGCCTCGAAGCCGTTCTCGTCGCACAACCGCAGCGCCACCTCGATGATGCGGCGCCGGGTCTGCTGCTTCTTGCGTTCGCGCAGGCCGGGCTGGTCTGGACGCGGCGGTGAGTCGAGCATGCCCCGATTCTATCGCTATCGGCTCTCATTGTGACGAGTACCGCCAAATGTCATAGTCGGACACTTTTCTCTTGACGCCAATTGTCAGACGGTGCCACTATGGCTGCACATTCCTTCCGATGCAGGAGTCCCCCTCATGACCGAAACCGGGACACTCGTTTCTCCCGATACCTCCGCCGGGCCGAAGAGTTCGGCGCGCTGGTGGGCGCTGGGCGTGATCGCCCTGGCCCAGCTCATGGTGGTGCTGGACGCCACCATCGTCACGATCTCGCTGCCGTTCGCCCAGCAGGACCTGGGCATCAGCGACGGCGACAAACAGTGGGTGCTCACCGCCTACACGCTCATCTTCGGCGGCCTGCTGCTGCTCGGCGGCCGCCTCGCCGACTATCTGGGCCGCCGCCGGATCTTCCTGATCGGCCTCGTCGGCTTCGCCGGGGCCTCCGCGCTGGCCGGGCTGGCGCAGAATGCCGCGCAACTGTTCGCCGGGCGCGCACTGCAGGGCGCCTTCGCCGCGCTGCTGGCCCCGGCGGCCCTGTCGCTGGTGTCGGTGACGTTCACCGAACCGCGCGAAAGGGCAAGGGCCTTCGGCGTTTTCGCAGCCGTGTCCGGAGGCGGCGCGGCCATCGGCCTGATCGCCGGCGGGGCGCTCACCGAATACGCCGACTGGCGCTGGTGCCTGCTGGTCAACACGCCCGTCGCGCTGCTGGCGCTGGTCGGCGCCTTCTTCTTCGTGATCAAGGACGTCCCCGCGCCGCGGACCGGCGGTTACGACGTGGCGGGCGCGGTGACCGTCACGCTCGGCCTGATCGCGGTGGTGTACGGATTCAGCCGGGCCGCCGAGGACGGCTGGCTGGCCTCGTCCACGCTCGCGCTGCTGATCGCGGGTGTGGCGCTGCTGATCGCCTTCGTCGGCATCGAGCGGCGTACGTCGAACCCGCTACTGCCGCTGCATATTCCGGGTGAGCTCAATCGCGGCGGCTCGTTCCTGGTGGCGCTGCTGGTGCCGATCGCGATGTTCGCGATGTTCATCAACCTCAGCTACTACCTGCAGATCACCCTCGGATACAGCCCGCTGAAGGCCGGCGTGGCATTCCTGGCCTTCCCGATCGGGATCGTGATCTCGGCGGGTGTGGCCGGTTCGCTGCTGCCGAGGATCGGGCCGCGGCCGCTGATGATCGGCGGCGGAGTGCTGGGCATCGCCGGCCTGGTGTACCTGGCGCAGTTGAGCTTCGGCGACAGCTTCGCCACCACCGTGCTGCCCGCGACGGCATTGATCGCGCTGGGTATGGGTGCGCTGTTCGTCTCCATGCAGACCACGGCGCTGCATCAGGTCGATGCCGAGGATTCCGGCGTGGCCAGCGCACTGCTCAACGCGGCCCAGCAGGTCGGCGGCGCCATCGGCACGGCCCTGCTGACCACCATCTCGGTCCAGGTGGCCCAGCGCTATGCGGAGAACAACCCGGCCGTCGACAACCTCGCGGCCCGGGCGGCGATCCACAGCTACGACATCGCCTTCTACATCGGCGCCGGGTTCTTCCTGGCCGCGATCGTCATCGTCGTGCTGATGATCCGGGACAAGCCGGAAAACCTGCTGGAGGGGTCGGAGCATACGGCGGCCGGTGTCTGATTTGTCACAGTCTGTGACGCACAGCGAGCCCGGGCGATGTCCCGGGCTCGCTGCCGTCCGGGAAGGGATCGGCCGTGCTCGTCGGCTTACCTCGCATTTGTCAGTGCCGGCCGGTACGTTGCCGATCTCACCCCGCCGGCGCCTCGCCCGGAGCGGACGCGACCGTCTCGCGATGGGACAACCGCTGGAATTGAGACCCAGCGCACCAGTACGCTTGTCTTGTTTAGCACCTCGAGTCTCGCCGACAGAGCGGGACGTATACGTTGTCTGTTGAACAGCTGGGGTCCGCTCACAAGCGTGTTCACCTGGCCGTGCAATGGGAGCACCTTCCTAGGAGGACACGAAGATCCATGTCCAAGATCAAGGTTGAAGGTACCGTCGTCGAACTCGATGGCGACGAGATGACCCGGATCATCTGGCAGTTCATCAAGGACAAGCTGGTCCACCCGTACCTCGACATCAATCTCGAGTATTACGACCTCGGTATCGAGTACCGCGACAAGACCGACGATCAGGTGACCGTCGACGCCGCCAACGCCATCAAGCAGCACGGCGTGGGCGTCAAGTGCGCGACGATCACCCCCGACGAGGCGCGCGTCAAGGAATTCGGCCTGAAGAAGATGTGGCGGTCGCCCAACGGCACCATCCGCAACATCCTCGGTGGCACGATCTTCCGCGCCCCGATCATCATCTCCAACGTCCCGCGCCTGGTTCCGGGCTGGACGAAGCCGATCATCATCGGCCGCCACGCGTTCGGCGACCAGTACCGCGCCACCGACTTCAAGGTGCATCAGGCGGGCACCGTCACCCTCACCTTCACACCGGAGGACGGCAGCGAGCCGATCCAGCAGGAGGTCGTGAAGATGCCCGAGGACGGCGGTGTCGTCATGGGCATGTACAACTTCAAGAAGTCCATCGAGGACTTCGCGCGCGCGTCGCTGAACTACGGGCTGCAGCAGAACTACCCGGTCTACATGTCGACGAAGAACACCATCCTGAAGGCCTACGACGGCATGTTCAAGGACACCTTCCAGGAGATCTACGAGACCGAGTTCAAGAACGAGTTCGACGCGGCCGGCCTCACCTACGAGCACCGGCTGATCGACGACATGGTCGCCTCCGCGCTGAAGTGGGAGGGCGGCTACGTCTGGGCCTGCAAGAACTACGACGGCGACGTGCAGTCCGACACCGTGGCGCAGGGCTTCGGATCGCTGGGCCTGATGACCTCGGTGCTGCTGACCCCGGACGGCAAGACCTGCGAGGCCGAGGCGGCGCACGGCACCGTGACCCGCCACTACCGGCAGCATCAGCAGGGCAAGCCGACCTCCACCAACCCGATCGCGTCGATCTTCGCGTGGACCCGCGGCATCGCGCATCGCGGCAAGCTGGACAACACCCCCGAGGTGGTCGGCTTCGCGCAGGCCCTCGAGGACGTCGTGATCAAGACCGTCGAGGACGGCCAGATGACCAAGGACCTGGCGCTGCTGGTCGGCGGCGATCAGGGCTACCTGACCACCGAGGAGTTCCTCGGCGTGCTCGACGCCAACCTGGCCCGCCAGCTGCGCTGAGCCTCGCGCGAGACGACACATTCCGGGCACCCGCCCCCACCTTCCGGTGGCCGCGGGTGCCCGACTTGTCTGAACGCACCGGACCCTACCGCTGCTTCATCAGCGTCACCGCCTCGGCGATCGTGTGCGTCAGCTGCTGGAGCTGTCCGTTCATGGTGTCGAGGCGTTGATCCATGGTGTCGAGGCGTTGGTCCATGCGGTCGAAGCGCTGATCCATGCCGTCGAGGCGCCGCCCGTGCTGGCGGAGGGTTGCGATCAAAATCCCGAACTGGCGGCCGCTGGTGTTCTGGAATCGACGTAAGCGCAGGTCGACGCCTCGTACCGCGGCCAGTGCGGTGTGCGCGGTCCGGTTGGAATCGTCGATGAGTTCGTAGATGTCATCGACGTCGTGTCGCAACCGATCAACAACGGGGTCACGCTGCGGCTTGGTCATGCCGATAACGCTAGAGGCTGCGCGGGCCCGCCGGAAGCGGTCGATCGGCGATTGGGGATAACTCTCCGATGTGGACAAAGACCGTTTCGACCTGCGGTATTTCGGTCGGTGAGTGAGATCACCGGCGATCGGGGATGCCCGGGCATTCGCCGCCGTGTTGGGCAGAGTCGTGGCTTCCGTGACCGCGCCCGATGCGGCGTCCTCCCAGTCTTCGTCCGACACCCCCGCCGGGCGCACCGGCTGGCACATACCCGCGGTGCTGGCCATGGCGCTCGGCGGTTTCGGCATCGGCACCACCGAATTCGTCACCATGGGTTTGCTGCCGGACGTCGCGCAGGCCATGAACGTCTCGGAGCCGACCGCGGGACATGCGGTGTCGGCGTACGCCCTCGGAGTGGTCGTCGGCGCACCGGTGATCGCCGCGGTGTGCGCCCGGATGCCGCGCAAGCGTCTGCTGATCGCCCTGATGGTGGCCTTCACGGTGGGCAATGCGGCCTCGATGCTGGCGCCCTCGTTCGAGACGCTGATCCTGGCGCGCTTCGTGACCGGACTGCCGCACGGCGCCTACTTCGGCGTGGCATCGCTGGCCGCGGCGACACTCGCGCCGGCGGGGCAGCGCGCCAAGGCGATTGCCGCGGTTATGCTGGGACTGAGCGCCGCCAATGTTGTCGGCGTTCCCGCCGCCACCTGGCTCGGCCAGAATCTGGGCTGGCGCGACGCCTATCTCGTGGTCGCGGTCATCGGCCTGGCGACGGTGTTCGCGATCGCGAAATTCGTCCCGCAGCTGACCGGTATCCGCGTCACCGATCCACGCACCGAACTCGGCGCGCTGCGCCGCTCGCAGGTGCTGCTGACGCTGCTGGTCGGCGCCGTCGGCTTCGGCGGCATGTTCGCCGTCTACACCTACGTCACCACCACCCTCACCGATGTCGCCGGCATGCCGGTGGGCCTGGTGCCGCTCGTGCTGGCACTGTTCGGCCTGGGCATGGTCGCCGGGAACATCGTGGGCGGCGTGCTCGCCGACCGCGGCGTGGACGGTTCGGTATTCGCGGTGCTCGTGGCGATGATCGTGATTCTCGCGGGATTCGTTGCGGCCGCGCACAATCCGTACACGGCCGGAGTCGGCATCTTCCTGGTCGGCGCCTGCGGGTCGGCGCTGTCGCCAGGCTTGCAGACCCGGTTGATGGACGTGGCCCACGATGCCCAGACCCTCGCCGCCGCGCTCAATCACGCCGCGCTGAATATCGCCAATGCGGCAGGTGCGTGGCTCGGCGGCGTGGTGATCGCGGCCGGTCTGGGATACACCGCCCCGGCGATGGTGGGGGCCGGCCTGGCCGTGGCGGGATTACTGCTGTTCACGATCACCGTCCTGCTCGCCCGGCGCGGTGGAGGTGCGGGCGCGGCCCCGGGTTCGTCGGCCGCGTGATCGCGGGCCGATGCGGATCCACCGCACCGCCCGTTTTCATACAGACCTGAATGTAAGTGTAGAATTCCCGGAATGACCAGGCCCGCGATATCGAAGCCGCAGCGCCGCACGCAGGAGCAGCGCAGCAGCGAGATGCGCGTCCGGCTGCTCGACGCCACGATCGACTGCCTGGTCGAATACGGTTACGCGGGCACCACGACGCCGCGGGTCGCCGAGCGTGCCGGCGTGACGCGGGGTGCGCAGGTGCATCATTTCGGCTCCAAGACCGACCTGGTCGTGGCCGCGATCAGCCATCTCGCCCAGCGGCGCACCGAGGCCGCGATGCGGGAACTCGACCGCTTCCGGCGCGAGGGCGACCCGTTGGCCGCGGTCCTGGACTTCCTCTGGGAACTGCATCAGGGCCCGCTGTTCATCGCCGCCATGGAGCTGTGGGTGGCGGGTCGCGTCGACCGCCTCCTGGCCGCGGAGATGGCGAAGGTCGAGCCGTTCGTCAACAACGCCGTCCTGATGTCGGTCGCCCAACTGGTGCCGGACGAGGTCGACCGGAAGGTCGCCCGGGATTTCCTCTACACGGCGATGGACGCCCTCCGCGGAATCCTGATGTCCGACTTCATCGATCCGGATTCCGACCGGGCCCGCCGCCGATGGGCACGGGCCGCCGCCCACCTGCGCCTGGCGGCGGAATCCGTACTGCCGACTCTGCGCGCCGAGAGGTAGACCCGAACACGCGCCGCGGCAACGACATACAACCATCGCGCCGGAGCCCGTGCCGGACAACGTGTTCGGATGGCCGCCAGTCCTCTACCGGTCGACTGCCGGAGCGGCGCGCCCGCCCGACGGGTCGACGGTAGCGGAGACTTCCGCCGAGCATCCCGGGTGAGCCGACAGTCCGGTGTCCTGTCGCTGGTGCGTGCCCCCGATCCGGGTACGACGGCGCCGCGGTCCGGCTCGTGCGCATTCGTCGTCCGGCGATCGGTCGGTCCGGTGGTTTCGTCGTCGGTCGGGCCCGAGCGGGCACCGGTGTCCGGCGATCTGTTGCTGACGATCTGGCCTTCCTGCTTGGCCCGAACGCCCCCTTGCGCTCTTACATACAGCTTTGTATGTTTGTTTTTATCCGATCCGGAGCGGATCGCCGATGTCGCCGCGCGGGGGCGGTGGCCCGAGGTGAGGAGTTCGATGGCGAACAAGGTTTACGTCGTCGGTGTCGGCATGACGAAGTTCGAGAAGCCGGGGCGGCGGCAGGTGGAGGATGCGGACGGGACCCGGGCCTGGGACTACCCCGACATGGCGCGGGAGTCCGGCACGAAAGCCCTTGCCGACGCGGGGATTTCCTACGATCGGGTGCAGCAGGCGTATGTCGGCTACGTGTACGGTGAGTCGACGTCCGGGCAGCGCGCCGTCTACGAGCTGGGGATGACCGGCATTCCGGTGGTCAACGTCAACAACAACTGTTCGACCGGTTCCACCGCGCTCTACCTTGCCGCACAGGCGATTCGGGGCGGGCTGGCCGACTGCACGCTGGCGCTGGGCTTCGAGAAGATGCAGCCCGGGTCGCTCGGATCCACCTGGGACGATCGGGAACAGCCGATGGCCAAGCACCTGATGGCGCTGGCCGAGATCTCCGAGGTGCTGTTTCCGCCGGCGCCGTGGATGTTCGGCGCGGCCGCCCGCGAGCACATGCTCGCCTACGGCACCACCGCCGAGCACTTCGCGAAGATCGGGTACAAGAACCACAAGCATTCGGTGAACAACCCGTATTCGCAGTTCCAGGAGGAGTATTCGCTGCAGGACATCCT
Organism: Nocardia sp. BMG51109; assembly: GCF_000526215.1. Lineage (NCBI taxonomy): Bacteria > Bacillati > Actinomycetota > Actinomycetes > Mycobacteriales > Nocardiaceae > Nocardia > Nocardia sp. BMG51109. The sequence continues at coordinate 3,359,622 of NZ_JAFQ01000004.1, forward strand.
CGGCGCGCGGATGATCTACGACCCGCTGACCAAGCTGCAGTGCTCGCCGACATCGGACGGGTCCGGCGCGGTGGTCCTCGCCTCCGAGGCTTTCGTCGACGAGCACGGCCTGGCCGGCCGGGCGGTGGAGATCGTGGGGCAGGCCATGACCACCGACTTCGCCTCCACCTTCGACGGCACGGCCAGGGGCATCGTCGGCCACGACATGAGTGTGCAGGCCGCCCGGCAGGTCTACGACCGGTCCGGTCTGGGCCCCGAGGATTTCCAGGTCATCGAGCTGCACGACTGCTTCTCGTCCAACGAGCTGCTGCTGTACGAGGCGCTGGGGCTGTGTGGCGAGGGCGAGGCGGGAAAGCTCGTCGACGACAACCTGACCACCTACGGCGGCACCTGGGTCGTGAACCCGTCCGGCGGGCTGATCTCCAAGGGACATCCTTTGGGCGCAACGGGTTTGGCGCAGTGCAGCGAGCTGACGTGGCAGCTGCGCGGACAGGCCGACAAGCGTCAGGTGCCGAATGTGACCGCGGCACTGCAACACAACATCGGGCTGGGCGGGGCCGCGGTCGTCACCGCCTACCGGCGCGCAGAGAGCTGACGAGAGGAAACACCATGGGGCACATCGAATACACCAGGACGCTGTCCGTCCCGCCCGAGGCGCTGTGGGCCGTCGTCGGCAACCCGAACACCTGGGGCGACTGGTTCTCCATCCACGAGCGCTGGATGGAGGAGCCGCCGGCCACCCTCGAGGTGGGCGACAAGCTGGTCGCCAAGATCGTCATGCTCGGCATGGCCAACAAGTTCGAGTGGCATGTCGCGGCGGTCGAGGCGCCGCGCACCCTGACCCTGGCGGCGACCGGAATGGCCGGCGTGCGAGTCGAATTCACCTTCGCCATCGCGCCCGACGGCGACGGCGCGGAGCTGTCGGTGAACGGCGACTTCGAGGGCGCGCTGATCAAGGGTGCGCTCGGCAAGGCCGTGGAGAAGGACGGCGTCGCGCAGCTCGAGAAGTCGCTCGCGCAGCTCGAGACGCTGGCCGCGGCGGCATGAGCGGTCAAGCGCGGAGGCGGCAGCGGAGTGTAACCACGGAGCGCTCCGCTCGTGCCGGGGAAGGACACAGCATGAGCGAGCGATCGGTGGGCGCGGAGACCGCCGGCCGGACGGTCGAATTCGATGCCTCCGGCCTGAACCTCTGGTGCGACGAGGAGCGTTTCGAGGTGCGGCGGGAGCGGATCGCCGAGTACGCCGCCGCGACCAACGATCCCATCGAGGCGCACCGCACCGGCACGGTGGCCCCGCCGGTCTTCGCGATCGTCCCGGTCTTCGACGCCATGCTGGTGCCCGTCATCGACGTCGCGCCGATGGACATCTTCGGCCGGGTCGTGCACGGCGAGCAGGACTTTCATTTCCACCGCCCGATCCGCCCGGGCGAGACCCTGGTCTCGCGGGCGCGGGCGATCGGGTACGCCGGCAAGCCGAACGGCAGCGGCATCACGGTGCACATCGAATCCCGCACCGAGGACGGCGAACTCGTCAACGAACAGTACCTGACGGCGTTCTTCCGCAGGATCGACGCGGGCGGAACGGTCGGGCGGGCCGCCCCGGAGCACCGTTTCGACGAGAACCTGCGGGCACACGATCCGGTGGCCGAGGTGCCCCAGCACATCGACGACGACCAGACCTACCGCTACGCACCGGCTGCCGGCGATCCGGTGCCGTTACACCTGGACGACGAGGTCGCCAGGGCGGCCGGGCTGCCCGGCATCATCGCGCACGGCCTGTGCACCATGGCCTTCGCGTCCTGGGCGGTGCTGACCGAGGTCGGCGACTCGGATGCCACTCGGCTGCGGCGATTCGCGGTGCGCTTCGCCAAGATGGTCCTTCCCGGTGACGATCTGCACACCAGGGTCTGGCGGTCCGGCTCCGAAAACGGCGTGACCACATACGCTTTCGAAACGGTTCGCGGCTACGACCGGTCCGGCCGGGGCCCTGCGGACGTCGTGCTGAGCGACGGCCTGGCCGAGATCGCGGACTGACCCGGCGAGCGGACTCGACCCGCAGGTCGCTCGAACCACAGATCAGGAGACAACGAATGGGTGCACTGGAGGGCAAGGTCGCCGTCGTCACCGGCGCCGGGCGCGGCATCGGCCGCGAGCACGCGCTGCTGTTCGCGCGGGAGGGCGCGGCGGTCGTGGTGAACGACCTGGGCGGCGACGGCGCCGGCGAGGGCAGCGACGTCGGCCCGGCGCAGGAGGTGCGCGACGAGATCCTGGCCGCGGGCGGGTCGGCCGCCGCCGACACCGGCAGCGTCGCCACCTGGGACGGCGCGAAGAACCTGGTGGACAAGGCGATCGCGGAGTTCGGCACGCTCGACGTCGTGGTCAACAACGCCGGGATCCTGCGCGACGGATTCCTCGCCGGCCTCGAGGAGTCGCAATGGGACGCGGTCATCGCCGTGCATCTGAAGGGGCACTTCAACGTGCTGCGGCACGCGGCCGCGTACTGGAAGCAGCAGTCCAAGGCGGGTATTCAGCCCCGGGCCGCGGTCATCAACACCGCCTCCGCCTCGGGTCTCACCGTGCCCAATGCCGGTCAGGTCAACTACGGCGCGGCGAAGGCGGCGATCGCCGCGATGACCCTGGTCGCCGCCGAAGAACTGGAGCGATACGGGGTGCGGGTGAACGCCATCGCCCCCATGGCCCGCACCCGCTTGACGCTGGCCACGCCGGGCCTGGGCACGGTGTTCGCCGCCGAGGTGCCCGACGGCGAGTTCGACGCCTTCAGCCCGGCCAATATCTCCCCGCTGGTGGCCTACCTGGCCGCCGATGCGTGCCCGATCACCGGCAAGGTGTTCGCGGTGCAGGGCGGAGCGATCTCCGAGCTGGCCGGCTGGCACGACGTGAAGACCATCGAGACCGAGGGCCCCTGGCGGATCGACGACATCGCCGCTCGGCTGCCGTAGCTTCGAAACCGCCGCCGTGAGGCCTGGCACGCCGCGGCGGGCCGGTGCCGCGAGTGCAGCCGGCGGATCGGTGCCGAGGGGTGATGACCGATCCGCCGGCCTCCCTCACACCGCACGCAGATGCGTGCGGCTGGCATAGATGTGCTCGGCGAGGAGCGTCGCGACCCGGTCCGGTGCCTCCAGCATCGGGACGTGCCCGACGCCGTGCACCAGAATGCGGTCCGCGGCATCGGACAGGTCGCGCAGGAAGACCCTGGCGTACAAGCGGTTCGGGATTATCCGGTCGTGTTCGCACAGCAGCAGGCGCACCGGGGTCGGCAGGGCCGACAGCTCCGCGAGGGAAGGTATGCGCAACGCGGTGATCAGCAGCGGGATCATCCCCGGGCAGTGCATCGCCGAGGTGATCGCCGCCTCCACGCCGCGCCGGGCCGCCGCCGCGGTGTCCTTGGTCAGCATGAATGCCGCGAATTTCCTCGCGGGAGCGCCGAACCGGACGGCGCGCGGCATCCGCTTGCCCACGGTCACCACCGGCCACAGCGACAGGAACTTCAGGCCCAGCCGAATCTGCAACAGCGACGGGGATTTCCAGCCGCCGGCCGGGGCGATCGCGGTCAGTGTCCGGGCCCTGCCGCGCCGCGCCAGCTCGAACCCGACCCAGCCGCCGAGCGAGTTGCCGGCGATATGGCAAGTGCGCCAGCCCAATTCGTCGAGTTGCGCCTCCACCTGGTCGGCCAGGGTGTCGATACCCAGGTGCCGGCCGCGCACCTGGGGCCCGCCCCAGTGGCCGGCGAAGGCCGGGGCGAACACCTCGCAGGTCCCCGACAACCGGTCGGCCACCTGCTCCCAGCAGTGCGGCGACAGCATGAAGCCGTGCAGGAGCAGGAGCGGATCGCCGGACCCCGTGTGCAGGGCCGTCATCGGTACGAGCGGGACGGACTCGGTGGTGTCGGACGTCATCGTCGCACCCCTTCCTGGACCGCGGTGTCCACAGGGAGTGTTGATGACCAGCATTCTACGGTCGATAGGCGGTCGGCATCATGCGTACGCCCGGGATACGGCCCGGCAAATCTCGCCGGGCGGGGCGCGCGCCGCGCGGCCCCGGCGGCCGGCAGGCGATGTGTACCGCATCCGCTTTCGCGTTATCGTGAGGCGGTGACCCCCCTCGATCTTCCCTATGAGACCTGGTCAGACGATTCCTCTCGGTACTGCACGATATCGACGATCAACGTGAACGGGGTGCGCGCGGCGACCGGCAAGACGGGCCGCGGGATGCTCGAGTGGCTGGCGACGACAGACGCCGACATCATCTGCCTGCAGGAGACCCGGGCAACCGACGAGCAGACGCACAAGGCGCTGGCGCCCGCGCTGGCCGACGGCTGGCACCTGGCGCACGCGGAGCCGGGGCGCAAGGGCCGGGCCGGGGTGGGGATCCTGTCCCGCCGCGAGCCGCGGGCGGCCCGGATCGGCTTCGGGAGCACCGAGTTCGACGGCATGGGCCGCTACGTCGAGGTCGAATTCGACGGGCTCACCGTCGCGAGCGTGTATGTGCACACCGGCGAGGCCGACACGCCGATGCAGGACGAGAAGTACCGGTTCCTGGGCGAGCTGGGTGCCCATCTGAAGGCACAGACCGGCGACTTCGTGATCTGCGGCGACTGGAATGTCGCGCACACCGAACTCGACATCAAGAACTGGAAGGGCAACGTCAAGAACTCCGGCTTCCTGCCCGGCGAGCGCGCCTGGATCGACGAGGTGCTGGCCGCCGGATACGTGGACGTGGTCCGCGAGCTGCATCCGGGCGTGCCCGGACCGTACAGCTGGTGGTCCTACCGCGGCCGGGCCTTCGACAACGATGCCGGCTGGCGCATCGACTACCACCTGGCCCGCGGCGAGGTGGCCGGCCGGGCGAAACAGGCCGTGGTGGAGCGCGCCCCGGAGTACGCGCTGCGCTGGTCGGATCACGCCCCGGTGACGGTGCGGTACCGATGAACCTGTCCGACAAGCGAATGCGCACCCTGCTGGTGCTCGCCGGTCTGGTGGTCACCGTGGTGGTCGCGGGCGTGCTCGCGCTGCGCGGCGGCACCGACGCCGGGTCCGGCGCGAACTCGGTCGCCGCGAGCGCCACTGCGAAGGCGGGCGCTGCCGCAGCCGCCGTCACCAGCCGTGCGCCCGGCGTTCCCGACGGTGCGTACCGGACGCTGGCCGAGATCGATGCCGGCCGCTGGCCCGACTCGGCCGGCGCTCCCGGCACCAAAGGCGGTGACCAGTGGATGAATCGCGAGGGAACACTGTCGAAGAAGGACTCCTCCGGCAAGGCCATCACCTACAAGGAATGGGACGTGAATCCGAAGAAGCGTGGCCAGACCCGCGACGCCGAACGGATCGTCACCGGTAGTGACGGCTCGGCCTACTACACGGGAGACCACTACAAGACCTTCACGAGGATGCGGTGATGACCACGCCGATAACGTTGTCGCAGTTCCTGTCCGGCGCCGGCGGCAAGTCGCACGAGACCACCACCACCGGCCCGGTACTCGGCGCGATTCCGGTGCCTGACGGTGATTTCAGCGGTGTTCGCTTCCGGGCCCCCGGCGGCTACCTGGTGCGGGAGCTGCGGGGCGCCAAGATGCGCACCACCGAGGGTGTTTTCGACGAGTTCGCGGCGGCGTTCCAGTTCCCGTACTACTTCGGGGAAAATAAGGACGCCTTCGACGAATGCCTGCGCGACCTGGCGGATTTCGTCGGGTCGGCACCGGGATACGCTGTGCTGATCCGGGATTCGGATCAGCTGCTGGCCGAGGAGCCCGGCCAGCGGGACTGGTTCGCCGAGGCCATGCGCGACGCCGCCGCGCACCGGGCATCGCACGGCGGCGTGTTCCGAGTCGTGCTACAGGGCAGTCCCACCCTCGAAGCCGCGCCCCTCACGATGTGACCGGTGGCCCGGGCTGGGCACTGTGCACCGGTGTCGATCGGCTCGGTGTGCACTGTGACCATGCGGCCCGATGTCGAGCCGGAATGGGTGATCCGGTTGCTGTGAGATTGGTCTATCACTCGCGGAACCGCCGTAGTGGCGGCGGCGCGGGCGGACCATGAACGCGTGAGACTCACCGTAGCTCTCGACCCCGACGTGGCCCAGCTGCTCGCGACCGTCGTTCGCGCACAGGGTCGGCCGAAGGCGCGCATCGTCAACGACGCGCTACGCCGGGCCCTGGCCGAATCGACCGGCCGGGCGGCTCCCGAACCGCGGTCCGAGCTGTTCCCGGACCCGGAGCTGCGGAGGGAGGCCGCCGAACACTCCGATGAGATGGCGATCAATATCGCGCTGCACCGCTATTTCGGCCTGCCGCCCCGGCTGTACGTCGTGCCGAACGACGAGTGACACCGCGTCCTGCCGTGTGCGTAGTCGCGGATGCGGCGAGAAGCGGTGCGGCCCGGCCGGATTCAGCGCAGGCGTCCGGCGAGGTCCTCGCCGAGCAGGACGAAGACGTCGGTGGTGTGCTCGATCAGCTCGTCGCGCGTCATGGCGAGATCGCCGTGCAGCCAGCTGGTCAGGGTCTGGGCGAGTCCGCCGACGAGGTAGGTGGCCCGGAAGTCGATCGCCGGATCCGGGTCGGGAGTCGAGAGCCCGTAGAAGTCGATGCCCTCGGTGGCAACGAGTTTCGCGAACGAGCGAATGGTATCGAGGGTGCGCGCGCGGAGTTCGGGGGTTGCGGTGCCGACGATCGACGTCACCCGGGCCTTGCGCGGATCGTCGGTGAGCACGTGGATGCCCGCCGCGATGGCCGCCCGCGCCGTGCCGCGGGTGTCGGCGGGTGCCGCCTGTAGCCCCGCCACGATGGCGACGGCCAGCTCCTCCGCGATGCCGTCGAACAGCGCCGTCAGCACGGCGTCGCGGCCGTCGAACTGTTCGTAGTAGTAGCGCTCGTTCAGCCCCGCCCGCGTGCACAGCCCGGCGACGGTGAGCTTCTCCGAGCCCTGATTACCGATGATCTCCAGCGCTGCGTCGAGTAGCGCGGCCCGGCGCTGGGCGCGCCGCTCCGCCGCGGAGAGCCCGCCGTATGTCCGCTGCGCTGCCACGCCCCGATTGTGTCACGGTGCGCGCCGTCGGCCCGTGGCGCTCGAAGGTCGCGGTTGGTGCAGCGATCGTCGATTCTGGTGGTACCTCTTGCCAGATTGTGGATTCTGGTGGATCCTATTGCCAGAATCTCTACCAGGAGGCGACGATGCCCGACACCGGCTATTTCTCCGACGATTCGATGATTCGGCGCGTCATGCGCAAGCGGGCGGTCGGCCTCACCTACGGCCAGCGCGCGCTGGTGATCGGCGCGGTCCACCCGCTGCTCTACGTGGGGACCGCCGAGAACACCGAGCACCGGACCACGCCCTACACCCGGCTCGCGCTCACCGGCCGGCTGTTCGAGGCGGTGTTCCTGGGCAGCAGGGACGAGGCCGACCGGGCACTGGCCTTCACCCGCAAGAAGCACGTCCGGGTGCGCGGCGAGCTGCCGGAGGACGCCGGGGCGCACTATCCCGCCGGGAGCGGGTACTCCGCGATGGACCCGCACCTGATGTTCATGACCATGGCGTTCACTTTCGACTCCGCCGAGGTGATGCACGATCTGCTGGTCCGCAGGCTCGCCACCGCCGAGCGGGAGGACCTGTACCAGGACTACGTGCGCTGGGGCGAACTGTTCGGCATGCCGCGCGACGCCGCCCCGGCCGACTACCCCGCTTTCCGCCGCTATTTCGACGGCTACCTGGCCTCCGGCGACCTGCACCTGACCGACGAGGCGCAGCTGGTCGGCTCCTACCTGGCCGGCAAGCAGGTGCCGTACCCGATGCCGATGCCGCTGCACCAGGTGACCTCGAGCGTCTTCCTGCTGATCCAGGGCAGCCTCCCGGCCCGAATTCGAGAGATGTACGGAATCCGCTGGGGCACCAGGGAGGAACTCACCTTCCGGGCCGTCGCCCGGGGAGTTCGGACCGCGCACATCAAGCCGCCGCTCACGCCGGGCCCGCTGCGCAACACGCTCGCCGGTCCCAGCGCCCCCGTTTACCGGATGCTCACCCGCCGCGAACACGAACTCGTGAACTCCGGCCGCCCGAGCATGCCCGGCGTCGACCCGCGCACCCACGCCCAACGCGCCGCCGGATAGCCGGGCACCGGGTCGGGCCTCGCTCAGTCCGCGCTGACGCCGGTCCGTCCGTTCTCGACGTGGCCGGTGATTCGGCGACGGAACTCCGGTTCCTCGGCGGCGGTGACTTCCACGTCGTACCAACCGTTTTCGGTGCTCCAGTCGACGACGCGGGTGGCTCCGGCGGCCAGGTCGACATCCTCCCGGACCTGGCCGTAACGCAGCGGACCGAGCGACAGTGTGACGCTCTGCCGCCCCCGGTTGGCCAGCGCGATCCGCACCCGAGACCCCGACGGCGCCGTGCCGACCTCGATACCGGCGGCCGCACCGCCCGTGCTCCCGCGCATCTCGTACCAGAACCGATTCGGCCCCTGCACCACCAGATCGTAAGTGCCGCCGACGCCGAATGTTTCGGCCGATTCGCCGCGCACATCGCGATGCCGCGGATCCTCCGACACCCCGCCGAACGGATAGATGGCGAAATGCGCCGATGCCGCACCGCTGTTGGCCAGCCGGACGGTCAGCGTCGATCCGGACACCGCCCCCGACACCGACGGCTGATACGGCAGCGGCCGCGCGGGCCGCGATCCCGGCTCCTGCTCCGGCAGCGCCGGCGCATTCGGCGGCACCGGCTTCCACCGGCCGATGGGTTTCGGAACATCGTGGGGCCTGCTCAATTTCGGCGGTTCACCGGCGCTCGTGAAGTCGAACACCGACCGCATATCCCCGCACACGGTGCGCCGCCAGTCGCTGATATTCGGCTCGCGCACCCCCGTCACCAGCTCCAGGAAGCGAAGCACCGACGTGTGATCGAAGACCTCGGAATTCACGTATCCGCCGATGGTCCACGGCGATACCACCGTCATCGGCACCCGCGGCCCCAGTCCGATCGCCTTGCCGTCGTACCAATCGTCACCCGCGCCGCCGCCGGGCCGCGGCGGCACCGGCGACGGCACGTGGTCGAAGTATCCGTCGTTCTCGTCGAAATTGAGGAAAATCGCTGTCTTGGACCAGGTTTCGAGGTCGGACGCCACGAGGTCGAGCAACCGGTAGATCAGGTTCGCGCTACCCAGCGGCGTCGACACCGACGGATGCTCGCTGTAGGCCGCCGGCGGCACCAGCCAGCTCACCGCGGGCAGTGTCCCGGCCTCGATATCGGCGCCCAGCCGCCGCAGCAGGGTGTCCGGCTCGCTGCGATACATCCCCCGATCGAACAAACCGCGCTCGTGCGCGTCCAGCCTCGCCCGCGCCGCCTCGAACTGCGCCAGCAGGCGCTGACGTTCCTCCGGTGTCTTGTTCGGCAGCGCCTCGTAGAACTTCTCCGTCGTCGGATGGTTCCCCTCGACCTGGGCCAGCACCTTGCCGCCGATCCGCTTGAACGGCGCGAAATACTCGACCGGATTGTCGGTGAAGTTGTCCCACTCCTGATAGATCTGCCACGAAACTCCGGCGGCCTCCAGGCGTTCCGGATAGGTCGTCCAGTCGTAGCCGGGATGCCCGGCGTCGTAGGCGGCATTGTCCACGGCGCGCTTGCCGCCGGGCTCGTATCCGGTGGTGCCGGTGAAGAAGTAGTTGCGATTCGGATTGGTCCCGCCGAACAGCGAGCAGTGGTAGGCGTCGCACAGCGTGAAGGTGTCGGCCAGCTCGTACTGCAGCGGCAGGTCCCGGCGCTCGTAATAGGTCATGGTCGCCGCGGTCTTCGCCGGGATCCAGCCGTCCCACCAGCCCTGCGCCCAGGCCGCAGTGCTGCCGGGCCAGTCGTGGTCGAGACTGTCCAGGTACTGGATGTCGCTGTCGGGGCGCCCGGCCCGCGCCGCCGCCTCCCGCAGCGAGAACGGCGAGACCGCGCCGGTCAGCCCGCCGGCCCGCTCGAGGGCCTTCATCAGCGGCGAACCGTCCGTCGCCGGCTGCCGGAAGACCGACGAGCCGTTGCGCAGCCGCAGCGGCGTGGAATCGGAGAATCCCCGGACACCCCGCAGCGTCCCGAAGTAGTGGTCGAACGAGCGATTCTCCTGCATCACCAGGATGACGTGCTCGACGGCCCGCGGTCCGCCGGGACGCATCGGCGCGGCCATGGCCCGATGCAACGCGGGCGGCAGCAGGGACAGGGTGGCCGAACCGGCCGCCAGCGTGACCGCCGAGCCGATCAGCTGCCGCCGGGAGATGCCGGACATGTCCGTAGTGAAGCAGCGACACGCGGACGCTGGGTAATCGCGACACGATCGGGGAGTGAATTCATCCTTGCCGTTCCCGCGCGCGCAAGCACCCTTTTCACCGCTGTCTCGACCCGTATCAGTCATTTGCTACAACTTTGCCACGGACGTTCCGGTAGCGCCGATAAATCGCCTCGCGCGGCATGGGAAGATCGGAGACATGTCGAGTCCCGCAACACCCGGTGAGCGCAAGCAGCGCGTGCTGTCCGGCATCCAGCCGACCAGCGATTCCTTCCACCTCGGCAACTATCTTGGCGCGCTGCAATATTGGGTGACGCTGCAGGACGACTACGACGCCCTGTACTTCATCCCCGACATGCACGCGATCACCGTCCAGTACGACCCGAAGCAGCTGCGCCACCGCACCAGGGCGGCCGCCGCGCAGCTGCTGGCGCTGGGCATCGACCCGAAGCGCTCGACCCTGTTCGTGCAGAGCCAGGTGCCCGAGCATGCCGAGCTGACCTGGGTACTCAGCTGCCTGACCGGCTTCGGCGAGGCCGGCCGGATGACTCAGTTCAAGGACAAGTCGGCCAAGCAGGGCGCGGACAACGCGACCGTCGGCCTGTTCACCTATCCGGTGCTGATGGCCGCCGACATCCTGCTCTACCGGCCGCATCAGGTCCCGGTCGGCGAGGATCAGCGCCAGCACCTGGAGCTGACCCGCAACCTGGCGCAGCGGTTCAACGGCCGCTACAAGAAGACGTTCGTGGTGCCCGAGGCGCATATCGTCTCCGGCACCGCGAAGATCTACGACCTGCAGGATCCCACCGCGAAGATGAGCAAGTCGGCCGCCACCGACACCGGCCTGCTCAGCCTGCTCGACGATCCGAAGGTCTCGGCGAAGAAGATCCGCTCGGCCGTCACCGACACCGAGCGCGAGATCCGCTACGACCCGGAGGTCAAGCCGGGCGTGAGCAATCTGCTGGTAATTCTCTCCGCGCTCTCCGACACGCCCATCGTGACGCTCGAGCGGGACTATGCCGGCAAGGGATACGGCGACCTCAAAGGCGATGTGGCCGACGCACTGGTCGAATTTGTCACCCCGCTGCAGTCGAAGGTGCGAGAGTATCTGGACGACCAGAGCGAGCTCGATCGTATTCTCGGTGCCGGTGCCGAGCGGGCTCGGGAAATCGCCGGCAACACCCTCGCGCAGGTGTACGACCGGGTGGGGTTCCTGCCTCGCTGACGTCCACCTCGCGGGGCTGCGTGCGATAGCCGCCCGCGTGGACCGGCGTGGTAGCCCACGTCCCGGCCCTGTCGCGCGGGTGGCCGACGGCTTTCGGGAGGACGGGTGTTCGGCAAGGTCAAGGCGCGAATCGAAGGCGAAGTGCAGGCGCGGCCCTGGCTGGACCACCTCATCCGGGCCGGCGGGCGGTACCAGCGTCAACGCGGCGACTACTTCGCGGCCGGTATCACGTATTTCACTGTGCTGTCGCTGTTTCCACTGCTCATGGTGGGTTTCGCGATCGCCGGATTCGTGCTGTCGCGCAATCCGGATCTGCTGAACGAGATTCAGCAGAAGATCGTGGACAAGATTCCGGGATCCTTCGGCGGGCAGGTGACCGACCTGATCGATCAGGCGATCAAGTCGCGGGGCGGCGTCGGCGTGCTGGGCCTGGTCGGCGCGCTGTACGCCGGGCTGGGCTGGATGGCCAACCTGCGGGCCGCGCTCACCGAGCAGTGGGAACAGAAAGTGCCGGACGGCAATTGGGTCGGCAGCAAGGTGTCGGATCTGCTCGCCCTGCTCGGACTGGGTGTGGCGATGGGGGTTTCGCTGGGCCTGTCGGCCCTGGCGGGCGGCGGCCTGGGCCGCAGCGTCCTGAAATCCGTCAACCTCGATACCGCGCCCGGAGCAGGGACGCTGCTCACCGTCTTGTCGCTGGTACTGGCGGTGTTGTCGTCGTGGGCGGTGTTCGTCTGGATCATCGCCCGATTGCCGCGGCAGCCGGTGACTTTCGTGAGCGCGACGAAGGCGGCCCTGCTCGCCGCGATCGTTTTCGAACTCTGGAAGCAGATCGCCAGCATCTATCTGAAATCGGTGCTGACCAGCCCGGCCGGCGTCGCCTTCGGCCCGATCATCGGCCTGATGGTGTTCGCCTACATCACCGCCCGCATCATCCTGTTCGCCACGGCGTGGGCGGCGACCGCGAGGGAGAACGAGCCGGAGGCCGAAATCGCCCCGCCCCCACCGGCGATCATCACGCCGCGGGTCACCGCGGGGATGTCGGCGATGGCGGGGGCGGCGATGTTCGGTGCCGGGGCGGTCGCGGGGGCGCTGGTCGGTCTGTGCCGACGACGGTGAAAGCTCCTCCGTCCTCGGCGAACTCGCGTTGTCGTGTCGATCGTGCACCATGGTCGCTGTGAGCTGGTAGGCCCGCTGGGTACGCCGACGATGGGGTAGGCCGCACCGTACGGCGTCGGAACCGTCACCGGTTCCCGTCAACGAGCCTCGGGGTCGAGTGCCAGCACCGAGCGGCCACCGTCGACGGGCAGGGTGGCGCCGTTGACGAAGCCGCCGTCCGCGGACAGCAGGAATTCGACAGCGGCGGCGATCTCGTCGCCGGTCGCGACCCGGCCCAGCGGGTGCAGCGTGGCCATGTCACGTTCGACGGCCGCCGCGGCGTCCTTGCTCAGGCCGGACAGGTATTCCTCGTACCGTTCCGTGGCGACCGAGCCGGGCGCGACGGCGTTCACCCGGATTCCGTTCCGCCCGTACTCGACTGCCAATGCCCTGGTGAGTCCCTCGATCGCCGCCTTGGCCGTGCTGTAGGGCAGCGCTCCCGGTACGGCCCGGCGCGCCTGGTGCGAGCTGATGTTCACGATCGAGCCACCGGTGCCCGCGGCCAGGAATCGCCGGACGGCGGTGCCACACCCGACCACGGCGGGCCGCAAATGCGCGGTGATGAGATCCAGAACCTCGTCTGCGCCGTCGGAATCCAATGCGGCATCACGGAATACGGCGGCATTGTTCACCCACCCGGCGAACGTCCCGGCCTCCTGAGCGCGATCGGCGGCCTGCTCGGTGGTGGGTTCGGACGCGGCGTCTCCCACCACCGCCGTGATTCGCCCCGCTGCCCAAGCCAGCGCCCCGACATCGCGTTCCACCACCACAACCGCGTGCCGATGTGTCAGTAGCCGTTCCACGATGGCGCGGCCGATACCTCTCCCGCCGCCGGTGACCACGTAGGACTGTGTCATCGAACCCATGGTAGACAACGGAATTCAGAGCAAGGCGCGGCCCGGATTCAGGACCGTAAGGGCGCGTTCCGGGTCAGGCAAGCATGTCGTCGAGTGTGGTTGCGGTCAGTATCCGGGTCGACCACGCGCGGACCTGGGCTTGGTCGGCGGATCGGACGTGCTGAACGGCGGCGGCGGGCAGCGGCCCGAATTTCACGGTCATCTGCTCGAGCAGCGCTTCCGCGCGACCGCGTGCCTCTCCACGCGCTTCGATGATTGCTTCCGTGGTCACGATCGCCTCCTTCGCACGCGGGCCGAGCCGCTCGAATACGGTGCCGCATTCTCACTCCGTCCCAGCACTTTCCGCGCGTACGCGTCGTGCGGGCCGGAAGCCTCCCCCTTCATGACCGTGACGCTACACCCCGCCACCGACAGCCGGACTCGCGGTCAGCTCCGGTCCGGGTGCGGGACCGCATGGATGGCGCCCGAAATCCGCTGTTGCAGTATCGAATAGAGTCCGGGCAGCGGATCGGGTCGGAGCTGCTGACGGTTCGGAACGTGGCAGCCGCAGGTAGGTTGGATACGGTTGATCTCGGTGGGTACGACGTTGCCTGTGAATAGGGTGCCGATACCTCCTGGCGGAGCTGTTGTGAAGGGGTACGGGAGGATACGGTGATGACGCAGTCGGATCTCGCCGGGCGAACGTATGTGGTCACCGGTTCCGCTTCCGGCATAGGCGCGTCGACCGCCGCCCTGCTTCGAGAGCGCGGCGCCCAGGTCGTCGGTTGTGATCTCGCCGATGCTGAAGTGAACGCCGACCTTTCCACGCCCGAGGGCCGCCGGTCCCTGGTCGAGCAGGTGAGTGGGTACGGGACGATCGACGCGGTGCTGGCCGTCGCCGGTGGCGGCGCGACCGGCCTGCTGGAAACGAACTACTTCGGCGCGGTCGCGACGTTGCAGGGGCTGCGCCCGCTGCTGGCGCGGAGCCCGGCGCCGCGCGCGGTGGCGGTGTCGTCCACCTCCTCGCTGGAACCGGCGGACGAACGCATCGTGCGGGCATGCCTCGACGGCGACGAGGCCGCGGCCGTCGCCTACCTCGCGGCCGACCCGTCCGCCGGGGGCGCGACCGGCGGATACGGCATCGCGAAACGCGCCTTGAACCGCTGGGTGCGCACAGCGGCCCCGACCGCCGAGTGGGCCGGCTCCGGCATCGCCCTCAACATCGTCGCCCCGGGCGTAGTCGACACCCCGGCAGCGGCCTGGATCCTCGCCGACGACGAGACCCGCAAGGCCGTCGAAACCGCTGCGCCCCAACCGTTCGGCGGATTCCCCGGCCGCCCGGAATGGGTCGCCGAACTTCTGTGCTGGCTGGCAGGCCCGGACAACCGGTTCGTGACCGGCCAGGTCATCTTCGCTGACGGAGGTTCGGAAGCAGCGGTCGTCGGCGACCGCCGTTGGCGGTGACACTCACGGACCGTTGCCGCTGCCCATGGTCGGTTTTGCGGTTGTTGTCGCAGGCGGCCAGCTCTGTGGTTCGATATTCGCCGGTTTCTCCGTGATGTCCTGGTCCCAGTCGAATTCCGGATCGGGCGGGCCCCAGCGGGCGGGGGCTTCGAAAACGATTCGCTCGGAGCCGAAGTCGGCGTTCGCGAAGGTGGCCGGACCGTTGAACCTCGCCCCGATGAACCCGGCAGGACCGTTGAACACAGCCTCGGAGAACTGCGCCTCGACGAACGCGGCCTGGTCGAATTCGGCGTGGCCGCTGAACGTCGTCTTGCCGAATCCGGCGGCATCGCTGAACGTCACGTTCCGGAATCCGCTGTGGCCGTTGAACGTCGCACCGCGGAACACCGCGCCACGATGGAAGGTTGCGTGGTCGAACCTGGCGTGTCCGTTGAATGTCGCCCGGTAGAATTCCGCACCGTTGAACGTTGCCCAGTGGAACCGAGCGTGGCCGTTGAACGTCACCCGGTAGAACCCGGCGTCATCCTTGAACGCTGCTTCTTGGAACTTGGCGCCGTCGTTGAATACGGTCTCGTCGAATCGGACTGGGCCGTGGAAGACCGCGCCATCGAAGCCGACATGGCCATTGAACGTTGTCCCCTCGAATCCGGCGGGGCCGTGGAAGGTCGTCCTTTCGAATCCTGCGGGGCCGTCGAATGTGGCCGTGTCGAACCGGGCGAGGCCGGAAAACACAGCGCCACGGAATGCGACCTCCTCCAGGTGCGCGGTGCGAAAGTCGAAATTGCTTGTCGACCAGCTGTATTCGGCCTCGGGTTGGAGGTGGTCCGCGATGACCCGGACGATGGTTCGCCGCACCTCGCGGTCGTTCTGCCGGTACTCGACATGCTCCTCGGTTTCGCCGCCGCCCTCGCGAGGGGTGGTGGTCACGAGTTTGGCGCGCCCGCTGCTGCCGTGGCCGGGGTCGTAGGGCAGGCGCAGGTAGCCGCAGAGGACGTCGATACATTGCTGCCGGCGTGAGCCCTCGGAATCGTCGGCGGCGGTTGCCATCGCGTACACCCCCGCGATCCGGACCGCGACATCGGCCGTGCCGAGCTGTCCCGCTGCCGCGCCGAAACGTTCGACGAACCGGCCCTGCTCGATATCCCGTTGGCGGCGGTAGGCGATCACCAGCGCGACGATCCCGCCGACACCGGCGACGATCGTCAATGCCACCCGGGTGATATCGATCGGCGCCGCCTTAGCCTCGCTGGCAGGCAGAACCGCGCGCAGGATCCCGTACGCCGCGATGGCGACGGCGAGCCCCGCGCCGAGCGCGAAACCGACGGCGGAGAACAGCCTGACCCGGCCCACGCTGCGCCCGATCGTCCTGTAGCGCTTACTGACTCCCGCGCGCACAGCGGTCGTCGGCCGCGTTTCCGTTCCGGTAGCGCGACTCGTCCTGCCCAGCATCGCTCGATTGTGACCGATGCCCACCGCCATGGCGGGTCGAAGCGACTGACCGCGGTTCTCGTGGCCGACGAACGGTAGCCCAGACCACAGGGGTCTACGGTCAATTGTCCCAGGCTTTCTCGGACGTTGCCGCGCGCCGGTTCGAGTGCCTCGCCGGCGAGTTGCGTAATGAGTGCACCGAGATCGGCACCGTACGGTGTGACCGTCTGGTCGATTCCACGGATTCGAGCGAGCCATCCGCTCGGACATGCACAGAGACTCCGTACCGTGTAGCAGTCGCGGTATCGGTCAGCAGGGCGCGCTGAACGCTCTCCAGCCCAAGTAAGGCCAATCCCGCCTAGAACAAATGTCAACTCGAGGAGTCGGTGAATCCGGTGCAAGTTCGGAGTCGCAGTAGGTGGGTAGCGATGGGTGCGGCCGTAACTGCCGCGGTCACCGTCATGACGGTGCCGGGATGTGCGTTCGTCTTCAATCGCGTGGAAGTCGTCGAGGACGACTCGGCGGTGGACGCGGCATTCCAGCGAGTGCTGGACTCACGGGCGCCGGCCCGCCTGGGCGATGTGATCACCCAGGCCGGTTTGCCGTTCGGCTCCTGGGATCGGATGTATACGTTCAGTTCGATGGTCGAAAGTGACGAGATCAATGACAAGCTCGGCACCGACGCGTATTGGACTGGCCTTCCCGGAAATTCGGATGGGTCCGTACAGGTCTTCGTGAACGGCAACGAAGCTGTCGGCGCCTACTATGACACTGTGCCAGGGCACGGTGTGCTTGGCGACGATGCGTACGCCACGCCGGACTCGGCGGCGACGCCGACGAGCGAAGTGGAGATCGATCAGGTGACCCAGCAGCCGACGACGTTCTGGTACATCGAGATCGAAGAGTTCAGCTGAGTGGAGGAGTAACTCCGACCCACCGTCATGGCGGGCCGACCCGTCCGTGAGGAACCGGTGAATCGAGTGCGTGTTCGCAATCGCGATAGGTGGTAGCCATGGGTACGGCAGTGGCCGCCGCTGTCAGTATCTATTCGTGTAGCGAATCCCGTTGTGCCATGTGCTCGATCTCGCGACGGATCGTTTCCTGGGAGCAGGGCTGGATGTGGAAGTCGTTGTACTGCTGGCGGTAGACGTAGCGGCCGTCGCCCTCGACGTCGAACCAGCTGAGGTATTGCGGTGGCAGGGGGCGGGGGTTCTGGAGGCCGCACAGGACCTCGATGTGGCCCGAGCCCGTGCGCGGGGCGTGCAGCAGGCGTCGCATCCGGTCGGTGATGGTTTCCTTTGTGCCGGTCCAGGATTCGAGGCTGGTCCTGATCTGGTCGAAGCCCTCGACCAGCGCCGGGTGGCGCCCGGCCGGAACGTCGCCGAGCACAGCCGCGAACACTTTGGGCACGATCGCGGGGGAGCCGACCTCGATCACGACATTGCCCCCGAATTCGTCGGTGACACCGGGGCGTTGCACCATGGTGACGCCGACCGTGGTGTCGACGGCGCCGAAGGCCCGCACCGGGCGCCTACGCTTGCCCGTAATCACCAGCGACACAGCAGGATTCGATGCCACTCGGAGAACCGCGGCCAGATCCGGATCAGGCCCCGGCGAAAGCCGCGCGCTCAACTCCTGTTTCAGCTTCGCGTACTCGTCCTGCCAGCGCACCGCCGAGATCAGTTTGAGCGGATACGGATACCGATCCTGCCCCGTCTCGTTCCAGACGTACATGAACTCATCCGGCGTGAACTCCCACTTCACCCCCGGCGGCCCTCATTATCCGGATTCACCTGCGCCGCAGGAATATCCGAGCCGATCGCCTGGGGAACGGCCGGGTCGATGTGCCCCAGCAGCTCCTCCTCGCGGTCGATGACGAGATAGTCGGGCGTCTTGTGCTCCCGCTCATCCTCTTCACCCCTACGCGCACCGGGCCCCATGCCGGGCATTCCACCCATTCCGGGCATGCCGGATCTACCCGCACTACCACCGGAAGCGGCTGCGGCAGCGGGGTTTCCGGAACCTGGTGCTCCGGGAAGCTTGCCTCCGGGACCACCTTTGCTTCCCCCCATGCCTCCCGTGCCGCCGCCCGCCGCGCCGGACCCGCCGCGGCCCGCACCGCCCCCGCTGCCACCGGGACCACCACCGAAACCGGCCGGCGTGGTGGCCGTACCCGCGCCCGCCGGGCCGGTGCCGGTACCCGGCTGGCCGGAAGACGTCGGCTGATTACCTTGGCCACCAAGCGGATTCGATGAGTCACCAGCCGTGCTGGCCGCTTCCGTCGCCGCCGGTTCGTCCCCGGTACCAGGTTGCCCAGCGGGACCTTCAGGTGTGCCATCCTGCCCGCCGGAGCCGCCTGTGCCGCCCGGGCCACCGGGACCACCGGTTCCGGCCGTCCAGCCGCCGCTGTCGTTGCCGGGGCCGCCGGGTGCTTCGACGGGGATGAAGGTGGGGACGTTGTCGCCGGCGGGACGGTAGATCGGGTCGTAGTTCTGCCGCATGGCATCTATAGCGAGCCGATGCTGTTCCTCTTCGTCGCGTCCCGCTCCTATGGCAGCAGCAGGTGATGCACCACCGGTCAGTATCGGGAACAAACCGTTGACATCGGCCGGAATGGTGCCGGTGGGGGTTGGGGCGGGAGTCGCCGGCGGCGGGACCGACCGTTTGACGGTCTCGGCACCGTAACCAACCGAATCGATGCGAACACCGACGTTCCGGATCACATTCTGCACGCCGGTAGCCTGTTTGACGAACTTCTGGGCGGCGTCGCGCCCTGCATCGGCGAACTGACCTTGAAAGCCTTCGGACAAGGCTTTCTGGATGGACAAGTTCAGTCCGAAAAGCGCACCGCTCAGCCCGCTGGCGATATCGTTCCACTTCTTGGCATGGCCGAGCATGAGGTCCGGCCTCATCTCCTGCACCTTGGTGTGAATATCCGCGTGGGACATTGTTTCCCAGTGTTCGAGGTCCGCGATGTATGCGGGATCCGTCCCCGGGTGCGTGATGTCCTTCTGCGTCAGCTCGACGCCATGCTGAGTCTGTCTCGCTTGGTCGCGATTCCGCAGGAATTCAGGGTCCTGACCGGTCACCAGGCCGCCGAAGCGGTAGGGATCGAAGGGTTCGTCCTCGGCACCCATGATCAGTTGTCCTTACCGATGGAGGGCTCGATCGCCGTGGCGATGTCGAGAAGGTTGTCGCAGGGCTTGATGCCCTGTACGCCGCCGTCGATGGTCAAGGTCGACAAGATGTCGACGAAGCCGACCTTCGTTCTCATGTGGATCTCGCATCCACGTTTGACACCCGGGTCGTGAACCCACAGCGCCTCCCTGCCATTGACGTTGGTCGGCTCACTCCAACCGCCGTTCTTCTGCAGATCCTCGTCCCAGGTCACGTTGCCGGACATCACTGTCAGGTAGCGGGTGTCTGTCTTGAATTTGCAGATCAGGAAGGTCTGTTCAGCGATTTGATCGTCACCACGTTGGCGGGTGTTCGGATCGATACCGGCTTTCGAAACTGCGTCGTCGGGAATCCAGGTGCAGGGATCGAAGACGACATTCGGCCGGCCCGAGTTCTTGCTGTACGGGGGCGGAGGCTGTAGCGACGAAGCTGTCAGCGTCGGCCGCCCTGGCTGGGCGTTGGAACTCGTCGGTGCGTTCGCCGCCGGTGACTCAGCTGTCGTATCGGAAGACTGATCGTTACCTGACGAGCAGCCAGTGGCCAAAACGGCTGTGGCCGCGATCGTCGCCAAGCACGCGCTTTGCAGCAGTCTTCTCATGACTCGAGCCCTGCTCCTGCGGCGAAGATTGCTCGTTTGTTCATGGCGTCTGCCTCCTCGAAAAGATTGCCTGCCTGCAGGTACGCAGCGGCCATCCGAAACGCGGCTTCCTGCAGCCCGGATAGCGCTTCGTGCAAAGCTTGTCCTTTGCGGCCGAATCCGTCCTGGAGTTCACCTGCAGACTTGAATCCGCCAAACCCGTCCAAGGCGCGGAGTGTGTTGGCGTTGTCGACCATGGTGGACAGAGAGTCGCCGAACCGCTGAAAGATCTCAGCGCACTTGCGTGCCGCACCCTCCTCCATCTTGAATGTCCCCGCGCTGGCGTCCTGCCAGAGCCCGTTCGCTGTCGACTGCCCCACATCCATCGACAGGCCCTCCCTTCGCGCTTGTCCGCCTACCTTACTGGACGCACTGTCGACGCTCCTGGTTCCCCCGACATCCGGATTTGGTAGCCGGATGCGGCGAAAGATGCAACACTTCCTGGGATTATGCGGTGATCGCATGAGAATCCGCGTTGGCGGGGTCGGGGGATGTAGCTCGGTGGTGTGCTGGCGGGGTCCAACCAAACCTGGAGGGAGACGGGCATGTCGGAGTGCGGATCCACGCTGCCGCGGAGGCAACTCGGTCGGTACCTGCGCAATGGGCGGGAGGAGTGCGGGCTCACGTTGCAGCAAGCCGCTGCGCTCATCAATCGCAGCGCGAGTACCTTGCAGCGGATCGAGAAGGGGATGGTGGCCAACCTGCGGGAGGAGGATCTGGAAGCGCTGTGCAAGATCTACGAGTTCGATGAGCATCAGACGGCAGCGATGAAAGTTCTTGCAGCCCAAGGCAATATCCTCAACTGGTGGTCCGAGTACGGGGACTTGATCCCCGGGAACTTCGACTTCTATGTCGGCTTGGAAGCTGCCGCACACAGTGTGGCGACATACCAATCCGAGCTGATCCCAGGACTGCTTCAGATTCCTGCCTACGCAAGTGCGCTGATACACGCCGTCTATCCCGATGAGCTCCCGGAGGAGCACCAACGCCGTGTTCGGTTGCGCATGCGACGTCAGATCAGGATTACGCGTAAGGCGCAGCCGATCTACCTCGACGTCGTCCTGCGCGAGTCCGCCGTGCGCGGCCTGGTGGGTGGCCCACGAGTAATGGCCGCCCAACTCAAACATCTCGCTGACATCGGTACGCGTCCGAATGTCAACGTGCGGGTGCTGCCGTTCTGCGCTGGACTCCCGTTGGGAGTCGCTGTAGGTCCATTCGTCCTTCTCGAGTTCGGAAACGACGCCAAGGGAGAGGAGAACGAGCCGCCGGTCGTCTATGTGGAGCAGTTCGCTGGTGACTTGTATCTGGAGAAAGGCGGGGTCGTACAGCGGTACCATCGGGCCTACGAGAGCATCCGCAACCAGGCCCTGGATGAGGTTGCCAGCCGAAATATGCTTCGGCAGTTAGCGAAGGAGTATGCGTGAGCTTCGATCCGGTCGGTGTCGAGTGGTTCAAGAGCAGCTATAGCGGTGGGGACAAGGAGTGTGTCGAGGTTGCATTCCTGCCCGACAACCTTGTCGGCGTGCGTGATTCGAAGGCGCGCTCCGGCCCTGCTCTGGTATTCGGCGCTGCCGAGTGGTCGGCCTTCACCGCGGCGGCTTCCCGGGGCGACTTCGACGGCTGACCTGCGATGACGTGGCAGGCGTCCGGCCTGGCAACGGAGACCTTTACGTTGCGTACCCGTTCAGGTGATCGACCTCTTCGAGGCGACTGGGTAAGTCGCGGCTGTCCTGGCCGTCTGCTCGCATCAGTGGCGCTGTCGGTCGCCTTCCTGATGACAGGCACCGGGTGCGGTTACGTGTTCGGCGATCGCGTGGAAGTGGTTCGCGACGATTCCGCGGTGGATGGCGCGTGGGAGCGCATCAGGGAGTCCCGGCAGCCTGCGCGCCTCGGCGATGTAATAGCCGGGACGAATCTACCGCTCGATGCGTGGGACCGGATGTACCGGTTTCGGGCGTCGAGGGACGGTGGTGAGTTGAACGACGTCCTCGGGACGAATGTCCGATGGGGCGATCTGCCAGGCGGATCCGATGGGTACGTACAGGTTTTCCTGTACGAAGGCAGTGTCGTCCATGCGTTCGTCGATGATGTTCCGTCATCGGGTGTCAGCGACGGGCACTACGCCACACCGGACTCGATGGTGACACCGGTGCAGCGGGAACGCGGAATGCCGACGGGGCCGGGGACCGAAGTCTATTGGGGGCTGGAGATCACCGAGGCCGGCTGAAGCTCGAACACGGCGTCCTCGCCGCGCACAGTGGGCCGGTTCCTCATACCCTTGCAACGCACCGGTGGATGTACCGCCGCGCAGCCGACCACGATGTCAGAACACTGGAGATCATGCCCGAGCCCTATTTCTCCCCGGAGCAACTCGACGAAACCGGAAGTCCCGCTTGGATAAACGCGCTCGGCGGCGAGGAATACGATCCGAATCACCTGATTCATGTCGTCCGTGATCTCGAACCGGCGGACGCGCTGGAGGTGCTGGGCGTCGACCGGCAGGCGATCGGGCCGTGCGTCCTGCCCACCAGGAATCCCGATGATCGGACATCCCTGGCCCGGTTGGCCATCGCCCCGCTGAATCCCACCGTGGTACTCATTGCCGCCCGCATCGGTGATTGGACATTGATCTACGACGACCTCGGCGAGACCGGCTACCTCTGGCACCTCGAACAGCGTCCTCCGGTGGAGGCGGCCGAGGCGCTGTCCGCCAAGGGCACGGTGGCCGCTACCAGCAATGTCGCCATGACCGGGCACATCGGCTTCACCTACGCGGTCGACGGGAACATCCTGTTCTGGCGTTCCCACGACGAGTTCGATCCCGATCTCGACGACGCACCTGCGGAGGCGCGGGCGGCCACCGAGTCCGCCGGCACCATCGACGCCGAGTTCGACGACGGCGTCACCATGCGAACGATCTGCGCCCTCACCGGCCTACCCCGCACCTTGGCCGAACTCCGCGAAATCCCGCTGATGATCGCCCCCTACGATTCCCGCCCGCAACTGTTCCGATCCCCCGGCCTGCTGTTCGATACACCTTAGAAGGCAAGCCTTTCCGTCAGTCCCGGCACGAATCCGCGTTGCCCGCACCCATACTGGAGCTATGGTCGAGAATCCGATGCCGGGCGGTTTCGTCAACCGCGTTGTCCGGGTGGGGAACACCGTCCGTCGGGAACCGGGCGAGCGCGCCGAATTCGTCCGTCGGCTGCTACACCACTTCGAGGAGCAGGGGTGGGACGGTGCGCCCCGATTCCTCGGCACGGACGCACAGGGGAGGGACGTGTTCACCTATCTGGCGGGACACGTCGCGTATCGACCCACGGGGCCCGAGGTGAGTGAACCCGACACCCTCGTCCGCGTCGCGCGACTGGTCCGGCGTTTCCACGACCTGACCGCCGGAACACCCCTGGCCGGCGGTCAGGAGGTGGTCTGCCACAACGATTTGTCGCCGAAGAACACCGTCTACGACCTCGGCGGCCACACCGCGCGGCCGATCGCCTTCATCGACTGGGACCTCGCCGCGCCGGGTGTTCGCATCCACGACGTCGCCCACATGTGCTGGCAGTACCTGTATCTCGGCCCGGACGTGCGGGACGTCGGCGAGACCGCGACACGGATGCGGCTGCTGTGCGATGCGTACGGTCTGGACGATCGCAGCGCCGTCATCGACACGATCCTGTGGTGGCAGGACCGTTGCCGGCACGGAATCGAAGAGCGCGCCGCCGCCGGCTCCCCGGCGATGGTGGCCCTGCGCGACGCGGGCGTCCCCTGTGCGATCCGTGCCTCCTCCACCTGGATACGCGCCCACCGCCCGCTACTGCAATCCCACCTGACCTGACCCACTCCCGGGCGTCGCCGACGAGCGTGCACAGCGGGGCGGAGCCCCAAGGTGCGTGTCGCTGCCACGTTGCACACTCACGGGCTCTCCAGGGGGTGTCTGGTGGTGGAGGCGGTGCGGTTGCCGAAGCCGAAGGTGGTGACGAGGTCGTCGGCTATCTGGATGAGGGTGTCGCGGCCCTCGACCCTGGAGACCCAATCCATGGGCAGGGCGGGGAGGCCGTGGACGGCGCCCAGGAGGTTGCCGGTGACCGCGCCGGTGGAGTCGGAGTCGCCGGAATGGTTCACCGACAGCAGGAGTGCGGTGCGCACGTCGCCGGTCCGGGCCGCGATCAATGCGCAGTACACCGCGACGGCCAGGCACTCCTCGGCGATCCAGCCCTGGCCGACCTGCGCGACCTGTTCGGGTGTCGCCGGATGCTCGGCCAGGTCGACCGCGCGCGCGAGTGCCGCTGTCGCCGTTTTCGAAGCGGGAAAGGATGATAGCTGGGATATGGTCTGCTGCACCGCTATCGATAGCTCGGTACCGCTCACCACCCGGTCGATCAGTGCCGCGAACGCGCCGGCGGCGAGGTATCCGGTCGGATGGCCGTGCGTGAGTTGCGCGGCCCGTGCGGCCGTGCTGAAGGCCCACTCGGGGCCCGCGCCGATCAACCCGAACGGTGCGGATCGCATGACCGTGCCGCACCCCTTCGAGTCGTGATTGACCTGTCCCTTCTCGCCGAGCGGACGCGGCGCGACATATCCGACGGCCTGCTGGTTCAGTCCGGTCATGCACGCGTTCCCCGGCGCCCGCACCGCGTACAGGAAGGGCAGGCTCGTCAGCCACCCATCGGCCGGCGGCCTCGACTCGTCCTCCCGCTGCGTCTGCAACCAGCGCAGATACGCCCGCCGCAGCGCCGGTACCGGATCGGCGCCCGGCGCGCAGCGCAGCAGCCCTTCCGCGGTGAACAGGGTCATCTGGGTGTCATCGGTGATCTGCTGCGGCGCGGTCTCATCGTGTTGCGGGAGAAAGCCCGTCACGCCCGACTCCCCGTAACGCTCCCGAATCTGCCCGATCTGCAGGAATTCGATGGGCCATCCGAGCGCATCGCCCACCGCGCCGCCGAGCAGCGAACCGCGCACCCGATCGAAGACCATTGTGTAATCCACCACGGAATACAAACTTACGCAACCGACTTGACGGTACGCAGCGCCGTGGCACCGAATCACAGCCGGGTCGCCGATAGGGAGACGGATACTACGGCGCGGATGTCGAACACATCGCCGCGACGACTCGTCAACCCCACCTCCGGGTCGTACCGCGCGACAGTATCGGATTGAAAAACCTTGGGGAGCAGTGGTTTACACTCCCCAAGGACTCTTCGAAGGCGACTCAGTGGCCGCCATGGCTGTGCTGCCCACCACGGGACTTGGCCTCGCTCGGCTGGGCGGCCGCGCCCTTCCGGCCGGCCTCCGACGGGTCGGCGCTGTGCTCGGAGCCGAAGCTGCCGGAGCTGGCCGCTCCGCCCTTGTGGGCCTGCTTCTCGGTATCCGGACGATTACCGAACTGGCCGGGATTCTTGGGGTCCGCCATTGTCGTTCTCCTCTCTCCGGACTCCTTGTTCGAGCCTCTATGCGGCTCGTTGTGCCGGGTGCCCGGACATCCGGGACCCAAACAGCTCGAAAGAGAGGACGTTCCGCTATCGGCGCGACCTGCCGGTCAGCGACCAGGCGGCGACCGCCAGCACGAGCACGGCCCCCAGACCGCCCACGATCAGGACGGTCAGCAGGTTCTCGCTGTGATGCTCCTCCGGTGCCGCCGTACCGGTGTCGCGCGGCGGCGGAGAGGCAACGGCCACATTGGTATTCGACGATTTCGTGCCGTCGTCCGGCAGCGCTCCGACGCTCGCGTCGGAGGCCAGCGCGAACCCGTAGTCCAGCAGTCGTGCCGCCTGCTGGGGCGGCCGGATGGGCAGCACATCGGCCTGTAGCAGCGTGACGACGAGCCGGTGCCCGCCCCGTTCGGCGGCGGTGACGAAGGTCTGACGGGCGTCGTCGGTGTAACCCGTCTTGCCGCCGAGGGTGCCCTCGTAGTCGTAGAGCAGGTGGTTGTCGTTGGCGATCGGGAAGCCGGGGTGGTCCTGGTCGCCGGGGATCTGCGGGTTCGGGGGGAATCCCGGGAAGTCGACCTGTTCGGTGTGGATCAGCTCGGCGAAGGTCGGGATCGTCATCGCGTCGCGGAACAGCGCGGCCAGGTCGTAGGCCGAGGTGCTCATTCCGGGCCCGTCCAGCCCGGACGGGGTGGCGGCGCGAGTGTCCAAGGCGTGCAGGCGTTTTGCCTGCTCGTTCATCTTCTCGACGGTGGCCTTCTCGCCGCCGAGCTGGGTGGCGATGGCGTGCGCGGCGTCGTTGCCCGAGCACATGATCAGGGCCTGCATCAGCTGCCGGTTGGTGTACCGACCGCCGACGCCGATCCCGACCCGGGTGCCGTCGGCGTTGGCGTCGTCCTGCGTGCCGACCACCACTTTGTTCAGGTCGAGGGTGCGCAGCGCGACGGCGGCGAGCAGCACCTTGATGGTCGACGCGGGGCGGTACCGGCCGTGCGGATCCTTCGCCGCCAGCACGCGTCCGGTATCGAGGTCGGCGATCAGCCAGGCGGTGGCGGAGAGGTCGGCGGGGACGGGCGGTGCGCCCTCGGGCAGAACGACACCGCAGGCGCCGAGCCTGTCGCCCCCGATCGGCGGCGACTGGACCGGCAGCGGCGTCGGAGCCGCCTCGCCGGGCTGCGGCACCTCGGAGGTGTCGATCGCGGGCGGCGGCGCGGTCCGGTTGGGGCAGGAATCCGTATTCGGCGTGGCGAACGGTACCGGGGCGGAGACACCCGGGGCGGCGGTGGCCACGCCGGTCAGCGCGGTAGCGCCGACTAGCCCGGCCGCCAGCGCGGCAGCCGCGAACGATCCGAGGCGGCGGACGCGCCGGGACATGCAGGGGTTCATCGCCATGGAGCTTATGCGGCGCCGGGCCCGGGCGCTGCCGACCGTCCCGACTGTGACAGTTCCGGTATTGACATAAACTACGAAATGAGAGTTACTGTCAAAAACAACAAGACATCAAATGATCGGAACTGTCATGAAGACGTCGGATGCGCGTGCGGGGACGGCGCACGGTGACACCTCGGCACCCGCGGGCAGGGCACGGTGGCTGGCGCTGGGCGCGCTCGCCGTGACGATGCTGACCATCGGTCTCGACACCACGGTGCTGGTGGTGGCGCTGCCCACGATGGCCGTCGATCTACAGGCGAATACCGCTGCGCTGCAATGGTTCACGACCGCGTACACGCTGGCGCTCGCCGGTGTGATGCTGCCCGCCGGTGCGCTCGGCGACCGCTACGGCCGCAAGAAGTTCCTGCTCGCGGCGCTCGTCCTGTTCGGTGGCGCATCGGTCTGGTGCGCGCTGGCCACCTCGTCCGGCGAGCTCATCGCCGCCCGGGCGGTGCTGGGCATCGCGGCCGCGACGATGATGCCGCTGTCGATGGCGGTGCTGCCGTCCATGTTCCCGGAACAGGCGGAACGGCAACGGGCCATTACCATTTGGGTCACCTCGACCGCGATCGGCCTGCCGCTGGGGCCGATCATCGGCGGCTGGCTGTTGCAGCACTTCTGGTGGGGTTCGGTGTTCCTGCTCAACGTGCCGCTGGTGATCGTCGGTCTGGTCGCGGTGGCGGTGCTGGTCCCGGAGTCCCGCAGCGACAACAGGTTTCCGATCGACGTGCCGGGCGTGGTGCTCTCGGTGAGCGGCATGCTCGCGCTCACCTACGGCTTCATTCGCCTCGGTGAACAGGGCTGGGGCGATGCGATCGGCTGGGCGGCCGTGCTGGGTGGCGTGGCCGTGCTGGTGATGTTCGTGCTGACGCAGCGGCGAACCTCGCACCCGCTGGTGGATCTCGGCCTGTTCGCGACCAACGGATTCCGCTGGGGCACCGGGCTTTCCATTCTGGTGCAGTTCGCGATGCTCGGGCTGTTCTTCACCGTGCCGCAGTACTTCCAGGAGGTGCTGGGCGCCGATTCGCTCGGTAGCGGGTTGCGCCTGCTGCCGCTGATCGGTGGACTCGTCGTCGGCACCCGGCTCACCGACAAGCTGCTGCCGAAGCTGGGTGTGCGAGTGATGATCACGGCCGGATTCGTGGCACTGAGCGCGGGATTGATCATGGGCGCGCTGACCCCGGTGTCCGTCGGCTACGGCTACAGCGCCGCCTGGATCACCATTCTCGGCGCCGGTATGGGCTTGGTGATGCCCTCCGCGATGGGGATCGCGATGGGGGAGCTGACCGCCGAGCGGTCCGGTTCCGGATCGGCCCTGCTGCAGGCGGTCCGGCAGGCCGGCGGCACCATCGGTGTCGCGGTGCTGGGGACGGTGCTGGCCTCGCAGTACCGGTCCGAGCTGGGCGGGTACGACGTCGAACCGGTCTCCGACGGGGTGAGCGCCGGAGTCGCGGTGGCGCACAAGCTGGGCGATCCGCAGATGCTCGAGCATGTGCGCTCGGCGTTCGTCGGGGGCATGAGCGCGATGCTGTGGGTGTGCGCCGGGATCTGCCTCGTGGCCGCGGTACTGGCGGCGATCTTCATCCGTGGCCGGGTACCCGACACGCCGGATGGGGGAGGTGCGGGAGAATCGGCTCATGTCGGCTGATTCGAGGGCACGCTCGGCGGGAGCGTCGGGGCGCGAGGCGAGTGAGGGATCCCGCCCCGGTAGCGGAGCGGGACCCCGCAAGGCTGGGCGAGTGTCGCCGTCGGGCCGGGGTACGGGCGAGCGGGCCGCAGGCGGCGGGACGTCGCCGCGTGTGGAGGCGAGGGCGGTGCCCTCGGACACCGCGGTATCGGCTCATGCCACCGCGAAGGCACCGTCGACGCCGTCGCGGGGACATGCCGGAGTGGTGCCGCCCCGGATGGGCCTGCGCGAGCGCAAGAAGGAGCGCACCCGGCGCACCATTCGTACCGAGGCATTCCGGCTGTTCGCAGACCACGGATACAACGAGACGACCGTGGAGCAGATCGCGGAGGCGGCGGAGGTCTCGCCGAGCACGTTCTTCCGCTACTTCCCGTCGAAGCAAGACCTCGTGATGGCCGACGATCTGGACCCGATCATGATCGAGGCGCTGGAGCGACAGCCGGCGGAACTCTCGATGCTGGAGGCGTTCCATCGTGCCGTCCTGGAGACGTTCGCGTCCATTCCCGAGGAGGGCTTCGCGTTCGAGCGACGGCGGCTGGAGTTGATTCGGTCGGTACCGGAGTTGCGGGGCGCGCTGGCGCACGAGTACGACCGCAGCGTGGACATGGTCGCCGATCTGACCGCCGCACGGACCGGGCGGTCGGCCACCGATCTCGAGGTGCGGGCCTTCTCCGGCGCTCTGATCGGTGCCGCTCTGGCCGCGCTACTCGACCGTGATCCGTACGACGCCGCGACCATTACGCGGGTTATGGACTTCCTGTCGGACGGTATGCGGATTTAGTCCGTTGCCGAAGTGGGTCTGCCGGAACGACTCCCGGTTCGGCTGAGCCTGTGCTGTCCCGGCCCGATCCAGGTCCGACTCGCCAGGACAGCACCGCCGCAACGGGTTACGGCTATGCGGTATCCCCGACGTGCGAGGCGACGACATCGTCGGTCATCGTGGCGAAGAAGCCACCGATCATGTCCTCGATCTCGGAAACCGATTCCGCGCAGTACAGGACGGGTTGGTAGTGGGTTATGTCGTAGGTGCGCGTGCCCATCTCGACGACATTCAACGGCCGCAGTTCGGCGTGCCGGAACTCCTCTATCTCCCCGAAGGACGATAGCAATCCTGCTCCGTAGCAACGGATCTCGGTGCCCTCGCGGACCACGCCGAACTCCAGGGAGAACCAGAACACATCGGCGAGGAACTTCAGCGCGGCCTCGGTTTCCAGGCGGGCGACGGCGGTCCCCGCCTCGGCGTAGATCGCGGCGAACCGTGGGCTCGCCAATTGGTTCGCGTGCCCGATGATTTCGTGAATGGCGTCCGGTTCGGGCGTGTAGAGCGGCGCGGAGTGATGCCGGATGTACTGGGTGGAGTGGAAGATCCGGTCGGCGAACGAGCCGAAGAACTCCCGCAGCGGCACCAGCCCGGCGGCCGGAACGTAGCGGAACCCGCTGAGCGGCAACAACTTCGATGAAACCTCGTCGAGCTGGGGGATGTGGCCGGAGGGCAGGCCCAAGCGCTGCTCGCCCTCCAGCACCTCCCGTGCGGCGTAGGTGCGATGCTTGCGCGCCAGTTCGGCGGAGACGATCCGCCAGACCTCCTGCTCCTCGTCGGTGTAGTCGATCCGCGGCGCCGGCTCCCCGGGCCGGTACGCCAGCGCCCGGGCGGCGATCGCATTGCGGCGGGTCCGATATTCCGGGTCGTTCGCACCGGGATGCTCGTCGCTCAGGTGCACGGTCACGTCACCGTCGTCCCCGGTGGTCACCGGCGAGTACAGCTGAGCCTCCTCGAACATGACTCGATGCAAGCACTACTGGGCGAATCCGACAACAAACGTCCAGCCTGCTGAACAAATTGCCTAGTGGATCGTTCGGCATCGCCGGTAGGGAGTCGGTGTATTCCCGTCGTGCTCGTCTTGGTGTGCGGAGACGCCGAAAGCCCGTCCGGTCGGGGCACATTGCCAGGCCGGACGGGCTCGCGGGGGGTTAGTGGTGGCCGTGCAACGAGTGCATCACGGCGTGCCCCTTGCCGCGGCCGATCATCCACTTGTTCACCGGCGTGGTGACGACGAACGCGACGGCCAGGGCGAAGATCAGCGATCCCCAGAACAGGGCGTCGGTCAGGCCCGCATCCATCGCCCCGGGCACCGCCAGCACCACGGCGTTGTCGATGATCTCCATGACGATGATCGAGACGGTGTCGGCGGTCAGCGCCAGCGACACGGCGGCACCGATGCCGAGCCCGGCGGCCAGACCGCTGCGCATGGTCAGCGCGTAACCGAACACGAACGCCAGCACGATCGCCAGGATCATGGTCGGCGCGTTGTGCCACCCCAGCGCCGTGCCGATGACCATGCCGAGGATCTCACCGATGGCACAGCCGGTGAGGCAGTGCAGGGTCGCGGTGGCCGCCATCTTCCAGCCGGCCGGAACGCGTGAGGTGTGAGCCGAGTGGTCCATATGTCTGGTCATGGTATGCCCCTCTGCGGTGGTCTCATGCTGATGCGCGTCGCGATCATGCTGGTCACCGCCGCCGCGCCGGGCTTCACGGTCTGCCGGGGTGATCGTTCCGCACAACCGTAGAATACCCCTATGGGGTATAGGGTCAAGGGGTTCGTATCCCATGTGCGGTATCGCCTACATCACTGTCGCGCGAAGCCGATCGTGCCGCCGACCGGAACCATGCGGCGCGATAGGAGAAGGCTTCGAGCGAACAGGGACCCGAGGTGGCGCGGCTTCCCCGGTGTTCGGCCACCACGACGAAGGCCGCCTTCACCACGAATGATGAAGGCGGCCTTCGGTTTCGGTCTGTGAGCGGCCGGGTTCAGCGGGCGAACAGCAGGGCCCGCTTGACCTCCTGGATGGCCTTGGTGACCTCGATGCCGCGGGGGCAGGCGTCGGTGCAGTTGAAGGTGGTGCGGCAGCGCCAGACGCCCTCGACGTCGTTGAGGATGTCGAGGCGTTCGCGGGCACCCTCGTCGCGGCTGTCGAAGATGAAGCGGTGCGCGTTCACGATCGCGGCCGGGCCGAAGTAGCTGCCGTCGTGCCAGTACACCGGGCACGAGGTGGTGCAGCAGGCGCACAGGATGCACTTGGTGGTGTCGTCGAACCGGGCGCGGTCGGCCTGGCTCTGGATGCGTTCGCGGGTGGGCTCGTTGCCGTGCGTGATCAGGTACGGCTTGACCGCGCGGAACGCGTCGAAGAACGGCTCCATGTCGACCACGAGGTCCTTCTCCACGGGCAGGCCACGGATCGGCTCGACGCTGATGGTCAGGTCCTTGCCGTTCTTGGGCAGCATGTCGCGCATCAGCACCTTGCACGCCAGCCGGTTCACGCCGTTGATGCGCATGGCGTCGGACCCGCAGACGCCGTGCGCGCACGAGCGCCGGAAGGTGAGCGTGCCGTCCAGGTAGGACTTGATGTAGATCAGCACGTTCAGGAACCGGTCGGTCGGCAGCACCGGCACCCGGAACGAATCCCAGTGGGCGCCCTTGCCGTCCTCCGGGTTGAACCGGGCGATCTTGACCGTGATGATGGTCGACCCGTCCGGAACGGGGGCGGGCTTCTGCGTCGTCGGAGCTTCGGCTACAGCAGTCATCAGTACTTACGCTCCATCGGCTCGTAACGGGTCTGCACCACCGGCTTGAAGTCGAGCCGGATGTCGGCGATCAGCTCGGCGTGCTGCTTACCCTGCTCGACTTGCTTGTACGCCATGGTGTGGCGCATGAAGTTGGTGTCGTCGCGGTCCGGGTAGTCCTCGCGGGCGTGGCCGCCGCGCGACTCCTTGCGATTCAGCGCGCCGACCACGGTGACCTCGGCCAGCTCCAGCAGGAAGCCCAGTTCGACGGCCTCGAGCAGATCGCTGTTGTAGCGCCGGCCCTTGTCCTGCACGGTGATGTGCTCGTAGCGCTCCTTGAGCGCGTGGATATCGGTGAGCGCCTGCTTGAGGGTCTCCTCGGTGCGGAACACCGCGGCGTTGGCGTCCATCGTGTTCTGCAATTCGGTGCGGATGTCGGCGACGCGCTCGTTGCCGTGCTCCGACAGCAGCTGGGCCAGCCAGCCCTGCACGTAGTCGGCCGGGTTCTCCGGCATCTCGACGAACTCGGCCCGCTGGGCGTACTCGGCCGCCGCGATGCCGGAGCGGCGCCCGAAGACGTTGATGTCCAGCAGCGAGTTGGTGCCGAGGCGGTTCGATCCGTGCACCGACACGCAGGCGCATTCGCCGGCCGCGTACAGGCCCGGGACGACATCGGAGTTGTCGCGCAGCACCTCGCCATGGATGCGGGTCGGGATGCCGCCCATCACGTAGTGGCAGGTCGGCATGACCGGCACCGGCTCCTTCACCGGGTCGACGCCCAGGTAGGTGCGGGAGAACTCGGTGATGTCGGGCAGCTTCTCCTCGAGCACGTCCTCGCCGAGGTGGGTGACGTCGATGAAGACGTAGTCCTTGTTCGGGCCGCCGCCGCGGCCCTCCAGGACCTCCTTGACCATCGAGCGGGCCACGATGTCGCGCGGCGCCAGGTCCTTGATGGTGGGGGCGTAGCGCTCCATGAACCGCTCGCCGTCGGAGTTGCGCAGGATGCCGCCCTCGCCGCGGACCGCCTCGGAGATCAGAATGCCGAGCCCCGCCAGGCCGGTCGGGTGGAACTGGTGGAACTCCATGTCCTCCAACGGAAGTCCCTTGCGGAACACGATCGCCATGCCGTCGCCGGTCAGCGTGTGGGCGTTGGAGGTGGTCTTGTACATGCGACCGGAACCGCCGGTGGCGAAGATGATCGCCTTGGCGTGGAACACGTGCAGGTTGCCGGTGGCCAGCTCGTAGGCGACCACGCCGGTGGCGACCGGACCGCGCTCGGTCTCGGTGATCAGCAGGTCCAGCACGTAGAACTCGTTGAAGAACTCCACGCCGTGCTTGACGCAGTTCTGGTACAGCGTCTGCAGGATCATGTGGCCGGTGCGGTCGGCGGCGTAACACGCGCGCCGGACCGGGGACTTGCCGTGGTCACGGGTGTGCCCGCCGAAACGGCGCTGGTCGATCTTGCCTTCCGGCGTCCGGTTGAACGGCAGGCCCATCTTCTCCAGGTCGAGCACGGCGTCGATGGCCTCCTTGGCCATGATCTCCGCGGCGTCCTGGTCGACCAGGTAGTCGCCACCCTTGACGGTGTCGAAGGTGTGCCACTCCCAGTTGTCCTCTTCGACATTCGCCAGCGCGGCGCACATGCCGCCCTGCGCGGCGCCGGTGTGGCTGCGCGTCGGGTACAGCTTGGTCAGCACGGCCGTGCGGGTCCGGGGTCCGGATTCGATCGCCGCGCGCATCCCCGCACCGCCGGCGCCGACGATCACGACGTCGTACCGGTGCTCCTGGACGGAACGAGTCTCACCTGTCCCGATGCTCTGTTCGGTCTGCTCACTCATGAGTGGTGGCCTGTTCCTAACTGATGTTGGGGTCGAAGGTGAAGATCACGTAGGTGCCTACGCCCATGATCAGAATCATCGAGACCACCAGCAGGGTCTTGAGCCAGAAGCGGGTGGAGTCCTTGCGGGCGTAGTCGTCGATGACGGTGCGCAGGCCGTTGCCGCCGTGCAGCTGCGCCAGCCACAGCATGGTCAGGTCCCAGAGCTGCCAGAACGGGCTCGCCCAGCGGCCGGCGACGAAGGCGAAGTTCAGCCGGTGCACGCCGCCGTCGAGCATCAGCATGATGAACATGTGGCCGAGCACCAGCACGACCAGCAGCAGGCCGGAGAAGCGCATGAACAGCCAGGCGTACTTCTCGAAGTTGTTGCCCGCGAGGCGGCGCGGCGCGTTGGGCGCGGCGAGGCTGGCCGGGATGTCGTGGGACTTACCGAGAACGGGTGCGGTCATGATCAGTGCTCCGTCAGCAGGTAGAAGAACTGGCGGCCGATGCCGGCGCCGGCGACCAGGATCCAGATCGCGAGCACGATCCAGAGCATCTGGCGCTGGAAGCGCGGGCCCTTCGACCAGAAGTCGACCAGGATCACGCGGATGCCGTTGAGCGCGTGGAACAGCACGCACACGACCAGACCCATTTCCATCAGGGCCACGAGCGGGTTCTTGTACGTCTCGATCGCCTGGTCGTAGGTGTCCGGGCTGACCCGCACGAGCGCGGTGTCGAGCACGTGCACGAACAGGAAGAAGAAGATCGTGACGCCGGTGATCCGGTGCAGCGCCCAGGACCACATGCCCGGGTCGCCGCGGTACAGCGTCTTCCGCTTCGGCTGTGCCGGAGCTTCCAGTGTGGCGGTCATAGAGTGCGGTGCCTCCAACGTCGTTGATGGATCCGGTCGCGGTTTCGGCACGCGGGCTGACCGAGCCGTTGGATCTGGAAAACACCAGCTCGTGCCCGGGGGCAACGCCCCGGTGGCGGTGGCCGGCCCGCCGCCGGGAACCTGAACCGATCTGTCTCGAACTCTAATCCCCGGCGATTCGCGGAACTAATTCGGCGTGGCGCGCGTTGGCCCGTAATTCGGTGAGTTAGGTTTGCCTTGCCTGATGAATTGACCGGCCCGTCATGCCATTCCTACGGTCGTATGCGACGCATCCGAGTGGAGGTCCGATATGCCCGAAATTGAGTGGGATGCATTGCGTCGCAAGGCATTTCAAGTTATGCAGAATGCGTATGCACCGTACTCCCGGTTTCCGGTCGGAGCCGCTGCTCGCACCGTCGATGATCGCATTGTGAGCGGGTGCAATGTGGAGAATCTCTCATATGGCCTCGGCCTCTGTGCCGAATGTGTACTCGTGGGTAACTTTTGCGCGAGCGGTGGCGGGCGTTTGCTGGCGGTTTCCGTCTGCGATTCCCGGGGCGCGATTCTGATGCCGTGCGGGCGGTGCCGGCAAGTGCTCTACGAGCACGGAGGGGCGGAGATGCTGGTGGACCATCGGGGTGGGCCGGTATCGCTGGGGAGTTTGCTGCCCGATGCCTTCGGGCCGGATGATGTGGCCGCCGGGCGGCGGGAGATGTGAATTTCGGCACCCTGGCGAGGTTTTGGCAACTTTTCGACGCCGGCGGGCCGGTTTCGCGGGCTGAAACGGCCCGGCGACCCGGGCCGAGATTCTTGTGAATCCTTCACGGGGGCAATGTTTTACACACCTCGTTTTTACGCATCCTCGGCGGCGCCGAACCGGCGTCATGTGTCGGGTGGCGTCTGTTTCGAGGGGCGCCGGGGGATGACGCACCCCCGCCCGAGAGGGTGCATCGCCTCGGCCTCCAGCGCCGCCTCGACCTCTTCGGCGCTCGCCGGGGCGATCTCGCCGATCTCGCCCCCGGTGATGCCGAGCCTCCCCATGATCGACTCGAGGCCCCGGCCCATCCGGTTCGCGTGCTCGATCAGCCGCCCGGTCTCGAGCCGGTCGCGCACGCAGGCCCGGGTGAGCGCGTGCATCGACTCCCGATAGCTGTAATCGATATCCGCGAGCCAGGCCTCGACCTCGGTGACGCGGCGCTCCAGATTCGAGTAGGTCATGCGCCCACAATTCTTCTTCGAACGACGCATGAGTCTGCCGTCGTCACGTGGTCTTCTCCTCGAACGCCGCGTCGATCTCCGCGTCCGTGGGTGGTGTCGCCACCGGCGACCCGATCGGGGCGAGGCCCAGGTGCGCCATGATCTGGCCGACGCCGGAGCCGAGAATGTTCATGCCGTCGAAGAGTCGGCTGTTGGCGAGCTGTACCCCTGTGACGTCTCTCCGTAGCTCGAGAATCGAGTTACCGTAGCCGTCCTCGATATCGGTGACGATCCTCTCCAACCTGGCCACTCGACGGTCCAGCTCGGCATAGCTCATTGTTCCCCCTGCCATCGATCCGATGATGGCGGCGACGCTACCCCGGCGCACCGACAGTTACCGCGTGTCGGCGTGCGATCCGGGTTCGCGCACCCCGCCCCGGTTCGCGCACCCCGTGCGCGGGACACGGGCGGCGCGTCGGGCGGTTCGGCCGGTTGTCTGCGAGGCTGTCGGGCATGGCGAATGCGCAGTCGGCGGTGTCGGTGATCGCGGCCAAGCGGGACGGGGGAGAGCTCCGCGACGATCAGATCGACTGGGTGGTGGATGCTTTCACCCGCGGCGCGGTGGCCGACGAGCAGATGTCGGCGCTGGCGATGGCGATCCTGCTGCGCGGGATGACGCGGCGGGAGATCGCGCGGTGGACGCGGGCGATGATCGAGTCCGGCCGGCGGCTGGAGTTCACCGATCTGCCGCGGCCGACCGTCGACAAGCATTCCACCGGCGGGGTGGGGGACAAGATCACGCTGCCGCTCGCACCCTTGGTCGCCGCCTGCGGGGCGGCCGTCCCGCAACTGTCGGGCCGCGGATTGGGGCACACCGGTGGCACATTGGACAAGCTGGAGTCGATACCCGGCTGGCGGGCCGATATCTCGGTGCCGCGGATGCGGGAGATCCTGGCGGATCCGAAGATCGGCGCGGTGGTGTGCGCGGCGGGCGCCGATCTCGCCCCGGCCGACAAGCGGCTCTACGCGCTGCGCGATGTGACCGGCACCGTGGAATCCGTTCCGCTGATTGCCAGTTCGATCATGAGCAAGAAGATCGCGGAAGGAACCGCCGCGCTGGTGCTCGACGTCAAGGTGGGCGCCGGGGCCTTCATGAAGGATCTCGCCGCGGCGCGTGAATTGGCCACGGCCATGGTCGAATTGGGCAGCGATGCGGGCGTGCGCACGGTGGCGCTGCTGACCGCGATGGACACCCCGCTCGGCCGCACCGCGGGCAACGCCCTGGAGGTGGCCGAGGCCGTCGAGGTGCTGTCGGGCGGCGGTCCGGCCGACGTCGTCGGGCTCACCGTGGCTCTGGCCCGGGAGATGCTGGCGCAGGCGGGGATTCACGATATCGATCCCGCCGAGGTGCTCGCCGACGGCCGGGCGATGGACCAGTGGCGAGCCATGATCACGGCCCAGGGTGGCGATCCCTACGCGCCGCTGCCGCGCGCGGCGCACACCGAAACGGTCACCGCCGAACGCTCCGGCATCCTCGCCCGCCTCGACGCCCTGGCCGTCGGCCGGGCCGCATGGCGCCTCGGCGCCGGCCGCACCCGCCAGGGTGACCCGGTCCAGTACGGTGCTGGCGTCGAGATACACGCGCGGCCAGGAGATTCCGTTACCGCGGGCCAACCTCTGCTGACCCTCCACACCGACACCCCGGACGTCCTCTCCGCTGCCCTCGACGACCTGCGCGACGGCTACGCCATCGGTCCGGACCTGGTCGAACCCACACCGGTCGTTCTGGACCGCATCGCCCCTTGACCGGGATGTTCTCCGAAATATCCGGGGCGCGGGGGAAGCCGCCGTTGCCAGTCGAGCTGGACGGACTTCCGATACTGCTCGATCGGTACCGCACCGTCGTGCACGAACGCTGAACCGGTCCCCGCGTAGACGACGAGCGCGGCCGATGACTTCTCTTCGCGCCGTATGCAGTCCAGCGACACCACGTCGAGCAGATCGCCGAGCTGACGGAACGCGGGAGACGATCGAGCGACACGCGGGCGACATCGCGGCTACGACATGCCAGCGAGCGGATGGACATGCCGAGAGTCGGCTGCGGAACGGGGTGGATGGGGATAGCGTCGGTGCATGACTGGACCGATGCCTTTGACTCTTGCCTCGATCCGCCAAGCCCCCAAGGCAGTACTGCACGATCATCTCGACGGTGGGCTGCGGCCGGCAACCGTACTCGAACTGGCTACCCAGTGCGGCTACGACCAACTACCGGCATCCGATGCCGAATCCCTGGGCCGATGGTTCCGCGACGCGGCCGACAGCGGGTCGCTGGAGCGCTACCTGGAGACCTTCACCCACACCGTCGCGGTGATGCAGACCCCGGAGGGCCTGCGCCGGGTGGCCCGCGAGTGCGCCCTGGACCTGGCGGCGGACGGCGTGGTGTACGCCGAGGTGCGGTTCGCGCCCGAACAGCATCTCGAGCGCGGCCTGACCCTGGACGAGGTGGTCGAGCACACGCTCGCCGGATTCCGGGAGGGCGCCGATCTCGCCGCCGAGGCCGGCACGCCGATCCGTATGACCTGCCTGCTGACCGCCATGCGGCACGCCGCCCGGTCGCTCGAGATCGCGGAACTGGCGGTGCGCTTCCGGGACCGCGGGGTCGGCGGTTTCGACATCGCGGGCGCCGAGGCCGGCTATCCGCCCAGCCGGCACCTGGACGCCTTCGAGTACATGCACGCCAACTGCGCCCACGTCACCATCCACGCCGGCGAGGCGTTCGGCCTGCCGTCCATCCACGAGGCGGTGGCGTTCTGCGGCTGCGACCGGCTCGGCCACGGCGTGCGCATCACCGACGACATCTTCGATTCCGACACCCCGGTGCCGGCGTCGGGGCCCGAAGGCGGCAGCTTGCGTCACCACCGAGGGTCCCGCTGGCACCGGAACTCCGACACCGCTACCGGCGCCGAACCACGCCTCGGCCTGGTCGCGAACTACGTGCGGGACAAGCGGATTCCCTTGGAGCTGTGCCCGTCGTCGAATGTGCAGACCGGAGCGGTGCCGTCGCTGGACAAGCATCCGTTCGACCTGCTGGCCCGGCTGCGTTTCCGGGTCACGGTGAACACCGACAACCGGCTGATGAGCGACACCGATATGAGCCGCGAGATGGGCAAGCTGGTGGACACCTTCGGCTACGGCTGGAGCGATCTGGAACGCTTCACCATCAACGCGATGAAGTCGGCCTTCATCCCGTTCCCGGAGCGGTTGCGCATCATCGACGAGGTCATCAAGCCCGGCTACGCGGTGTTGCTCGGCTGAGCCACGCCGGGTGCTCGGCTGAGCCGTGCGCCCGGCTCAGCCCTTCTGCAGCCGGGTCTCGAACGCCTGCTCCAGGGCCCGCCACGCCTCGGCCTCGGCCGCGAACGGCGGGCTCGGGGCCATCCGGGTCGGGTCGGGCTCCAACAGGTACGACACGTACCAGCCCAGCGGGACCGACTTGGCCAGCGCCTGCTCGACCGACTCGTCGCCGGCGTAATCGGCTGCGTCGGTGAACAATTCGACCGCCAGGTCGAGCTGATCGACATCGACCGACTTGGGCCCCTCGGCCAGATCGTCGGCCAGGCCGGGCAGCACGTAGACGTTCTCGTCCTCCACCTCGATCTCGAGCGAGCCGTCGGTGGCCGCGGTCTGCACGTCGGCGTACGTGCTCACACGGGCCAGATCGTGCTCGTGGGCGTCGGCGAGGTAGCGCGCCAGGGCCCGCTCCGAGGTGAACACCGTGATGGTGCCGTCGGTGCCGAGGAACACCGGATCGTCGTCGAGGTAGCAGCGCAGCGTGAAGAAGGTGTCTCCCGAAGTGACGATCTTGACCGGGTCGATGCCGACCTCGTGCCAGAGGGTCTCGTCCTCGTCTTCGTCGTCCTCGTCGGTCTTGCTCAGGTCGACCGGCTCGAAGTCGTTGTCGTCGTCGGTGTCCGCAGCGTCCTCGGCATCGACGACGTTCTCCTCGGCCGCGAGCAGTTCCGCCTCGGCCACCGACACCGCCTCGGCGTCGACGTCCGGTGTCCGCACCGTCGAATCGATGGCGTCGACCACCGCGTCCCAGTCCTTGGCGATGGCCGAGCCGATCTGGTCCCACAGCTCCTCGCCCTCGCGGCCGACGAACGCGCTCACCCCGGCGGGCAGCGCGCCGAGCACCGGATGCGAGCCGAAGAACTTCGTCACCACCTCGAGTTCGCACACCTCGCCGAGGGTGCGGACCATGTCGAGGGTCTCCTCCAGTTCCTGCAGGATCTCCGGGTCCGGATCGCCCGCCGCCAGCTCGGGCACGCCGACCAGGTCGAAGACGTACTGCTCCTCCGGTTCCAGCTCGGCGGCCGACAAACCGGCCACCACGTCCCACGACGGATGGTCCACCAGATCGTTGTCGTGGTTGGTGCGGATGAACGCGGCGAGCTCGGCGACGGACTCGAAGCCGTAGAGAACGTCCTCGTGCCCCAGGAACGCCTCCCACTCGTCGTCACCGTCCCGCCAGCGCGGTGCCCACAGTGTGACGAGGTCGCCGTCGGTCAGGCCGAGCTCGATCGGGACGATGTCTCCAGAAGCCATGAACGGAAGCCTATCTAGCCGACGCGCGCGGCACTATTCGGCCCGCCCCCCAACAGTTCCCGA
This sequence comes from Nocardia sp. BMG51109, assembly GCF_000526215.1. NCBI lineage: Bacteria > Bacillati > Actinomycetota > Actinomycetes > Mycobacteriales > Nocardiaceae > Nocardia > Nocardia sp. BMG51109. The sequence continues at coordinate 3,400,476 of NZ_JAFQ01000004.1, forward strand.
CGCAGGGGTTTCCGGCTCCGGCGGCACGAACGCGGAGTTCAACTTGCCGACCACCTCGGAGCGCTGGGAGCCCGCGTCCTGGGCGGCCTGCTGGCACGCCCAGATGATCAGCTGGCCGACCTCGGCCGGCGGCCGGGAAGTGACCGGCTCGGCGAGTTCGAGGGCCACCAGTGCGCCGTTCGAGTCGACCTCGACCGTCACCGAGCCGTCGTCGGCGGTATAGCGGCCGCGCACCTGCTGGAGCCCGTAGAGCGCGGCCTCCAGCGCCTCGAGCTTGTCGGTCGCCCGCGCGACCAGGGCGTCCATCTCCGCGCTCATGCTGTCTCCTCCGCGCTCATACCGGCCGCATCCAGGTCGTGGGGCCGGTGTCGGCGTCGTCCATGCGGTCCAGTTCGTCGACCGCTTGCGCACGGGTGGGCAGCCCGAGCTTGTCCAGCACCTCCGTCGGCATGCCGGACTCGGCCAGCAGTTCGCGCCGGCGGGCCTTGGCGACGATCGCCGACCGCTTGGTCAGCCGCAGGATCTCCGCGGCCAACGCCTTTGCGCCGTAGCGGTATTCACTGCGCTCGAATTTGATCTCGACCGGCATGCCCTGGTCGGTGGCCCGCACGCTGATGGTGCCGCCGCGGTTGGTGCTGGCGGCCACGGTGACGTTGGGGATCTGCTGCTGTGGTTGCTGCGAGGTCATGAGGTGGGCCTGTAGAAACCGTGGAACGACATTCCGCTGTTCTCCGTTCGAATCGGACCGGTCTGTACGGGATCACCGGCCTCGACTAGCTGTCCGTTGCCGATGACCATCGCGACGTGGCCGTCCCAGACGGCTAGATCGCCGGGCATCAGATCGCCGGGACTCACCGGGGTGGCGCCGGAACTCTGATCGGCGGCCAGGCGCGGGATATCGACGCCGGCCTCGCCGTAGGCCCACTTGGTGAGCCCGCTGCAGTCCAACCCCGAGCCGGGGGAGTTGCCGCCCCATACATAGGGGGTTCCCTGCGCGCTCAGCGCCGACTTCACCGCGGTGGCCGCCTTCTCGTTGGGGGCCTCGACCTGGCTGCCGTCGGGCAGGGTGATCATCACGCCGCCGTGCCTGCCGGGCTTGTCGCCGCCGGCGTACTTGTTGTTCGGCGTGCCGTTGCCGTTGCCGCTGCTGTTCGGGCGCGAGGGCGTGGACATGGAGGCGGGGCTGACCAGCGTGTCCATCATCGACCCGCCGGTGGAGGCCACGGTGCTCAGCATCGGGGCGGCCTGTTGCAGACCGCCGGCGATCGGCGCGGCGGCGGCCGCCGGGGCGACCGGCGTGCTCGCCGGCGGAGGCGTGGACGGCGGCGGGGTCAGCTCGCCCATCGAGGAGGTGTGCGTGTCGAGTTCGGAGCGGGTGCGGGTCACGACGCTGACGGCCTGGTTGAGATGGTCGATGGCGGAGCCGACCACGGCCGCCAGCCCGGGCGGGGTGGTGACGGCCGGGCCCAGCGCCGTCACCGAGCGCGCGAACGACTGCAGGATGTCGTCCAGCTCCTTCTGCCCGGTGTGGACCGAGGCTGCCGCCTGCGAGACCACATCGGCCATATCCAGGCCGCGGGTGGAGATGGTGGCCGACGACGTCTGTACCTTGAGGGCCTTGTCCATCGCGGCGTCGCCGCCGCGGCCCTCGTAGGCGTCGGTCAGCTGGTTGATGCCGGCGCTGCCGGCCCGGTGAATTCCGTCCAGGGTGGTGGACGTCTGACGGAGCGCATCGGCCGGGCCGTCGGTGGGCATCACGCCGCTGCCGAAGGCCGACAGCAACTCGATGATCGGCTGGGCCAGGGCATCGAGGTTGATCACACCCGTCACGGCAGATCTCCCTCGGTGGCGCGGACGGCCGCGGCGTTGCCGAGATCGGTCTCGGCGTGGGCGGCGGCCGTGCCCGCCGCCGCGGCGCCCATGCTGCCCAGCACCGCCGATAGTTCCCCGATACCCGCCACGTGCCCGGCGTGCGCGGCCGCGTACGCGGCGACGAAATCGCCTCCGATCAGCCCGAAGATCGGACCCAACAGCAGCGGATCGGCGCCGGCCGCGCGGGCCGCCGCCATGGCCATCTCACCGGACAGGCCACCGGCCGTCGCGCCGTAGGCGGCGACGCCCTCGGTGTCGACCGAGATCTTGTGCATCAACATCCCCCATCGTGCTGGTCTGCTGGCAGATTACGTCATCCGACTACTTCGACGCAGGTACCACGGGAACAGTTCCACCCCAGGAACGAGAAATCCGCCGCAGGACCGAATCCCGGCCCGCACAGACCTTATCGTTCCCTCATGCGCACGCACATCGTGGACCATCCGCTCACCGCCGCCCTGTTGACGACCATGCGCGACGAGCGCACGGGAAATCCGGGCTTCCGCGCCGCGCTGCGCGACCTGACCGGGTTCCTGATCTACGAGGCGCTGCGCGAGGCCCCGCTGACCGGATTCGCGGTCGCCACCCCGGTCGAGCCGACGGAGGGCGTGCGGCTGGCCCGGCCGCCGCTGCTGGTTCCGGTGCTGCGGGCCGGGCTGGGCATGGTGGACGCCGCCAGCGCGCTGATTCCCGAATCGCGGGTGGGTTTCGTCGGGGTCGCCCGGGACGAGCGGACCCACCGCCCGGTGCCGTACATGGAGTCGCTGCCCGAGGATCTGTCCGAACATCCGGTGTTCGTACTGGATCCCATGCTGGCGACCGGCGGCTCGATGTGCCACACCCTGGAACTGCTGGCCGCCCGCAATGCCACCGACATCACCGCCGTCTGCGTGGTCGCCGCGCCCGAAGGCATTGCCGCGCTGGAGGGTTCCGGGCAGCCGGTGCGGCTGGTGACCGCGGCCGTCGACCGCGGGCTCAACGAGAACGCGTTCATCGTGCCCGGCCTCGGCGACGCGGGCGACCGGCAGTTCGGACCCCGCTGAGCGCCGGCCGTAGCGGCGCGGACCGTCAGAGCTTCTCGCAGTATTCGCGCAGCTCCGACAGCCGCTGTGCGGCGGCCCGTTTCGCGTCGGCGAGCGCGGCCGCCGACGAAACCGGCTGCACGACTTCGAGATAGCACTTGAGCTTGGGTTCGGTACCGGAGGGCCGGATCACGATCCGCTGCGACTCGCCCTCGAAGATCAGCGCGTCGGTGCGCAGCCCGCCCCGGGCCTGCGCCAGATCGGTGCAGGTGACCGGGGTGCCCGCGATCATCTCGGGCGGGGTGTCGCGCAGGCGCGCCACGACGTCGGCGGCCGCGTCCTGGCCGGCCAGGCGCACCGAGACCTGATCGCCGGCGTGCAGGCCGAAGCGCAGCGCGTAGTCGTCCAGGATGTCGAGCGGATGCTGCCCGGCGGCGCGCAGCCGCGCCATCAGGTCGGCGGCCGCCACCGCCGCCGAGACACCGTCCTTGTCGCGTACGGACGCCGGATCCACGCAGTGCCCGATGGCCTCCTCGTACGCGTAGACCAGGCCCTCGCCCGCTCGCGCCAGCCATTTGAAGCCGGTGAGCGTCTCGGCGTACCGGGCGCCGCGCGCCGGGGCCAGCTCGCGCAGCAGCCGCGAGGACACGACCGTCGTGGCGACCAGGGCGTCCGGTGGCGCGGTCCGCAGCACGTAATCGGCGAGCAGGACGCCGGTGTGGTCGCCGCGCAGCATCCGCCACCCGTCCGGACCGGGCACGCCGATCGCGCACCGGTCGGCATCCGGATCCAGCGCGACGGCGATATCCGCGCCGACCCGCTCGGCCAGTTCCAGCAGCAGATCGGCGGCGCCCGGCTCCTCCGGATTCGGGAACGGCACGGTCGGGAAGTCCGGGTCGGGCGCGAACTGCTCGACCACCACGTGCACATCGGTGAATCCCGCCGCGTGCAGCGCCGTCACGGCGGGCTCGCCGCCGACGCCGTGCATCGGGGTCAATGCGATGCGCAGGTCGCCGCGCCGGGCGGTGCCCCGGTCGGCGGTGCGGGCGGTCGAGACGGGGAGTCCCGCGCCGGTGTCCGGACCGCCGAGCACATGCGGCAGCGAGGCGACGCGGGCCAGGTAGCGCCGGACGATCTCCTCGCCCATATCGGTGACCGTGGCACCGACCGACAGCGTCAGCGCCGTGGGACCGGGTGCGGTCGGCCCCGGATCGGCGCGCGGAATCGGCTCGCGCACCGCCTCGATGCAGCGTTCGATCTCGGCGTCCGACGGCGGGACCAGCTGGCGGCCGCCCTCCAGGTACACCTTGTACCCGTTGTCTCCGGCGGGATTGTGCGAGGCCGTGATCTGTACGCCCGCAACGGCTCCCACCTCACGCACCGCGAACGCGAGGACGGGCGTGGGGAGCGGGCGGGGCAGCGACAGCACCGAGAATCCGGCGGCCGCGAGGACCTCGGCCGTGACCGTGGCGAATTCGGCAGAGCCGTGCCGGGCGTCGCGGCCGACCACTACCAGCCCGCCGCCCAGGCACCGGTCCCGCAGCCAGCCGGCCAGTCCGGCCGTCGCGCGCGCGACCGTCTCCACGTTCATACCGTCGGGTCCGTCCCGCAGCGGCCCCCGCAGGCCCGCCGTCCCGAATCGGAGCATCAGCGGCTTCCCTTCCGGCGTCGTCGGATCGGTGCGTTCTACAGTCGCTCCAGGACACCCCGCAGCAACTTGCCCAACCGCGGTGCCGCGGCGTTCCCCTCGGCCAGCACCTCGGCGTGCGACAGATGTTCGCCCGTGACCCCGGCGGCCAGGTTGGTGACCAGGGAGATACCGAGCACCCGGACACCGGCGGCGCGGCAGGCGATGGCCTCCAGCACCGTCGACATACCGACCAGATCGGCGCCCATCGTGCCGAGCATCCGGATCTCCGCGGGGGTTTCGTACTGCGGTCCGGTGAGGCCGGCGTACACGCCCTCGGTCAGGCTCGGATCGATGTCGCGGGCCAGCGCCCGCAGTTCCGGATCCCAGGCATCGACCAGGTCGACGAACGTGGCGCCGGACAGCGGGCTGCGACCGGTGAGATTGATGTGGTCGCCGATCAGCACCGGCTCGCCGACGCGCAGGCCGGGCCGGATGCCGCCGGCGGCGTTCGTCAGCACCACCGTCTCGGTGCCGGCCGCGACGGCCGCGTGCACGCCGTGCACCACCTGGTCCGGCTGGTAGCCCTCGTACAGATGCTGGCGGCCCATCAGCAGCAGTACCGGCGAGCCGTTCACGGGCACCGAATGCACGGTGCTGCCGTGCCCCCGGGCGGTGGGCGCGCCGAAGCCGGGGAGTTCCTCCATCGGCACGGAGGCCGACGGGTTCCCGATCTCCGCGGCCGCCTCCTGCCAGCCCGATCCCAGCACGACGGCGACCCGGTGGCGAGCGACTCCGGTCCGTTCGGCAATCGCCTCGGCGGCCTGTTCGGCAAGCATGCGGGCCACGATAGTGGGGCCGGTCGCGGCGGCCGGTCGCGGGCACGGTGTAGTCCCGGCCGCGGGCGCTGTGTAGTTGTCATGACGGGCACCGTGTCGGGTACCGCGTAGTCGGGTGATGGGTACTGCGTAGCCCTGGTGACGGGCACTGCGTAGGCCCGGCGACGGGACGGTACAGCCCCGGTGGCGGGCAGGGTGTAGTCCCGGTGACTTGCGCGCGTAGTCCCGGTGAGGTTCGGCGACGCCGGACGGTGCGGCAGGGCAGGATGAGGCCGTGCGTGAACTCGTCGTGCTGGGGACGGCCAGCCAGGTGCCTACCCGCCAGCGCAACCACAACGGCTACTTCCTGCGGTGGGACGGAGCGGGGCTGCTGTTCGATCCGGGGGAGGGCACCCAGCGGCAGATGCTGTACGCGGGTGTCTCGGCGGCGAGCATCACGTGCATCGGCATCACGCATTTCCACGGCGATCACTGCCTGGGCCTGCCGGGCGTGCTGGCCAGGCTGAACCTGGACCGGGTCGCCCATCCGGTCGACGTCTGCTTTCCGGCGGCCGACAGCGACTACTTCGAGCGGCTGAGCCAGGTCGTGCCGCGGTACCGGGATCCGGGCCTGCGGTCGCATCCGATCCCCGACGACGGCCCGGTGCCGTTGCCGGACGCGCCTTTTCGGCTGGAGGCGGTGGCGCTGTCGCATCGGGTGGCGACGTTCGGGTACCGCCTGGCCGAACCCGACGGCCGGCGCATGCTGCCGGAAAAACTTGCTGCCCACGGAATTTCGGGCCCCGACATCGGGCGGTTGCAACGCGCGGGCGAGCTGCGTCTGCCCGGCGGGCGCGTGCTCACCCTCGACGAGGTGTCGACGGTGCGGCGCGGCCAGCGGTTCGCGTTCGTGATGGACACCCGGATGTGTTCGGGCGTCGAGGAATTGGCGCAGGATGCCGACATGCTCGTGATCGAGTCCACGTTCCTGGACGCCGACGCCGTGCTGGCACACGACTTCGGTCACCTGACCGCCGCCGAGGCCGCGCGGGTCGCCGAGGCGGCCGGGGTGCGCACGCTGGTCCTCACGCATTTCTCCCAGCGCTACCCCGATCTGGACGGCCATCGCGCCGAGGCGAGCAAGTACTTCCACGGTGACCTGGTGGTGGCCGAGGACCTCATGCGGGTACCGGTCCCTACCCGTCGGTAACTTGTGTCCTACCGCGGTTAAGCTGAGCGTATGCCGTACTTGCAGCGCGATGGGGACGTCTTCGTCCTCTACCTCGGCAACGAGGGCCGGACCGACAGTGAGAACCGCTTCCACCCCGACTGGATCGAGGAGTTCCACGGTCTGCTGGATCAGGTCGAGGCCGCCGGGGCGTCCGGCGAGCCGGCGGCGCTGGTCACCGTGTCCACCGGCAAGTTCTACAGCAACGGACTGGACACCGACTGGCTGTTCGGCAACTACGACCGGATGCACTGGTATCTGGATCGCGTGCATTCGATGTTCAGCCGTTTGCTGACCTTCCCGATGGCCACCGTGGCCGCGGTGAACGGGCACGCCTTCGGCGCCGGCGCGATGCTGTCCACCTCGCACGACTTCCGGGTGATGCGCGCCGACCGTGGCTACTGGTGCCTGCCCGAGGTCCATCTGGGCATGCCGTTCACGGTCGCGATGAACGCGCTCGTCACCGAGCGGCTCACCAACCAGGTCGCGCTCGAGGCCATGACCACCGGCCGCCGTTACGGCGCCGACGACGCGATCGCCGCCGGTATCGTCGACGAGAAGGCCGACGGGGACAAGGTGACGGCCGCCGCGGTCACCCGGGCCGCCGCGCTGGCCGGCAACCGCAAGCCGAACCTGCCGGTGATCAAGCGCGCCCTGCACGCCCGCGCGCTGGCCGGTCTGGCCACCCCGACCACGCCGGAGAATCTGGCATTCGCCGCCGGATAACCCGGGCGGCGGGACAGCGGACACAGTGCGAGACTGTGTGCCATGCCACGCAGCGTCGCCTCACCGACACCCGGCCGCGACTCGAACCGAACGGTCGGATCGGAATATAGCGGTCCGGCCGCGGCGCCCGGCGACACCCCGGCTCCCCCGGATCCCGCGCTGGTGACGGCCGCCGACACCGCCGTCGCCGCCGCGGCCGACGAGCTGATCGCGCTGTCGCACGATATCCACGCCGAGCCCGAACTGGCCTTCGAGGAGGTCCGCAGCGTCGCGAAAACCCTTGCGCCGCTACGGCGGCGCGGCTTCGAGATCGAATGCCCGGTGGCCGGTCTGGACACCGCGTTCACGGCCACCTACGGCAGCGGCGAGCTGATGGTGGGGATCTGCGCGGAGTACGACGCGTTACCCGAGATCGGTCACGCCTGCGGGCACAACATCATCGCCGCGGCGGCGGTCGGTGCGGGACTGGGCCTGGCCGAGGTGGCCGATGCGTGCGGCATCACGGTGCGGGTGTTCGGGACGCCGGCCGAGGAGAGCGGCGGCGGCAAGGTACTGATGCTGGAGCGCGGCGTATTCGACGGCGCGGCGATGGCGATGATGGTGCATCCCGGTCCGTACGACATCGTCGGCGCGCGCTCGCTGGCCCTCGCCGATCTGTCGATCGTGTTCCACGGGCGCGAGGCACATGCCAGCGCGGCGCCCGAACAGGGCCGCAACGCGGGCGATGCGGTGACGGTCGCGCAGGTTGCCCTCGGATTGCTGCGACAGCACCTGAACCCTGGACAACAACTTCACGGTATAGTCAAGACGGGTGGCGCTGCCCCCAACATAGTGCCCGGACATGCGGAACTGCTGTATTACCTACGGGCAGTCGACTCCGCATCCCTCGACGATCTGGTGCGACGTGCATCGGCCTGCTTCGAGGCGGGGGCACTGGCGACCGGATGTACCCACGAGGTCCGGACGCTGGCGCCCACGTATGCCGAGCTGACTCCCGATCCCGCACTACTGTGTGCCTATCGCGAGCAGATCGTCGGCATGGGCCGCGTGCCGCTCGCACCGGATCTCGAGGCGGCGCGGCCACTGGGCAGCACCGACATGGGAAACCTCACCCATGTCATCCCGGGCATCCATCCGGTTATCGGGATCGATGCCGGCGGCGCCGTCACGCATCAGCCGGAATTCGCGGCGGCGTGCGTCACGCCGTCGGCCGACGTCGCGATAACGGACGGGGCGACGGCGCTGGCGCGCACCGCGATCGGGGTCGCGGGCGATCAATCGCACAGGAACAGGCTGTTGGAGCGCAGCAGTCGGCGACAGGAGGACATTCGGTGATCGAGCTCGAGAGCGAAACCTGGACGCGGCGCGCAGTGTGCACTGCGGCACCGGGCGCCGGCGAGGTGACGCCGTGAGCACGACCGACGGATCGGAGACCACACCGCAAGCGGCCCGGCAGGAGACCGCGGGAACCCCGGGCGCCGCGGCGCCGAACGGCACCGCCGCGGCGGCCAACGGCTGTGTCACCGCACCGAACGGCACTGCTCCGGCACCGAACGGCACTGCTCCGGCACCGAACGGCAGCGCTCCTGCGCCGAACGGCAGCGCTCCTGCGCCGAACGGCGCCGCCCGGGCGTCCACCGCGGCGGCCGCGCGCCGGGCGGTGGACGCGTGGTTGCGCGAGCACACCGAGGACCTGACCGGGTGGCGGCGGCACATCCATGCCAATCCCGAGCTGTCCCGCACCGAATTCGCCACCACCGAGTTCATCGAATCCTGGCTGGTCAAGGCCGGTCTCGAACCGCGCAAGCTATCCGCCGGCGCCGGTCTGATCTGCGATATCGGCCCCGCGGGCCCGCGCATCGGCCTGCGCGCCGACATGGACGCCCTGCCGTTGCAGGAATACACGGGTCTTCCGTTCGCCTCTACCGTCCCGGGCGTGTCGCATGCCTGCGGGCACGACGCGCATACCGCCATCCTGCTGGGCACCGCGCTGGCGCTGGCCGAGGCGCCGGAGCTGCCGGTCGGCGTGCGACTGGTGTTCCAGCACGCCGAGGAGGTCATGCCCGGCGGCGCCATCGATATGGTCGCGTCGGGTGCGGCGGAAGGCGTGTCGCGGATGTTCGCGCTGCACTGCGATCCGCGGCTGGAGGTGGGCCGGGTCGGTGTCCGGGTCGGCGCCATCACGTCGGCCGCCGACACCGTGGAGCTGGTGCTGGACTCGCCCGGCGGGCACACCTCCCGGCCGCATCTGACCAGCGATCTGGTCTACGCGATCGGCACCGTGATCACCGGCCTGCCCGGGATCCTGAGCCGCCGCATCGATCCGCGCACCAGCACCGTGATGGTGTGGGGCGCGGTGTCGGCGGGCAAGGCGCCCAACGCCATTCCGCAGACCGGCATGCTCACCGGCACCGTCCGCACCGGCGATCACGCCACCTGGTCGCTGCTGGAGCCGATGGTCCGCGAGATCGTCGACGGCCTGCTGGCCCCGACCGGTGTGCGGTATCAGCTCAACTACAAGCGCGGCGTGCCCCCGGTGGTGAACGACGAGTACGCCACCCGGATGTTCGAGGACGCCATCCGCGCGCTCGGACCCGAGGCGCTGGCCGACACCCCGCAGTCCGGCGGCGGCGAGGACTTCTCCTGGTACCTCGAGGAGGTCCCCGGCGCGATGGCCCGCCTCGGTGTCTGGCGCGGCGAGGGCCCCCAGCTGGACCTGCACCAGCCGACCTTCGACCTGGACGAACGCGCCCTGGACGTCGGCGTGCGCACCCTGACGAACCTCGCCCTGCAGGCACGCTGATACGCCGCACGTCCTCCCGTTACGGCGTATCGCGCGGGCCGTCGAGACCGATCTTGTTGCCCTGGTACGAGCGGGGTCTGCACGACGAAGTGGGGGTGACCGGCAGAGACTCGCGGTGTTGCCAGGATCATGGGCTCGCGATCCTCGCGGCGTCAGAGTTCGAAGGTGCCCGGGCCGACGTTCTTGCTCCCCGTTACGGCGTATCGCGAGCCCTCGAGACCGACCTTGTTGCCCCGGTACTAGCGGGGTCTGCACGGCGAAGTGGGGGTGACCGGCAGAGACTCGCGGTGTTGCGAGGACCGTGGGCTCGCGGTCCTCGCGGCGTCAGAGTTCGAAGGTGCCCGGGCCGACGTTCTTGCTGTTGCGGGTGCGAAGGGCGTGGACGTAATCGGCTGGGGCGCCGGCCTTTTCCGCGGCGTCGGCGATCACGCCGATGTATCGGGCGGACGGCAGCCCGCCCTCGTAGGCGTCGAGGACATACAGCCAGGCCAGGACGGGCTCGGCGCCGGCGCCCGGGCCGGAGGTGACGCGGAGGCGGATCTTCTTGTGGATGCCGAAGTCCGAACCCTCCCAGCGGTCCAGGCTCAGCTCGTCCTCGGCGGAGACGTCGTAGAGCACGACGAAGACCCGCGAGCCGGGCTCCTCGACCACCGTCGCGAGCGGACCCTCCCAGCCGATGTCGTCGCCGGCGAAGGTCAGCCGCCAGCCCTCCAGCCACCCGGTTCCGTACACCGGGGAGTGCGGGCAGCGCTTGAGCATCTGCTCGGGATCCATGTTGGACCCGTAGGCGGCGTATATCGGCACCTGGAAAGGGTAGCTTGTGTTCGGTCGGCGCGGTTTCGCCCCGGTGGGTTTGTGTCATCTACTCACCGGTAGTGCGGTCGTACCTGTGCGGAGCAGGGCGGATAACGTTGGGTTATCCGGAGATCCCGGTTGGACGGTTCGACAGCGGAGGTACACACATGACCCGCATTGCCATCATCGGAGGCGGCCCCGCCGGTTACGAGGCGGCGCTGGTGGCGGCCCAGCACGGCGCGACGGTGACGGTGATCGATAGCGACGGCATCGGTGGTGCGTGCGTGCTGTGGGACTGTGTGCCGTCGAAGACCTTCATCGCCTCCACCGGCGTGCGCACCGACCTGCGCCGCGCCCGCGACTTGGGCATCACGCTGCATCCGGCGCAGGCGCAGGTGCGGTTGTCGGAGGTCAACTCCCGGGTCAAGACGCTGGCGCAGGCGCAGTCCTCCGATATCCGGTCCAAGTTGCAGGCGGCCGGGGTGAGCATCCTCAACGGCCGCGGCCGGCTCATCGATCAGATCCCCGGCCTGGCCACCCACCTGGTGCGGGCCACATTGTCCGACGGCACGGAGCGGGTGCTCGAGGCCGACGTGGTGCTGATCGCGACCGGCGCGAGCCCGCGGGTGCTGCCCGGCGCCGAACCCGACGGCGAGCGCGTCCTGAACTGGCGCCAGCTCTACGACCTCCAACAACTGCCGGAGACCCTGGTCGTGATCGGATCCGGTGTCACCGGTGCGGAATTCGTCTCGGCGTACACGGAGATGGGCGTCAAGGTGAAGGTGCTGTCCAGCCGCGACCGCATCATGCCCAGCGAGGACGCCGACGCCGCGCTGGTCCTGGAGGACGCGCTGGGGGAACGCGGTGTGGAGCTGTTCAAGCAGGCCCGCGCCGACGCGGTGGAGCGCACCGCCGACGGCATCGTGGTGAAGCTGTCCGACGGCCGCACGGTGACCGGTTCGCATGCGCTGATGACGGTCGGCTCCACCCCGAACACCCAGGACCTGGGCCTGGAGCGGATCGGCATCGAACTCGGCAAGGGCGGCTATCTGCGGGTGGACCGGGTGTCGCGGACCTCGGTGCCGGGCATCTACGCCGCCGGCGACTGCACCGGCCTGCTGCCGCTGGCCTCGGTCGCCGCCATGCAGGGCCGCATCGCGATGTACCACGCGCTGGGCGAGGGCGTGCAGCCGATCCGGCTGAAGACGGTGGCCTCGGCGGTGTTCACCCGCCCGGAGATCGCGACGGTGGGCGTCAGCCAGACCGCGATCGACAACGGCGATACGCCCGCGCGCACGGTCATGCTGCCGCTGAACACCAATCCGCGCGCGAAGATGTCGGGCCTGCGCCGCGGCTTCGTGAAGATCTTCTGCCGGCCCGCCACCGGCGTGGTGATCGGCGGCGTCGTGGTGGCCCCGATCGCCTCCGAGCTGATCCTGCCGATCGCGATGGCGGTGCAGAACAACCTGACGGTCAACGATCTGGCCCAGACCTTCTCGGTGTACCCGTCGCTGTCGGGCTCGATCACCGAGGCCGCGCGGCAGCTGATGCGCCACGACGATCTGGGCTGAGCGGCGACGGCCGGCGGGGCCTGTCCGGACCGGGCGGCCGTGGCGGCGATCACCCTGCTGAGCAGGTCCGGACGGCGCCTGTGCGCACCCCTCATACCTGTTGCCTGAAACTTGTTCGTATGGTTCACTTCCCGCAGAGATGTGACTGGTGGGCGTGTGATTGATTTCGTGTACGGGGGGATCGATCTTCCCGGGCCGAATTCCGCGTGCGGCCCCCGGGCTGTCATCTGATGAGGGACAACTGAATCGGCCGAGCATGATGAGGCGCGGCCGGACTCGGGAAGGGATTGCCAGACAGTGACACATCGTAAGCCGAGTCGGGCACCGCGGGCGATGGCCACCTCCCTGCCATTGGCGACGGCGGCCGCGGTGGCGACAATCCTCGCGGCGGCGCCGGCGGGTGCCCAGCCGGCGGTTCCGACCACCCCCGCGCAGCCGGGCACCAACGAGGTCCAGGCGCCGGAAGCGCAGCCGGGTGCCCCCACGCCGCAGCAGCAGGCGCCGCAGCAGCAGCCGTCGCCGAACCAGCCGGGTGTCACCACGCCGCAGCCGGGCGTCACCACCCCGTCCGACCCGAATGCCCCCCAGCCGGAGCAGCGGGCGCCGGGCCAGCAGGCGTCGCCCAGCCAGCCGGGCATCACCTCGCCGCGGGTGGCGCCGCTGCCGGTGCCGGGGCAGGAGAACAAGAACGCGCCCCAGCCGGCCGTGGTGCCCGAGCAGCCCGCGCCGGACAACGGCGAGGCCGACCAGCTGAAGCCCGAACAGCCGCAACCGGATCAGTCGCAGGTGACGCCGCGCCCGGTCCGTCCGATGCAGCCCGAGCAGGGCGGCCAGGGCAACATGGACACCCTGACCGACAACGCCCCGTCGCAGGAGAAGGTCGAGCCGCAGTGGAGCGCGCCGCGGCTGCAGAACGCCCCGGCCGCCCCGGTCGTCCCGATGCAGGGCCCGCACAGCGAGGTCGGTGCCAATATCGACGGCGGTGGCCTGGTGCCGGGCTACGTGGCCAACACCCACCACTTCAACAATGCCGACGGCTACGTCGGCACCGTGGGCTATTCGACCCCGACCGGCACGGGCGACGCCGGAGCGTCGGTCGAGTACATCGAGGCCAACAAGATCAAGATCACCACCTACACCCACACCACGGGTATCGATGACCTGAAGTCGGCCACCGGCTTCAACGACATCACCAACGAGACCTACGTCGACACCACCCAGGCCAACGCGGCCAAGGCGGCCGTCGAGGGCTGGATCAAGATGCAGCCGGGCGGCGAAGCGGCGCTCGATGCCGCCGCTCAGGTTGGTAAGCTGCCGGAGGGCGAGTGGACTCCGCAGACGGCGAGTGTTGCCGGTGTTACCACGCAGTGGAGTGGGTCGGTCCAGAACTGACACAGGCAGAATCGACATGTGGGGCGGTCGTTCGCGGCCGCCCTCTCATGTGTGTCATGGGGAAGGGACTGTAGGTGATGGCCTCCGAAGACGATGCCAGGCGGGACGAATCGGAACGGCCGGGTCGGCGCGACCGGGGCGAGTCCGAGTTCGGCCCACCCCTGAGTGAATTCGGTCCGCCACTCAACGACTTCGGCCCGCCGGCCGGTGATTCGTCCGGGGTCGGCTGGGCCCCGGCGGATGTGCCCGAGCGGCCGAATCTGGGCTGGCAGCCCGCCGATGCCCCGACCGCGCCTCCGGTACCCCCGCCGCCCCCGCAGTATCGGGCGCCGGATTCGAGCACCGCGCCCGAGGCGCCGCGTTCCCCGGCACCGGAGACCCGCCGGATGTTGCCGCCGGAGTCGGGCGGTGCGGCCGGTCCCGAGGTCTCCCGTCCGGCGCAGCCGGGCCCGGAAATGTCGCGGCCCACGCATCAGGGCCCCGAGATGTCCCGGCCTACCAGGCCGGGTCCCGAGGTCTCCCGGCCCGCCCAGCCCGGCCCCGAGATGTCGCGGCCCACGCATCAGGGCCCGCCCACTCCGCCGCCGATGCGCCCGCCGCAGCGTCCCGTCGATCCGTCCGGCGATCGCGGATCGGATCGGCACCGGCAGGTGCCCACTCCGCCCCGCGAGTCCTCGGGCTCGCTGTGGGACGACGACGATCTGGCGAAGAAGATGGTCGCGGCGCGGCCGGCGCCGCAGCGCGAGTCCTCCTCGCTGTGGGACGACGACGATCTGGCCAAGAAGCTCGCGCCGTCCCGCCCGGAACCGGAAGCGGAGCCGGACAAGCCGGGCCGCAACCTGGGTGTGCTGTTCGGCGGCCTGGCAGCCGCGTTCGTGGTGATCGTCGCGATCGCGGCGGTGATCGTGTTCGCCACCCGCAACAACGACGGCACTCCGACGGAGACCGCGGGCCCGCCGCCGTCCGAGACCGGCTCGATCCCGTGCCCCAGCCGAACCGACGGCAGGGTCACGATCGGCAACGGCCCCGGCGGTACGGAGACCGGTGCGTCGGCGATTCTCGGCTTCCAGCACGCGTTCTACGTCGATCGCAGCGCCGCCAAGGCGCTCACCTTCGTGGTGCCCAATACGGTGGGCCTCGCGCAGGAGGCCATCGACGGCCAGGTGCCGTCGGGGACCACGTACTGCCTGCGCATCGAAGAGGTCGTGCCGAACGTGTTTTACGTGGACGTCAACGAATACCGGCCCGACGGCGGTGCGCCGCAGTACCTGCAGCAGGTGACGGTCGAGAACCGTGACAACAAGTTCCTGATCACCGGAATCGCCAATCGGAGCGCCTGAGCGGCGGACTCCCGACGGGACGAATCCGGGAAGCCGGGTGTGATTTCCCGAACTCGGTCGGACAGTCGGTGCCTTCCTGGCCTCGGGATGTGTACCCGCGACCTCGTAGCGTCTCAGAATATGAGATATTGGTTTCATATCCTGGAGAGCGATATGCGAGAGTAGCGATATCGCGCACCGCTCTCGGAGGTCTCCATGTCGTCGATCATGCCGCCCCTGGCCCATCGTCTGGACGGCCTGCGGAGCTCCGCGATTCGCGACCTGCTGAAGCTGACGGCCCGCGGTGACATCATCAGCCTCGCCGGCGGTCTGCCCGACGAACAGCTCATGCCGCGCGATCGGATCGCGCGGGCGGCCGAGGCCGCGCTCGCGGACCGCTCGCGGTTGCAGTACACCGAGTCGGCCGGATGGGGGCCGCTGCGCGCCGTGCTGGCGGCGCGGGAATCGGCGCGGCTGGATCGCTCGGTGCCCGTCGAGGAGGTGTTCGTCACGCACGGATCGCAGCAGGCGTTGTCGCTGCTGGCCGAGGTGCTGGTCGACCCGGGCGCCCTGGTCGTGGTGGAGGATCCGGCGTATGTCGGTGCGCTGCAGGTGTTCCGGGCCGCCGGGGCGCGGGTCGTCGGCGTTCCGCTGGACGCCGAGGGCATGCGGATCGATGCCCTGGTCGAACTGATCGACCGCGGTGAGCGGCCCGCGCTCGTGCATACGGTGAGCAGCTTCCACAATCCGCGCGGCGTCACCATGAGCGCGGACCGCCGGCGTGCGCTGGCGGAACTGGCCGAGCGGCACGGGTTCTGGGTCGTCGAGGACGATCCGTACGGCGACCTGTGGTTCGACGGCTCGGCGCCGGCTCCGGTTGCGTCCTACTCGCCCACGGTGATTCGCCTGTCCAGTGCGTCGAAGATCCTGGCGCCCAGCCTGCGGGTCGGCTGGATGGTCGCCCCGGACGCGGTGTGCCGAGGCGTGGAGTTGCTCAAACAGGGTGCCGATCTCTGCGGTTCGGCACTGACCCAGCAGATCGCCGCCGACCTGCTCGCCGATGCCGGCTGGCTGACGGCGCATGTGGACAAGGTCCGCCGGATCTACGGCGAACGGGCGGCCGCGTTGGTCGGTGCCCTGCGCGACCGGCTCGGCCACCGGCTGGTGAGCACCGATGCCGCCGGCGGCATGTTCGTCTGGGCCGACTTCACCGACGGCACCGACACGGCGGATCTGTTGCCGCGCGCCATCGACCACGGCGTCGCCTACGTCCCGGGCTCGGCCTTCGCCGTCACCCGGCCCTACCGCCACTCCCTGCGCATGTGCTTCACCACCGCCGACACCGCGACGCTGTGCGAGGCCGTCGGCCGGTTGGCGTCGGTCGTCGGCGAATAGGGCGCTGCCGCAACAATCTTCGTCCGGACCGGGCTATTTCGGCTCCAGCGGTCATGGGCCTTCCTGGTACCGTCGTAGGCGAACGACGGGGGAGTACTCATGATTGCGAAGTGTCTTGTCGGTGTGCTGGCTGCGGGTGCGGCCTTCATGGCTCCGGCTGTCGCCGTGGCGGATCCGCAGCCGGGGGTGATCCGTGTCCGACGCCCTGTCCGACTCCGCAGCCTCCGCCCGGGGAGAAGCAGCCGGGTGTGATCGACCCGCCTCCTCCGGCCCCGTAGCCGGGACGGTCGCGTGGCGGTGCCCTCGAACGGGTGCCGCCACGCAGTCCTCCTCCTCCGGTTCCGGCCGACACCGCGGGAAGGTCACATCGCCCGGAGGGTTGCGTGTGGGTTACTGTGGGCGTTGGTTACTCGTGGGTAGTCCGGGACGTGCGTCACGAGCGCGGTCCCGGCCGGGATTTCCCTGGCCTGTACCCGAGCGGCCGGACGAGAGCTTCACCAACAGCGGGCAGATCCACAACCCGGAACGACGGTGTTCGGAGGAGTCGGTGATGACGGAGAAGACGCAACCGCACGAGCAATCCGCCGGTGAGCTGGGGCCCGCGCAGCGCGCGGACTCCTGGGAGCGGCTCGGCAAGGACCACTTCGACATGGTGGTGATCGGCGGCGGCGTGGTCGGCGCGGGCATCGCGCTGGACGCGGCCACCCGGGGCCTGGAGGTCGCGCTGGTGGAGGCCCGCGATCTGGCGTCGGGGACCTCGAGCCGGTCGTCGAAGATGTTCCACGGCGGGCTGCGCTACCTCGAGCAGCTGGAGTTCGGGCTGGTGCGCGAGGCGTTGCACGAGCGCGAGCTGAGCCTGAAAACCCTTGCGCCGCATCTGGTGAAGCCGCTGCGTTTCCTCTATCCGCTCACCCACCGGATCTGGGAGCGGCCGTACGTCGCCTCCGGCCTGGTCCTGTACGACACCATGGGCGGCGCGAAATCCGTTCCCGGACAACATCATGTGACTCGGTCGGGTGCGCTGCGACTGGCCCCCGGCGTGCGGCGCAGCGCGCTGATCGGCGGCGTCACCTATTACGACACCGTCGTCGATGACGCCCGCCACACCATGACCGTGGCCCGCACCGCCGCCCACTACGGCGCGGTGGTGCGCACCTCCACCCAGGTGGTCGGTTTTCTGCGGGAGGCCGACCGGGTGGTCGGGGTGAAGGTGCGCGACAGCGAGGACGGCCGCACCACCGAGGTGCGCGGACATGTCGTCGTCAACGCCACCGGCGTGTGGACCGACGAGATCCAGGCGCTGTCGCACCTGCGCGGCCGCTTCCACGTCCGCGCCTCCAAGGGCGTGCACATCGTCGTCCCGCGCGACCGCATCGCCAGCGACACCGCGCTGATCCTGCGCACCCCGACCTCGGTGCTGTTCGTCATCCCGTGGGGGAGTAACCACTGGGTCATCGGAACCACCGACAGCGACTGGAACCTCGATCTCGCCCACCCGGCGGCGACCGAGGCCGATATCGAGTACCTGCTGGCCCGGGTGAACGAGGTGCTGGTCACGCCGCTGACACACGACGACATCCAGGGCGTGTACGCGGGCCTGCGGCCGCTGCTGGCGGGGGAGAGCGACGAGACGTCGAAGCTGTCGCGCGAGCACGCGGTCGCGCGCATCGCCCCCGGGCTGGTAGCCATCGCGGGCGGCAAGTACACCACCTACCGGGTGATGGCCTACGACGCGGTAGACGCCGCGGCACAAGATATTCCGCAGCGCGTCTCGCCCACCGTGACCGACAAGGTGCCGCTGCTGGGCGCCGACGGCTACTTCGCGCTGCTGAATCAGACCCAGCACCTGGCCGAAACCTACAATGTGCATCCCTATCGGGTCGAACATCTGCTCAATCGCTACGGTTCGCTGATCACCAGGGTCCTCGACCTCGCCTCGGGCGCACCGGAACTGCTGCAACCGATCACGGCGGCGCCCACGTACCTGAGGGTCGAGGCGGTGTACGCGGCCGCCGCGGAGGGCGCGCTGCACCTGGACGATGTCCTGGCCCGCCGCACCCGCATCTCCATCGAGTATTCGCACCGCGGGGTCGACTGCGCCGACGAGGTGGCGCGCCTGATGGCGCCGGTGCTGGGCTGGAAGGAATCCGAGATCACCCGGGAGGTCGACACCTACAACGCGCGGGTCGACGCGGAGATCCGCTCGCAGACCCAGCCCGACGATGCCGCGGCCGACGCGCTGCGGGCGGCGGCGCCGGAACCGCGCCCCGAGATCCTGGAGCCGGTACCGTCCGAAGGGTGAGCGCGGATTCGGTTGCGGGCCAAGGTGTTCGGATCGCCGCTGGATATCCGTCCTAGTGCCGACCGGCCGGTGGTTCGTGCCGACCAGCGGTCGGAGTGGCTTTCCTGTTCCGGCCGGTCGATCCGGCCCGACGGGGTACGAGTCGCACGCGCGGCCGACCGGCAAGGCGTCGTCGATGGTGCCGGTCGACACCTTGGCTACAACGACTTTCCCGCCACCGCAACGGATCAGCGCTACCGACTGTGGACTCGTTCGAGTACCAGCCTGTCGGTCTCGCGGTATAGAAGCGTCCTCCTGGTGGCTGGTCGGTGCCGGCCCGGTGCCCGGGCCTGCGGGCACCGTGCCGAGGTGGGCGCGACGGGCGCACGATATCGGTGGCGCGACATGGTCACCGGGGTCGGCGGGGATTGCATCGGTGCCGACCGTCGAGTCCGATCAGCCCATGGTTTCGAGATGTGCGGCCCAGGCGACGAGCGACCGGAGATATCGCAGCACCAGGTCGTCCGGATAGGCGGCCGGGTCGTCGAGGTGGAGCCGGGCCAGCTCCTCTATGGCGGACAACAGGATTCGCGACGTCGGGCCGTCCGGATCGACCGGCATACCGGCGACGCGGGACAGGTGGCGGGCGCTCACCCGGCGGGCGTACGCGCGGCCGAGTTCGATGTGCTCGCGCAGTCCGGGTGGCGCGCCGTCGGGCGGATGCAGGATGATGCGCCAACTCACCGGTGCCGCATGGAGATACGCGAGGATGCCGCGACCGACGGCATCGACGTCGTCCTCGGGCACCGGCCGGTCGACGCTGTCCACACCGGCCAGTGCGATGGCCCGCTCGCGTTCCAGCAGCGCCGTCACCAGACCTGGCAGATCCGTGAACTGCTGGTACAGCACGGCCCGGGTGACGCCGGCGGCGCGCGCGACCCGGTCGATGCTCACGGCGGTGAAGCCCTCGGCGGCCACGATATCCCGGGTCACGTCCAGCAGTTGAGCACGCCGGCCGGCGGCCGACATGCGGCGTTTGACGGTGGGGCGCTCGGCGGTCACGGCTCCGACGGTAGCTCGAGCAGCAGGTCCACGGCTCGCGCGGCGCTCTGCACGGCACTTTCCATCGTGGCCGACCAGTCGGTGGCGGTCCAGTCGCCGGCCGGCACCAGCGTCGGAACCGACGTCCGCTGCGGCTGCCGCAGTCCGTGCGTGCCGAGCACCTGGGAGAAGGTCGCCTTGGGCATCTTGACCACCTGTGCCGCAACCACCGATCCCCGCTGCACCGGTTCGGCGGCGATGCTCAGTGCCATCCAGTCCCACAGCGCCTCCCGCGCCGCGGCCGGCATGCCGACCCGCTGGAACCACTGTTCGGTGGTGAGATCGGCCAGATCCTCCGGCCGGCGCAGGCATTGCCAGCCGAGTCGCAGTGTGGCGCGCGCGGATCGGAGCCGGTCGATCGGGCTCATGTCCGGGTGGACGCCGAGCAGGGTCCGGACCGCGCGGATGCCGGTGGTCCGCACGTCCGCCTTGCGGCCGTCCGGCCAGCGCAGCGTCCCGCCCCTGGGAAATGCGACGAACTGTCTGGTGCCGATGCTGTCGAGGTAGCGGAACAGGTGCATATAGCCGCTGGCGATCACATGCCGGCCGTTGTCGGGAACGTCGTCCACCGATTCGACCCGCATCGCCCGGGTGCGCCCGCCGAGCCGGGTGCGCCGTTCCAGCACGGTGACCTGCTTACCGGCCTCCGCCACCAGACGACCGCGGCGAGTCCGGCCAGACCACCTCCGATGACCACATACCGACGCGGATCGTCGCCCATCGCGGAAGCGAGTTGTGCCGCGAGGTCAAACGATTCGGCGAGATCGAGGGGTCCCGACCCCGGGCGTGCGACGTGCCGTTCTCGGGACGGCGTCGGCGTGGTCGTCGGCGCCGGTTGGTCAGGCCCGGCGAGTAGACCGTGGACGAGTAAGCGTCACGGTGGCGAGGTGGCGGCCGGGGGCGCCTGGCCGCTGGGCCGGGTGACGCTGCTCTGCGGATGTTGTTGCAGCAGGACGCAGGAGAACAGGGCCGTCACGGCGATCGCGATGGCCGCGACGAGCAGTTGGGTAGCGATGCCGACGAATCGCCGCCGGTCCATCGTCGCCGTCATCCGCACGCTCCTGCATTGTGATTCCGATCGTCGCTGAGGGTGTCGGACGCAGTGGTTGAAATGTTAGCAACTGAATGGCAAATAGAGCTGCCACCTGCGGATACCTCAGGCCGGAGAGGTGCCGCCGCGGCCGGGTTCCGGCTGGCAGCGCGGGCAGAAATAGATGCCCCGCTCGGACCGCGCCGCCGTGTCGTCGCCCAGCAGCCGGACCACCAGCCCGGTACCGCACCGCCGGCACGGTTGCCGATTCCGCCCGTAGGCCAGCGGCCGCCAGGGCCGGCCGTGCGCTGCCTCGTCGAGGACTCGGTGGGCCTCCGCGACCAGTTCCGGAAGGTCGGCGATCTCGGCGACCGGCGTGGCCGGGTGAACGCGGCACAGGAAGCAGACCTCGCTGCGATAGATATTGCCTATCCCCGCCAGATTGCGCTGGTCCAGGAGCGCCAGGCCGATGGGTCGATCGGGGTGCGCCGCCAGCCGCCGGGTCGCTTCCGCCGCATCCCAGTCCGGGCCGAGCAGGTCCGGGCCGAGATGGTCGATCGCGGTGTGCTCGTCGGCGCGGCGCAGCACCTCCACCTGGCCGAGGGCGAACCCGACCGCCTCGGCGTCCTCGGCGGACAGCACGAGGCGCGCGGTGAATCCCGGCTTGGTCCAACGCTGCCCGGGCCGGAAGACCCGCCACTCGCCCTCCATCTTCAGGTGGGTGTGAATGGACACGCTCGGGGTCCGGACGAACAGATGTTTCCCGTAGCTGCCGACACTGTCGACCCGCTGCCCGCGCAGATCCAGCGTGGCGTACCGGGGAACGCGAAAATTACTGCGCGTCAGCGTCTTCCCGGCCAGCGCGTCGCGCAGCCGTTCGGCCGTACGATAGACGACATCACCCTCCGGCACGGCCACCCTCCGGATTCGTGCGACGGGTCGCGTTGTCGTGGTGCACGGCTTGGTCCGCCGGGCCGGTTATGTGCTCGGCGGCGAGGTTCGTGCGGTGCCGGAATTCGCTGCGCGTCAGTGGTTTTCCGGCCGGTGTGTCGCGGAGTCGTTCGGTGGTGTGGTAGGCGACATTACCCTCCGGCATGGCCGCTCACCGGATTCGTGTGATGGGTCGCGTTGTCGTGGTGCACGGCCAGCTCCGCGGGGCCGGTTATGTGCTCGGCGGCGAGGTTCGTGCGGTGCCGGAAGTTACTGCGCGTCAGTGGTTTTCCGGCCGGTGTGTCGCGTAGTCGTTCGGTGGTGTGGTAGACGACATCACCTTCCGGCATGGCCGCTCACCGAACTCGTGCGACGGTTGGCGTTGTCGTGGTGCACGGCTCGCTCCGTGGGGCCGGTGATGTGCTCGGCGGCACGTTCGGGTGGTGCCGCGCGATGAGACTCGGCCTGTGCTCGGCTGCGGGACCGACGGTGTTCTCGGCGGCGCCGTGCGGGCTGTCTACCGTGGACTGGTTCACGGCTTGCTCCGTAGGCGGAATCCCCGGGGTGTGGCGGCGAATCCCGCCTCGGTGAGGAAGGTGGCGAAGGTGTTGCCGTGCACGGAGTCTCCGTCGACGCGGTCGATCACGAGCGAGTCGACGCGGCGGTGGTGGACCAGGTCGGCGAGGGCGGTAGCGGCCCGGGCGCGGACCTGGGGATCCTCGGTGAAGGTGAGCAATGTCTTGCCGCCTCGCTCCAGGTACAGGGCGAGATCGCCGTCGGCGAGGACGACGAGGGCGCCCGCCTTGCGGCCCGGTCGATGACCGCCGCCCTCGGGGCCCTTGGGCCACGGCAGCGTCGCGCCGTACGGGTTGGCGGGATCGCAGGCGGCCAGCGCCAGCGCGCCGCCGGAGGTCCGCTCGGTGCGGTCGGTGTCGAACGTGCGGAGCCGGTCGACCACGTCGGTCGTGGAGAACTGCGCGCCGCCGAGCGAATCCACGAAATAGCCGCGGCGGCAGCGGCCGCGGTCCTCGAATTCGGTGAGCACCCGGTACATCAGCGCGAATCCGCCGGGTACGCCCTCGCCCTGCACCGCCCCGCGAGTGAGCACCCCGTACCGTTCCAGCAGCAGGTCGGCCGTGGCGTGTGCGCGAATCGTATTGTCCGATACCCGTTCCGGAAGCAGCGACCAGCGTCCGGCCACGGTCGGCGGCCCGGTCCGCGACGGCATGTTCGCCCGCGGCAGATACATTCGGCCGCGCGGTGTCCGCCGCGGCGTGCGGTGCGCGGTGCTGCTGCGTGTGGTCCCCGACAACAATGCCCGCACCGGTGCGAATGTATCGCCGGTGACGTGGCCGGCCCACACCAATTCCCAGAGTGCCGCCGCCACCGCGGCATCGTCGAGCAGACCGGTGGCATCCGACAGCTGCCGGAAGAAGTACGCCCCACCCGTCCCCGGCAGCACGTGAACGCGACCGGCGGCGTCGCCGGAGGTTGTTGTCGCGTCCGTATCCCGGCGGTCGGCGTCTCGGCGGTGCGATGCGTGCCTGCCGGGTGCCGGTGACGTATCGCCGCTATCGCCGGAGGGCGTTGTCGTGTCCGGCTTTCCTGAGCGGCCGGGATCGGGGCGGTCCCGACCGGTAGCCCCGGCGCCGGTTTCGGTCGGTCGGCGGTTGCCGGTGGGAGGCGCGGGTGTTTCGGTCGTGCCGCCGGGTCGGTCCGCACGGCCGATGTCGGGGCGGTCCCGCTGCGGTACCGAATCATGCTGCGCTGCAACATTTTCCCCGCTGGAGTCGGTGCGCTGATCCGGCGAATTCGCCGGCCCGGCCGCCTGCCGGAACCGGCCCGGTTCGGTGGCCTGGCTCTGCGAGGCAGTCGATTCCGGAATCACCGTTGCCCCCAGCGCCAGCAGCAGCTGGATCTGGGTTTCGGTGAAGTCGATGTCGTCGGGTGGGGGCAGGGTGAGGGCGGCCTGGTCGGCCGGATGCAGGGCGACCCAGCCGTCCTTGGCGGTGATCGGGCCGTGCCCGGACCAGACCACCTCGCCCGTCGCCATCAGTTCGTCGAGCATGGCGGGGGAGTAGTCGCGCACCCGCGACGGCAGGATCAGCGACTCCCAGGCGGATGCCGGAATCGGCACGCCCGCAAGCTGTTCCACCACCGCCGCCACACCGTCGACGCCGCGCAGGTCGCCGGTGCCGACATGCTGCCACGGCGGCAGGAACCGCGCGAACGCGGCCGTCGCGACCGGCTCCACCTCCTTGCGCGCCGCGGCGAGGGAGCGCCGTCGCAGCCGCCGCAGCACCTGGCTGTCGCACCATTCGGCGCCGGCCGCCCCGGGCGTGAATTCGCCCTCCACGACGCGTTTCTCGTGCGCGAGCCGATGCAGCGCGGTCGCGGCGACCGCCGTGCCGATCCCGAACCGGTGGGCCACCGCGTCCAGGCCGAACGGCCCGTGCGTGCGCGCGTACCGGCCGACCAGGTCGCCGAGCGGGTCGGCGACCGGCTCGACGAAGGCGGCCGGCGTGCCGATCGGCAGCGGCACGCCCAGCGCATCGCGCAGCCGCGAAGCATCCTCCACCGCCGTCCACCAGGTCTCGCCGGCGAACGAAACCTCCAGGGCGCGACGGGCACTCGACAGCTCCTCGAACCACGGCCGCGGGTCGCCGTCGCAGCGCCGGGCGGCCTCGGCCGCGGTGAGCGGGCCCAGCAGCCGCAGCAGGTCGGCCAGGCCCTCGGCGTCGCGGGCGAGGCGTTCGGGTGTCAGCCGCTGCAATTCGCGCTCGGTCTGCTCGAGCACGTCGGCGTCCAGCAGTTCGCGCAGTTCCACCCGCCCGAGCAGCTCGCCGAGCAGCGAGGAATCCAGCGACAGCGCGGCCGCCCGGCGTTCGGCCAGCGGGCTGTCGCCCTCGTAGATGAACTGCCCGATGTAGTCGAACAGCAACGCGTTCGCGAACGGCGACGGCGCCGCCGTCTCCACCTCCACCAGCCGCAGCTTGCGCCGGGCCACGCTGCTCAGCAGGTCCCGCAGCGCCGCCAGGTCGTAGACGTCCTGCAGGCATTCGCGCACGGTCTCCAGCAGGATCGGGAAATCCGGGAACTTGCGCGCCACGTCCAGCAGTTGCGCGGCCCGCTGCCGCTGCTGCCACAGCGGGGCACGGCGGCCCGGATCGCGGCGCGGCAGCAGCAGCGCCCGTGCGGCGCATTCCCGGAACCGGGAGGCGAACAGGGCGGAGCTGCCGACCTGCTCGGTGACGAGCTCATCGATCTCGTCGGGTTCGAAGACGAACAGCTCGGCCCCGGGCGGATCGTCGGTGGTATCCGGGAGGCGAACCACGATCCCGTCGTCGGAGGCCGTCGGCGCGGCATCCACCCCGAACCGCTCGCGCAGCCGCGACCCCACCGCGAGCGCCCACGGCGCGTGCACCGGTAACCCGTACGGCGAGTGCAGAATCAGCCGCCAATCGCCCAGCTCGTCGCGAAAGCGCTCCACCAGCAGCGTGCGGTCGGTCGGCAGATGCCCGGTGGCCTGTCGCTGGTCGGCCAGCAGCGACACCAGGTTCGCGGTGGCGAAATCGTCCAGCCCTGCCGCGTGCACGACCTGCTCGAGCTCCGCGAGGTCGGAACCGGCGGACTTCGCGCCCGGCGCACGCCGTTGCCCACGCGTCGCCGGCCGGGCCGCAGCGGCTGCCCGAGCCGACGCTCCCGGCGCCGAGCCGTTCGACTGTTCCGCCGCCCGGGGCTCATCCCTTCGCCGCCGGCCACCCGGGGGATGTCCCTGCGCATCGTCCCGTTCTCGGCCGGGTGCGGATCCGGCCGAAATATGCTCTCCCGCACCGTATTTGTTCGGTTCTTCGAAGTCCGGGGCGGTGCCGGCCTCGGTATCGCGGATACTGCCTTTTCTCTGGTCGGACTCGACGTTTCGCCCGGCGTTCCCGCTGGTTCGCGGCCTCTGTGCCGATGCCGTCTCGGGGGTGTCTTGCTCGTCGCCGTGCTGGTCGCCGCGTGGGCGGTCCGATACGGCCTCGGTGGTGACGCCCTGCCCCGGATCGACGCCGGTTTCGCCCCGCTGTCCCGGCCCGGCGGCGGTCATGCCTTGTTCCACCGTGTGATTCGGGCCGAATGCGGTGTGCGGATCGGCGGCCGCGCGGATCAGCGTGTCCAGCTGGGCGGCGGGTGCCCGCTCCACCGCCCGGCCCGCGGTGCGCACGAATTCGCCCAGGGCGGCGCCCAATTCGGCGGGGCGGCCCAGGGAATCGCCGTGCCAGAACGGGAGTCGGCCCGGGAGCCCGAAGGCCGGTGTCACCAGGACTCGGTCGTGCGTGATCTCCTCGATGCGCCAACTGGTGGCGCCCAGGGCGAATACGTCGCCGACGCGCGACTCGTAGACCATCTCCTCGTCGAGTTCGCCTACGCGTGAGGCTTTTTCTCCGACCATGAACACCGGGAACAGGCCGCGGTCGGGGATCGCGCCACCGGAGGTGACCGCCAGCCGCTGCGCGCCGGGGCGCCCCGTCACCGTGCCCGCATCGCGGTCCCAGACCACTCGCGGGCGCAGCTCGGCGAACTCGTCGGAGGGATAGCGGCCGGACAGCAGGTCCAGCACCGACTCGTAGGCCGAGCGCGGCAGCGCCGCGTAACTGCCGGTGCCCCGGACGGTCTCGAACCAGGCGTCGGCGTCGAGGGGCTCCAGCGCGCAGGCCGCGACCGTCTGCTGGGCCAGCACGTCGAGCGGATGCGCAGGAATCTTCAACTCCTCGATCTGTCCCGCCGCCATCCGCGTCGACGCCACCGCGCAGTGGATCACGTCGGTGCGATGCTTCGGGAAGATCACCCCGCGAGAGATCTCCCCGACCTGATGCCCGGCCCGGCCGACCCGCTGCAACCCGCTGGCCACCGACGGTGGCGCCTCCACCTGCACGACCAGGTCCACCGCACCCATATCGATGCCGAGCTCCAGGCTGCTGGTGGCGACCACGCAGCGCAGCCGGCCGCTCTTGAGGTCGTCCTCGATCAGCGCGCGCTGCTCCTTGCTGACCGAGCCGTGGTGGGCGCGGGCGAGCAGCGCCGAGCCGCCGTGCGTCACATCGCTCGGCGTGCCCATCTCCGCGGGCACCTCGTGCTCGAGATCCACGGTCTCGCCGAGGCTTTCGGCATAGGACTCGTTGAGCCGGGCCGTCAGCCGCTCGGCGAGGCGCCGGGAGTTCGCGAATACGATCGAGGAGCGGTGCGCCAGAACGAGATCCACGATCGCGGCGTCGACATGGGGCCAGATCGACCCGGGGCGGTCGGACTCACCGGACTCGTCCGGCTCGGTCATGTCGGCCACCGGCACCCGGACCGAGAGGTCGAACGTCTTCGGCGCCGGCGGCGACACGATGGTGATCGGCGCCGGGCCGGCCAGGAAACGACCGACCTCCTTCGGCGGCCGCACCGTCGCCGACAGGCCGATCCGCTGCGCCGGGCGCTCGGTCAGCCGGTCCAGCCGGGCCAGCGACAACGACAGATGCGCGCCGCGCTTGGATCCGGCAATGGCGTGCACCTCGTCGACGATCACGGTGTGCACCTCGCTCAGCGTCTCCCGAGCGGCCGAGGTCAGCATGAGATACAGCGACTCCGGCGTGGTGATCAGGATGTCGGGCGGGGTGCGCTGGAGCGAGCGCCGGGCGGCGGCGCCGGTATCGCCGGAGCGGACGCCGACGGTGATCTCCGGCGGCGAGAGCCCGAGCCGCTTCGCCGTCTGGGTGACGCCGACCAGGGGCGACCGCAGATTGCGCTCCACGTCCACCGCCAGCGCCTTGAGCGGCGAGACATAGAGCACCGAGGTCTTGCGCGGACCGTCGGCGGGCTCGCGGGTGGCCAGCCTGTCGATCGCCCACAGGAACGCCGAGAGCGTCTTTCCCGAACCCGTCGGCGCGATGACCAGCGTGTGCTCCCCGGCCGAGATGGCCTTCCACGCACCCTGCTGCGCGGCCGTCGGCGCCGGGAACGCGCCGTCGAACCACTCCTGGGTGGGTCGGGAGAACTGGTCCATGGCCCCAGTGTGCACCGGGGCACCGACACCTGGACCGAGCGAGTTCCGCCTCGGTCCCGGGCGCTGCGCGCTGCGGCACAGTGGTGCCGCCCACGGCGTTCGCCCTCGCGGTGACGCTCGCGATCCGACGGCACAGGAGACGACCCGTTCGAAAGGCGGCCACAACCCGGCTGCCAGGCGCTGCAGGGTGCGAGCGCGGCGGCCGGCCGACTCGGCCGAACAGGATGCTCGGCGGCCCGCGAGCCGGTGGCGGACGTCCGCACCGGCGGTCGTGCGGATGGCCGGTGGGCCGCCACGGCTCTTGTCCCCGGCGCGGTGTTCGAGAAACCGTCACACGAACCACCCGGCGCCGATCGCTCGGTGTGATCCCGGTGTCGCGTGGACCGATGTCACGCCCGGCGGCTGCTGCGGCCCGTGATCGCTGGTGGGCTCGGCCACAGCGGCGGCCCACATCCTCTGCCCGGGTGCTCCGCACATGCGGCGCCCGCCCGCCGCCGGGCAGCTCCTGTCGCCGCCGACGCCGTGGGTACCACACTGCGGATCAGGCCCGTGCGCATCCAGTCCGACGGGATGTGCGAGCGCACGTGGCAGATCGGTGTCGCGGTGGCCGTGCCGTCCGGTCCGGCGGGCCGTAGGCTTCGGTTCGTGCAGCAGGTGGTCCGCGTCGATCTCGTCAGCCACGGGGTGACCGAGGCGATGCGGAAGGCGCGGTTTCCGGGGGACGAGCCGCTGACCGAGGGCGGCCGCAACGCCATGACCTCCTACGACCGCTTGCCCGGCGCTCGGGTGCTGACCGGCCCCGAACGGCGGACCCTCGAAACCGCCTCGCTGCTGGGCCTGGCCGGAGACGAGGACGAGCGGTTGCGCGATCTCGACGCCGGAACCTGGCGCGGCGGCGAGCTGACCTCGGTGCCCGAGGACGAACTGCACGCCTGGCTCACCGACCCGGCGTTCCGCGGTCACGGCGGTGAGGCGGTCATCGATGTGATCGAGCGGGTCCGGGAGTGGCTGAGCGACATCGCCGCGGACGGGACGCCGACGATCGCCGTCACCCATCCCGCCGTCATCCGCGCCGCCCTGCTCGTCGCGCTCGACGCACCCGCGAAATCGTTCTGGCGCATCGATATTCCGCCGGGGAGCGTGACCGGTCTGCGCTGTCGCGATGTCTGGACGGTGCGCCTGCGCGCGTGAGCGGTCTGCGCTGTCGTGGTGTCTGGATGGTGTGTCTGTTCGTGGTCGGATTGCGCTGTCGTGATGTCCGGACGCTGCCTCTGCGTGCGTGATCGAGCTGGGCTGTCGTGGTGTCTGGATGGTGTGTCTGCGTGCGTGATCGCGTTGCTGTCGTGACGCCCGGACGCTGCCTCTGCGAGAGTGGCCGACAGGTACGCGCGAGGTGGGTCAGCCGAACCGGATGCCCTGGGCCAGTGGGAGATCCGCGGAGTAGTTGACCGTGTTGGTGGCGCGGCGCATGTAGGCCTTCCATGCGTCGGAGCCGGATTCTCGGCCGCCGCCGGTGTGCTTCTCGCCGCCGAAGGCGCCCCCGATCTCGGCGCCCGACGTGCCGATGTTGACGTTCGCGATGCCGCAGTCGGAGCCGTCGGCGGCCAGGAAACGTTCGGCCTCGCGCTGGTCGCCGGTGAAGACGGCCGACGAAAGGCCCTGCGGCACACCGTTGTGCAGCGCGATCGCGGCCTCGAAGTCGTGATACGTGAGCACGTACAGGATGGGCGCGAAGGTCTCCTCGCGCACCACGGCCGTCTGCGCGGGCATCCGCACGATCGCGGGCCGCACATAGTAGGAATCCTCCCCGGCAACCATGACTCGCTCCGCACCACAGACCAATTCGCCGCCGTCGTCGATCGCGCGGCCGACGGCCTCCCGCATCGCCGTGTACGCGCGGCCGTCGATCAGCGGCCCCACCAGAACACCGTCGTCGAGCGGATTGCCCACCCGCAGTTGCCCGTACGCGTGCTCGATCCGGTGCAGCAGCGGCCCGGCGACATCGGCGTGCGCGATCAGCCGCCGCAGCGTGGTGCAGCGCTGCCCGGCGGTGCCGGCGGCGGCGAACACCACACCGCGCGTGGCCAATTCCAGATCCGCCGACGGCGTCACCACGGCGGCGTTGTTGCCGCCGAGTTCCAGCAGGCAGCGCCCGAACCGGCCGGCCACCCGCGGCCCCACCGTGCGCCCCATGCGCACCGAACCGGTCGCGCTCACCAGCGCGACCCGGTCGTCGTCGACGAGCCGCTCACCCACCTCCGCGGCGCCCACGATCAACTGATGGATCTCCGGATCGGCGCCGACGTCGGCCGCCGCCCGCCGTACCAGCGCATGGCAGGCCAGCGCGGTCAACGGCGTTGTCTCCGAAGGCTTCCAGACCACCGTGTCTCCGCACACCAGCGCGATCGCGGTGTTCCACGACCACACCGCCACGGGGAAGTTGAACGCGGACAGCACCCCGACGACACCGAGCGGATGCCACGTCTCCATCAGCCGGTGTCCGGGCCGTTCCGAGGCCATGGTGCGCCCGTACAGCTGGCGCGACAACCCCACCGCGAACTCGCAGACGTCGATCATCTCCTGCACCTCGCCGCGCGCCTCCGCGCCGATCTTGCCGGCCTCGAGGGTCACCAGTTCGCCGAGTTCGGCGATGTGCTCGGTGAGTAGCTGCCCCAGCCGCCGCACCACCGCGGCCCGCTGTGGCGCCGGCGCCGTGCGCCAGGCCCGAAAGGCGGCCTCCGCCTTGCCGATAGCGTCGTCGACGGCGGCACCGGAACTCGGGCGCAGCCGGGCCAGCTCGCCGCCGGTAATCGGGGTGCGCACGGAGAGCGGCCCCGGTTCGGGCGGGGCGGCGCCCAGCGCGCCCAGTAGATGTTCGGCGCGGGAGCGTAACTCGCGGGTATCGGGGGCGGTGAGTGCCGATGTCATGCTGTGCTCCATGGTCGGGCGGACGGGGTGGACGGTGCTGTGCGCCTGCGGCCGCGGAGGGCCGTGCGCGGAGGCCGCGGAGGTCGGTTCCTGCCACGAGTTCGGTTTGCTGAGTTAGCCTTCGCTGATGGCGGATGCACCGGCGAGACCTGCTTTGGACGACATCGATCGACTCCTGATTCGCGAGTTGATGACCGACGGCCGCGCCACGCTGTCGAACCTGGCGGAGAAGGCGAACCTGTCGGTGTCGGCGGTGCAGTCCAGGGTGCGCCGCCTGGAGTCGCGCGGCGTGATCCGCGGCTACACCGCCAAGGTCGATCCGGAGGCGCTGGGGCAGCTGCTATCGGCATTCGTCGCGATCACTCCTCTCGACCCCTCGCAGCCCGATGATGCTCCCGCATTGTTGCGGCACATCCCGGGCATCGAGGAGTGCCACTCGGTGGCCGGCGAGGAGAGCTACGTGCTGCTGGTGCGGGTGGCCTCGCCCCGGCACCTCGAGCAGCTGCTGCAGGAGATCCGCGCGACCGCCAACGTCAGAACCCGAAGCACCATCATCTTGCAGACATTCTATGACAGATGACCATCTCTCGTAATCTTTCCGGGATCCCGTAGCGAAAGCGTAAATATTTGCGTACCCTACGAATGTGACCCTCGAACTGGAGCACCCCGAGGCGGTTGCCGACGGCACGCTGGTCACCCCCTCCCGGGTACACGAGATCCTGTCCGCGAACATCCTGGCCGACGGCTTCGAGTTGGTGCTGGATCTGCGCGCCTCGCGCGGCCGGCGGCTGGTGGACGCCCGCGACGGCACGCCGTATCTGGACATGTTCGGGTTCTTCGCGTCCTCGGCGCTGGGCATGAACCATCCGGCGCTGGCCGATGATGCGGCCTTCCGGGCCCAGCTGGCGGGGGCCGCGCTGAACAAGCCGAGCAACTCCGACATCTACACGGTCGAGATGGCGCGCTTCGTCGACACTTTCGCGCGCGTGCTCGGCGATCCCGCACTGCCGCACCTGTTCTTCATCGACGGCGGCGGGCCGGCGGTGGAGAACGCGCTCAAGGTGGCCTTCGACTGGAAGAGCCGGCACAACGAAATGCACGGCCGCCCCGGCGAACTGGGCACCAAGGTGCTGCACCTGACCGGCGCCTTCCACGGCCGCACCGGCTACACCCTGTCGCTGACCAACACCGATCCGGTGAAGACCGCCCGCTTCCCGCTCTTCGACTGGCCGCGCATCGAGACGCCGTACCTGGCCGAGGGCGTCGACATCGAGGCGGCGGAGGCCCGCGCGCTGGCGCAGGCGCGTGCCGCGTTCGCCGAAAACCCGCACGACATAGCGTGTTTCATCGCGGAGCCGATTCAGGGGGAGGGCGGCGATCGGCACCTGCGCCCGGAGTTCCTGCGGGCGATGCGCCGGCTGTGTCACGAGCACGACGCGCTGTTCGTGCTCGACGAGGTGCAGACCGGTGTCGCCGCCACCGGCAGCGCCTGGGCCTACCGGCAACTCGGCCTGCGGCCCGACGTGGTGGCCTTCGGGAAGAAGACCCAGGTGTGCGGGATCATGGCCGGCGGCCGGGTGGACGAGGTGCCCGACAACGTCTTCGCCGTGAGCTCCCGGTTGAACTCCACCTGGGGCGGAAATCTGACGGATATGGTCCGGGCGCGCCGGATCCTCGAGGTCGTCGAGAGCCAGGATCTCGCGGCGCGAGCCGGGCAGCTGGGCGCCCATCTGCTGGATCGTCTCGTCGCGCTGGCCGACCGGCACCCGGAGGTCACCGATCCGCGCGGGCGCGGCCTGCTGTGCGCCGTCACGCTGGCATCGGCGCATCGCCGCGACGAGATCGTCACCGCCTTGCGCGAGCGGGAACATGTGCTGATCCTCGGCACCGGCGAGCGCGGCATCCGCTTCCGTCCACCGCTCACGGTCACCGTCGACGAGCTGGACGAGGCCGTGGACGCGCTGGACCGCGTACTGAGCTGATCGCCGTGAGCCGCCCGGGCCGGCGTGACGGCCGTGGCCGGATCGCTGCCGGGGCGCACCGGCGTGATGGCCGAGATGTCGGATCGCGAGGAGCCCACCGGATACGGCGGGCCGCCGCCGGCATTTGTGCGCACCCCTGAAAATCGGGGCACTCCGCCCCTCGCCGGACGGGGTCCGGACTACCGTTCACCGCACTTCACCAGGCATTTTCGGCTGGCGAGTAGCCAATAAGAGTACTCGTGAGTAGCCCCCACTGGAATTTCCCGATGCACTGCTACTGGTTACACTCCGGGGCATGACGAGTGTCCAGCAGCAGCCTTCGCCGGGGTCGGCGGGGGCACCCGATATCCACACCACCGCCGGGAAGCTGGCTGATCTGCGCAATCGGCTGGATGAGGCACAGCACCCGGTGGGTGAGGCCGCGGTCGACAAGGTCCACGCCAAGGGCAAGCTGACCGCGCGCGAGCGCATTCTGGCGCTGCTGGACGAGGGTTCGTTCGTCGAGATGGATGCGCTGGCCCGGCACCGCAGCGTGAACTTCGGGCTGGAGAACAACCGCCCGCTGGGCGACGGCGTGGTGACCGGTTACGGCACCATCGACGGCCGCGACGTCTGCCTGTTCAGCCAGGACGCCACCGTGTTCGGCGGCAGCCTCGGCGAGGTGTACGGCGAGAAGATCGTCAAGGTGATGGACCTGGCCATCAAGACCGGACGCCCGCTGATCGGCATCAACGACGGCGCCGGCGCCCGCATCCAGGAGGGCGTGGTCTCGCTCGGCCTGTACGGCGAGATCTTCCACCGCAACATCCAGGCGTCCGGCGTGATCCCGCAGATCTCGCTGATCATGGGCGCGGCCGCGGGCGGGCACGTCTACTCGCCGGCGCTCACCGACTTCGTCGTGATGGTCGACCAGACCAGCCAGATGTTCATCACCGGTCCGGACGTCATCAAGACCGTCACCGGCGAGGAAGTGACCATGGAGGAGCTGGGCGGCGCCCACACCCACATGGTGAAATCCGGTACCGCGCACTACGTCGCCTCGGGCGAGCAGGACGCGCTGGACTACGTCAAGGAGCTGCTGAGCTACCTGCCCAGCAACAACCGCGCCGAGGCGCCGCGCTACCCGGCCAGCGACCCGATCACCACGGCGATCGAGGACTCGCTGACCGACGAGGATCTCGAGCTCGACACGCTGATCCCGGACTCGCCGAACCAGCCGTACGACATGCACGAGATCATCACGCGGCTGCTCGACGACGACGAATTCCTCGAGGTGCAGGCCGAGCGGGCGATGAACGTGATCGTCGGCTTCGGCCGCATCGACGGCCGCAGCGTCGGCATCGTGGCCAACCAGCCCACCCAGTTCGCGGGCTGCCTGGACATCGACGCCTCGGAGAAGGCGGCGCGGTTCGTGCGCACCTGCGACGCGTTCAACATCCCGATCGTCACGCTGGTGGACGTGCCGGGCTTCCTGCCGGGCACCGACCAGGAATACAACGGCATCATCCGGCGCGGCGCCAAGCTGCTGTACGCCTACGGCGAGGCGACTGTGGGGAAGATCACCATCATCACCCGCAAGGCCTACGGCGGCGCCTACGACGTGATGGGCTCCAAGCATATGGGCGCCGACGTGAACCTGGCGTGGCCGACCGCGCAGATCGCGGTCATGGGCGCCTCGGGTGCGGTCGGATTCGTCTATCGCAAGCAGCTGTCGCAGGCGGCGGCCGAGGGCGCCGACGTCGATGCGCTGCGGCTCGAGCTGCAGAACGAGTACGAGGACACCCTCGTGAACCCCTACGTGGCCGCCGAGCGCGGTTACGTCGACGCGGTCATCCCGCCCTCGCACACCCGCGGCCAGATCGTCTCGGCGCTGCGGCTGCTGGAACGGAAGATGGTGACGCTGCCGCCGAAGAAGCACGGCAACATCCCACTCTGATCCGGCGATATGCGCGGTAGCGGGGGCACACTTGTTGTGAGAAAAAACAGCATTCCGCGCACGACTGCCTCATCCGAGCAAAGATGGAAAGATGGGTCCTCGTCGCCGAGAGCCCAACGAATACTGTTGGCGGGTTCGGGATTCCGCCCGGAATCCGCCGGCGCCGGGCCTACGCGGGTCCGGCAGGTGGACAGGAGGAGCTGGCGCTGTGACCGCTGTAGCTGATGAAGAGGTATTGCGCGCCGCCGAACTGGATCTGTCGGTCGACGAACTGGTCGCGATGGAGCCGGAGGCGGACGGTGCCGATTCGCCCGCGGGCCCGGTCATCCGGATCCTGAAGGGTTCCCCGACAGACGACGAGATCGCGGCCCTGGTGTGTGTGCTGGCGGCCGCCGCGGCCGGCTCGTCCGCGGCCCCCGGCCCGGTCGGCCCGATCGACCAGTGGGGCAAGCCGACGCTGATGCATCGCGGGACCTCGCCGATCTCGCCGTACGCCTTCCCCCAGCTGTCGCACCTGCGCGACTGACGTGCCGGAGTTCGTACTCGGCTCCGCCTCACCGGCGCGGCTGCAGGTATTGCGGTCGGCGGGGCTGTCCCCGCTCGTGCGGGTCTCCGACGTGGACGAGGATGCGGTCGCCGCCGCGCTGCCGCCCGATACCCCGCCGGAGGGCGTGGTGACCGCGCTCGCCCGGGCCAAGGCGCATGCGGTGGCCGAGGCGCTGCGGACCGAGGACGCCGACCTCGCGGCGGATTGCGTTGTGGT
The DNA here is from genome assembly GCF_000526215.1 of Nocardia sp. BMG51109. Taxonomy (NCBI): domain Bacteria; kingdom Bacillati; phylum Actinomycetota; class Actinomycetes; order Mycobacteriales; family Nocardiaceae; genus Nocardia; species Nocardia sp. BMG51109. The sequence goes on from NZ_JAFQ01000004.1 coordinate 3,436,026, forward strand.
CGGCTGCGATTCGATGCTGCTGGTGGACGGGGTGCTGCAGGGCAAGCCGCACACCGTCGAGGTGGCCCGCGCACGCTGGGCCGAGATGGCGGGACGCAGCGCGGATCTGCTCACGGGCCACTGCGTGTTGCGGATGCGGGACCGCGCCCCCGTCACCGAATCCTCCGACTACAGCCGCACCATCGTGCATTTCGCCAAGCCCGAAGCCGACGAACTGGAGGCCTACCTCGCCTCCGGCGAGCCGCTGCGAGTGGCGGGCGCCTTCACCCTGGACGGCCGCGGCGGCTGGTTCGTCGACCGCATCGACGGTGACCCGTCGAGCGTCATCGGCATCGGGCTACCGCTGCTGCGTCGACTGCTTGCCGGCGTGGGTATCGGCGTTGCGGATCTGTGGGTCGGCCCGTAGCTGCGGACCCACCCGGCCGGCCACCGGCGCGGCCAGCCGCGGTTCGCCGACCTCGGCCATATCGGTCAGGTCGGCCGGGTCCGGCAGGGTGCTGCGCAGCGCCTCGAGCCGGGCGATGCACATCTCGGGCTCCACGAACGGGTGCAGCCGCACGTTGACCGCGTCCCGGCCGCCGTTGCGGTCGATCATCTCCCGCATCAGGCCCAGGTGGACGCCGCAGACGACCTCCGGGTGGGTGCGCGCCAGATCCCGCAGCGGACAGGCCGTCAGCCGGATCAGCGACTGTTCGTCGGTCTCGGTGGCGGTATCGCGTTCGGGCGCGAAACCCAGTTCGGACATGGTCGTGACGGTGATGTCCCTGGCGTCGGCGAGCGAGGCGATCGGCTGGTCGGGGTTCTCCAGCTTGGCGCCCCAGGCCCGCCCGGCGGCGACGGCCGCGTCGGAGCGATGGCGCGGATCGCCGCCCAGCTGATCGGCCAGGACCTGGGCGAGGTCCTGGTAGCCGACCGATCGCTGCACCGCGCTGTAGCCGATGCGGGGCCGACCGCGACCGCGCGGCGGCTGCTGGAACTGCCGCACCAGCGATTCGCGGGTCAGCACGTCCAGATGGAAGCGGACGGTCGTGACGTGTTGCCCGGTGACTCTCGCGAGTTCTTGGGCATCGAGAGGCTCGCTGGCGCCACGTAGGATCGCGAGCAGGCGCCGTCGTGGCCAAGAATCAGACATAGCTCACCCCTCCTCCCGGGAGACTTTATCGGATGCGGCTGCGACTTATTCGCTCTTCACCCGATTCGTGATGTGAAACCGGCTGCTGTAACGCTTCGCACCTACGATCGGTGTGGAACTGCTGATCATCCGTCTACCACGCGTGAAGGACCAAACACCGTGCCCGTCGCCCCGGACCCTCACCCATCCTTCGGCTCCCACGCACACCCTCACCGACTAGTAACCACAGAATGGCTGTCGGCAAACATCGGCGCGCCGGGGCTCGAGATCGTGGAGTCCAACGAGGACGTGTTGCTCTACGACATCGGACACGTGCCCGGTGCCATCAAGATCGACTGGCGCACCGAGCTTACCGACCCGAAGACGCGAGACGTCGTCGACGGGGCCCGTTTCGCGGAATTGATGTCGGCGAAAGGTATCCGGCGCGAAGACACGGTGGTGGTCTACGGCGACAAGGCGAACGGCACGGCGGCGGCCACGCTCTGGGTATTCGAGCTGTTCGGCCACCCCGACGTGCGCTTGCTGGACGGTGGCCGGGACGCGTGGATCTCCGAGGCGCGCGACACCACCTTCGAGGTTCCCGACGCCGGGCTGGGTGAGTATCCGGTGGTCGAGCGGGACGACCGGCGGGCGCGGGTCTTCCTGGACGAGGTGCGGTCGCGGCTGGGGCGGTCGCTGATCGACGTGCGGGCGGCCCCGGAGTACAGCGGCGACCTCGATCGCATCATTGATCGCCCGGAGGAGCAGGCGCTGCGGGCCGGCCACATCCCCACGGCGGTGAACATCCCGTGGACCGAGGCGCTGTCCGCCGACGGGCGATTCCGGTCCCGGGACGACCTCGACCGCATCTACGCGCATACGCGCGCCGCCGACGAGACGGTCGTGTACTGCCGGATCGGGGAGCATTCGGCACACACGTGGTTCGTGCTCACCTATCTGCTGGGCCGCGAGAACGTGCGCAACTACGACGGTTCGTGGACCGAGTGGAGCAATGCCGTGCGCACGCCCATCGTCCGCGGGCTCGAACCGGGGGACGCGCACGAGGTCGGCCGGACGGCCGTGCCCGCCTCCTGATCCGGCCGCGGGGGCGCGGCGCAATCGGGACGTGCTGTTGTACCGGTCACTTATCGGGGCCTACTGTTCAGTAGCCCTATCCCGGTTCGGCGTCTGTTGGCACACTGCCTACACTCGCTCCAGACGAAGGTTGTCCAAAGCACAGGAGGCTCAGTGCCCAGCCATGCCAGCGCGCAGATCACGAAGGTCCTGATTGCCAATCGGGGCGAGATCGCGGTGCGTGTGATCCGGGCCGCCAGGGATGCCGGTATCGCCAGCGTCGCGGTATACGCGGAGCCGGACGCCGAAGCGCCGTTCGTGAAGTTGGCCGATGAGGCGTTCGCGCTCGGTGGTCAGACGTCGGCGGAGTCGTACCTGGTGTTCGACAAGGTTCTCGACGCGGCTCGCAAGTCGGGCGCGGACGCGATTCATCCCGGCTACGGGTTCCTGTCGGAGAACGGTGATTTCGCGCAGGCGGTGCTGGACGCGGGGCTGATCTGGATCGGGCCGTCGCCGCAGTCGATCCGGGATCTCGGTGACAAGGTGACCGCCCGGCACATCGCCGAGCGGGCGCAGGCGCCGATGGCGGCCGGCACCAAGGATCCGGTGAAGGACGCGGCCGAGGTGGTGGCGTTCGCGGAGACCTACGGTGTGCCGGTGGCGATCAAGGCCGCGTTCGGCGGTGGTGGCCGCGGCATGAAGGTCGCGCACACGATCGAGGAGATTCCGGAGCTGTTCGAGTCCGCGACGCGCGAGGCGACCGCGGCGTTCGGGCGCGGCGAGTGCTTCGTGGAGCAGTACCTGGACAAGGCCCGCCACGTCGAGGCGCAGGTTCTGGCCGATCAGCACGGCAACGTGATCGTGGCCGGCACCCGGGACTGCTCGCTGCAGCGGCGGTTCCAGAAGCTGGTCGAGGAGGCTCCCGCCCCGTTCCTGTCGGACGAGGTGCGGTCGAAGATCCACGAGTCGGCGAAGCGGATCTGCCGCGAGGCCGGCTACTACGGCGCCGGCACCGTCGAGTACCTGGTGCAGGGCGAGACCGTCTCCTTCCTGGAGGTGAACACGCGGCTGCAGGTCGAGCACCCGGTGACCGAGGAGACCTCGGGCCTGGATCTGGTGCGGTGGCAGTTCCGGATCGCCAACGGCGAGGAGCTGACCATCACCGAGGATCCGACGCCGCGCGGGCATGCGATCGAGTTCCGGATCAACGGCGAGGACGCGGGCCGTAACTTCCTGCCCGCGCCGGGCCCGGTGACGGTGTACAAGGAGCCGGCCGGTCCGGGTGTGCGCGTGGATTCGGGTGTCGTGGCCGGCAGCGTGATCGGCGGCCAGTTCGACTCGATGCTAGCGAAGCTGATCGTCGTCGGTGAGACGCGGGATCAGGCGCTGGAGCGGTCGCGGCGGGCGCTGGCCGAGTACGAGATCGAGGGCCTGGCCACGGTGGTGCCGTTCCACAGCCACATCGTGTCGAATCCGGCGTTCATCGGTGACGGCACCAAGTTCGATGTGTACACCAAGTGGATCGAGACCGAGTGGGACAACCCGATCCCGCCCTACACCGGTGGTCAGCCGATCGAGGATGACGAGGCCGAGGAGCGGCAGAAGGTCGTCGTCGAGGTCGGCGGCCGTCGGCTCGAGGTATCGCTGCCGGGTCAGTTCACCGTCGGCGCCGGTGCGGCCGGGGCGGCCGGCAACGGCGCGGGCGTGATCCGCAAGAAGCCCAAGGCGCGCAAGCGCGCCGGCGCCGGCGGCGGCACGGCCTCCGGCGACGCGATCACCGCGCCCATGCAGGGCACCGTGGTGAAGGTCGCGGTCGAGGAGGGCCAGACGGTCGAGGCCGGCGACCTGATCGTGGTCCTCGAGGCCATGAAGATGGAAAACCCGGTGAACGCCCACAAGGCCGGCGTGGTCACCGGCCTGACCATAGCGGCCGGAGCCGCCATCACCCAGGGCACCATCCTCGCCGAAATCAAGTAAGCCCAACACTTCCCACCAGGGCCCGCCCGCTCCCTCCCGGAGTCGGCGGGCCTCGGTGCTGTCCGGACCCGGTTCTGTAGCGGTGGAATACGCTGGGCGCGTGTATGTTCCATGTTCCGTCTTTCGGCGGACTCCGTTGGAACGTGCCGACCAGCACCTGGCCTGGTGCCGTCCCGACCAGTGGTTCTTCGCCGCCGGTGCCTGCCACATTCTGGCGTACGCCTTTCTGGAAGCGTGTCCGGGCGGATTCGTGCCGATGGGCCTGTGGCCGTCCGCCGCTGAGGATCCGGGGCATGTGTACGTCTCCGATGGCACGTGGGCCTTCGACCACTGTGGCTGGACTCTCGAAGACGAACTCGTGACGGTCTCCCAGGAGGCCGAGCCCGGGATGGGCTACCGGCCGCGCCCGATCGGCATGGGGCTCGATGAATTCTGCGCCCGGCACCGGCATCGCAGTCGTGCCGAGTACGTATTCGACCCGTGGTCTCGGGCACACGATTATCTCGCGCGGTTCACCGGCCCGGGGGACCCGAGGCCGGTTCCCGCCTCCGACTGAGCCTTTTCGCGCGAGATTGTTGCGCCCGCTGGAGACGCGACCGGCACCGCCTCGTTCCTCGTGCGGGAGCATGGTCGGCCGTAGGAGCGGTCTTCGAATTGGGTTGGGCGGTATCGGGATCGTCCGGTCGGTGGTGGATCGGTCGATGTCAGCGGTTGGGGTTGTGGCCGTTGTCGGGGTGCGGGTTGTGGGCTTGGGGGACCGGGATGGGGAAGGGGAGGCCGGGGACCTCGAGCGGTGAGGGTGGGGGCTGGGGGGATCGGGTCGGGAGCTGGATCGACGGGAACGGGATTTGGAACGTGGTGGCGTTGCCGGTGGGGGGTGTGCCGGTCTGTTGTGGCGGGGGCCAGACGTTTCCCGTCGCCGAGCCGGTGTCCGGGGAGTTGTTGCGCGCGGTGGCGGTGACGGTGGAGTGTTGGGTGGGTTGGCCGCCGCCCGAGGTCAGTACCGCCGTGCACGCGGCGACGAGGGCGAATCCGAGGATGGCGACACCGACCAGGGCGGCGGCGATCTTGACGGTGGATCTGCGCCGGGGAGCCGGCTGCTGTGGCGTCGGCCGCGCTATGGCGGACGAACCGCCGATGCGGGTGCCCACGAGGGTCGGCCGGGGCGGATGTGTCGCACCCGGTAATACGTGCGTGGGCCGCGGCGGCTGCCCCGGTGGATTCGCTTGTGCGCCCGTGCCCGGCAGCACCCGCGTGGGTCTCGGTTGTCCCGGAGTACTCGTCGGGCCCGCGGTGCCGGGCATGTCGCGGGTGGGCCGAAGTGGTGTGTTCGGCTGTGCGGCTGGGCCGTCCGGCAGTACGCGGGTCGATTGCAGTGGTTGTGCCGGCGGAGCTGCGGTATCGGGCAGCACGCTGGTGGGGTGTGGCGGCTGCCCGGCGACGTTTGCCCGAGCCGCTTCGCCGGACAGTTCGCGAGTGGGTTGGGGCGGGGCGCCCGTTGGTGCGACTGGGTTGTCGGCCAGTTCTCGGGTTGGCTGGAGTGGTTGCGCCGGCGGGTTCGTTTGTGCGGCCGGGTTGCCGGGTAGCGCGCGGGTCGGCTGGAGTGGCCGATCCTGCGGATTCGATTGTGCAGCCGCGTCGTTCGGGAGGGCGCGAGTGTGTTCGGGCGATTGGGTGGTGGGATGCCCGGGGGAAGGCGTCGGGAGGACGGATGTCGGTTTCGGGGGTGGCCGGGTGCCTGCGGATTCGGTGGTGCGGGGTGTCGCGGTTGTTCCGAATGCGTTGTCGCACTGGACAATTGCTCGTCGAGGGGTGGGGTGCGGTGGATCGGGTGGGGCATGCCTACGGCGGTGCGGGCGGCAGCCGCCAGTTCGCCGGCGCTCGCGTAGCGGTCGTCGGCGTTCTTGGCCATGCCCCGGGCGACAACGGCATCCAGTGCCGCGGGTATCGCGGGATCGTCCAGCGAGGGGCGCGGCGGCGGGGCGCTCAGGTGCGCGTGCAGTTGCTGCACCGGGTCGGTGTCGCCGAACGGGCGTTGCGCCGTGAGGCATTCGAACAGGACGCAGGCCAGCGAGTAGACGTCGGAGCGGACGTCCGCGTGCCCGGTGAACCGCTCCGGCGCCATGTACGCGAGCGTTCCCACCGTGAAACCGGTTGCGGTGATGGTGGTCTGGTTCGGCGCCCGCGCGATCCCGAAATCGATGAGATAGGCGAAGCCGCTCGCGTGCACGATGATGTTGGCGGGCTTCACATCGCGATGGATGAGCCCGGCCCCGTGGGCGGCGTCGAGGGCCTCGGCGATCTGCGAGACGATGTCGACGGCCTGCGGCACTCCGATCGGCCCGCCGCGCAGCCGCCCGGACAGGTCGGCCCCGGGAATGTGCGCCATGTCGAGGAACAGCCGGCCGTCCTGCTCGCCGAAATCGTGAATCGGCACGATATGCGGGTTGTGCAGATCGGCCCCGATCCGCGCCTCCCGTTCGAAGCGCCGGCGATAGTCCGGATCCTCGGCCGCGGTGATCGTGAGGATCTTCAGCGCCACCGGGCGATCGGTGGCCGTATCCCGGGCCAGCCACACCTCGCCCACCGATCCCCGCCCGATCAAGCGGTCGAGCCGGTACTTGCCGAACTGCCGTGCCACCGTCAGCTCCTCCGAGCGTGCGTGCCGGATGTGCGCTCGGCGCCGCGTGATCCGGAGCCGGGATGCGGGGACGAGGGGGGACGTGCGATGCCGGCGCGAGGGGTGCCGATGCCACGCTGCCGGAACATGGTTCGACCCTAAACCGGCGTCCCGGCCGGAGACCAGTGTGGGTCGGGCGACAGCCCTCCCGCACGCGTCGGTTCCGGCCTTGTACGCGGGGACTTCGGCCGTCGCACGGTACCGCCGGGCGCGCGCTAGTCTCGATGTCATGGCTGATTCTCCCGACATCCGCATCGGCAACGCGGACCGCGAGCACGCCATGCAGCGGCTGTCGGATCATTTCGCCGCCGGCCGGTTGTCGGTGGCCGAGTTCGACGAGCGCAGCGCGGTGGTCGCGGCCGCCGTGACGCGCGGCGACCTCGTGAAGGTGTTCGAGGACCTGCCGGAACCGGTGTCCGACACCGGACCGGTCCCCGAACGTCCGCCACATCGCGGCCGGCCGGAGTTCCGGGGCCCGGCAATGGGGTTGATCGTGATCCTGGCCCTGGTGCTGTTCTTCACCACGCAGACCTGGCTGTGGTTCCTGCTGATTCCGGCGGCGGGCATCGTCTTCGGCGCGCTCGGCCACGGTCGCGAACAGCGCCGCCACGGCGTCGACGCGGAGGAACACCGGCTGGGCATCGAGGATCACCGCCGGGAGATCCAGCAGCAGCGCCGCGAACTGCGCCGGCAGGCCCGGGAGATGCGCCACCAGCACCGCGACCGGCGGGAGCGCTGATGGAACCGATCGAGATCAACGCGGGCGGCTGGTACCTGCGGGCGCTGCGGGCCGACGAGCGCATCGATGACCGGCCCGCGCTGGCCGACGGCGGCATCACCGACCCCGACTATGTCGCCCGCCGTGCCCGCGAATGGGACGAGCAGACCGCCTACTCCTGGGCGGTCTGCGAGCCCACCACCGCGGAGCTGGTCGCCGAGGTGGTGGTGACGCCGAATGCCGATGGTACGGCCGATGTTTCGGGCTGGGCCCGGGAGAGCTACGGCGCCGCATTGGAATCCGGTGATCAGGCCGTGCGTCGTTTCGTTGCCGGGGCGTTGGGCCTGCAGCCGATCTGAGCGCGCGAACGGCCCTGCGCGACAGCACATCAGACGGCGTGTGATTCGCACCGGCGAAAAATCACTGGGGTGAGACGGGGGTGGGACGGTACCGTGGGGGTTCCCGGTATCGAGCGCAGGGGAGGCGCGTCATGTGGGAATGGAGCAAGACCTTCGCCGAAAGAGCCGCCGCGGCGGTGTGGACCAGGCCGGCCGGTGAGCCGAAGCCGACCGTGGTCGACCCGGAACCGTGGCGGGAGGAGATCGATCGCGGTGGCGATCGAGAGAACGACGATGCCATGTCCGTACCGGCAGCCCTCGGGGAGTATTGCCTCATCGGCTGACCCTGTGAATCACCGTCGGGCGGTGCCGGGTCCACAGTGGCCCGGCGCCGTGCCGTCGGGGCGCCCGTGCCGAGCGGTCTGTTCCGGCGGGGGTAGTACCCTGCGGTGATGCAGAGGCCACCGTTGGATGCCGAACTCCTGCGGCGCAGCGTCGCGGAGTTCCCGGAGCTGTCGCTCTTCTCCCGTATCGACGTGGTGGAGTCGACCGGCTCCACCAACGCCGATCTGATCGCGCACGCGGCCGACCCCGAGGCCGGCGGCCGGGTGCTGGTCGCGGAGTGCCAGGAGAGCGGCCGTGGCCGGCACGAGCGCAGCTGGGCCAGCCCGCCACGGGCGCAGATCGCGATGTCGATCCTGGTGCGGCTGCCCGGCATCGGCCCTGCCGTGCTGGGCTGGCTGCCGCTGCTGACCGGGGTCGCGGCGGTGGACGCCGTGCGCGCCACCGCCGGCCTGCAAGCAAACCTCAAGTGGCCCAACGATGTTCTCATCGAGGGCCGCAAGGTCGCGGGCATCCTGGCCGAGGTCGCCACCGGCACCGACGTGCCCACCGTCGTGGTCGGCACCGGCCTCAACGTCAGCCTGACCGAGGCCGAACTGCCGGTCCCGCATGCCACCTCGCTGGTCCTGGCCGGTGCCCCGGAGGTGGACCGGACCGCGCTGGTGCGGTCGATGCTGCGCGAGTTCGCCCGGCATTTCACCGAATGGCGCACCGCCGGCTGGAGCACCGCCGGCCTGGCCGACGAATACCGCAGGCGCTGCGCCACTCTGGGCGCCACCGTCCGCGCCGAACTGCCGGGCGGCGAGGTGCTCACCGGCACCGCCACCGACGTGGACGGCCATGGCCGGCTGCTGATCGGCGAGCGGGCAGTGGCGGCGGGCGACGTCACACATCTGCGTGCCGAATACTGAGAGTGCTGTCCGGGGCGGCGGGCCGCCGCTGGACCGACGGCCTACGCCGGCGCCATGGCGCGGTCCCGCTCGCGGGCCAGCAGCCGGTCGCGCTGTTCCTCGAACTTGACCACGTCTCCCCGCAGACTGTCCAGGTGGGCGGCCAGGCGCTCGCGGGCCTGCTCGCCGCGCGGGCCGAAATCGTTGCGTTCGAAGATGTTCCAGTTCTTCAGCACCGGCTCCACCACCTCCTCGAGGTGCTGGCGCAGGTCGTAGATGCCGTGCTTGGCCATCGTCACGCCGTTGCGGCGGAAGTTCGGCATGCCGTAGCCGGGCATCGTGAAGTTGGTGAGCACCTTGACGATTGCCTCGATCGCCTGGTCCGGGACGAGGTCGAGACCGGCGCCGCACATCGTCCGGTAGAAGATCATGTGCAGGTTCTCGTCGGCGGCCACGCGCTGCAGCATGCGGTCGGCGATCGGGTCGTCGCAGACCTTGCCGGTGTTGCGGTGCGAGACGCGCGTGGCCAGCTCCTGGAAGGTCACGTAGGCGACGTTCTCCAGGAACCCGCCCCAGTCGTCGGGGGAGTGGGCGCCGTTGGTCATGTGGATCATCCGGGCCTCCTCCAGCGCAACCGGATCCACGCCGCGGGTGACGACCAGGTAGTCCCGGATCACGATGCTGTGCCGGTTCTCCTCGGCGGTCCAGCGGCCGATCCAGGTGCCCCAGGCGCCGTCGGCGGAGAAGTTCTCGGCGATCTCGCGATGGTAGGAGGGCAGATTGTCCTCCGTGAGCAGATTGGTGACCATCGCGATCCTGGCGACCTCGCTCAGCGTGGACTGCGACGGATCCCAGTCCACCCCGCCCAGGGCGGCGAAGTTGCGGCCGTCGTCCCAGGGCACGTAGTCGTGCGGGTGCCAGTCCTTGGCCATCGACAGATGCCGCTCCAGATTCTGTCCGGCCACGGGTTCGAGCTCGGTCAAGATTTCCAGCTGAGTCAGTTCCTTGGTCACGCACGCCTCCGCTGTCGCAAATCGAACATGGATTAGACGGGTCGTACTTCGGTACCGCGAGAAGAGCTGTGGAGATTCGCCGCCGTTGCGCGCTGTCCGTGCGCCGCAACGGCGGCAGCCGATTGTGCAGCACAACGACGTTCGCTGTCAGGCATTCTGGCATCCGCACGCGGTAGGGTTCGCCTATGGGTTATCCGGAGGAGCTGCTGGCGCCCGACGAGCAGATACTGCTGCACCGCCACCCGCATTGGAAGATGCTGTTCTGGCCGGCGGTCATCTTCATCCTGGCCACCGCGGTCGCCGGATTCGCCGGAGGGTTCGCGTGGCGCAACACCGAGGGCGGCACCCGCAGCATCGTGCTGATCGCCATCGTCGTGGTCTGGGTGGCGTTGCTGCTGTGGCGCTGCGCAGCTCCCGTATTACGGTGGATGTCAACGCATTTCATCATCACCGACCGCCGGGTCCTGGTCCGGGAGGGCGTGCTCACGCACACCGGCATCGATATCCCGATGAACCGCATCGCCAATATCCAGTTCCGGCACGGCCTGTCCGACCGCATCCTGGGCACCGGAACGCTGATCATCGACGCGGCCTCCGGCGATCCGCTGGAATACGACGACATCCCGAATGTGCAGAAGGTGCACGCGTTGCTGTACCACGAGGTCTTCGACAATCCGCACAGCTCGCCCTACGACCGCGGCAGGCCCGGCGGCGCGCCCGGCAACCGGTGACAACGAGCCCGCCGGAGCAGCGGCAACGTGACACAGCGCACCGGGCCTGCCCGAGTGCGGCAAATCAGACAGCGAAACTGCGTAACCTTGGATCGTGACCGCTGTACTGCTGGCCGAGGACGATGAGGCCATCGCGGCCCCACTGTCACGTGCACTGGGGCGCGAGGGCTACTCGGTGACCGTGGAGAGTTTCGGCCCGGCGGTTTTGCAGCGGGCCCTCGCGGGCGGACACGATCTCCTGATCCTCGATCTCGGCCTCCCCGGCATGGACGGCCTGGAGGTGTGCCGTCAGGTGCGCTCCAGCGGCGCCGATCTGGCCGTGCTGATGCTCACCGCGCGCACCGACGAGGTGGATTTCGTGGTCGGTCTCGACGCCGGGGCCGACGACTACGTGGGAAAGCCGTTCCGGCTGGCCGAACTGCTGGCCCGGGTGCGGGCGCTGTTGCGGCGCAGCGGGATCGGCGACGAGGCGGTCGAGGTCGGCGGCATCCGGCTGGAACCGCAGGCGCGCCGGGTGCTGGTCAACGGCCACGAGGTGAATCTGGCCAACAAGGAGTACGAACTGCTCAAGGTGCTCATCGACAAGGCCGGTCAGGTGGTCCCGCGCGAGGCGATCCTGCGCGAGGTGTGGGGCGACGCCGATCTGCGCGGGTCGAAGACCCTCGATATGCATATGTCCTGGCTGCGCCGCAAGATCGGTGACGAGGGCCCGGTGGCCGAGCGCCGGATCGTGACCGTCCGCGGCGTCGGCTTCCGGTTCAACACCGACTGATTCGACATCGACTGATTCGACACCGACCGATCCGACACCGACCGAGGAGCACATGCGGCGCCGAATACTGCTGTCGATGCTGGCCGCGCTGACCCTCACCACGGTGGTGCTGGGCATCCCGCTGGGCTTCACCGCCTGGCAGTGGGTGGCCGACATCACCCGGGGTGATCTGCGCGCGCGCCTGGACCGGATGGCCGTGGAGATCGTCGCCCAGGAGCGCGGCGACGGGCTGGTGCACGGCACGGTCGATCTGCGGTCGGTGCGGCCGCTGATCCCGGCCGGCGGCCGGCTGACCGTCATCTACCCCACGCCCGAGGATTCCGCGATGCGCGTCGACGTGGGCGTGGCCGAGGTGGGCGATCCGGTCGTGGAGTCGTTGTCGATGGGCACGTCGGGGTCGCTGCGCCTGGAGGTCCCGGCGGCGCCGATGCATTCCATGCAGCGACAGGCGGTGGGCGCGGTGGCGCTGGTGGCGGTGGCCTCGCTGGCGGCCGGCGCCGCGGTCGCGGTGGTGACCGCGCGCCGGGTGGCCGATCCACTGCGCGACGTCGCCGCCCGGGCCGCCCGGCTGGCCACCGGCGATTTCCGGTTGGACGTGCGCCGGCACGGCATCACCGAACTGGATCGCGTCTCGGACGTGCTGGATTCCGCGGCCGTCGAGATCGCCGGCCGGCTGCAGCGCGAGCACGCGCTGGTGGCCGACGTCTCGCATCAGCTGCGCAGCCGCCTGACCGCGGTGCGGCTGCGCCTGGACGAGCTGTCCGCGCACCCGGACTCCGACGTGGTGCACGAGGCCGAGGAGGCGATGGCCCAGGTCGACCGCTTGACCGCGGCGATCGACGATCTGGTGCGCGCCTCGCGGGACGAGGGCGCCGCCGACCGCGATCCGGTCGCGGTGGTGGCGGAACTGCGCGGGGTGGTGACCGAGTGGCGGCATCCGTTCGTCGAGGCGGGCCGCCGGCTGATCCTGTCCGGCGATCCGACGCTGACCGCGCCGGTGACCGGGTCGCGGCTGCGCGAGGCGGTGGCGGTGCTGGTGGACAACGCCCTGATGCACGGCGGCGGCGACTGCACCGTGTCGGTCCGCACGGTCTACGGCGGCCCGGACCGGGAGCCGCTGGTGGCCGTGGAGGTGGCCGACGAGGGCACCGGGGTCAGCGACGACCTCGCGCCGCACATCTTCGATCGCGGCTTTTCCGGTGCGGGGTCGACCGGCGTCGGGCTGGCGCTGGCGCGGGCGCTGATCGAGGCCGACGGTGGCCGCCTGGAACTGCATCGCCGCCGGCCGGCGTTGTTCGCGGTCTTCCTGGGTAAGCCGACCGCCGGGCGGGCGGACAACGGGAACTCGGGGAACTCGGTTGTCGAGCCGCGCATCAGCGAGCCGCGCTGAATCTCGGATGCGGCCGAGCCCTCTCGGGGCTGCTGTGTCGTCTCGAGGCGCTGTAGGTGTCTCGGGATGTGGCCGGGCCGGAGGGTGCCCGCGTGGGCGAATACCGGGTCAGCCGTGCTTGCGCCGGCTGCGGCCGGCCCGCTCCTCCTCTTCGTACAATTCCTCGAATTCCTCGACCAGGGTGTCGATTTCGTTCGGGAAGACCCATCGGCGCATCGCCCAGAACCGGAACACCATCTGCAGCAGATTGCCGATGACGTAGGCGCTGATGAAGTCGGTGATGTTCTCCGTCGTCAGGCTGATACTGGGCACCTGCAGGTGGAACACGTACCGGAAGACCCACAGCGGCAGGAAGCTGAGCACCACGCCGATGCCGCTGACGACGAAGAACAGCAGCGCCTCGTGGTGTTTCTCGCGGCCGCCGCGCCCCTTGAACGACCATTCCCGGTTGAGAATGTAGGACGCGATGACCGCGACCACACCGGAAATGATCTTGGCGGTGACCGGCTTCGGCGCCAGCACCGTCAATTTGAGGATGTAGAAGATGCCGCTGTCGATGACGAACGTGGTCGCACCCACAATCGCGAACTTGATCAGTTCGTGATGGCGATGTACGAGATCCTGGAGTGATCGGGGTAGGGCGCTGACCACGTTGTCGACTATTGACACGCACCGAGTCTACGTGCCGCGATCTTCCGGCGATCAACCCGCACGCAGCTGCGACGATGGCGACATGACACCATGGTGGGTCGTGAGCGAGCTTGCGAGTGAACCGTTGATACAGCGCGAGTCTGTCGTCCCTCCCGCATCCCGTCCCTTCGATGCCGCCATGCCCACCGTGACCATGGTCGGCGGCGGTCAGCTGGCGCGGATGACCCATCAGGCCGCCATCGCGCTGGGGCAGCGGTTGCGCGTGCTCGCCGAGCGTCCGGACGAGCCGGCCGCCCAGGTGACCCCGGAGGTGGTGCTGGGCTCACACACCGATCTGGCCGCGCTGCGCAAGGCCGCCGTCGGCTCGCACGCGCTGACCTTCGATCACGAGCACGTCCCGGCCGAGCACCTGCGGGCGCTGGTCGGCGAGGGCGTGAACGTGCAGCCGCCGCCGCAGGCGCTGATCTATGCGCAGGACAAGCTCGCGATGCGCCGCCGCCTGCGCGAGCTGGGTGTCGCGGTACCGGCCTTCGCTCCGGTCGAATCGGCCGGCGATGCCGTCGCCTTCGGCGCCGAATACGGCTGGCCCTGCGTGCTGAAGGCGGTGCGCGGCGGCTACGACGGCCGCGGCGTATGGATGCCGGATTCGGCCGGCGAGGCCCGGGCGATCGTGGACGACCAGCTGGCGCACGGTGCCGCGCTGCTGGCCGAACAGCGGGTGGAGCTGCACCGGGAACTGTCGGCGATGGTGGCGCGCTCGCCGTTCGGCCAGGCCGCGGCCTGGCCGGTGGTGGAGACCGTGCAGCGCGACGGCCAGTGCGCGGTGGTGATCGCGCCCGCCCCGGGGCTCGCCGAACAGACCGCCGCCGCGGCCTCGGCGCTGGCGCTGCGACTGGCCGCCGAACTCGGCGTCACCGGCGCGATGGCGGTCGAGCTGTTCGAGACCGGCACCGGCGAGCTGCTGGTGAACGAGCTGGCGATGCGCCCGCACAACTCCGGGCACTGGGGTATGGACGGCGCGGTGACCGGCCAGTTCGAACAGCATCTGCGGGCCGTGCTGGACTACCCGCTCGGCGACACCGCGCCACTGGCCCCGGTCACCGTGATGGCCAATATCCTCGGCGCGCCCGAGGCCCCGGACATGTCGATGGACGAGCGGCTGCACCACCTGTTCGCGCGCATGCCCGAGGCGCGGGTGCACCTGTACGGCAAGGGCGAGCGGCCGAACCGCAAGATCGGTCACGTCAATGTTCTCGGTGACGACGTGGCCGAGGTGCGTGAGAAGGCCGAGCGCGCGGCACAGTGGATGTCGCGCGCGGTATGGACCGACGGATGGGATCCGCATGAATGACACGACTGTGCCTCCGGGGCGCTCCGCAGGCTCAGGCTCTGCCCCTGTGCACGTCGGCCTGATCATGGGCAGCGACTCCGACTGGCCGACGATGTCGGCGGCGGCGGAAGCCTTGGCGGAGTTCGATATTCGCTTCGAGGTCGGCGTGGTGTCGGCACACCGGACCCCGCAGCGCATGCTCGACTACGCCCGCGGCGCCGCCGGGCGCGGACTCGAGGTGATCATCGCCGGGGCGGGCGGCGCGGCGCACCTGCCCGGCATGGTGGCCTCGGCGACCCCGTTGCCGGTGATCGGTGTTCCGGTGCCGCTGAAATATCTCGACGGCATGGATTCGCTGCTGTCGATCGTCCAGATGCCCGCCGGTGTCCCGGTGGCCACGGTGTCGATCGGCGGCGCCCGCAACGCCGGCCTGCTCGCCGTCCGGATCCTCGCCGCGGCCGATCCCGAATTGCGTTCGCGCATGGAGCAATTCCAGTCCGGCCTGGAGAAGATGGTGCTGGAGAAGGACGACGCGCTGCGCACCCGGCTGCTGGGCTGAGCGGCGGCGAGACCCATGAGCGCCGCCGGGGATTCCGGGTTCAAGCTGGCCGTGATCGATCACGCGCTGCGGTTGTTCGCCGAAAAGGGATACGAGGCAACGACGGTCGATGAGATCGCGGAGGCCGCGGGTATCTCGCGGCGCACGTTCTTCCGGCAGTTCCGGTCCAAGGAGGATGTCGTCTTCGCCGACCACGAGGCTCAGTTGGCGCAGGCGCGGGCGTATCTGGCGGCGGCGCAGGGTGATCCGTGGGATGCGGTGTGCGAGGCCGTGGTGGGCGTGTTCGAGCGATTCACCCAGACCCGGGACCTGGCGGCGCGGCGCTACCGGGTGGTACGTCAAGTCCCCGCGCTGCGAGATCGGGAGATCGTCACCGTATTTCGCTACGAGCGGCTGTTCACCGATTATTTGCGGGAACGGTTGCCCGGGCTGCCGGATCTGACGCTGATCCAGTTCACCGCCGCGGTCACGGCGACCCACAACTTCCTGTTGCGCCGCATGGTCCGGGGCCAGGAGGAGGCCGGCGCGGGCGATCTGCGCGCGGCGCTGGCGGTGATCCCGCGCGGCGATCGGGAGCAATCGGGGGAGATGGTGGTCGCGGTCTTTCCCCGGGACATGCCGCCGCGCCAGATTGCCGACCTGCTCGCCCACCGGCTCGGTAACCTGTGACCGCAGGGCGGCGATCTTGACACTCAGTGCCACATGAAATGATGGACGTCGGCGCACGTGGCCAAGACATCGCGGCGTATACTCGTTCTTCGATGGCACTGAGTGCCGCTGTGCTGGAGAATTGCGGAACCAGGCGATTCCGACCCGATGCGACCAGGAGCGAACCCATGGCGGGCAATCCCGACTTCGATCTGTTCAGACTCGACGACATCCACAACGAGTTGCGCGAGGCCATCCGCGGCCTGGCCGAGAAGGAGATCGCCCCGCACGCCAAGGAGGTCGACGAGCGGGCCCGCTTCCCGCAGGAGGCCCTGGACGCCCTGAACGCCGCCGGTTTCAACGCCGTGCACGTCCCCGAGGCCTACGGCGGGCAGGGCGCCGATTCGGTGGCCACCTGCATCGTGATCGAGGAGGTCGCCCGGGTGTGCGGCTCCTCGTCGCTGATCCCGGCGGTGAACAAGCTCGGCACCATGGGCCTGATCCTGAAGGGCTCCGAGGAGCTCAAGCAGCAGGTACTGCCCGATATCGCGGGCGGCAGGATGGCCTCCTACTGCCTGTCCGAGCGCGAGGCCGGATCGGATGCCGCCGGCATGCGGACGCGGGCCCGTCGCGACGGCGACGACTGGGTGATCAACGGCACCAAGTGCTGGATCACCAACGGCGGCAAGTCGACCTGGTACACCGTGATGGCCGTGACCGATCCGGACAAGGGCGCCAACGGCATCTCGGCGTTCATGGTGCACAAGGACGATCCGGGCTTCGTCGTCGGCCCGCTGGAGCACAAGCTGGGCATCAAGGGCTCGCCCACCGCCGAGCTGTACTTCGAGAACTGCCGCGTCCCGGGCGATCGCCTGATCGGCGCGGAGGGTGCCGGCTTCAAGACCGCGCTGGAGACGCTCGACCACACCCGCCCGACCATCGGCGCGCAGGCCGTGGGCATCGCGCAGGGCGCGCTGGACGCCGCCATCGCCTACACCAAGGAGCGCAAGCAGTTCGGCACGGCGATCTCGGATTTCCAGAGCACTCAGTTCATGCTCGCCGACATGGCCATGAAGGTGGAGGCCGCCCGGCTGATGGTCTACACCTCGGCCGCCCGCGCCGAACGCGGCGAGAAGAATCTCGGGTTCATCTCCGCGGCGTCGAAGTGTTTCGCCTCCGATGTGGCAATGGAAGTCACTACCGATGCTGTGCAGTTGTTCGGCGGTGCCGGCTACACCACCGACTTCCCCGTCGAGCGAATGATGCGCGACGCCAAGATCACCCAGATCTACGAGGGCACGAACCAGATTCAGCGAGTGGTGATGTCGCGCGCAATCCTCCGGTGAACTAAAACTGTTCTTACATCGGCAATTTCAGTCGCAATCGGGCGATTTGGGGCTGTCGAATCCGACGATTACGGCGCACTATTGATGCATGGTCGGCGTCGAGATCAACGACAGATTCGTCCGGCGCACGCTGGAGAACGGACGGATCGAAGAGGTTGCGTGGCACGATCTCACGGAGGTACGAATCATCACCACGGCGGACGGACCGTTCGCCGACGATGTGTTCTTCGTGTTGATCGGTGCCAAGGGGAACGGGTGTGTGGTGCCGCATTCCGCGGCGGATTCCGGGTTTCTGCTGCGTCTGCAGCGACTGCCCGGTTTCGACAACGCCAAGGTTGTGGAGGCGATGGGAAGCGTGACCGACCGACAGTTTCTGGTGTGGCGGCACCGCAGCGCGACCAACCGCCGGCTGCCCGCCAGAAACTAGCCGGGCGCCCCGGACTACGCCACCAGGTCGGCGTATTCGCGGTGCTCGCCGATGAACTTCTCCACATACCAGCAGGTAGGTACGATCGCGAAGCCGGCCGCGCGGGAGTCCCGCAGAGCGAATTCGACCAGCTGCGCCGCCACGCCGCGGCGGCGGAATTCCGGAAACGTGAGGGTGTGCTGGAAATCCCGGATCTTCGTGTCGCCGTCGACTCGATCGGCGTAGTCGGCATAACCGGCGAGGGTGTCGTCGAGGTGGATCTCGTAGCGGGTGTCGGCGACATTGTGCTCGAGCCTGGTCGTCATGTGAGGTCAAACTCCTGGAAGGTGTCCGTTTGTTCCGGCGGGACTACAGCACCGCGCCGGGGTTGAGGATGCCGTGCGGGTCGAGCGCGTCCTTGATGCGCCGGGTCAGCGCCATCACGTCCGGGCCGAGCTGATCGGGCAGCCATGCCTTCTTCAGCCGGCCCACGCCGTGCTCACCGGTGATGGTGCCGCCCAGCGCGATGGCCAGCTCCATGATCTCGCCGAACGCGCGGTGGGCCCGCGCGCTCTCGTCGGCGTCGTCGGGGTCGTGCACGATCAGCGGGTGGGTGTTGCCGTCGCCGGCGTGCGCGATCACCGAGACCAGTACCGCACGGCGCGTGGCGATCTCGGCGATGCCGGTGACCAGCTCGCCGAGCCGCGGCAGCGGCACACCGACATCCTCGAGTAGCAGCGTCCCCTTGCGTTCGACCGCGGGAATGGCGAATCGCCGTGCGGCGGCGAAGGCCTCGCCCTCCTCGGGATCCTCGGTGCTGAATACCTCCGCGGCCCCGGCCTTCTCGCAGGCGGCGACCATGGCGGCCGCCTCCTCCGCGGCGTACCGGCCGGGCGCGTCCGACCGGGCCACCAGTAGCCCGGCGGCCGAGCGGTCCAGGCCCATCCGCAGCTCGTCCTCGACGGCGTTGATCGCCACCGAGTCCATGAATTCCAGCATCGAGGGCCGCAGCCGGCCGGTGATGCCGAGGATCGCCTCGGTGGCGGCGGCGAGCGTGCCGAACGTCGCGACCACGGTGCTCTGCGGCGGCTGCGCGGGCAGCAGCCGCAGCGTGAGTTCGGTGATCACACCGAGGGTGCCCTCGCTGCCGACGAACAGCTTGGTGAGCGACAGGCCCGCGGAATCCTTCAGCCGCGGCCCGCCCAGGCGCATCGCGGTGCCGTCGGCCAGCACCACCTCCATGCCGAGCACGTAATCGGTGGTGACGCCGTATTTCACGCAGCACAGCCCGCCGGCGTTGGTGGCGGCGTTGCCGCCGATCGAGCAGATCTCGAACGACGACGGATCCGGCGGATACCACAGGCCGTGCTCGGCGACGGCCCGCTTGACCTCGGCGTTCAGCAGGCCCGGCTGCACCACGGCGGTGCGCGTCACCGGGTCGACGGTCAGCTCGCGCATGCGCTCGGTGGTCAGCAGCAGCGCCCCGTCCTGCGCGGTCGCGCCGCCGGACAGACCCGTGCCGGCCCCGCGCGGCACGACCGGGACGCGGTGCTCGTGCGCCCACCGCAGCGCGGTCGCGACCTGCTCGGTGGTGGTCGGGCGCAGCAGCGCCGACGGGGTCCCGGCGTCGGGATCCAGCGCCCGGTCCTGCCGGTAGCCGGCGAGGATGTCCGGGTCGGTGACCAGCACGCCGGTGGGAAGCAGGGCGGCGAGATCGTTCACATCCACATCTCCGAAACTACGTTGTCCACATCTCCGAAACTACGTTGTCGCACCCGGACCGTGTGGTCCGGCATTCGGCCGATGCGCGGGGTCCGGCCATACGGCAAGGTGGCTCCTTCAGTAAAATCGCGCGGTGCCCGATGCGAAGCTAGAAATCCAGATGCTGCACGACCGGGTCATCGTGCGCGTATCGCAGGAGACCGGTGAGCGGCGCAGCAGCGGAGGCATCCTGATTCCGGCCACGGCGCAGGTGGCCAAGCGACTCACCTGGGGTGAGGTATGCGGCGTCGGTTCGCATGTGCGCAGCGTCGGGGTGGGCGACCGGGTGCT
Organism: Nocardia sp. BMG51109; assembly: GCF_000526215.1. NCBI lineage: Bacteria > Bacillati > Actinomycetota > Actinomycetes > Mycobacteriales > Nocardiaceae > Nocardia > Nocardia sp. BMG51109. The sequence goes on from NZ_JAFQ01000004.1 coordinate 3,456,054, forward strand.
GTTCAGCGCCGAGGACCAGTTCGAGGTCGAGGTGCAGGGCGAGGCGTACCTGGTGCTGCGCGAACGTGACCTGCACGCGGTGGCCAGCGAGCGCCCCGAACACGGCACCGGCCTGTACCTGTAGCGCCCGACACGACTCTCGGGCGGGTTCGCCGTAACCGCGTGGGGACCAACGGGTTCCGGCCGGGGCATGCGGTCTCGGCGCTCCCGGCGGGCCTCCCCGCACCGGTGCAGGGGTCCGTGCCCCACGCGGCGGTGTAGGGCACGGGATCGTGTTCGGTCGCGCGAGATGTGCCCTACCGGGTGGCTCCGGAGCGGGGCAGGGTGAGGGCCGCGGCGAGCACCACGACCAGTACCACGAACCCGGCCGCGGCGGCGGCCCGCATGGCGGTGATGTAATCGCCGGTGCCGCTTGCCGGTCCGAGCGCCGAGAAGAAGAGGCTGCCCAGCACCGCGACGCCGATGGCGTTGCCGAACTGCTGCGCGGTGGTGAGTACCCCGGCCGCCATGCCCGCGTGCCGCGGCGGGATGCCGGACGACAGCACCGCCCCGATGACCGAGGGGATGCTCAGGCCGTTGCCGATGCCGACGATCATCATCCCGGGGATCAGGGCCGGCGGACTCAGGTCGGGCCCGGACCAGGTCAGCACCGCGAAGGTGAGCGCGAGACCGGCAAGGCTGGTCGTCGCGCCGACCACCATCACGCGGTTCCCGATCCGGTCGGCGATCGGGCGGGCCAGCAACAGCGAGCTGCCCGCGAAGCACAGGCCCAGCGGTGCGAACGCCAAACCCGCACGCAGCGGCGACAATGCGAGGCCGTTCTGGAGCAGGAGCGTCAGGCACAGCATGAAACCGGCGTAGAAGGTGAGATAACCGCCGGCGATCAGCAGACCCGAGCGGAACACCCGTTCGCGCACCATATCCAGGTCGAGCACCGGCTCGCCGCCGCGGCGGCCGAGCAGCCTCTCGTAGCGCAGCGTGAGCGCCAGGACCGCCACCGCCGCCGCCATCGAGAGCCAGGTCCACAGCGGCCAGCCTTCGGGGCGGCCCAGCGTGATCGGCACCAGGATCAGGGCCAGCGCGGCCGAAATGCCCAGGGCGCCCACCGGATCGAGCTTCGGGCGGTGCGAGGACTCGTGCCGGGGCAGCCAGCGCACGGCCAGTGCGGCCGCGATGACTCCGATCGGCACGTTGATGTAGAAGATGGTGCGCCAGCCCCAGCCGAACAGGTCGGCGTCCAGCAGCACGCCGCCCAGCACCTGACCGGCGATCGAGCCGATGCCGATGGTGGCGCCGTAGGCGGCCATCGCCCGGGGCCGTTCGGACGCCGGGAACATGGTGTTGATCAGCGCCAGCAGCTGCGGCACCATCAGTGCCGCCGTCGCGCCCTGCAGGATGCGGAACACCACCAGCGCCCAGGCGTTGGGCGCCAGTCCGCACAGCAGCGAGGCAGCGGCGAAGGCGAGCATGCCGATCGCGAACAACCGGCGGTGGCCGTACAGGTCGCCGAGCCGGCCGCCGGTGATCAGGCCGGAGGCGAAGGCGAAGCCGTAACCGCCGACGATCAGTTCCAGCGCCGCCTCGCCGGCATGCAGATCGGTCTGCAGCGAGGACGCCGCCACATTGACCACGAACCAGTCGAACATCGCCATGAAGATGGCGCTCAGCACCACCGGAAACGCCCGCCGGCGGGCGGGGTACGGCGCGGGTTCTTCGGATCGGACGGTTTCGACAGTGTCTGGAGCGGAACGGGTTTCGAGCATGGACACGTCGTTCTCCCGGAGTCTGGAGCAGGTGGGCGGCGCGCCGCTGCGCCGTGCGGGAGTGCGGTCGCGCGCCGCACGAGAATGTGTAACTAACCGGTTGGTTGAGACTATTCCAGCCGGTTCGGATGCTTGTCAACCAATTAGTTGGTTACCATCGGGGCATGACTCCCCGAGACCCCGAGGCGACGAAGGCCCGCATCTTCGACGCGGCCACCAGGGAGTTCGCCGCGTACGGGATCGCCGGTGCCCGGGTGGACCGCATCGCCCGCGCCGCGCAGGCCAACAAGCAGCTGATCTACGCGTACTTCGGGGATAAGCAGCAGCTGTTCGAGCAGGTGCTCGAGCGGGCGATGGTCGATGTGGCCGCGTCGGTCACCACCGATATCAGCGATCTCGACAAGTGGATCGACGAACATCTCGACTACCACCTCGACCATCCGGAGTTTCTCCGGCTGCTGCTGTGGGAGGCGCTGGAGGTGGGCGCGGACGGGGTGATCGCCGGCGAATCCCGGACGGCGAAGTACACGGAGAAGAAGGACAAGGTGGTGGACGCGCAGCAGCGCGGGGTGGTCCGCGACGACCTGCCGCCGGGCGAGGTGCTGATGCTGCTGATGGGCCTGATCAACTACTCGCAGGCGGTCCCGCAGATCCGGCGGCTGCTCGTCGGCGAGGCCGACGTCGAGGATCGGCGCCGAGTCGCCAAGGAGGCGGCACACCGGGTCGTCGCGCCGAAACCCGTCCCGGCCGAAGGGGATTGACCGCTGCCGACACCGTCGATGCGAACCGGCAGGTCCGGGAGCCGGCGTGCGTTACCGTTGAGCGGGCCTGCGGCGTATGCCCCTGACGGTCGGTCCGAGAGCGTGCCCTGTCACCTGCCTACCGGGTTCGGTTCGATGCGAAATGTCCTGCGGCCCGCTGTGGTCCCGGTTCCAGCGGCTACGGACGCGGCTCGGCGGCAACCGGGAGGGGCTGTGCGAGAACGCTATCGGGGATCGCCGACCAGCACGTCCACCCGATCCCCCTCGACTACCACCGCATCGTCGTCGGTGAGCGCCCAATGCGGCACCCCCTCCGCGCGGAAGCGGGCGGCGAGGCGATCGCCGGCGCCGGACGGGTCGGTGTACGGCGAATTCACGTGCGGGACGATGGGGCGATCCACCAAACCCAGCCCGTCCCACCGGGGCCCGACGCCGCAGGCGGGCCGGACCTCGGCCGGGTCGTCGGCCTCCTCGAGGCCGTGCAGGTCCGGCGCGAGCAGGCAGGCGCCGGCGCTGTACCCGGCGTAGACCAGTGCGTCCTCGGCCAGTAGCCGGCGAATCACGAGATCCGCCGTGCTGCGGGCGAATTGCGCGCGCAGCACGTAGGTGTTGCCGCCGCGCACCCACAGCAGCGGATAGTCCCGCAGGGTCTTCTCCAACGCCGCCGTGCGCCCGATGTATTCGCGAAGATCGAGCACGTCGGGCCGGAACCCCAACCGGCGCAGGGGACTCAGATCGCTGGTCACCGCTCCCTGCCACATCGCGGGCCAGGCGTCACAGGCGTTCGGGATCACCGCCACCCGGCCCGGTTCGCCGATCAGCGCGGTGAGCCGGTCGTAGTGCGCACCGAAGCGGTAGCTGGACAGGAACAGCCGCATCGGGATTCAGAGGGTGAAGGCGAGGTTGCGGATCACCCGGCCGCCCAGCTCGGTATCGCCCGTGACGGTGAACTCCCCGAGGTGCGCGTCCGCGGTGGTCCGGCCGCCGCGCAGCCGGGCGAACAACCCGGACGGCAGGTCGAGCGCCGCCGTGGCGGGCCCGTCCAGGGCGTCGACGAGTTCGGCGCGGCCGTTCACGGCGATATGCAGCTGCCGGGGCACGGCGCCGGTGAGCGTGAGGGTGATCCGCGAACCGTCCGGCGCCTGGGCCTGTTTGACCACGGCGCGACCGATGGTGGGGACCATCTCGGCGAAGGCGATATCCGCCCGCGGGCCGCCCTCGTCCACCGTGAGCCCCAGGGCGTCGGCGATATCGAGTTCGTGCATCCAGCAGTCGAACAGCCTGACCTGCATGAATCGGGCGTAAGGCACGGTGCCGACCGGGGATTCGCTCGGTGACTGCCAGGCCTCGTCGCTCATCGCGGTCAGCGCGGCCCGGCGGCGATCGGCCGTCGCGCGGAAGCGTTCCAGCAGTTCGGCGCCCGTCAGCGGGCGCAACGAGCGGATCCACTTCTCGTTGAGCGCGCCGATTCCGTTGTGTATGTGGGCGAGTTCCCGCAGATCGGTGTCGGCCTCCGGCGTCGGCTCGCCCAGCAGCATGCTCTCGGTGCCGACGACGTGGGCGAGGACGTCGAACACCGTCCAGCCGGGCAGCGGCGACGGTAACCGCCAGCGGTCCTCGGGCAGTCCGTCGGTCAGGCGGGCCAGCGCGTCCCACTGGTCGGACAGGGCCTCGGTGAGTTCGGTGCGGTTCGGCGAATTCATGCGCGGGATTCCCTTTCCTCGGCGTCGAGCCGGTCCAGTCCGGTGCGGATGGCGGCCGCGGCGGCCTCCGGTTCGGGCCCCCGGCGCAGCACGAACCCCCGGGCGACCGTGAGGAGATCGCCGCGGCGGCGCGGCACCACGTGCAGATGGACGTGATGCACCGTCTGGAACGCCGACTTGCCGTCGTTGAGTAGCAGATTCGCGCCGTCGGCGCCGAGATCGCTGCGGCGCAACGCCTTCGCGAGGCGGTGCCCCAGGGTGAAGATACGGGCGCCGAGCTCGTGGTCGAGATCGTCCAGGTTCGTCGCGTGCGGCTTGGGTATCACCAGCGTGTGCCCGCGGGCGATGGGCCGGATGTCCAGGAACGCGCACAGGGTCTCGTCCTCGTAGACCCGGTGCGCCGGTGCGGTGCCCGCGACGATCCGGCAGAAGATGCAGCCACTCACACGGCCGACATTACGGCGTACGAGTGGTCCGCGACACCCCCGCCGACGCGACCGGCGGCCACCGCCGGGCGGTCGCCGACCCGGACGGTTCTCCTGCGCGAGGCCCCCTACGACTCCGGCAATTCGGAGGAATCTCACCCAACCATGTGACGTTGATCTCGGCTACGCTCACGGCGGGCCGGGTACAGTTGCGAAGATTCTCACGAACCTACTGCACAGTAAGTTCCGGATCGCCCGACCGGTCACAGCGGCTCACCATGGGTGCGGGGGCCAGCTGCCACCACGAGTAAGGAAGTTGACCTGTGGAGACAACGCAAAGCGCAGACGCGGACGCGCCGCGCGGGACGTCTGTCGGAGTCGTGCGCGAAACCGGCGCCGGCGAACGACGCGTCGCGTTGGTGCCGAAGATCATTCCCGTCCTGCAGAAGCTGGGGGTGCAGGTGATCGTCGAGTCCGGGGCCGGGCTCGGCGCGCTGATCCCCGACGATGCCTACGTCGACGCGGGCGCCACCCTCGGCGATCCGTGGTCGGCGGAGGTCGTCGTGAAGGTCGCCCCGCCCGACGACGCGGAGATCGCGAAGCTGTCCGCCGGGCAGACGCTGATCGGTTTCCTGGCGCCCCGCAACGCCGACAACAAGATCGGCGCGCTGAAGACGGCGGGCGTGCAGGCGTTCGCCGTCGAGGCCATTCCGCGTATCTCCCGGGCGCAGGCGATGGACGCGTTGTCCTCGCAGGCGAATGTGTCCGGCTACAAGGCGGTTCTGCTGGCGGCCTCGGAGTCCACCCGGTTCTTCCCGATGCTGACCACGGCCGCGGGCACGGTGAAGCCGGCGACGACGCTGGTGCTCGGTGTGGGCGTGGCGGGGCTGCAGGCGCTGGCCACCGCCAAGCGGCTGGGCAGCCGCACGACCGGCTACGACGTGCGGCCGGAGGTCGCCGATCAGGTGCGGTCGGTGGGTGCGCAGTGGCTGGACCTGGGGATCGACGCCGCCGGTGCGGGCGGGTACGCCCGCGAGCTCACCGACGAGGAGAAGGATAAGCAGCAGCAGGCGCTGGAGGATGCCATCAAGGGCTTCGACGTGGTGATCACCACCGCGCTGGTGCCCGGCCGGCCCGCGCCGCGGCTGGTGACCGCCGCGGCGGTGGAGGGCATGAAGCCCGGCAGCGTGATCGTCGACCTGGCCGGTGAGACCGGCGGCAACTGCGAGCTGACCGAGCCGGGCGAGACCGTGGTCAAGCACCAGGTCACCATCGCCTCGCCGCTGAACCTGCCCGCGACGATGCCGGAGCACGCCAGCGAGCTGTACTCGAAAAACATTGCCGCGCTGCTGGAATTGATGGTGGTCGACGGCAAGCTGGCACCGGATTTCTCCGATCAGGTGCTGGCCGATTCGTGCGTCACCCGCGAGGTGGAGCAGGCTCCGGCGGTGGCCGAGACGGCCGAACCGGCGAGTGAGCCGGAGAAGGAGCAGAGCTGATGTATACCGAACTGCTTGCCAATATCGCGATTCTCGTGCTGTCCGGGTTCGTCGGGTTCGCCGTCATCTCGAAGGTGCCGAATACGCTGCACACCCCGCTGATGTCGGGGACCAACGCCATTCACGGCATCGTCGTGCTGGGCGCGCTGGTGACGCTGGGCCGGATCGAGCACCCGTCGGTGGCGACCCAGATCATCCTGTTCGTCGCCGTGGTCTTCGGAACCCTCAACGTCATCGGCGGTTTCGTGGTGACCGACCGGATGCTCGGCATGTTCAAGACGAAAAAGCCTGCTGCGGCGGAAGATTCGAAGGCGGGGAAGTAACCGATGGACAATCTGGTCAACATCCTCTATATCGTCGCCTTCGCGCTGTTCATCTACGGCCTGATGGGCCTGACGGGCCCGAAGACGGCGGTGCGCGGCAACTGGATCGCCGCGGTCGGCATGGGTATCGCGGTGATCGCGACCTTCATCTCGATCCGGGACACGACGAACTGGATCATCATCATCGCCGGCCTGATCGTCGGTGTGGCACTGGGCGTTCCGCCGGCCAAGTTCACCAAGATGACGGCCATGCCGCAGCTGGTGGCCGCGTTCAACGGCGTCGGCGGCGGCACGGTCGCGCTGATCGCCTGGTCGGAATTCCTGAACACGCAGGGCTTTTCGCGGATTCACGAGCAGCCGACGGTGCACATCGTCATCGGCTCGCTGTTCGCGGCGATCATCGGGTCGGTGTCGTTCTGGGGTTCGCTGATCGCGTTCGGCAAGCTGCAGGAGATCCTGCCCGGCCGTCCGATCGGCGTCGGAAAACTCCAGCAGCCGTTGAACATTCTGCTGTTCGTCGGTGCGATCGCCGCAGCCGTGGTGATCGGGGTCGGCGCCACCGGTGACGGGGTGTCGGGCTGGTGGATGGTGCTGGTGCTGGTGCTGGCCGCCGCGCTCGGGCTGATGGTGGTGCTGCCGATCGGCGGCGCCGATATGCCCGTGGTCATCTCGCTGCTCAACGCGCTCACCGGATTGTCCGCCGCGGCGGCGGGTCTGGCGTTGAACAACACCGCGATGATCGTGGCCGGCATGATCGTCGGCGCGTCCGGTTCGATCCTGACCAACCTGATGGCGAAGGCGATGAACCGGTCCATCCCGGCGATCGTGGCCGGTGGATTCGGCGGCGGCGGAACGGCTCCCGGTGCCGGTGGCGGCGAGCAGAAGCAGGCCAAGGCCACCTCCGCGGCCGATGTCGCCATCCAGATGGCCTACGCCAACCAGGTCATCGTGGTGCCCGGTTACGGCATGGCCGTCGCGCAGGCCCAGCACGCGGTCAAGGAGATGGCGAACCTGTTGGAGGGCAAGGGCGTCGAGGTCAAGTACGCCATCCACCCGGTGGCCGGCCGGATGCCCGGGCATATGAACGTGCTGCTGGCCGAGGCCGAGGTCTCCTACGACGCGCTCAAGGAGATGGACGAGATCAACGGCGAGTTCTCGCGCACCGACGTGGCCCTGGTGATCGGCGCCAACGACGTCACCAATCCGGCCGCGCGCGAGGATTCCGCCAGCCCGATCTACGGCATGCCGGTGCTCAATGTCGATCAGGCGCACAATGTGATCGTGCTGAAGCGGTCGATGAACAGTGGTTTCGCCGGTATCGACAACCCGCTGTTCTACGCCGACCACACCTCGATGCTGTTCGGGGACGCCAAGAAGTCCGTCGGATCGGTCACCGAGGAACTCAAGGCGCTGTAGCGGTCTTACGCCATCGGATGCCGTGTGCGGCCGGAATGTACCGGTCGCGCACGGCATTCGGCGTACGGGGCCGAATGCCCTCCCGGTGCGGGTGCGCCGCCGTCCGGTGTCGAGGTCGTCCAGGTTTGCCGCCCCGCGTCGGAGCGGCGATCGGGCACCTTCGCCGACAGGCCCTCGAGGGCGCAGTCGGCCGGGGCACTCCGGTCCGTACTACGCTGACCGAGTGCGGAATTCCTCCGTGGCGAGGGCTCGTCGCGGTAACCGAGAGGTGTGGGTGTGACAGGGCGCGAGAAGTTCGAGTTGCCGGTGCCGGTGGACGATTCGCTGGTCTACGGCGCACCACATCAGACGGCCGACGGGTCCACGGTCATCACCGTCTCCCGCCCCGGACTGTTCCGGCCGGGCCAGCGGCCGGTCGGGGTGTTCGTCGTGCACGAGGGCAAGGCGACCTGGACCGCCGCCGACGACAGCACCCGCATCGCGCTGCTCGCGGTGCTGACCGGCTTCGTCTCGGCCGCCGCGATCGCCCTCGCCGTGCTGCGCCGGCCGCCGTGGCCGGACATGTCCTTCCACAGGACCGAGGTCTACACCGGCTGAGGTCCCGGCTCCGGCAGTTCACTACCTGCGCTCCATCGCCTCGACGGCCGCCTTCGCCTCCTTCAGGGAGACAGCGGGATTCAGCTCGCGGTAGACCTTGATCGCCTGGATCTTCTTGCCGCGCGCGAGGAGATCCTCGATCTCGGCGGTCCGGGCGCCGTCGAGCACGGGTGTGCCGGGTTGCGGCGCGGGAGCATCGGGGATCTGCAGGTGACGCATGATCGCGTCGAGCTTGCGCTCGAGGCGATCGAGGCGGCGGTCGGCGAACATCGCACGCACTGTAGCGGGCGGGACCGGTCGGCGCCGGACCGGTCCCGCCGCGGCTCATGTGGTCTCGCTCATGCGGTCTTCAGCGTGCCGCCGTCGATGACGTAGTCGGAGCCGACGATATTGGCGGCCCTGGGCGAGGCGAGGAAGGCGATCACCGCCGCGACCTCCTCGGGCTCGGAGATCCGGCCGGAGGCGGCGCCGAACTGCTCGGCGATGTTCGCCAGCAGCGTCTCGTGCGAAACACCCGCTGCCTCGGCGACTTTGGCGCCGAAACCGCGCGGGTCGCGCCACAGCGGGGTGCCGACCACACCCGGCGATACCGTGTTGACCCGAACGCCGCGCGGCCCGAACTCCTCGCTGAGCCGCTTGCCGAGCGCGGTGAGGGCCGCCTTGGCCTCGCTGTAGCCGGTCGGCCCAGGTCCCGGTAGATGCGCGTTGATCGAGGAGACGTTCACGATCGCGCCGCGCCGTTCCAGCAGACTCGGCAGCGCGGCCCTGGTCGCCCGGACCGCGCTGAACAGGTTGAGGTCGAGCATGTTTCGCCACTGCTCGTCGGTGATGTCCTGGAATCCGCCGAGCCGCATGCGATCCGCGTCGCCGCCGCCGACATTGTTGACCAGGATATCTATGCCGCCGAGTTCGTCCAGTGCCGTCCGGACCGCCGTTTCGACGCCCTCGGCCGTGCCCAGATCGGCGGAAACCGCTGCTACGCTCGCCTTTTCGAGTTCGGGTGTAATCGAGCGCGCGGCGCCGACCACGCGCACGCCCTCGTCGGTCAGCGCCCGCGCGACGGCCAGTCCGATGCCGCGGCTCGCGCCGGTCACCAATGCCGTCTTGCCGGTCAGTTCGAGATCCATGGGATTACCTCTTTCTTGAATTAGGGGTCAAAAACTTGAGCAGGGATAAGGGTCGCTCGGGCGGCACGTGGTCTGGGGGTATTCGGTGTGTCTAGAGGGCGTTCAGTGCGGTATCGATGATTCGGTGCAGCTCGGGGGTGTCGTAGGTCTTGGCCATGACGCGCAGGCCGACGATGGTGTTCATCAGGAATTCCGCCGTGGCCCGCGGGTCGGCGGCGCGGTCCACGTCACCGTCGCGGTGGCCCTGGTCGATGCGAGCCGTCAGCGCGGCGACGATGTGCTCCTGCATGGCCTGTACGGCGCGGGTGATGTCGGCATCCTCCGCGGCGAATTCCGTCGCGGTGTTCACAGCCAGGCAACCGCGCCGAACCGGCTGGGCCGCATCGGTATCCACGATGTAGCGCAGATAGGTGCGCACGCACTCGCGGGTGTCGCCGGGCCGGGACATGAATTCCGTGACCAGCTCCGTCCCCATCCGGTCGTAGCGCTGCAGGACGCGATCGAACAGCTCGCGTTTGCTGCCGAAGGTGTTGTAGAGGCTGCCCTTTCCGATTCCGGTGCACTCGGCCAGTTGGGCCGGTGAGGTGTTGGCGTATCCGTGGGTCCAGAAGGCCTGCATCGCAAGATCGATCACCGTGTCGGGTTCGAAATTGCGCGGCCTGGCCATGGGAGGAACGATACGTGTTTTTGTCCTTAAGGTCAAGAACTCGAGCGGGTGACGGCCGGGCGGTCGTCGGCCACGATCCTCGCGAAGTAGGCGGTCAGCAGGACCAGGACGAGCGGGAAGAGCAGGGCGACCGTCAGCGAGGTGGGCTTGGACAACCATCCGATGACCGACGGACCGGCGAGGAAGCCGAGGTATCCCAGGCCGAACACCCGGGACATATCGGTCGCGGCGTTGGCGGTGCCGATATTGCCCGCGGCGCTGAAGATCTGGGGAACACCACCGGAGAGGCCGATACCCATCAGCGCCCAGCCGAACAGCGACGGGGCCAGCCACGGCGAGGCGATGACCAGAATCAGCCCGGCGGCGGCGAGCACCGACCCCCAGCGCACGACCGCGACCGGGCCGAAGCGCCCGCTGACCCGGTCCGCGGCGAACCGCCCGATAGTCATCGTGGTGGAGAACGCGCCGAACGCCAGGGCGGCCGTCGCCTGGTCCGCACCCAGATGCTCCCGCAGCTGCAGCGCACTCCAGTCGTTGGCCACCCCCTCGGTCATCAACAGCGCGAACGAGATCGCCGCCAACGCCATCACCCGCCGCGACGCCGATCCCTTGTCCCGCCCCTCGGACACCGGTATTCCGCCCTGCGCACCGGGGCACTGCCCGCCCGCGGCTTGTGCGTCGGTGGGCCGGTCACCGGGGTTCTGCGCGCCCGCCGTCCGTGCGCCGCCGGCCGGTGAGTCTGCGTTCTCCGTGCCTACGGAGCGCGCGGGCCGGGTATGTGGCAGCAAGCGGGGTGCGCACAGGGCCGCGACGACCAGGCCGAGGACGGCCGCGGCCGCGAGGGTTACCCGGATATCCCAGCCGCTGCGCAGTGCCGCCGCGCCCGCGAGCGACCCGAGCAGGCCGCCGCAGGAGAACAGTGCGTGGAACGCGGACATGATCGGGCGCGGGTACTCCCGTTCCACCTGCACCGCCTGGGCGTTCATCGAGACGTCCAGCGCGCCGTTGCCGAATCCGAAGACCGCCAGCGCCAGGGCCAGCGGCACCGGGCCGGTCGCGGACCCGGGGCCGAGGACCGCGAGCGACAGCCAGCAGGCCGCGCCGGCCACCAGCGCACGGCTGCCGAAACGGTCGGCCAGCGGACCGGCGGCCTGCATCCCCACGATGCCGCTGCCGGCCATGAGCAGGATCAGCATGCCCAGCATCGCGTGGGACACACCGGTGCGCTCGGTGATGGCCGGGATGTGCACGACCCACATGGCGGCCAGAAACCCGTTGAGCCCGAACACCGCGAAGACCGCGGCCCGCGCCATCCGGATCGGGGGAGCAAGCATCGAAGCAGCCATTGACTCGACGGTACCGGCCGCCATGGCCGGTAGCTCCCCGTTACCCCCTGCCGCCCGCGGCCTCGTCGACGTGGCCGGCCGGGATCCGAATCTTGCCGGTTTTCAACCGGTTTCGACTCGATTCTAGTCCGGGGCACCGACAAGTTCCGGCCCACAAAAACAGGGTTGAAGAGGGTGGGGGCATCTGCCAAGGTTTGAGGGTGGATCCGCTGGAAAGCCTGCTCGAGAGTCCGCGGGCGCGCGGGGCCTTCGTCATGCGCACGCTGCTGGATCCCCCGTGGTCGCTGCGCATCCGCGACGAGTCACCGCTGACGGTGGTCGCGGTGGTGCGCGGCAGCGGCTGGATCGTTCCCGACCCGAATGGTGGCGCGCCGCCGGAGCCCGGGCAACCGTCCCCGGTTTCGTCGGGTGGCGCGGATTCGCCCCGGCGGCTGCGCGAGGGCGATGTGGCGATCATTCGCGGGCCCGGCCACTACACCGTCGCCGACGACCCGGCGACCGCGCCGCAGGTGTACATCGACCCCGGCCAGGTGACCACCACGGCGGCGGGCGAGGTGCTCTGCGAGACATGGAGTCTGGGCGTGCGCAGCTGGGGCACCGACCCGGACGCCGCCACCATGCTGGTCACCGGCAGCTACGAGCACGAGAGCGCCACCGGCCACCGCCTGCTGCGGGCGCTGCCCCCGCTGATCGTGCTGCCGCGCGCCGAACTGGACAGCCCGGTGCTGGACCTGCTGGTCGAGGAGAGCGCCAAGGATCGTCCCGCGCAGGGCGCCATGCTCGACCGCCTGCTGGATCTGCTGCTCATCGCGACTCTGCGCGCCTGGTTCGCCCGCAACGACGCCCCGCCCTGGTACCGCGCCCACGCCGATCCGCTGGTCGGCAAGGCCCTGCGCCTGCTGCAGAACAATCCGGCCCACCCGTGGACGGTGACCGCGCTCGCCGCCGAGACCGGGATGTCGCGGGCGGCGCTGGCCCGGCGCTTCACCGGCCTGGTCGGCGAGCCTCCGATGGCCTTCCTCGCCGACTGGCGCCTGTCCCTGGCCGCCGACCTCCTGCACGGCTCCGACGCCACCGTCGAATCCATTGCCCACCGGGTCGGATACGGCAGCGCCTTCGCCCTGAGCACCGCCTTCAAGCGCCACTTCGGGCTGAGCCCGCGTGAACATCGACGGAGGTCGACGCCGCCAGCGGCGGAAAGCAGTGTGCCCCGGGCTTTTTCCGGGTGGTGACGGCCCTGGGCGATATTCGAGGCCGAGCCGGTATCCGTCCGCGCGATCACGCGGGTTCCACCGTCCCGGTTGTGACGGTGTTTCGTCTGCGCCCCCGGCGGTTCCGTCGCGGCGAGGTCGTCGGCTCCCGCGGGTGTGGCGGCGAAGGGTGCGGGGGAATGCCACTCGGCAGGCACCGGTCGGCGACGACCGTGCTCGCAGCCGACCGATAGAGCGGCGCGGTTCCCGACTGCTCAGGGCGGAATACCGCGGCGACTGTGCCGTTACCGACCGAGCGGAGCTTCTCGGCGGGTGCGGCTCGCCGGCTGCCCGGGGTCGCATTCGCGTCGTCGGCTCCGGGCGGCGATCATCCGGGCGGGCGGCTGACTATTGTCGGCGTGGTGACGACGCAGCAGGATTACCCGGTGCTCTGGCCGATGCCCACCCGGTGGGCGGACAACGACCACTACGGGCACGTCAACAACGTGACCTACTACTCGTACTTCGACACCGCGGTGAACGGCTGGCTGATGCACGCCACCGGGACCGATATCCGGGACCTGCCCGCCATCGGCGTCGTCGCGCAGACCTCCTGCCAGTTCCTCGGCTCGCTCAGCTTCCCCGACAAGGTGCAGGTCGGCCTGCGCGTCTCCCGGCTCGGCCGCACCAGCATCACCTACGATCTGGCCGTGTTCCGCGAGTCCGGCGACGCGCTGGAACTCGCGGCCACCGGCACCTTCGTGCACGTCTACGTCGACGAGCAGACCCGCAAGCCGATCGAGATCCCGGACGTGATCCGCAGCGCCGCAACGGCTCTGGTCACCGAATGATCACACCCGCCCGAGCAGCGTGAGCGGATCCTCCAGCAGCGAGGACACCGTCGACAGGAAGCGCGCGCCCAGCTCGCCGTCGATCATCCGGTGGTCGAAGCTCACTCCCAGCGTGGTGACCCACCGGACGGCCAGTTCGTCGCGGTAGACCCACGGCTGCTTGCGGATCGAACCCAGGCACAGGATCGCGCCCTCACCCGGATTGACCAGCGGTATCCCCGTATCCACGCCGAATACGCCGACATTGCTGATGGTGAACGTGCCGCCGCGCAGATCGGCCGGCGCGGCACTGCCGGCCCGGGCGACATCGGCCAGCCAGCCGATCTCCCGGCACAGATCGCGCAGGCTCAGCGTGTGGGCCTCCTTGAGATTGGGCACCAGCAGGCCGCGGTCGCTGGCCACCGCGATGCCCAGATTCACGTAGTGCTTGGTGACGATCTCCTTACGCTCCTCGTCCCACGACGAGTTGATGCCGGGGAATTCGGCGATGGCCGCCAGCGTCGCCTTCGCCACCAGCGCCAGCGGGGTCAGCGAGAGGCCGGCGAACGAGTCGGTGCTGCGCAGATGGTCCAGCAGCTCCATCGACGCGGTGAAGTCGGTGGTGGCGAACGCGCCGGCCTGCGGGATGGTGCGGGCACTGGTCACCATGGCCGCGGCGGTGCGCTTGCGCACCCCGCTGACCGGCGTGCGCGTCTCCCGGGCGGACGGGGTGGCGTGGATGAGGCCGCCGTCGGGGCGCATGGTCGGCACCGGCGGGGCGCTCGGCCGCGGCGCGTCGTCGGATTCGGGTTCGGGTTCCGGCCGCGGGCGGTTGCCGGGTTGCGACACCGGCACCGCGTGCCGGACGTCGTCGACGGTCACCGCGCCGCCCGGGCCGGATCCGGCGACGTAGGCGATGTTGATGCCGAGTTCGCGGGCCAGCTTGCGGGCGGCCGGGGTCGCCGGGGGGCGGGCCGAGACCTCGGGATATGTCGGTACCGCGGCGGAATCCGGCCGTACCGCGGTGCTGTTCGCCGGGGGGCGGGTGCGGCGCGAGCCGGTCTCACCGCCCGGGCCGTAGCCGACCAGCACCGATTGCCGTTCGGGCGACTCGGATCCGGACCGCTCGGTGGTGCCTGCGGCGTCGGTGGTGTCGGTGGCGACCCGGATCAGTGGCGCGCCCACCGGCACCGTGTCGCCGGGTTGCGCCAGCAGTTCCAGCACCGTGCCGGAGAACGGGCACGGCAGCGCCACCTGGGCCTTGGCCGTCTCCACCTCGGCTATCGTCTGGTTCAATTCCACCTGATCGCCGACGCCGACCGCCCACGACACCAGTTCGGCCTCGGTCAGCCCCTCACCGAGATCGGGTAGCCGGAACTCGAGCGCTGGGCCGTCTTCGGTCTCGCTCGGGGGACGTTCTGCTGCAACCGGGTCTTCCAACGGGCACCTTCTGTCTGAGCGTTACGGGTCAGGCGGCAAGCGTGCGATCGACCGCGGCCAGGATGCGGTCGGGGTCGGGCAGGTGGTGCCGTTCGAGCTTAGCCGGGGGATAGGGGATGTCGAAGCCACCGACGCGCAGGACCGGTGCTTCCAGGTAATAGAAGCATCGTTCGGTGACGCGGGCGGCGATCTCGGCGCCCAGTCCGGCGAAAACCGGTGCCTCGTGCGCGATGACCAGCCGTCCGGTGCGGCGCACCGACTCCTCGACGGTGTCCACGTCGATCGGCGACAGGCTGCGTAGATCGATCACCTCGAGCGAATGCCCCTCGCCGGCCGCGATTTCCGCGGCCGTCAGGGCGGTGCGCACCATGCCGCCGTAGGCGACCACGGTGGCGTCGTCGCCCTCGCGGCGGATCCGGGCGCGGTCGATCGGGAACGGGTCGTCGTCGAGGGCGTCGACGTCGATGTCGGCCTTGTCCCAGTACCGGCGCTTGGGCTCGAAGAAGATCACCGGATCGTCCAGCGAGATCGCCTGGCGGAGCAGCAGATACGCATCGGCCGGATCGCTCGGTGCGATCACCCGCAGGCCCGCGGTATGGGCGAAGTACGCCTCCGGCGACTCGGAATGGTGTTCCACCGAGCCGATCCCGCCGCCGCACGGAATGCGAATCGTCAGGGGTGCGAACACCTTTCCCCGGGTGCGGTAGTGGATCTTGGCGACCTGGGAGACGATCTGGTCGAATGCCGGATAGACGAAACCGTCGAACTGGATCTCGCAGACCGGACGGTAGCCCCGCAGCGCCATGCCGAAAGCCGTTCCGATGATGCCGGACTCCGCCAGCGGCGTGTCGATGACGCGATGGTTGCCGAAGTCCTTCTGCAGGGTGTCGGTCACCCGGAAGACGCCGCCGAGCCGGCCGATGTCCTCGCCCATCAGCACGACCTTCGGGTCGTCCTCCAGCGCCCGGCGCAGCCCGGTGTTCAGCGCGCCCGCGAATGTGGTGATCATGCCCGGACTCCTTCCGCGATCGGCGGGGCATCGGATTCGCCCGCCGCGAGGTAGGCCGCGTACTGCCGGCGCTCCTCCGCGATCAGCGGGTGGTCGGTGGTGTAGACGTGCTCGAACAGTTGCGCCGGATCCGGGTCGGGCAGATCGATGGTGGCGGCGCGCACCCGGCCGCCGATCTCGTCGCACCGAGACTGCACGCGGTCCTCGAAATCGCTGTCCCACAGCTCTTCTCGCTCCAGCAGGCGGCGGATCCGGTCGATCGGGTCGCGCCGCCGCCACAGCTCCGTCTCGGCGGCCGACCGGTAGCGGGTCGGGTCGTCGGCCGTGGTGTGCGGGCCCATCCGGTAGGTGATGGCCTCGACGAACGACGGCCCGCCGCCGGCGCGGGCGCGGGCCACCGCCCAGCGGGTCATCGCCAGCACCGCCAGCACGTCGTTGCCGTCCACCTGCACCCCCGGGATGCCGTAGCCGTAGGCGCGCCGCACGATCGGGGTGGGGCTCTGCACGTGCACCGGCTCGCTGATCGCCCACTGATTGTTCGTGCAGAAGAACACCACCGGCGCGCTCCAGGATGCGGCGAAGCCGAGCGCCTCGGCGATATCGCCCTGGCTGGTGGCGCCGTCGCCGAAGTAGGTGAGCACCGCGATCTCGGCGCCGTCCAGCTGCGCGGCGTAGGCATAGCCGGTGGCGTGCAGGCCCTGGGCGCCCACCACGATCGCCGGATTGGTCATGTTGATGTCGGCCGGGTCCCAGCAGTGGTGGTCGACGCCGCGCCACAGCCGGGTCAGCAGGCTCGTGTCGACGCCCCGGCAGTAGGCGACGCCGGCCTCGCGATAGCTGCAGAACACGTAGTCGTCGGGATGCAGGGCGTGGGCGGAGCCGATCTGGGCGGCCTCCTGACCCAGCAGGGGAGGCCAGAGGCCCAGCTGGCCCTGGCGTTGCAGTGCGGTCGCCTCCACGTCGATGCGGCGGACCACCGCCATGTCCTCGTACAGCTGCCGCAATCGATCGGGTCCGATATCGGATACCAGCGCCGCGTGTTCTCTGTCGAATACGCGGCGGCCGTCGGGTTGGACCAATTGCACCGGATGGGTGATCGGGTCGGCCATGGCCATCGCCTCCTGGGTCGTCGCTGTGCCGGGGTCGCCGTGCTTCGCGACAGAAGAGTGTGCGCTGTACCACATAGCATCCACGATTGAGCGACATGCGCAAGTGGTGACACACAAACTGGGCAGAATGCTCGTGATGACCGGTGTCATTCCGGGCATACTGCGTCGAATGATCAGATCTCGGTGAATCTCGCCGCCGTGCCGCCGTTCGTGTGCTCGATGCGCCTCGGCGCGATGGCCGGTCGAGTCGTGCCGATCGGGCCCGCCGCGGGTGGCCATGCCGTGCCGAAGCGATGTCTCGCCGGCTCGGGGCAGCAGGTGTCGAACCGGTGTCGGACCGGCCGGATCGGTCATGGATCGGGCGGACCGGGCGCCGCCGTGCCGTGTTCGCCGGTGGGAATTCCGCTGCGCGGACCGGTATTCGGCAGGGAACCGGCAGGTTGGTCCGGCCGGCTCGGATTCGGTGCGGTGCTGGGCGAGCTGCGCAGGAAGTTGTCTGTGTATTGAGCAGAATGCTCGTACGGCAGATCCGCCGACTGCCATACTGCGTGCATGTCGAGTGGAGAGCCGGCCGCGGGCGTGGTCGATGCGACGGATGCGCGGTTGTTGCTGGAACTGGTCGCCAATCCCCGTGCCACGGGTGTGGAACTGGCTACCCGGCTGGGGCTGTCCCGCAATACCGTGCAGGCTCGACTGGCCCGGTGGGAGGCCGGCGGCGTCCTGGCCGGCTTCGAGCGACGGATCGATCCGCGCGCCCTCGGCTATCCGCTGGCGGCCTTCGTCGCGGTCGTGGTGGACCAGCACATGCTGGATTCGGTGGTGGACGAGCTGGCGGAGGTGCCGGAGGTGACGGAGGTGTGTGGCATGACGGGCCCCACCGACCTCACCGTCCGGGTGGTCGCCCGCGACGCCGACGATCTCTACCGCATCGCCGGGCGGATTCTCGAGATCGCGGGTGTCGAGCGCACCAATATGGCCCTCGTGATGCGCCAGCTGGTCGGCCCGCGCACGGCCCCGCTGCTGCGGCGGATTTCGGGTGCGAACGGCGTTGCCCCGGCCGGGGATTCGACGCGGGACGACCGCACCGTCGCCACCCGCTCGCACTGAGGGTCGGCTCGTCCGTCCGGCTGCTGGGGGTCGGCTCGTCCGTTCGGCCGCTGGAGGTCGGCTCGTCCGTTCGGCCGCTGGAGGTCGGCTCGTCCGTTCGGCCTCGGTGCCTCGGCCGAAGCCGTCGCCCGGGCGACGGCGGTGGTTTCCGCGCGCTGTCTCGGTCGCCGCGGTGGCGCCGCACCGGGTGCGACGGCCGGTAGCGGAAATCGCGGATTCAGGCCAGTTTCGAGGGATTGGCTCGTGACTGGACTGGTCGGGAATGGCCACGATGGCGCGGTGACTGCTACCGCCGATACCGAATCGAATACGAACACGTCCGGGGAGCGCGACGTCGGATTGTGGCATCCGGTGGGTGCCGGGGTCGTGGCGGCATTGGTGGGGTTCACCAGTTCGTTCGCGGTGGTGCTGGCCGGGCTGACCGCCATGGGGGCCACGCCGGCGCAGGCGGCGTCGGGACTGCTCGCGGTGTGCGTCACGCAGAGTCTCGGGATGCTGCTGCTGAGCAGGCGTTATCGGATGCCGATCACGCTGGCGTGGTCGACGCCGGGCGCCGCTCTGCTGGCGAGTACGGGAGCGGTCGCCGGTGGCTGGCCCGCGGCGGTCGGGGCCTTCGCGGTGACCGGCGTGCTCGTCGTGCTCACCGGGTTCTGGGACCGGCTGGGCCGGTTGATCACGGCCATCCCGGTCGAGATCGCGCAGGCCATGCTGGCCGGGGTGCTGGTGCCGCTGTGCCTGGCACCGGTCCGTGCGCTGACCACGAGCCCGGCCGTGGTGATTCCGGTGCTGGCGGTGTGGCTGGTGTTGCAGCGCTTCGCGGCCCGGTGGGCCGTGCCGGCCGCGTTCGTGACCGCGGCGATCGGTGCCGGCGTCGACATCGCGGTCACCCATCGGGACGTGTCCCTCGCGGCGATGGTGCCGACCGTGGAATGGACTGTGCCGCACTGGGGTTGGCAGGCGATGATCGGTGTGGCGGTGCCGCTCTACATCGTCACCATGGCCGGGCAGAACATTCCGGGCACGGCGGTGATGAGCTCGTTCGGCTATCGCGTGCCGTGGCGGGCGGCGATGAGCACGACCGGGCTCGGCACCGTGGCCGGCGCGTTCGCCGGCGGGCATGCGATCAACCTGGCCGCCGTCAGCGCCGCGCTGTCGGCCGCGCCCGACGCGCATCCGGATCCGCGGCGGCGGTGGATCGCGGCGTTCGGCGCCGGGTGCGCCTACCTGGTGCTCGCGCCGGCCTCCGCCGCGCTGGTGACGCTGGTCGCCGCCGCGCCGGAGGGTGCGCTGGAAACGGTTGCGGGCCTTGCCCTGATCGCCACGCTGGCCACCGCGCTGCACGCGGCGCTGGGCGCGCCCGAACACCGGGTCGCCGCCGCCGTCACCTTCCTGGTGTCGGCCTCCGGCGTCGCGCTGCTGGGCATCGGGGCCGCGTTCTGGGCGCTCGTCGCGGGGCTGCTGGTGCGGTGGGTGCTGCGCCGGCCGGGGGCGTGAGGAGGGGCGCGTCGTTCGGCCGCGGTGCCGCGCGGTGCGCTCGCGGACGTGCGGCCCGGGCGACTCCCCATGATCGGACCCGGTCGGTCGGCCCGGGACCTGTCGTAGGGTGGGGATGTTTCGCGTCCCGGGTACAGATCTGACAGAGGAGCTGGCTTGACCGCGGTATTGATCTCGGCCGACGAACTTCGGAAAGAGCTGTCCGACAGCGGTTCCGGCGTGCATGTGCTGGATGTCCGGTGGGCGCTCGGCGACCCGGACGGGCCGCAGCACTATCTGGACGGTCATATACCCGGGGCCGTATTCGTCGATCTGGAGACCGAACTGGCCGATCCGCCGTCCCCGGCGCGCGGCCGGCATCCGCTTCCGGAACTCGCTCATCTGCAGAAATGCGCACGCAGCTGGGGTCTGCGGCCGGGTGAGCCGGTCGTCGTCTACGACGCCACGGGCGGCATGGCGGCCGCGCGGGCATGGTGGTTGCTGCGCTGGGCCGGTGTGCGGGAGGTGCGCATCCTCGACGGCGGGCTGCCGGCCTGGGAACGCGCCGGCGGCGCGCTGACCACGGGTGCCGAGCCCGATCCGGTGCCGGGCGATGTCGTCTTCGAACCGGGCAACATGCCGAGTACCGACGCCGACGGCGCCGGGCACTGGGCGGGCCTGCTGCTCGATGCGCGCGCCGGGGAGCGCTATCGTGGCGAGTCCGAACCGGTCGACCCCCGGGCCGGGCACATCCCGGGCGCGGTGAGCGCACCCACGGCCGAGAATCTGGCCGCCGACGGCACGTTCAAGTCCCCCGAGGAACTGCGGGCGCGGTTCGAGGACCTGGGTTCGGGGCCGGTCGCGGTCTACTGCGGGTCCGGCGTGACGGCGGCGCACCAGATCGCGGCGCTGGCCGTGGCGGGAATCGACGCCACGCTCTACCCGGGCTCCTGGTCGCAGTGGTCCCACGATCCCCAGCGGCCGGTCGCCACGGACTGATCGGCAACCCGCGTGGCGAGGTGATCGGCGCTGCGCTCGAGGGGAGTTCGCCGCATGCCGCGCTCGGATCACCGAACGCGGCGACACCGTCATCGGCCTCGGGATGCCGTATCGCCAAGAGCCGTCGAGCGAATAATCGGCCGCGAGGGCTGGGGTCGTCGGTTCCTTGCGAACCGGCCCGAGGCAGCGACCGGCCCCGCCGCCATCCACGCCTCCGGTCCGATGGCGGCCGTGCTCTGGTACATCGTCACCCGCAAGCCCTGACGTCACCCGCAAGCCCCGACAGGTCCACCGCCTCGTCCGGACACCACTACCGGTGCCGCCGCGGGAGTGGTCCAGGTTGCGGGTCGGCGGCGGGAATTCCCGGTCGGCTCTCAGGAGCATCCACGGGACACCCGCTGGAGTGTGTCGTGATCGGCGGAGGTGATCGGCAGGCCGTATTGCGTTGCGGCCGTGAGGTATCGACCGGCGTAGAAACAGCGGTAGGCCCGGGCGGGCGGTAGCCAGTCGGCGGGGGTGCTGTCGCCCTTGTCCTCGTTGGTCGCGCCGTCGACGGCCAGCAGGGTGAAATCGGTATCGTTGGCGAAGCGAACGCGTTGGGGCAGCGGCCAATTCGATGCGCCCATATCCCACGCGGCGGCCAGCGGATAGATGTGGTCGATCTGCACCTCGCGGGGGCGTACCTTGTCGAAGTCGATGCGTCTTCCGGTGTAAGGGTCTTGCAGGACGCCCGCGATCACCACGCAGTCGCGGGTGCCGGGCCGGTAGCGAATCGCGCTCAGCTGCCGGGCGAGTACGCCGTTGCGGGTATCGCACCCGTCCCGGCCGCCCGGGCCGTCGTGGTCGTCGGACCAGGCCGGACCGAATACGCACCCCTCGTCGGCGCGGCAGCCACGCTGATAACCGCCGGGGTGCGGCCGCTGCGCCACTACCCGGACGACACCCAGTAGCCCCTCCAGCTGGGCCCGGGTGGGACTACCGGGCGCGGGCGGCCCGCCGGTCGGAATCGAGCACCCGGCGAGCACGGCCACGGCGACCAGCACCGCCGGGCCCCACCACCGGCGCTCACGCCGTCGGCGAACTCCGTGTCCCCGGTCCTCACGATGCCGATCACCCCGATGCCTCCCACCCCCATGCATGAAATCCGGTGTACACCAAGGCACCGACAACCAGAGCGCAGCCCGCGCGAGTCGTCGGTGTGTCCCCGGGGCGCCGGTATGTCGTCACGGTGACGGCGTGTTGGTCTCGGGCACGGATCCGCCTGTCCGAGTGCGGTTCGGCGGTGCCGAACGGCGCGGCGTGATGTTCGGGTGCGGCGCGTGCCGGTGCGCTGGGCGGGCGGCTACAACCAGGCGCGGGCGAGCAGGTCGTCGACCGGCAGCCCGGCTTCCTGCGGCGGGAACCTGGTCGCCGCGAGGGATTCCACCCGCGACCCGTCGTGCCCGATCAGCCACGAGCCGCCGCGCTCCTCGCACTCCGCGATCTTGGCGAACGTCGTGAGCAGGAACGTGATCGCATCACCCGGATCGACCGTGCGCGCCAGCCGCTGCGATTCACCCGCTCGCGACAGATCCAGCCACACCCCGCACTGCCCGTCCAGCCGCAGGCCGACGATCTTCGCGGTGTCGACAAAGGTGAATTTGCGCCGATCCCATGGCGTCGTCGGCGTGAAACTCTGCTCGAGTGCCTGGAGCAGAATGGTCATCTGCACTGCCCTCCTAGTACACCGTCAGCGGCGGCGCCGACTCGTGCCGTCCGAAGGCGCGGACAACGAGTCGTGGCGATTGCGCGGGTGCGGCTCCGTTCGTCGGCCGTGACCAGCGGATATTTCAGTATGGTCCACATTCGTGCCGATGGGTAGCACCCAGGATGGCGACGTTGTTCGTCGGACCGATCCGCCCACGCGGCATCCGGATCGGTCTCGCGTCCCGCTCAGTTCTTCCAGGGCAGGCAGCCGGCGGCGCGCAGGCGGGTCGCCAGGCCGGTGTTGATCATGGTGCTGGAGCCGCCGCCGGCGGCGAAGGCCAGCAGGAGGTCCGCGCCCAGGCCGGCGCCGAGGGAGCAGCCGAGCAGGTTGATGTCGAGCGAGATGATCTCGTCGGGGGCCTCGGGCGCGGGGGCGGGCTCGTCGGCGCTCGCCGGATGCGCGGCCGCGACGGTCGTGGCGGTCAGAACAGCGGCGACGATGCCGGCCTTGATGGATCGCACGTATCCTCCTGTTGCGCACTGGTGGCGCCGTCTCGTCCCGGTGGTCGACATGTCCGTGCGCCTCCGTCCACCGGGGGCAACGGAGTGCTGCCTGTTCGTTCACCGATCGGGCTCGGGGGAAACGTCGGATTGCTCACAGTTCCGGTCGCGGCGGGCGCCGTCCAAGGCCGCTGTGCCGTGTCGGGATCGACTGATTGGATAGGGGAATGCTGCACGGGTTGTGGACGCCGGGGTCGGGATTGGTGCTGTGGCACGATCCGCAATCCTCGGCGGCCGAGGCCGGTGCGCTGCCGGATCCGCTGGGTTCGCTGCTCGCGGGCGCCCGGTTCCGGCATCGTGCGCAGGTGCTGCTGACCGGGCCGGACGGTCCCGAACCCACGCAGGTCAAGGCGCATGCGCTGATTCCGGTATCGGCCGCGCCGGTGTTGCTCCAGCAGCTTCCCGCCGACGCCGTTGCCGCCGACCTGCGTTTTCTCGTCCACGTGGCGCGCGGGATCGAGCGGTGGGTCCGGGCCGGACGGCTGGTCCCCGAACTGCGGCGCGACGACGGCGAGTGGTGGGTCCGGTGGCGGCTGGTCGGCGGGCAGCGGCAGCGGGCGTGGCTGGCGGAGCTGGCCGCCGCCGTGCCGCCCGCCTTGCGGATGGCGGTGCGGCCCGCCGCGATGCTCGAGAACATGCTCGCCGAATTGACCGATCCGATCGCGCGCCTGCACCTCGACGCCGGGGAGCAGTCGCATCCGCTGGTGGCGGCGCTGGTCGAGGGCGCCCCGCTGGAGGTCGGATCGCATCGGGTGTCGGCGGCCCTGGAGGAGTGGCGAACCAGCCTGACCGCCGGCGAGCCCGAGCTGGTGCTGCGGCTGCTCGAACCCGACGACGAACCGGAGACCGGCACGGAGGGCCTCGATGCGCTGTGGCGGCTGGAGGTATGCCTGCGCGCGGAAGGCGAAGCGCCGCAGCCCATTCCGATTCGCGGTGATCCGGCGCAACTGAAGCTGGCGGCGGAGAAGGTGGCGGCGGCGGTGGATGCCTATCCGATGCTGCGCGAGCTGCCGCGCGAACCGGGCGGGATCGACTTCCTGCTGCCGACCCAGGTGGTGCAGGACCTGGTCGCGCACGGTGCGCACGCGCTCCGGTCGGCGGGCGTGCAGCTGCTGCTGCCCCGCGCCTGGCGGGTGGTCGCGCCGAGCATGCGGCTGGCCGTGCAGAGCCCGGCCGCCACCGAGAGCGCGGTCGGCATGAGCGGGCTGGTGTCGTATCACTGGGAGCTGGCGCTGGGCGACACGGTGCTGACGCCGGACGAGATGGCGCGCCTGGTGCAGGCCAAGTCCGATCTGGTGCGGCTGCGCGGGCAGTGGGTCCAGGCCGACCACCGGATGCTGGCGGCGGCCGCCGCCTATCTCGACGGCCGCACCGACGAGACGGTCGGCTCGCTGACGGATCTGCTCGCCCAGGTGGCCGCCTCCGATGTCCGGCACGTGCCGATCGAGGAGGTGCGGGTCGCCGGGTGGGCGGCCGAACTGCTGGAATCCACCCGCCGGGCCGAACCGGTGGAGCCGCCGGCGGGGCTGAAGGCCGAGCTGCGGCCGTATCAGCTGCGCGGACTGTCCTGGCTGGCGACGATGAACCGGCACAACTGCGGCGGCATCCTGGCCGACGATATGGGCCTGGGGAAGACCATCCAGATCCTGGCCCTGCTGGTGCACGAGAGGTCCACCGCGACAAGGGATGCCGTTCCGGGCCCGACCCTGCTGGTGTGCCCGATGTCGGTGGTCGGCAACTGGCAGCGGGAGGCCGAGCGTTTCGCCCCCGACCTGCGGGTGCTGGTGCATCACGGCGCGGCCCGTCGCTCGGGTGCGGAACTCGATGCGGCCGTGGCGGATTCGGACCTCGTGATCACCACGTACGCGCTGCTGGCCCGCGACGTCGAGCAGCTGAAGCGGCAGCCGTGGGAGCGGATCGTCGTCGACGAGGCGCAGCACATCAAGAACGCCAACACCAGGCAGGCCCGGGCCGCCCGGCATATTCCGGCCCGACATCGCCTGGCGCTCACCGGAACTCCGGTGGAGAACCGTCTGGAGGAGCTGCGCTCCATCCTGGATTTCGCCGCGCCCGACCTGCTGGGCAAGCCGTCGGAGTTCCACGCCCGCTTCGCGGTGCCGATCGAGCGCGAGCGCGACGAGAACGCCGTCACCAGGCTGCGCACCGTCACCGGCCCGTTCGTGTTGCGCCGGGTCAAGACCGATCCCGCGGTGATCTCGGATCTGCCCGACAAGATCGAGATGACGGTGCGCGCCAACCTGACCGTGGAACAGGCGGCGCTGTATCAGGCCGTGGTCGACGATATGGTCGCGAAGCTGAAGCAGTCCAAGGACATTCAGCGCAAGGGCGTGGTTCTCGCGGCGCTGACCAGGCTCAAGCAGGTGTGCAACCATCCGGCGCATTTCCTCGGCGACGGATCGGCGGTGCTGCGCCGCGGGCAGCACCGGTCCGGGAAGCTGGGGCTGGTGGAGGACGTGCTGGAGTCGGTG
Source organism: Nocardia sp. BMG51109 (assembly GCF_000526215.1). Lineage (NCBI taxonomy): Bacteria > Bacillati > Actinomycetota > Actinomycetes > Mycobacteriales > Nocardiaceae > Nocardia > Nocardia sp. BMG51109. The sequence goes on from NZ_JAFQ01000004.1 coordinate 3,481,574, forward strand.
CTGGCCGACGGGGAGAAGGCGCTGCTGTTCACCCAGTTCCGCGAGTTCGGGGAGCTGGTCGAGCCGTATCTCACCGAGCGGTTCGGTACCGCGATCCCGTTCCTGCACGGCGGCGTGCCGAAGAAGCGGCGCGACGCGATGGTCACCGGATTCCAGCAGGACGACGGGCCGCCGCTGATGCTGTTGTCGCTCAAGGCCGGTGGCACCGGTCTGAACCTCACCGCCGCCAATCACGTTGTGCACCTGGACCGCTGGTGGAATCCCGCGGTCGAGAACCAGGCCACCGACCGGGCCTTCCGGATCGGGCAGCGGCGCGACGTGCAGGTGCGCAAGCTGGTGTGCGTCGACACCATCGAGGAGCGCATCGACGACATGATCAGTGGCAAGAAGGAATTGGCGAACCTGACAGTCGGCACCGGGGAGAACTGGATCACCGAGTTCAGCGACGACGAACTGCGGCGGATGTTCGCCCTCGGGGCGGAGGCGGTGGGCGAATGAGCCCCTTCACCGATTACAGCGAGTACGGCAAGCGGCGCCCGGTGCGCGGCGGTGTCGAACCGCGCAGCCGCCGTGGGTCGTTCGCGCGCACCTGGTGGGGCCGGGCCTTCATCGAGGCGGTCGAGCAGGTCGCCGACGAGGGCCGGCTGGCGCGCGGCCGCACGTATGCCCGCTCCGGCCAGGTGGTGACCTACGACATCGAGTCCGGCGCGGTGACCGCCGAGGTCCAGGGCAGCCAGCCGCGCCCGTTCACCTCGGTGCTGACGCTGCGGAAACTGCGCGACGAGCGGCTGGGCGAGCTGATCGACCTGGTCCGCGACACCCCGGGCATGCTCGCCCAGCTCGCATCCGGTGCATTGCCGCAGGAACTGAGCCCGCTGCTGCTGCCGGGCACGGCGGCGGAACTGGATTTCGGCTGCAGTTGCCCGGATTCGGGCTGGCCCTGCAAACACGTCGCGGCGGTCTGCTACATCGTCGCCGAACGCCTCGACTCCGAGCCGTCGATCATGCTCACGCTGCGCGGCCTGGACCTGGACACCTTGATCAGCGGTGTCCAAACCGACAGTGGAACAACGGTTTCCGACGACCTGTACGGCGAGAACATCGCGCTGCCCCGGCTCCCCGAACCGGAGTTCCGCCCGGCCCTCGACGATCTGGACCCGGTGCCGCTGCGCCAGGCCCTGCGCATGACGACCACGGACGAGCCGGCCGCCGAGGCCGGTCTGCGCGAACTACATGAGCTCTATCGGCTCTTCGATACCTAGAAGCCGGAGGAAGGTGCGACTATGCCCTCGGAGACCGTGCTGCGCGACGATCTCGATGCCGAGGTGGTGGTGAAATACCCGGTGGGCCGGGTGGTTTCGCTGGTGCCGTCGTTGACCGAGGCGATCGCGGCGACCTGCCCACAGCTGCTGGTCGCGGCCACCGAATGGTGCACGCATCCGCAGGATCTCGGGGTCGAGCGGGTGCGGGGGACGAAGAATCCGAATGTGCGGCGCATCGCCGAGCTGGCACCCGACCTGGTGGTGTGCAATCAGGAGGAGAACCGGAAGATCGACGTGGATCGCCTGCGTGCCGCGGGAATTCCGGTGTGGGTCACCAGGATACGGACCGTGGACGAGGCGCTGTCCTCGATGGCGAGGTTGTTCGAGGTCGCGCTGGGCACCGGCCGGCCGCGGTGGCTGGACGAAGCAGGGGTCGTCTGGGCCGAGCCCGCGCCGGAACCGGTGCGCGGCGCGGTGATCCCGGTCTGGCGCGATCCGTGGATGGTGGTCGGGCGGGACACCTTCACCGGTGATCTGGCGCATCGGCTCGGGCTGCGCCTGGCGCACGCCGATCGCCCCGAACGGTATCCGACGGTGCCCGAACCCGAGTTGTTGCGCGGCGTCGAGCTGGCGGTGCTCCCGGACGAGCCCTACGTGTTCACCGAAAGCGATGGGCCCGAAGCCTTTCCGGGCATTCCGATCGCCCTGGTCTCGGGCCGGAACCTGACCTGGTACGGCCCGTCGTTGGTCACCGCCCGGATCGAGCTGGCCGATCAGCTGGCGCGCGCCGCCCTCTCCTGAGTCGCCGCCCGTTCGAACCGGTAATCGCCGAGATCGAAATGACCGGCGCGCCAAGCGGCTTCGACGGTGCTCATCGGCCGCAGCGGCACATCGCCGTTCTTGTCGAAGTAGTAGCTGTTCGACCGGACGCAGCTGTCCTGCCAGAACACCTGCCCGGCACGCCGATTCAGCATCTCGCGGAAGTATCGGTCGTTGGCCTCGCGGGTCACCTCGACGCGGGTGGCCCGCCGGCGCCGGGCATGGCGGAGCAACCGCAGGATGTGCCGGGTCTGCATCTCGATGAGCGCGAAGTACGACGAGCCGTTGTAGCCGTAGGGGCCGATGATGGAGAAGAAGTTCGGGAAGCCCGGCACGCTGACGCCCTCGTAGGCCTGCAGGCGGTTCTCGTCCCACCATTTCTCCAGGTCCAGGCCGTCGACGCCGTGCAGCGGGAAGGTGGGCATATTGCCCGACTCCATCACCTTGAAACCGGTGGCCAGGATCAGCACGTCCGCCGCGTGCTCGGTGCCGCCGGCGGTGCGCACGCCGGTCGGGGTGACCTCGGCGATCGGGTCGGTCTCCAGGATCACGTCGTCGCGGTTGAACGTGGCCAGATAGTCGTTGGAGAACCCGGGACGCTTGCAGCCCAGCGCATAGCGCGGCGTGAGCTTCTCCCGGATCACCGGGTCGTGGACCTGTTTGCGCAGGTGCGCCAGCCCGGAACGCTCACCGAGCTTGGCCAGCGGCAGCTTCGAGTAGTAGTGCGCCGACAGCGGGAAGGTCAGCTCGACGAAGGCCTGGCTGGCCAGCCGCGACACCGCATGCCCGCCGGGCAGGTGGCGCAGCGCCCATCGCACCGAGGCGGGCAGCGTCGTGTCCGGGCGCGGCAGGCACCAGATCGGCGTGCGCTGGAACACCACCAGCCGGTCCACCTCCGGCGCGATCGACGGAATCACCTGCACGGCGGACGCTCCCGTGCCGACGATCGCGACCCGCTTGCCGCGCAGGTCCTGGGAGTGATCCCAGCGCGAGGTGTGCATGGTGACGCCGCCGAACGACTCCACGCCGGGGATCTCGGGCAGCTTCGGGCGCGTGAGCACGCCGGTCGCCGCGACGACGTACCGCGCGGTGAGCGTCTCGCCGTCGTCGGTCCGCAGTCGCCAGAGGTCCTGTCCGGCATCGAATTCCGCCTCCGAGATCGTGGTGCCGAACCGGATGCGCGGGCGCAGCCCGTACTTGTCGACGCAGCGTTCGGCGTAGGCCTTCAGCTCCCGGCCCGGGGCGTAGACCCGCGACCAGTCCGAGCTCTGCTCGAACGAAAACTGATAGCTGAACGACGGAATATCCACGGCGATACCGGGATACGTATTCCAGTGCCAGGTGCCCCCGGCGCCGTCGGCGTCGTCGACGATCAGGAAGTCGTCGAATCCCGCCGCCCGCAGCGCGATGGCCACGCCGATACCGGAGAACCCGGCGCCGACGATGATCACCTCGTGATCGGCGACGGTCGCGTCGGGATGTGCGAACGTCATTGTCCGGCCTCCTCGAATGTCCTGGCGCGCGCCGCGCGCCCGCCGCGGCGGCTCGGTTCCCGCGCGAACGCCCGCCCGATGGCGCTGCCCACCGCGTCCGCCCGGCCGGTCCGGCGCTCACCGTCGGAGGGGCCGAGTCGGTTGCAGGGGCCGAGCCGGTTGCAGGGGCCGAGCCGGTTGCAGGGGCCGAGCCGGTCGAAGGGGCCGAGCCGCATGAGAACTCCCGAGCCGTATTGGGGGCCCGGCCGGGACGAGGCAAGTGGTGTCGCATGCCGTCATTGGCCGCACCCGCCACCAATTAGGCGCCCGGCAGGGCAGAATGTCAACCATGACCGCGCGCGGATCGTCGGCCTCGCCCCGGACCACCACCCGCACCTGGGGCGGGCGGACGCCCGAGCAGCGCCGGGCCGAGCGCCGCGAGCGCCTGATCGAGGCGGCGCTGCGCATCTGGCTCGACAGCGGCTGGGCGGCGGTCACCATGCGCGGCGTCTGCGGCCGGGCCGGGCTCAACGATCGGTACTTCTACGAGCATTTCGCCGACCGGGACGCACTGCTGGCCGCCGGATGGGACGAGGTCTGTCTCGAGGTGTTCGGCGAACTCTCGGCGGTCGTCGCCGAAAACCTCGGGCGCGCACCGCTGGACATCCTGCGCGCGGCGATTGCCCGTGCGGTGCAACTCCAGTCGGGCGGCCATGCGCGAATCCTGCTGGCCGACCACGCGGGCAGCGCCATCCTCGAGGAGCGCCGCGCCAAGATGCTCACCGACGCCACCGACCTGCTCATCGCCGCCGCCCGCCCGTACCTGCGCCCCGGCGTGGACGAAACCTCGTTCCGGATGAGCACCCTGATGGGCATCGGCGGCTTCGTGGAACTGCTCGCGGTGTGGCGTGCCGGTGCGATCGACGTCGACGCGGCGCGCATCATCGATCACACCGGTGCGCACGCTGCCCTGCTGTCGGCCCACTACCTGCCTGCCGAGATCATCGACCGCTAGTCCTGCGCCGGATCGCCGCCGGCTTCAGGTCAGGAGTTCGGCGTCGATCCCGTACACCCGCTGGGCATTGCCGCGGAACACCTGCTGGAGTTCCGCGGCGCCGCCGCCTCGTTCGGTGAGCACCTCGACGATCACCTGGGCGCTGTTGGCGATGCTCGTAATCGGTTTGTCCACCGGGTAATTCGAGCCCCACATCAGCCGCTGGGTACCGAAGACGTCGAAGACGTGCCGCAGCAGCGGAGCCGTCCGGTCCAGTAGCTCCGGGACCGGAGTCGGGACGCCGCGCTTCGGGACCGGGTGACCGAGAATCGGCATGCCCAGCCCGGTGAGCTTGGCGACGACATTGGGATGCGTTGCGAGCGTGGCGATATCGTCGCGCCACTGGACGAACAGCTCGCGCCGCCGCCCGGGATGGATGCCGGTGTACCTGCCGACCGGCCCGAATATCCCTGCGGGCGTGCCCAAGTGGTTGAGCACGAGGGTGACCTCCGGATAGCGCCGCGCCAGCGCCGTCACGTCCGGCAGCTGATCGGAGTACACCCACGCCTCGAACGACAACCCACGCTCGGCGAGCGTCGCGAATCCGTCCAGGAACGCCTTCTCGGTCAGCGCGCCCGGGGAGGTGCAGAACGAGCGCACGTCGGGGTCGGGATGATGGGTGACCATCGTGCGGATGCCCCGGAACAGCGGCGATGCCGACCGGTGCGCGTCGAGCAGCGCGGCGAAGCCCTCGGCCGCCGGATCCGCGCTGCCGATGATCGCCCCCAGCGCGGGGGTGTCGACGCCCAGCGGCAGGCTCGCCACCCACCGCGTCTCGTCGGCCTTGGCCTCGGGCGCTTCCCCCGCCCACTGCACCTCCATGTGCACCAGCGCCTCGACCGGGACCTCGCCCAGGTCGGTGCGGTAGTCGGCGGGCAGGTAGGGGCGGACGTAGATATCGGGATCGCCGACGAACTCGCGATCGCGCCGCGACGCCAGCCGCGCGACGAGATCGACCGGCACCGGGATATAGCGGAACGCCCTGGCCAGCGTGCTGAAGTCGCGCGGCGTCCGCAGCGGATCCCACTGGTGGACGTGCGCGTCGACGACGCTCATACCCGCGAGATCCATGCCGCCCCTTCCGCCTCGGCTACCCGTGCGACCAGGCGATTGTCACATGATCCGGGCGCCGGACGCGGGAGTTCGGCGGGTTTCACACAGTGCGGCGATACTGGCCGCCGACGGCGAAGAAGGCGTCGGTGATCTGCTGTAGCGAGCAGACCCGGGCGGCGTCCATCAGCACCTCGAAGACGTTGTCGTCGCCGCGGGCGGCCGCGTCCAGCCGGGCCAGGGCGTCGTGCGCCGCATCGCGGTGCCCGCTCCGATAGTCGTGGGTGCGCCGCAGCTGCGACTGCTTCTCCTGCTCGGTACCGCGCGCCAGCTCCAGCTCCCGATGCTCCTCGCCGTGCGGGTTGCGGAAGGTGTTGACGCCGATGATCGGCAGGCTGCCGTCGTGCTTGCGGTGCTCGTAGAGCATCGACTCGTCCTGGATCTTGCCGCGCTGGTAGCCCGTCTCCATGGCGCCGAGCACGCCGCCGCGCTCGCTGATCCGCTCGAACTCGCTCAGCACCGCCTCCTCCACGAGATCGGTGAGCTCGTCGATGATGAAGCTGCCCTGCAGCGGATTCTCGTTCATCGCCAGGCCCCACTCCTTGTTGATGATCAACTGGATGGCCAGGGCGCGGCGCACCGACTCCTCGGTGGGCGTGGTGACGGCCTCGTCGTAGGCGTTGGTGTGCAGGCTGTTGCAGTTGTCGTAGAGCGCGATGAGCGCCTGCAGCGTGGTGCGAATGTCGTTGAAGCTCATCTCCTGTGCGTGCAGCGAGCGCCCGGAGGTCTGCACGTGGTACTTCAGTTTCTGCGACCGCTCGTTGGCGCCGTACTTGTCGCGCATGGCGACGGCCCAGATGCGCCGGGCCACCCGGCCGATCACCGAATACTCCGGATCCATGCCGTTGGAGAAGAAGAACGACAGGTTGGGCGCGAACTCGTCGATATGCATGCCGCGCGCCAGATACGCCTCCACATAGGTGAATCCGTTGGCGAGCGTGAAGGCCAGCTGGCTGATCGGGTTCGCGCCGGCCTCGGCGATGTGATAGCCGGAGATCGACACCGAGTAGAAGTTGCGAACACCGTTGCGCACGAACCATTCCTGGATGTCGGCCATCATGCGCAGGCTGAACTCGGTGGAGAAGATGCAGGTGTTCTGCCCCTGATCCTCCTTGAGGATGTCGGCCTGCACGGTGCCGCGCACGGTGGACAGCGTCCGCGCGCGAAGGTCGGCGGCCTCCGCCGCGCTGGGCGCACGCCCCTCCGACTCCGAGAACCGTTCCAGCGCTTGATCTATCGCGGTGTTCAGGAAGAACGCCAGAATGGTCGGCGCCGGGCCGTTGATGGTCATCGACACCGACGTGGTGGGCGCGGCGAGGTCGAAGCCGTCGTAGAGCACCTTCATATCGTCGAGCGTGGCGATGGAAACGCCGGAGGTGCCGACCTTTCCGTAGATATCGGGCCGCTCGGCCGGGTCGTGTCCGTAGAGGGTCACCGAATCGAACGCCGTGGACAGCCGTTTCGCGTCCGAGTACTCGGACAGCACCTTGAACCGGCGGTTGGTGCGGAACGGATCGCCCTCGCCCGCGAACATCCGTGCCGGATCCTCGTTGTCGCGCTTGAACGCGAACACGCCCGCGGTGAACGGGAATTTGCCGGGCAGATTCTCCGAGCGCAGGAACCGCAGCAGCTCACCGTGATCGGTGTAGCGCGGCAGGGCGACGCGGGGGATCGAACTGCCCGACAGCGATGTTCGGCGCAGCGCGGTGTGCAGCTCCCGGTCGCGCACCCGGACCACCTGCTCGTCGCCGCTGTAGGACTCGACCACCTCCGGCCATTCCTTCAGCAGGCCGGCGCTTTCCGGGCTCAGCTCGGCCCGGGCGCGCTGCAACAGCTCCGCCACGGCGGTGTCGTCGGGCAGCTCGCCGGCCACCTGCTCGAAGCGCTGAACCCGTTGTGCCGCAAGGATCTGCCGCGCGGTCTCGGTGTGGTAGCCGCGCACCGTCTCGGCGATCTCCGCCAGGTACCGCACCCGCGCCGGCGGGATCACCTGGGCGAACCGGGTCGATGCCCGGGTGCTCACGCGCGGCAGCACACCCGGTTCCAGCACCAGGCCACGCTCCCGCAGCATATTCGCCAGATGCTGGTAGAGCGCGGTCACGCCGTCGTCGTTGAATGTCGCCGCGCTGGTACCGAATACGGGCATATCGTCGGGCGTGGCACCGAACGCCTCCCGATTGCGGACCAGCTGTCGCGACACATCGCGCAGCGCGTCGGCGGCCCCGCGGCGCTCGTACTTGTTGATCGCCACGACATCGGCGTAGTCGAGCATGTCGATCTTCTCCAGCTGCGACGCCGCCCCGAACTCCGGCGTCATCACGTACATCGACGCGTCGACGTGGTCGATGATCGCCGCATCGCCCTGGCCGATGCCCGGGGTCTCCAGGATCACCAGGTCGTATCCGGCGGCCTTGCAGGCCAGGATCATCGCGTCGACATTGGCCGGCAACTCGCGCCCGGCGCGGGTGGCCAGTGAGCGGAAGTAGATGTGGTCGCTGTCCAGCGCGTTCATCCGGATCCGGTCGCCCAGCAGCGCGCCGCCCCCGCGCCGCCGCGTCGGATCCACCGCCAGGATCGCCACGCGCAGCTTGTCCTGCTGATCCGAGCGCAGCCGCCGCACGAGTTCGTCGGTCAGCGAGGACTTTCCGGAGCCGCCGGTGCCGGTGATGCCGAGCACCGGCACCGTCCGGTTCTGCGCGGCGGCCGTGATCGCGTCCAGGTGTTCCGCGGGCAGCGCGTCCTGCTGCAGGCAGGTGAGAGTGCGCGCCAGCGCCGGACGCTCCCCGGACAGCAGCGCGTCGATCGGCGCCGGAGTCAGCGACAGATCGACGTCGCAGTCCCGGACCAGTTCGTTGATCATGCCCGGCAGGCCCAGCCGCTGCCCGTCCTCGGGGGAGAAGATCCGCACCCCGGACTCGGCCAGGCGCTTGATCTCCTCGTCGACGATCACGCCGCCGCCACCGCCGAAGATCCGCACGTGGCCCGCGCCGGCCTCGCGCAGCGCCGACGCCAGGTATTCGAAGTACTCGACGTGCCCGCCCTGATACGAGCTGACCGCCACACCCTGGGCGTCCTCGGTCAGCACCGCGTCGACCACCTCGTGCACGGCCCGGTTGTGGCCGAGGTGGATCACCTCGGCGCCCTGCGACTGCAGAATCCGGCGCATGATGTTGATGGCCGCGTCATGCCCGTCGAACAGCGCCGCCGAGGTGACGAAGCGGACGGGATGCACGGGGGTGTGCAGAGCGGAGTTGTCGGGCATCTGGGGTCCTTTGACGAGTGCTTTGGCGGCCGATACTAGGACGTCCAAGTAATCCTACGGCGCGGAGGAGTCCGGCGCCAGATACTCGGGCAGACCCGTGCCGGTGATTTGCCGACGACAGTGCCGAAGTGTGGCATCGACCGCGTGCGGGGGCATCATCGTCTTCGGCTGTATCCGGTAATCAGCGTGTCTCTCGGGGTTCGCGGCCCGATGGCGGCGGCCCGACGACGGGCGATCTCGGTGGGCCGCACTTGCCCGCGGATTGCGATGATGCGCTCGGTGAATCCGGTCGCCCGGTGCGTGGTATTCGGCACACTCCGGGCTACGCACGAGAATTACTTGGACGTCCAACTATATGATGGTCGCATCGTCGGCGGGATCGATGCGTGGTGAGGAGTGGCTGATGAGTGACGAGGTTCTGATCGACAAGCGTGACGGGCTCGGCCTGATCACGCTGAATCGGCCGCGGGCCATCAACGCCCTCGACCATGCGATGGTGCTGGCCGTCCTGGCGGCACTGCGGCGGTGGGCCGGCGACGACGAGGTGCGCGCGGTGGTCGTGACGGGGGCCGGCGAGCGCGGGCTGTGCGCGGGCGGCGATATCGTCGCCATCCACGACGACGCGAAAACCGGTGCGGCGGGCGTAGATTCGCCGAGTGCTCGGTTCTGGCGCGACGAGTACATCCTGAACGCCGCCATCGGCCGCTTTCCGAAGCCGTACGTGGCCGTCATGGACGGCATCGTGATGGGCGGCGGCGTCGGGCTCTCGGGGCACGGTAGCCACCGCATCGTCACCGAGCGTTCCGAGGTCGGGATGCCCGAGACCGGCATCGGCTTCGTCCCGGATGTCGGCGGCGCCTATCTGCTGTCGCGCGCCCCGGGCGAGATCGGCACGCACGTCGCTCTCGCCACCGCCCGGATGAGCGCCGGCGACGCCCTCGCCGCCGGATTCGCCGACTACTACGTGCCCTCCGATCGGCTCGACGCGCTGCTGGAATCGCTGCGTACGGCCGACCCGGAGGTCGCGATCGCCAAGTTCGCCGAGAACGCACCGCCATCCGAGCTTGTCGCGCAACGGGATTGGATCGACGCCTGCTACGGCGCCGACACCGTCGAGGAGATCGTTGCCCGGTTGCGGGCGCACCCCTCCGCCGAGGCCGACGCCGCGGCCGAGCAGGTGCTGTCGAAATCGCCGGTGGCACTGAAGGTTACGCTGCGCGCGCTGCGCGATGCCCGCGCGGCCGGGAGCCTGGAGGACGTACTGAACGCCGATTACCGCGCCTCGGTCGCGGCGCTGTCCAGCCACGATCTGGTCGAGGGCATTCGCGCCCAGGTGGTCGACAAGGACCGCGATCCACGATGGCGGCCGGCCACTCTCGCCGAGGTCCCCGCCGAACTGGTCGACTCCTACTTCGCCGGACTGGGCGACCACGAACTGAATCTCGTTGCCCCGGTGGAGCGCTGAAGACGTGCCCGGGACGCCACTGAGCGCTTCCGCGCGGACGATGTGACTGAGCGCTTCCGCGCGGACACTGTCGGGCGCTCCCGTGCGCACATCGTCGGTTGGCTCCACGCAGATACCTATTGCGCGGCCATGCGCGGCTGCCGTTGTGCGGCACGGTGCGGCCGCCGTGGCGCGGCACGGTCGGCACTGGATCGGACGCGGGCCACGAGCTTGAAGAGGGCCGGGCACCCTCGGCTAATGTGGCCGGTGTCCGCAAGCGGTCGGCGCGGTCCCGGCCACCGAGGCCAGCTTGCGCACCACGGAGGGCCGGAGTTCACGCACCCGGTGTTCATGCCTACGGAAGGAGCCGACCCGTGACCGACTTCGAGACCATTCTGCTGGAGCGCAAGGGCCGCGTGGCCCTGCTCACCCTGAACCGGCCCAAGGCGCTCAACGCGCTGAACTCCCAGGTTCTGGTCGACATCACCGCCGCGCTCGACGAGCTGGAGGCCGACGAGAACATCGGCGCGGTCGTGCTCACCGGGTCGGAGAAGGCGTTCGCCGCCGGCGCCGACATCAAGGAGATGCAGGACAAGTCGTATATGGACATGTTCCTGGCCGACCACTTCTCCGGCTGGGACCGCCTGGCCGCCTTCCGCAAGCCGATCATCGCCGCGGTCGCCGGATACGCCCTGGGCGGCGGCTGCGAGCTGGCCATGATGTGCGACATCCTGCTCGCCGCCGACACCGCGAAATTCGGTCAGCCGGAGATCAAGCTGGGCATCATCCCCGGAATGGGCGGCTCCCAGCGGCTGACCCGCGCGGTCGGCAAGGCCAAGGCGATGGATCTGGTGCTGACCGGCCGCAATATCGGCGCCGAGGAGGCCGAGCGCGCCGGGCTGGTGTCCCGGATCGTGCCCGCGGCCGAGCTGGTGGCGACCGCCCTCGAGGTCGCCGAGACCATCGCGTCGATGTCGCTGCCGTCGGTCCTGATCGCCAAGGAGGCGGTGAACCGCTCCTACGAGACCACGCTGACCGAGGGCCTGCGCTTCGAGCGGCGGGTGTTCCACTCGCTGTTCGCCACCGAGGACCAGACCGAGGGGATGACGGCCTTCGTGGAGAAGCGGCCGCCGAACTTCACGAATCGCTGAGCGCACCGATCGCTGACCTCGCCGTTCGCTGAAACTACTTGTGCGGCATCGGTTTCGCGGAGGTCCCCGCGACCTCGACCGGGGACGGTGCGGTGCCGTGGGTGGTCGGCTGCGGGGCCTGCCGGTCGGCGGCCAGCAGACCGGCCACCGTGCCGCCGAGCGCCGCGGTGACGGCCAGCGCCGCGATCACCTTGCGCCGCGACACCGACCCGTCCGTCCCCATCGGCTTGACCGTGAACCGCACCCGGCGCGCCGACGGCATCTGCGTCGCCATCAGCACGGCGCCGCGGGCCGAGACGAACTCCGGCTCGGGGTCGTAGATCAGCGGAATATCGAGCAGCTGCGCCAGTGACTCGCGAATACCCGGGTTGCGGGTGCAGCCGCCCAGGAGGGCCATCGAATCGGCCGGCACGCCCGTCTCCTCGGTCAGCTGCCGCACGAACGACGCCGAATGGTGGATCCCGGCCGCCACCAGATCGCTGAAATCGCTGCGGGTGAACACCATTCGCGAATCGGTCAGCGGATCGTTCGCGGTCAGCACCGGGGTGGTGGTCAGCGCCTCCTTGTAGGCGCGGCTGGTCGGCTTGTCGATCATCACGCCGCCGTGTGCCATGCGCCAGCGCAGCAGCGCGTCGTGGCCGTCGCCGCCGAGCACGGTGCTGCGCTTGGCCGCCAGCAGGGCATCGGTGCGGCAATCGATCTCGGTGACGGTCAGGCCCGAGGCGCCCAGGTCGTAGAGGACCGCGGCGCCCTCCTCCGGCAGCTGACCGCTGAACCGCAGGTAGCGCAGCTGGGCCACCGGCTCGTCGACGATGGTGAGCCGGCTGCGCCCGGCCGTCTCCCGGATCGCGTCGGCGTGCACCGGGCTGCGCGAGGTGACGGCGATGCCGGTGATGAACTCGTCGCGGCGCTCGGCCGCCCGGCGCATCAGGCGGATGGCCTGGAAGACCGGCTCGTCGACGCCGCCGCCGGCGCGGCGCGGCACCGTGCAGCGGTCGATCGGGGGGAGGTGTGGCTGGTCGGAGTGCGTGAGCATCGCGCGTGCGCCCGCAGCGCCCACCGACACCCCCAGGACCAGCACCATGACTTCCATGGTGGACCTTTTACCGGTCGATGGGAAGACGGGGAACCGGAATGTCGCTGGGTGGATGCTGGCGGGTGGCGTGTCACCCCCATTGAGTCGGCGTGTCGCCGCTGTCGAAGTCACCGGACGCGCTCCGGAATTCGGCCAGCAGGCCGAGCAGCAACCGCAGGCGGTCGGGCGGCAAGCCCGGGTGGGCGAAGACCTTCTCGTTCAGCTCGACGGTTGCCTGGTCGACCAGCTTCCGGCCCGCGTCGGTGATCTCGATCAAGGTTGCCCGACGGTCGCTGGGGTGCGGTACGCGGCGCACCAGATGAGCCGCCTCCAGCCGGTCGACGGTATTGGTCACACTGGTCGGGTGCACCTGTAGCCGCGCGCTGGCCAGCGCCATCGGCAGCGATCCTCGCTTGCTGAAGCTCAGCAGCATGAGCAGCTCGTAGCGGGAGAAGGTCAGGCCCGACGGGCGCAGCGCCTCGTCCACCCGGGCCATCACGATCTGCTGAGCCCGGACCAGCGAGGTCACCGTGGCCATCCCGTCGGCGACGTCGCCCCAGCCGTGCTCGGTCCACTGGCGGTGCGCCTCCCCGATGGGATCCAGCGGCAGTGGGCGGGGTTCGGCCATGACGGTGAGTTTAGGGGGTACACAGGACCGTCCGGTGCGGTGCCGTCGGCTGAGGTTCCGATCATGATGAGGCAAAGCATCGGCAAATGTCGTCGCGCACCCGACCATGGGTGTCGAATGCGGGTGTGCCCGAGTGGCCAGGGGACGGTCTGCAAAACCGTGTACGCGGGTTCGATTCCCGCCACCCGCTCTATGTCACGACAGGCCCGAAAGGTCGCGTAGCACAACGTGGTTGCGGTCGGCGGCGGTGCCGAGCGTGTATTCCGGTTGCAGGCCCAGGTATTCGGCGCGGGTCCGGGTGCTCCAGCGGCGCGCGTCGGCGGTGCGGGTCTTGTAGAAGTTGGCCATGTAGCCGCCCTCGTACAGTCGGAGCAGGGTATAGCCGCCCGGATACTCCTTGACCGCGGCCACTTCCAGGAATTCCACGTTCAGCGGAAGGTCGGGGCGGGTGCGGCGGTTGCGGTGGGTGTGGCCGCTGTGGTGCAGGAAGACGCCGGGCGCGGAGCGGTACAGCTCCTGCAGCCGCGCCGCGTCGGGGCGGTTCAGCACGAAACCCGGTCCGGCGATATTGGATACGGCCGCGTCGAGGGTGACCGGATGGTGGCCGAAGACCAGGGTCGGACGGTCCGGATCGGCGCGCAGCACCTCGGCCACGCGGTCGAACTCGGCCGGGTCGATGCTGCCGCCCGCGCCGTCGAGTTCGGTGGTGTCCAGCCCCAGCAGGCGCAGCCCGCCCACCCGGTGTTCGAGCACATCGCCACGGGCGCCGAAGGATTCGCCCCAGCAGTCGCGGTGATCGGTGCCCGCCACCGGGGCGCATCCGGCGTAGTCGGCGCCGGTGTGCGGGCGGTCGTGATTACCGCGGACGGCGAACCAGTCCCGGCCCGCCGCGCCCCAGGCGTCGAGTTGCCTTCGGACGTCCCGGGTTTGGGCGGCGGTCGCCTCGGAGGTGAGGTCGCCGGCCAGGATCAGCTGGCCGGCCCCGCGGTCGGGGCGGCGCAGATCGTCGAGCAGGGCGGCCAGCATCACCTCCGGATACGGAGCCAGGCCCGGCTCCTGCGCGATTCCCGGCGGCAGTCCGGCCGCGACGAGACCGCTGATCTCCTCGCCGAAGTGCACGTCGTTGCTCAGCGCGACGGTGCGCAGCGGACGGCCCGGCGGCGGCACCAGGGTCGTGAATTCCCCGGTGGTCTCGGCTGTTCCGGGCGTACGGGTCACGACGTTGTTCGCGGGGGCCGCGCGCACCCCGTCCGACCATGCCTCGAAGCGGTAGGTGCGGCCGGGCTCCAGGCCGTCGATCTCGGCGTAGTGGTACGGCGTGCGCTGGGCGCCGTCCGGCAGGTGCGCCGCCGCCGGTTCTCGGGAATCCGCCGGGGCGAGCCGCACTTCCGTGCCCGCCGCCATGGGGACCGGGGCTCCGGCCGCGTCGAGTCCCAGCGTCGTCCAGGTCAGCGCGACCGAGGTGTCGGTGACGGTGACCACCTCGAGATCGGTGGCGATCAGCGAACCCGCTTGCGCGCGAGCCGGTCCCGAACGGTGCACGGCCAGCGCCGGCAGCGCCGCCGCCAGGCCGAGCGCGTGCAGCACCCGCCGCCGGTCCGGTCCGCAGCAGCTCATTCCGGCGTGCCTGCCCCTCTCGCCCCGGTCGTTCCGGCGCGCGTGTCCTTCTCGTGCTGGTCGTTCCGGCGTGCTCGAGGCCGGAATCCCACCGCCGATCCCATACTCGCAGCGACCGTAGCAGGGCCTACCGGTTCTCGGCCGCGCAGACCTTCCAGTCGCCGTCCTCCTTGCGCAGGAACTCGGGCGCGCTGTCGATGACGCCGAGACCGGGTGCGAGCGTGCTCTCCTCGGCCATCGTGCCGTGCACCGTCGCGGTCGCCCGGTCGCCGTCGATCAGGATGTGGTCGATGGCATCGATGCGGACCGGCATCGTCTCGTCCGCGATCATCGAGCGCTGATCCCCCGGCAGTGCGGCGTATTCCGCGCGGTCCGCGTGGCAGGACTTGGCCATCGCGGCGTCGACGCCGTCGGCGGCGATGGTGTCGTAGAAGTCCCGGACGGCGAGTTCGACCTTCTGCTCGTCGGAGGCGGCCGCGCCCCGTCCGATCAGCAGCGCGGCCGTGGCGACGCTGCCGCCGAGGGCCGCCAGCACCAGCACCAGCGGAAGTACGATCCGGCCGATGCGGCGCCTGGGCGGCGGTGCGCCGGGATACGGCTGCTGCGCCGTGCCGGGGTACGGCTGCTGCGATGCGCCCGGGTACGGCTGTGGCGATGTGCCTGGGTGCTGCTCTGCCGGGGCGAGCGGCGGATACCCTTCCGGCGGGTAATAACTCGGCGGCTGCGGCGGCGCGTAACCGAGCGGCGGTTGCGGGCCGGGTAGCGGTCCGGGGGGTTGCTCGCCGGATGGATAGGTCATCGCGCTCCCCTCGTGTGCCCACCGGTTCGTGTGCAGAGTACGGCAATTCGGTCCCGGACAACGGGTCGCCCCACCGCACCGCCGGGTTGCGGGGTAGGTTCCTCAGTCGGCCCTCGTAGCAGGGAAAAGTCTCGAAAGGACGGTCATGACGGCGGCCCGACGGAAACTTGTCACCGGTGCGCTGGCGGTGCTCGCGGTCCTGATGTCGACCACGGCCTGTGGCGATTCGCCCGCCGGCGCGAACGAGATCCTGGTCTACAACGCCGAGCACGAACAGCTGGCCAGGGAATGGGTGGACGCGTTCACCAGGGAAACCGGTATCCGGGTCACCCTTCGCAACGGCGGCGACACCGATCTGGCCGATCAGGTCGTCGCCGAGGCCGAGAAGTCCCCGGCCGATGTCCTGCTCACGGCGAACTCCACGGCCCTGGCGCCGGTGGTGCACGCCGGCCTGTTCGCCGATATCGATCCGGCCACGCGGGCCCAGGTTCCCGAGCAGTACGGCCCGTCGACCGGCACGTGGATCGGAATCGCGGCACGCTCAACGGCTTTCGTCTACAACAGGGACGAGCTGCCGGCCGACCGGCTGCCCGCCTCGCTGCTGGATCTGCAGCAGCCGCAGTGGCAGGGCCGCTGGACGGTCGACCCCTCGGGCGCGGACTTCCAGGCCACCGTGGCCGGCCTGCTGGCGTTGCGGGGTGAGGACGTCACGCGGGCGTGGCTGCGCGGCATGAAGGCGAACGCCGCCTCGGCGCCGGACAGCATCGCCTCGCTGCGCGTCGTCGACAGCGGCCGGATCGCGGGCGGCCTGATCGAACACGACTACTGGTACCGCGACCAGGCCGGGCCCGGGGTGAACAGCGGCAACACCGCGCTGCACTATTTCCGGAACCAGGATCCGGGGGCGTTCGTGTCGATTTCCGGTGCGGGCGTGCTGAAGTCGAGTAAGAGGTCCGAGGCGGCGCAGAGCTTCGTCCGATTCCTCACCGGCCGAACCGCTCAGCAGATAGTGCGGGACGGCATGTCCATGGAATACCCGATCGCCGCCGGCGTCCCCGCCCACCCGGCCCTCCCGCCCCTGGACACCCTCCAGCCCCCGCGAGTCGACCCGGCCCGGCTGGATGCCGAGAAGGCCACCCAGCTCATCACCGAGGCCGGGCTGCTGTAGCCGTTTCCGTCCGGTCGAGCGGCACCCGGACTGTCTCGCACGTCACGCCAGTGGTTGTGTGGCACAGCCGGTCGGACCGTCGGCGTTACGTCAATCGGTAGCGGTAGCGGCTGGTGGGCACCACATCGATGTCGCGGTCGGCGCCGAAAGCGCTGATGCTGGACAGCATTCGGGCGACGCGGCGCTGGAGTTCGGCGTCGTCGCCGGCGCTGCCCCAGAAGGCGTGCTGGTCGGTCATGGCGGCCATCGGGAACAGCTCCTCGACGAGGCCGTCCACTCGCGCGCCGGGGGTGAGCGCGGCGGTGACGGCGTTCTGCACGTAGCCGATGGTGGCCTGGGTGTCGATGGCCACCTGGGTGTGGGTGTCGTGCCAGTAGCGCAACCACTGGTCGCGGGTCTGATCGGCCGGAACCCGCAGCAGCGCCACGTTTGCCAGCGCCTCGTGGCGAGCGCCGTTCTCGGCCGGGGGAGGAGGCAGCGGAACGCGCTCGTCGACGATCCAGCCGTCGACCCGATCGGCCACCGTCGCCAGCGCCTCGGTGACCGGCCCGTTCGCGCCGTCGGTCCAGACGCCGACGATCGCCGCGATCGGCTCCTCGTAGGTCGACAGACGCAGCCGGGCGGCCGCAACATCGTCGTCACAGATGTTGAGCTGCAAAGTCTCCGCCCCGGCGGCGGACAGCCGGGCGTGCAGCGTCGGCGCGTGCAGGGCCTTGTCCAGGCCCGAACCCCACAGGGCGTACATCACTTTGGTCACGGTTGCTCCTGGATCGTCGGCAGCGCCCACGCTAGCGTCGGCGCCGCGCCACCGCCCGAGATTTCGGCCGCCGATCCCACCGCCCGAGATTTGGGCCGTCGATCCCGCTGCACGGGACGGCGGCCCCGCCGGGCCGGGCGGTGGTCCTGCCGTCATCCCGGCGTGCGCGCCGTCCCTCGTCGTATCCGGTGCGCGGCCGGCGACTTTCGGGCGTGTGCGGCCGGAATCCCGCGACCGGTGGGATCCCGGCCACGAATACGCCGGGACAGGGGTGGAGGAGGGCAGCGTCGGGTGAGTGCGACGCGGCGCCCTCGGCCGTCGCTGCGGTCGTTCCCGTCAGTAGGCGCGCCCGAAGATCACCCGCTTGCCGTATGCCGACGGCGCACCGCAGCGAACGCACGCACCGGCTTCCTCGTCGCCGTCCAGCGGAATGCAGCGCGGGGTGGCGGCGGTGACGGACTGGATCTCCTCCTCGCAGGCGGAGGTGCCGCAGTGCAGCGTCAGCGCCCATCCGGTGGCTACCGCGTCGGCGAACTCGGCCCAGGTGTCGGCCGCGCGAGAGTGGTTGTCGCGGAATGCCGTTGCCCGGGCGAGCAGGAAATCGTGGAAATCGTCCAGGAGCGGCGGCAGCGCCTCGGGCAGCGAGTCGATCGGGACGGCCTGCTTGCCGTCGCCACCCAGGCGCCGGACCAGCACGGCCGTGCCGGCCGCCAGATCCCGGGGCCCGAGTTCGAGCCGGATCGGGACGCCCCGCAACTCCCATTCGTTGTACTTGAATCCGGGGCTGAGCTGCGGGCGGGAATCCACGTGGGTCCGCACGCCCGCATCGCGCAGGCGCCGGGCCAGATCCTCGGCGGCTTCCTCGACGGCAGCATCGCCGCCGCGCGTGATCGGCACGATCACCACCTGATGCGGGGCCAGCCGCGGCGGGAGGACGAGCCCCTTGTCGTCGCCGTGGGTCATGATGACGCCGCCGATCAGCCGCGTGCTCATGCCCCAGGATGTGGTGTGGCACAACTCGTCTCGGCCCGTTTCGCCGGTGTAGCGGATGTCGAAGGCCCGGGCGAAGTTGGTGCCCATGTAGTGCGAGGTGCCCGACTGCAGCGCCCGGCCGTCGCGCATCATGCCCTCGATCGTGAAGGTCGCGACCGCACCCGCGAAGCGTTCGCCCGGCGTCTTCTCGCCCGCAACGACCGGCATGGCGGCGAGGTCCCGCGCGACTTCGCGATAGATGTCGAGGGCGAGCATGGTCTCGTGCCGGGCACCGGCCTCGCCGGCGTGCGCCGTGTGACCCTCCTGCCACAGGAATTCGGTGGTGCGCAAGAACATTCGCGGCCGCAGCTCCCACCGCACCACATTGCTCCACTGGTTCAGCAGCAGCGGGAGATCCCGGTGCGAGCCGATCCACTTGGCCATCATCCGGCCGATGATCGTTTCCGAGGTCGGCCGCACCACCAGCGCCTCGTCGAGTTTCTTGCCGCCGGCATGGGTGACCACGGCCAGTTCGGGGGAGAAGCCCTCGATGTGCTCGGCCTCGCGGCCGAGGTAGCTCTCCGGGATCAGCAGCGGAAAGTAGGCGTTCTCGTGGCCGGTGTCCTTGATGCGCCGGTCGAGTTCGGATTGCAACTGTTCCCACAACCGATACCCGTACGGTCGAATGACCATGGTGCCCTTGGCCGGACCCCGGTCGACGAGGCCGGCCTTGAAGACCACCTCGTTGTACCAGGCAGCGAAGTCCTCACTCTGTGCGGTCACACCGCGCTCGTCCTGTGCCATGGGCAGCGAGAGTACTGGGCGACCCCGGTCGACGGCCCGGCATTTTTCGGGGCCGTCAGCGTGCCGACAGAGTATCCAGGCGTGCCATTTCCGCCTCGGTGAGCCGCAGGTGCATGGCTTCGCTGTTCGCCGTGGCCTGCGCGGGGCTGGAGGCGCCCGGAATGGCGACCACGGTGCCGCCGTAGCGGGCGAGCAGCCAGGCGAGGGCGACCTGACCGGGCGTGACACCGTGCGCACGGGCAATGCCGCGCAGTTCGTCGATCAGCGGTGCGGTCCGGGCCAGCGTGCGGGCGGTGAATCCGCCGAGGGTGCGGCGGATCGGCCGCACCGTACGCACGAGTTCCGGTGTGTCGTGGAACTTTCCGGTCAGCAACCCGGAACGCAGCGGTGAGTACGCGATCAGCGTGACACCGAGGCGGCGAGCGGCGTCCAGCACGCCGTTGCTCTCGACGGTGCGGTGCAGCAAGCTGATCTGCACCTGATTGGATACCAGGCGCAGCCCGTACGAACGCAGAATCCGGTCCGCGAGCTCCATTTGCCGCGCGGAGAAGTTGCTGACCCCCACGGCCCCGATCCTGCCGGCCGTCCGCAGTTCGGCCATGGCGCGCACCTGGCGGCTGAGCGGGGACAGCGCGGTATGTGGCTCGTGAATCTGATACAGATCGATCGGAAACCCTTGTAGTGCGGTAAGTCTGGCATTGATCGTGCGCCCGATATTGCCGGCCGTTCGCCCCATCGGCGCCCACTTGGTGGCGATCGTCACCTGGCCGGGGGCGATGCCCATCGATCGCAGCGCGGTCGTGAGCGCGCGCTCGGAATGGCCGTGCCCGTACATCTCGGCGGTATCGAACCACCTGATACCTCCGTCGTGCGCGGCTCGCACGATCGACTCGATGGTCGGCGCATCGAGTGCGCGATAGAACTCCGCGACGATTCCCGTACCGGCGAACTGCATGCAGCCCAGTCCGATCGGCGTGATCTCCAGGTCCGTGGAACCGAGCCTGCGAGCCGTATCCATGAGTATCTCCGATCTCTTATTGAGACAATAGTGTCTCAATAAGAGACGTTGAAGTCAACGACCGAGACCGATATGTAGGCTCCCGGACATGGTGAAGCGTGCGGGTTCGCGTGATCACGTCGAGGCCGGAATCGTCGCGGCCGCCGCCGACGTGCTGGCCGCGCGCGGCCCCGCCGCGAGCATGGCCGACATCGCGGAGGCCGCCGGGGTGGGCCGGGCCACGCTGTACCGCTATTTTCCCAACCGCGAGGCGCTGCTCGAGGGCCTGACCGTCGCGGCCCTCGGAGACCTGCTCGCGAAGATCGCCGACGCCGAGCTGGAGTCGGCGCCGGTGCCGACGGCGCTGGCTCGTCTCACCCGCGGATTCCTCACGGCCGGAAGCAAATACGCGGCCCTGCTGCAGCCCGGTAGTGTGCTGCCGGACAAGGACGAGCAGTTGCAGCGACGGCTCGGCGAGCCCATCGTCGCCCTTTTTGCTCGTGGCGTCGCCGACGGCACCCTGCGCGCCGATCTGTCCACCGGCATGCTCTTCGAACTGTTCACCGGACTTCTCGAGAAAGCACTGCACACGGTAGTGCGCGGGGAGGCCGGGGTGGAACAGGCCAGCGCCGCCGTGCTCACCGTATTCCTCGACGGCGCAAGGGTTTCCGGCTCATCCGGCCGATGACCGGCACGTGCCCGGCGGCTCGGAGCCCGAAACGGGTCAGTGCGCCAGTTTGAGCCCGACCACCCCGCCGACGATCATCACGAGAAAGACGACCTTCAGCAGCGTGAGCGGCTCCTGCCCGGTCACCATCGCGTACACGACGGTCAACACGGCGCCGATCCCCACCCACACCGCGTAGGCGGTGCCGACGGGAAGGTCCCGCATCGCATAGGCCAGCCCGGCCATGCTGCCGGCGAGCGCCACCGCGAAGACGACCGCGGGCGGCCACTTGGAGAATCCCTCGGATTTACCCAGGGCGGTCGCCCACACAGCCTCCAGGACCCCGGACACGACCAGCACGATCCACGACACCGACATGACAGCCTCCATGGGTCGTCTTGTCGCACACCGGGTACGGCCCTCTCGTCCGGAAGCCCACGTCACCGGGGCTCTGTCTCCAAGATCGCACACCGGCTACGAAGTGGCAAACGACCTCGTCGAGAGGCGAGGCAGGTCACACGGCGTCGGAGAGTGGGCGCGCCGCGGACTCGGCGCCACTGCTTGCCGAAGTGCCCGGTCAGCTCCGGTAGACGCCGCGTGTGCCATGTGTCAACGTTGTAGGTCAACGCTCTGGATGACCTGTGGATCCCGAAGGAATGGAGTCCGTTCGTGATGGCTGAGTCGTCGAATAATCGCAGGAAGCCCGGGCCCGGTCGCCGGGACACTCCCGTGACCCGGGTGGCGGTGCTCAGCGCGGCGCTCGAGATCATCGACCGCGACGGGAGCGACGGGCTGTCGATGCGTCGCCTGGCCGAGGCGGTGGGCCGCGATCCGATGGTGATCTACCGGCATGTGCCGAACAAGGCCGCGGTTCTCGACGGTGTCGCCGAAATCGTATTCGGAGAACTGTCGGTCGACCCGGAGGCAGCCGACTGGGTCGCCGAAATGCGTAGTGTCGCTCGGGATTTCCGGCAGCTGGCGCTGGCGCATCCGCGGGTGGTGCCGCTCCTGGTGACCCGTCCGCTGGCGACCCCGCTGGGGCAGCGACCGCCGGCGGTGGTGCGGCCGCTGGAGGACATGCTCGCGCTGCTCATGCGCGCCGGATACACCGAGGTCGATGCGCTGCACATCTATCGGGCGCTGTTCGGGTTCCTCTACGGGCACGTGCTCAACGAACTGCAGGAGATCGTCGAACGCCCGGAGGAGACCGACGATCTGCTGCGGCTGGGACTGTATCGGCTTCCGATCGGTGAGTTCCCGCTGGTGCGGAGCTTGGCGCCGGTCCTGGCCGCCTACGACGGCGCCACGGAACTCGAGCGCGGACTGGACGTGCTGCTGGCCGGTCTCGCGGCGACTGTGCCCGGGCCGGGTGACGCCCGGCCGGCCGGGCCCGGCGTCGCGTCGTTGCCCGGGCCGGGTAACGCGCCGACGCCGCGGTGACCGCGTGCGGTGTCGGCTTGTGCGAAGCCTGGTTTCGCGGCAGGAACGACGTCGGCACCCCGCCGGCCGACCCGGACAGCGGCGGCTGTGCCGACGGACCGGAACTCACCGGCAGCAACGAAAACCAAGGCGCCGAATCGACACTCGCGCGGCTGTCCACTCGGCAGCAAGCACGACGACTGGCGGGGGAGCCGTAAGTCAGCGAATCTTCTCGGGGATCGTATCGAGTGCGTGCAGTACCTGCACCGCGAGTGCGGTCGCGGCGTTGTCGTCGAGTTCCGAGTTCTGCCGCACCACCTCTCGGATACGGGCCACTCGACGCTCGTAAGGCGTTGTCGCCATTCACTTCTCCGTTCGGTAAGAGGGCTTCTCGTGATCGACCGAGTAGATGTGGTGGCCGGCTCGACGCTCTCTCGGGCGGCGATGTCGGCGCCGTCTCCAACGTAGTCCTCGGCTACAACCATTGTCTACGGCGTAGAGTTACGTTGTAGACAACATGCTCGACAGTGTCGATCGACTGGTCGGTGCGACGCCTCGGACAAGCACTCGACCCCGCACCCGAATCACCATGGCCGGCCGCAGCATGGCCGCGACAGGAGCGCCGATCATGACACTGAGACCGAACGCCACCGGCGCCGATCGGCAGGAGCCGTGGACCCACCGGTTGCGGCTCGAATTGGATGCCGGCGGCACCGGAAATACCGACGGCGCCTGGTGGCCGCACAGCCGTGACCTCGCCGTGGAGCTTCCGGATCTGTTCTCGGCGCTCAGGCCCGGGTTCGGCCCGATCCGTCGCGTGATCTACCCCATCGACGAATGGTCCACCGCGCCAAAAGAACTGGATAGCGGCGGGTGCCGGGTTCGGCTCGACGGCTACCGGCAGATACCCGCACGCACTCTTCAGGTCCTCGGAATCGGCGGCGACACGCTGACCCTTCGGATCATCACCCCGGAAGCCGATGCCGGCACCGGCGCCGCAGGATGGCGTTGGAATTCTGGAGGTGGGGCGGGGTTCGGCGCCGACGCATGGTTCCGGAGCCGGCACCGGACGTCGTCGCGGCGCGGCCGGTGAACAGGATGGTCAGGCCGCGCGGTATCCGGCCGGGGATCGGTCCGCGGCGTTCGCGCACGGTCTGCGTATCCGCGACTACCGGCACCGCAGTGGGTTTCGCGATGCCCCTCGTAGGTATCGCAGTGGTGCCGCCCTACGCAGCGGCCCGAGCACGACGACGGCGCCGGTGATCGCCATCCAGGCCGGTAGTGGGTAGAGGACGAGACGTTCGCTGATGCCGACCTGGAGGCCGATGGTGAACAGGACGGTGCCGGTGAGTCCGGTCGATGCGCAGAATGCCGACCAGATCGCGGCGAGGCGGCGTTGTTTCCACAGCCAGATCGCGAGCAGGATCAGCACGATGTGCCGGGATACGAACGCCGGCATGACAGCCAGGCCGTGCACGATGATGCCATTGTCGGAGGGCGCCACCCCGGTCGCCGCCGTGCTCAGGCCGATGACGACGGCAAAGGCCACGATCCACCACCGGCGGTGCCCATGCGGGAGGTAGTCGCGGAATCCGACGGCGCCGATGATGGTGAGCAGGCCGAGAGCGACGAAGGCCGCGTTCATGAGCAGGTGCAGCGGCGAGCACATGTCGGGGGTGCAGGCGGTGATGCCGAGATCGCTGATGGTGTCGTGACGGAAGCTGTAGCCGGTCTTCCAGAAGACGGCGGTGACGAACTCGGCAATCAGGTAGGCGAACCCCAGAGTCCAGGCAATCCCTGCGATCGTGTGCCGCGGGCGGCGCGCCGTCGGCCACGCGACGGCATCGAGCACCGCCGGGTACTCCGGTCCACGGCCGATGCTGCCGGCCGCCGATCGGTGTGGGCCGAGGCATGGCGGATCGGGCGCCGTCGATTCCGGCGCGGCCTGGTCGGTGATGTGCACGCGGATGCCGTTCGTGTAGTGCCGAGGCGGATCACCCCGTCGTGTGCCCGGATCGGCGCAGGATGGGTGAGGGGCTATTCGTCGTCCGCTCTGCGGCAGGGAAGTGGCTGACTGGCCCGGGGAGATTTGCCCGCGGGATATCCCCGGCGTGGGCGGCAATGCCATTGCCTCGGGCCGCCACCGAGTGTAGCCCGACGCCGTCGGCGTCATCGGGCTCGTCATTCCGACCGGTATCTCCGATTCAGGACCAGGATCCGGCCGCCGACGCCCGCAGACCGTACAGCTTGTTCACGGAGCCCGAATTACGCTGATAGAAGCGCCATGTGCCCCATGGCCACTGCTGCGATATGTGCCCTCGGTAGGATTCGAACCTACGGCCTTCTGCTCCGGAGGCAGACGCTCTATCCCCTGAGCTACGAGGGCGGGGTTGGACCCGCTCGTCACCGGTTTTCACGTTGGCGATCGGGCTCGGAAAGCGTAACGCATCCAGCGGCGTGCGCCAAAAAGCGGATGTGAGGCGGGGTGGCGCGCTGATATGACTGAGCCGACCCCGTCCGGCGATGCCCGCTGATGGCGCGTACCTGCCCGAACCATAGGATAGAGACTCGTGACTCCAGCTGACCTTGCAGATCTCCTTCGTGCTGCCGCCGCGAAGGTGCTTGTCGAACGTGGATCGGATCCGTCGATCCTGCCCGACGAGGTCAAGGTGGAGCGTCCCCGCAATCCGGAACACGGCGACTACGCCACCAATCTGGCCATGCAGGTCGCCAAGAAGGCGGGCACGAATCCGCGCGAGCTGGCCGGACTGCTCGCCGAGGCGCTGTCGGCGTCCGAGGGGATCGAATCCGCCGACGTGGCGGGCCCGGGCTTCCTGAACATCCGGCTGGCCGCGGCCGCGCAGGGCGCGATCGTCGAGCAGATCCTGGCGGCCGGTGCACGGTACGGCTCGGCCGGCGCGCAGTCGGGCCGGAAGATCAATCTCGAGTTCGTCTCCGCCAACCCGACCGGCCCGGTCCACCTGGGCGGTACCCGCTGGGCCGCGGTCGGCGACGCGCTCGGCCGCATCCTGTCCGCGCAGGGCGCCGATGTCACCCGCGAGTACTACTTCAACGACCACGGCGCGCAGATCGACCGGTTCGCCAACTCGCTGGTCGCCGCCGCCGTCGGCGCGCCCACCCCCGAGGACGGCTACGCCGGCGCCTACATCGGCGATATCGCGGCCCGCATCGTCGCCGCCCACCCCGGCGCGGCCGAGCTCCCGGAGTCCGAGCGGCACGAACTGTTCCGGCGCGAGGGCGTCGAGCTGATGTTCGCGCACATCAGGCAGACCCTGCACGACTTCGGCACCGACTTCGACGTGTACTTCAACGAGAGTTCGCTGTTCGAGTCGGGCGCGGTCGAGCGGGCCGTCGAGGCGCTGAAGACCTCCGGCGACCTCTACGAGTCCGACGGCGCCTGGTGGATCGCCAGCTCCGAGTACGGCGACGACAAGGACCGCGTCGTCATCAAGAGCGACGGTCACGCGGCCTACGTCGGCGGCGATATCGCCTACTACCAGAACAAGCGCGACCGCGGCTTCGACCTGTGCATCTACATGCTCGGCGCCGACCACCACGGGTACATCGGCCGGTTGAAGGCGATCGCCGCCACCTCCGGTGACGACCCCGGCACCGTCGAGGTGCTGATCGGCCAGATGGTGAACCTGGTGCGCGGCGGCCGGGCCGTGCGCATGAGCAAGCGCGCCGGCACCGTCATCACCCTGGACGATCTGGTCGAGGCGATCGGGGTGGATGCCGCGCGCTACGTGCTGGTGCGCAGCTCGGTCAACTCGAGCATCGATATCGACCTGGATCTGTGGACCAAGCAGAGCAACGAGAATCCGGTCTACTACGTGCAGTACGCGCACGCCCGCACCCGCGCGGTCGGCCGCAACGCCGAGGACTTCGGATTCGCCGGTGTCGCACCGGATTTCGCCTTGCTGACCGCCGACGAGGAGGGCGAGCTGATCCGCACGCTGGGCGAGTACCCGGCGGTCGTCGCCGGGTCGGCGAGCCTGCGCGAGCCGCACCGGGTCGCCCGCTACCTGGAGGAGCTGGCGGCCGCGTACCACCGTTTCCAGACCAACAAGGCGCTGCGCATTCTGCCGCAGGGCGACGATCCGGTGACACCGCTGAACGCCGCCCGCCTGACACTGGTCGAGGCCACCCGCCAGGTGCTCGCCAACGGCCTCGGTCTCCTGGGCGTCTCGGCCCCGGAGCGCATGTGACACCCTCGAACGCACCGCACCCGCCCGCCTCCGCGGCGGCGGGCATCGTGAGAAAGGACCCGTCGTGAGCGCGCACCCGGCCGGGCCCCGGCACGCCGAAATTCCCCACGCCCCGAATCTTCCGGAGCGCCCGGCGAATCCGGCACAACTGATCGAGCTGCCCGCGAACGTGTGGCCGCGCAACGCCACTCGCGACGCCGACGGCGTGGTCCGGCTGGCGGGTGTCCCGGTGACCGAGCTGGCAGAGCGGTACGGCACGCCGCTGTTCGTGGTGGACGAGGACGATTTCCGCTCCCGCTGCCGGGATATGCTGCGCGCGTTCGGCGACGATGCGCGAATCCACTACGCCTCCAAGGCTTTCCTGTGCGGCGAGGTGGCCCGCTGGGTCCGCGACGAGGGCCTGTATCTGGACGTGTGCTCCGGTGGCGAACTGGCGGTGGCGCTGTACGCCGACTTCCCGGCGCACCGAATCGCCTTGCACGGCAACAACAAATCGGTGGCCGAGCTGGAGCAGGCGGTATCCGCGGGGGTCGGCCAGGTGGTGGTCGACTCGCTGATCGAGATCGACCGGCTGGAGCAGGTGGCCGGCCGTGCGGGCGTCGTTCAGGATGTCCTGGTCCGGGTCACCGTCGGCGTGGAAGCCCATACGCACGAATACATTTCGACCGCGCACGAAGATCAGAAGTTCGGTTTCTCGATCGCCGGCGGCGACGCCATGGAGGCGCTGACGCGGGTGTTCGAGACCCGCAACCTGCGCCTCGTCGGCCTGCACAGCCACATCGGCTCGCAGATCTTCGAGATCGACGGCTTCGAGATCTCCGCCCGGCGCATGCTGCGGCTGCTGCGTGACGCCGTCGACAAGTTCGGCGTCGAACGCACCGAGCAGATCCACACCCTGGATCTCGGTGGCGGGCTGGGGATTTCGTATCTGCCGAGCGACGATCCGCCGCCGCTCGACGAATTCGCCGCCAAGGTGCGCGATCTGGTCTCCGAGGAGGCGAACCAGATCGGTGTGGCCACACCGGAAATCGCGGTCGAGCCGGGGCGCGCGATCGCCGGGCCGGGCACCGTGACGCTCTACCGGGTAGGCACCACCAAGGACGTGACCCTGGACGCCGGCGCCCGGCGGCGCTACGTCAGCGTCGACGGCGGCATGAGCGACAACATCCGTCCCGCGCTGTATCAGGCCGACTACGACTGCCGGCTGGTCTCCCGTTCCAGCGACGCGCGCCCGGTCGTGGCGCGAGTGGTCGGAAAGCATTGCGAGAGTGGCGATATCGTCATTCGCGATACCTGGATCCCGGCCGATGTCGGACCGGACGATCTGGTCGCGGTGGCGGGTACGGGCGCCTACTGCTACTCGATGTCCAGCCGCTACAACATGCTGACCCGGCCGGCCGTGGTGGCCGTGCGTGCCGGGCAGGCGCGGCTGATCCTGCGTCGGGAGACGGTGGGCGACCTGTTGAGCTTGGAGGTGGAGGCATGAGCGGTATGACCGAGGTGGTGGGCCAGGCCCGGGCCGGCGGATTCGGAGTGGACCATCCGGTCGGCGTCGCGGTGCTCGGTATGGGCAATGTCGGGACCGAGGTGGTGCGGATCCTGCGCGACCACGCCGAGGATCTGCGTTCCCGGGTGGGCGCCCCGGTCGTGCTGCGCGGGGTGGCCGTGCGCCGGATCGGGGTCGACCGTGGCATCCCGGACGACCTGCTGACCACCGACGCCGATGCCCTCGTCTCGCGCGACGACGTGGATCTGGTCGTCGAGGTGATGGGCGGCATCGACCCGGCCCGCAAACACATCCTCGTCGCGCTCAACGCCGGTAAATCGGTCATCACCGCGAACAAGGCGCTGCTGGCCGACTACACCGGCGAGCTGGCCGCGGCCGCCGAGCGCAGCCGGGCGGATCTCTACTTCGAGGCGGCCGTCGCCGGCGCGATCCCGGTGGTGCGCCCGCTGATCCAGTCGCTGTCCGGCGACCGGGTGAACCGGGTGGTCGGAATCGTCAACGGCACAACGAATTTCATCCTTTCGGCAATGGACGAGACCGGCGCGGACTACGGCACCATGCTGTCGGAGGCCACCCGGCTGGGCTACGCCGAGGCCGACCCGACCGCCGACGTGGAGGGTTACGACGCCGCCGCGAAGGCCGCGATCCTGGCCTCGCTCGCCTTCCACACCCGGGTCACCGCCGCGGACGTGTACCGCGAGGGCATCTCGAAGATCACCGCGGAGGATCTGGAGACGGCCGCCGCCGTCGGCTGCACGGTGAAGCTGCTGGCCATCTGCGAACGCGTGCCCGGCATCGGGCCCGGCGCCAAGGAGCGGGTGTCGGTGCGCGTGTATCCGGCGCTGATCCCGCGCAAGCATCCGCTGTCGGCGGTCACCGGCGCGTTCAACGCCGTG
This sequence comes from Nocardia sp. BMG51109, assembly GCF_000526215.1. Taxonomy (NCBI): domain Bacteria; kingdom Bacillati; phylum Actinomycetota; class Actinomycetes; order Mycobacteriales; family Nocardiaceae; genus Nocardia; species Nocardia sp. BMG51109. Next base: position 3,510,683 of record NZ_JAFQ01000004.1, read on the forward strand.
GTCGTGGAGGCGGAGAACGCCGGTCGGCTGATGTTCTACGGCCAGGGGGCCGGTGGTGCCCCGACCGCGTCCGCGGTGATGGGCGACCTGGTGATGGCGGCGCGCAACAAGTTCTACGGTGGTCGCGCTCCGGGCGAATCGGTCTATGCTGAGCTACCGATCGCGCCGATCGGTGACACGCCCACCCGCTACCACGTGAACCTGCAGGTCGCCGACCGTACCGGGGTGCTGCAGGCAGTGGCCGGCGAATTCGCCGAGCACGGTGTCAGCATCTCGACGGTCCGCCAGGAGGGCCACGGCGAGGGCGCCCGGCTCGTCGTGGTCACCCACCACGCGGTGGAGTCGGCCCTGGCCGATACGGTGGCAGCGCTCGCCGAGCGAGAGTCCGTCACGCGCGTGACCAGCGTTCTGAGATTGGAAGGCACCGAAGAATGAGTACAGGAGTGCGGTGGGAGCGACGGGCCCGGAGGAGTCGGCGTGCGTAACCACGTAGGGACCCGCGGACACCGCCGGATAGCGCAGTCGTCGGCTGTGCACACTCCGTGGCCAGGGCTGATTGCCGCGTACCGCGATCGGCTCGCGGTCGGTGCGGACTGGGAGCCGGTGACGCTGTTCGAGGGCGGTACCCCGCTGGTGCCCGCGCACCACCTGTCGGAACTCACCGGCTGTGAGGTTTATCTCAAGGTCGAGGGCCTGAATCCGACCGGTTCGTTCAAGGACCGCGGGATGACCATGGCGATGACCGATGCCAAGGCCCGCGGCCAGAAGGCGGTGCTGTGCGCCTCGACGGGCAACACCTCGGCCTCGGCCGCCGCCTACGCCACCCGCGCGGGCATGTCCTGCGCGGTGCTCATCCCGCAGGGCAAGATCGCGATGGGCAAGCTGGCCCAGGCGGTCATGCTGGGCGCGAAGATCATTCAGGTGCAGGGCAACTTCGACGACTGCCTGGAGCTGGCCCGCAAGGTGACCTCCGAATTTCCGGAGGTCGGCCTGGTGAACTCGGTGAATCCGGCGCGCATCGAGGGGCAGAAGACCGCGGCGTTCGAGATCTGCGACGCCCTCGGCCGGGCGCCCGACGTGCACGCGCTGCCGGTGGGCAACGCCGGGAACATCACGGCGTACTGGAAGGGCTACGGCGAATACCACGCCGACGGCATCACCTCGGCCCGGCCGCGCATGCTGGGCGTGCAGGCGGCCGGGGCGGCGCCGCTGGTGCACGGGGCGCCGGTGACGGACCCCGAGACGGTGGCGACCGCCATCCGGATCGGCGCGCCGGCGTCCTGGAACGGTGCGGTGAGCGCGCGGGACGAGTCCGGCGGCGCGTTCCGGGCGGCCACGGACGAGGCCATTCTGGCCGCGTATCGCCTGGTCGCGAGCACCGAGGGCGTCTTCGTCGAGCCCGCCTCCGCGGCGAGCGTGGCCGGTCTGCTGGCCGCCCGCGAGGAGGGCTGGCTCGGCGCCGGGCTCACCGTGGTGTGCACGGTGACCGGCAACGGCCTCAAGGACCCCGACACCGCGCTGTCGGGCATGCCGGAGGTGCAGGCGATCCGGGTCGATCCGGTCGCGGTGGCCCACGAACTCGAGCTGGCCTGAGTTGAGTTCGCGCGAGGGGCAAGTGCGTACGGGAGCGCAGCGGGGCAACCACCTCACCGCGCCCTCGGGCAGGACGCGACCCCTGCCGCCCGGCATCACGGTGACGGCGCGGGTGCCCGCGTCCAGCGCGAATCTGGGGCCGGGTTTCGATTCGCTCGGCATCGCGCTGGGTATTCATGACGAAGTCGTGGTGCGGACGACCGATTCCGGGCTTACGATCCGGGTGGAGGGCGAGGGCGCCGACGATGTACCTTGGGGCCCTTCGCATCTCGTGGTGCGTGCGATCGAAAGGGGGTTGGAATCGGCGGGCGTCTGGGCCGACGGCCTGGATGTGGTGTGCCGCAATGTGATTCCGCATTCGCGGGGGTTGGGATCCTCCGCGTCGGCAGTGGTGGCCGGCCTGGCCGCCGGTCGCGGGCTGGCCGCTCGGTTCGATCCGGAGCTGACCCGGGACGATGCCGAATTGATCCAGCTGGCTTCGGAATTCGAGGGACATCCCGATAACGCCGCGGCCAGCGTGCTCGGCGGTATCACGGTGTCGTGGATCGAGTCTCCGAGCCCGGTCGGCACCGCCTCGAACGGGACTTCCGAACATCATCTGCGCAGTTACCGGGCGGTACGGTTGGATCCGCACCCCGCGCTGCGCGCGACGGTGCTCGTTCCCGACGAGCATTCCTCGACCGCGCACACCCGCGGCCTGCTGCCGGAGCTGGTTCCGCACCCGGATGCGGCGTTCAACGCCAGCCGGGCGGCGCTGGCGGTAGTTGCCTTGACGCAGCGGCCCGACCTGCTGCTTCCGGCCACCGCGGACCGGCTGCATCAGGGGTACCGGTCGGCCGCGCTGCCGTTGACGACGGCGTGGATCGCCCGGCTCCGGGACGCCGGGATCGCCGCCATGGTATCGGGGGCGGGCCCGACCGTCTTGGCTCTCGGTACCGAGGAATTTCCCGATGACCTGCGTGAACGTGCCGCGGCGGACGGTCTGCGAGTGGTCCGTCCGGCCATCGCCGACGGCGTGCGAGTGGATTGACGGCGCGCCTGCCTTGCTGACGTGAACTGCGGGAGCTATCCTGAGCGAGTCCGTACATCGTGCGCGTCAGACGCCGGTGCTTCATCAGGGCAATCGCTCCAGCAGGCTCCCTTGCTCAGGCTCGGAATCCGAGTCTCGGACTTTGGGGATAGCGACTGGAATGATCACTCCCACCTTTGTGAACCGGTGGCTGTGACCAGGTGGTTGATGGCTGCCGGTCCGGCGGGGCAGGCGATACGGCATCCGAGTTCGGCGCAGTGACCGGACTTCGGGACGAAACCCTCGAACAAGCACACGGCAGTCGAGGGAAGGAAAGGATCTCCGTGACAGATACGGACCTGCTCGCGACACCCGGGGTGGAATCCGGTGAACGTACCCCGGGCCGCGATAGTGACTCCGGACAGATTTCGAAGATGAGCGAACAAACCGACGTCGCACGATCGGGGCTGACTGGAATGTTGTTGCCGCAGTTGCGTGCGCTTGCTGGAGAGCTCGGTATCCGAGGCACATCCGGGATGCGTAAGGGCGATCTCATCGCCGCTATCAAGGAAAATCAGGCGTCCTCGCCGGGTACCACCGGTACGCGCGGACGTAATGAGACCCAGGCCGCCGAGAGCGAGCCGAAGGCCGACGCGCCGTCGAATGGTGGGGAGTCCGGCGCGACGAAGGCCGAGCCCGCGGCCAAGGCCGAATCCGGCAAGAAATCCGACGCTGCGACCAAGGCCGGTTCCGCGGCCAAGGCCGACATGAACAAGGCCGAGACGAACAAAGCGGAGTCCGGCGCCAAGTCGGGATCGGCCCGGGCCGAACAGCAGACGCTCGACGGCGTCGGCACCGACGACAAGCCGGCCGAATCGAAGACCGCGGCGGATCAGAGTGAGGACGCCGGCCGCGAGGGCGGCCAGCGCGGCCGGGGCCGGCAGCGCCGGGGCCGCGACCAGCGCGCCAATGCGGAGGGCGAGACCCGGTCCGACAGCGCCAAGTCCGACAACGCCAAGTCCGACAACGCCAAGTCCGACAGCGCCAAGTCCGAGAACGCCAAGTCCGAGAACAAGGCCGAGGCGAAGTCGGAGGGCGGCGAGGCGAAGCCGGAGCAGGAGGCCGGCGACCGTCGTCGCGACCGCAACCAGCAGTCGAGCGGCCAGAACCAGAACGGTAACCGCAGCAGCAACAACAGCAACAACGACGACGACGAGGGCGGCCGCGGCCGCCGGGGTCGTCGTTTCCGGGAGCGCCGCCGCGGCCGCGACCGCGAGGGCGGCGGCGGTGGCGGCGAGAGCCGCGACGTCGAGATCCGTGAGGACGACGTGCTGCAGCCGGTGGCCGGCATCCTCGACGTGCTCGACAACTACGCGTTCGTGCGCACCTCCGGCTACCTGGCCGGGCCGAACGACGTGTACGTGTCGATGAACCTGGTGCGCAAGAACGGCCTGCGCCGCGGCGACGCCATCACCGGCGCGGTGCGGGCGCCGCGCGAGGGCGAGGCCGGCAACCAGCGGCAGAAGTTCGATCCGCTGGTGCGCCTGGACACCGTCAACGGCGCGGATATCGACAGCGCCAAGCGCCGCCCGGACTTCAACAAGCTGACCCCGCTGTACCCGAATCAGCGGCTGCGGCTGGAAACCCAGCCGAACAAGCTGACCACGCGCGTGATCGACCTGATCATGCCGATCGGCAAGGGCCAGCGCGCGCTGATCGTGTCCCCGCCGAAGGCCGGTAAGACCACGATCCTGCAGGACATCGCGAACGCGATCGCGACGAACAACCCCGAGTGCTACCTGATGGTGGTGCTGGTGGACGAGCGGCCGGAAGAGGTCACCGACATGCAGCGCACCGTGCGCGGCGAGGTGATCGCCTCCACCTTCGACCGTCCGCCGGGCGATCACACCTCGGTCGCCGAGCTGGCCATCGAGCGGGCCAAGCGCCTGGTGGAGATGGGCCAGGACGTCGTCGTGCTGCTCGACTCGATCACCCGCCTGGGGCGCGCGTACAACAACGCCTCGCCGGCGTCGGGCCGCATCCTGTCCGGTGGTATCGACTCGACCGCGCTGTACCCGCCCAAGCGGTTCCTCGGCGCGGCCCGCAACATCGAGAACGGTGGCTCCCTGACCATCATCGCCACCGCCATGGTGGAGACCGGTTCGACCGGTGACACGGTGATCTTCGAGGAGTTCAAGGGCACCGGCAACGCCGAGCTGAAGCTGGACCGCAAGATCGCCGAGCGGCGCGTGTTCCCGGCGGTGGATGTCAATCCGTCCGGTACGCGGCGCGACGATCTGCTGATGAATCCCGACGAGGCCGCGGTCCTGCACAAGCTGCGGCGGGTGCTGACCGGGCTGGACTCGCATCAGTCCATCGATCTGCTGATCGACCGCTTGAAGAAGACCAAGAACAACCTCGAGTTCCTGATGACGGTCTCCAAGACCGCACCGGGCGCGCTGGAGGAGTAACGCGTTCCGGGGTATCCCGGAGTGACGCAACGGGTGGCGGCGGCCTCGCTTCGGCGGGGCCGCCGCACCGTTTTCGGGCCGAAGAACACGAGCCCGATCACCGCGGCGCCGACGATCAGCAGCGCCAGGATCACGGCCGTCGCCGTGGTGAGGCCGCCCGTCGGAGCCGTGTGGGCGGTGTATTCGAATTGCGGCGTCCGGGCCGGTGTGGCGACGACGAGCTGGGTCCGGCCGCCGGGTGCCGTCAGCCGGCCGATTCCCGCCGTCAGTGCGAGTGCGGCGAATATCGCGCCCGCCGTCATCGTGGTCGCGCGCCCACTCCCCGCCGGCGCGCGCCGTGATCGACGTTTCGGATTCGCTCGCACGGTTGCCGGGGACCTGGCCCTCGTCGCCCCCTGAGCGGCGTGCAGATTCACTGCTGTCCTTCCCACGTGATCGCGCGGTTCTCACCTGGCGATACTCTATGAACAACGGTGTTCGCATTCCCGAGTAGCGCACTACTCGTCTTTCAGCGTGGCTCGAGCGCGGCCCGGGCGCGTGCCCGCACTTCTTGGGGGGAGGCAGGGGGAGTCAGGGGAACAAAGTGGGTGCGGGGTGCGTTTTGGGAGCGTGTCAGCGGTTCTGGCATACTGAATCGCTGGTGCGTCTGCCGAGAGCGGCAGGCCATCCCGCCTAGTCGGTTCCGGTTCACGCCCTCGATTTCGACGGCGACCCGGCGGCCACATCGAAAGGACACCCATGAAGGCAGGAATCCACCCGGCGTACGTGCCGACGACCGTCGTCTGCGGTTGCGGCAACACGTTCGAGACTCGCAGCACCAAGGAGTCGGGCCACATCACCGTCGAGGTCTGCTCCCAGTGCCACCCGTTCTACACGGGCAAGCAGAAGATCCTGGACACCGGTGGTCGCGTCGCCCGCTTCGAGGCCCGCTACGGCAAGCGCGCCAAGAAGGGCGCCGACACCAAGTAGCTGTCCCGCCGACGCCCGTCCTGCCTCGCAGGTCGGGCGTCGGCGCGTTTCGGCGCCCTGTGTTTCGGCACCCATGGACCCCAGAGGAGCAACCGCGATGGCCGAGAAGACGGCCCCGTCCGCGATCGACGACATCCTGGCCGAGCACGCCGGCCTGGAGGCGCAGCTGGCCGATCCGGCGCTGCACAACAACCCGGGCGATGCCCGGCGCGTCGGTAAGCGGTTCGCCGAACTCGCTCCGATCATGTCCACCTACGGCAGGCTGCAGGCCGTGCGCGACGATCTGGCCGCGGCCCGGGAACTGGCCGCCGACGACCCGTCCTTCGCCGCGGAGGTGCCCGACCTCGAACAACAGGAGCAGGAGCTGGCGGCGGCGCTGACCGATCTGCTCGCGCCGCGCGATCCGCACGACTCCGACGACGTCGTGCTCGAGGTGAAATCCGGTGAGGGCGGCGAGGAGTCGGCGCTGTTCGCCGCCGACCTCGCGCGCATGTACCTCCGCTACGCCGAGCGGCACGGCTGGAAGGTCGAGGTGCTCGACGCCGCCCTCTCCGATCTGGGGGGCTACAAGGAGGCGACGATCTCGATCAAGAGCCGCGAGCCCAGCCGCGACGGCGTGTGGTCGCGGCTGAAGTTCGAGGGCGGCGTGCACCGGGTGCAGCGGGTGCCGGTCACCGAATCGCAGGGGCGCATCCACACCTCGGCCGCCGGCGTGCTCATCTATCCGGAACCGGACGAGGTGGAGCAGGTGCAGATCGACGAATCGGATCTGCGCGTCGACGTGTACCGGTCGTCGGGCAAGGGCGGTCAGGGCGTCAACACCACCGACTCGGCGGTGCGCCTCACCCATGTGCCCACCGGCATCGTGGTGACCTGCCAGAACGAACGGTCCCAGCTGCAGAACAAGATTCGCGCCATGCAGGTGCTGGCGGCCCGGTTGCAGGCGCTGGCCGAGGAGCAGGCCGACGCCGAGGCCGCGGCCGGCCGGGCCAGCCAGATCCGCACGGTGGACCGCTCCGAACGCATCCGCACCTACAACTTCCCGGAGAACCGGATCACCGACCACCGCATCGGCTTCAAGGCGCACAACCTGGATTCGGTGCTGGACGGTGATGTGGACGCCCTGCTCGACGCCCTGGGCGAAGCCGACCGCACCGCCCGCCTCGCCGCCGAGTGAATCGCTCGCCGGCGCCGCTCGGGGCCGGTCGGACTGTTGGATGCCGCGCAGGCGTTCGAGCGAGTGCCGCGCGACGATGTGGCCACCGGGGTGTGCCTGTCGATGTCCGGTGACGCGGGTCGATCGGGCAGGCTGGAGGGCGTGAGCCGATTTCCGCTGCGCCCCGCGATCCGCGATGCCGAGCAGACGTTGCGGGCCGTGGGAGTTGCCGGTTCGCGCGGCGATGCCGAACTCCTGGCCGCCCATGTGCTGGGGGTGGAGCGGCCGCGGCTGGCGCTGATCGACACGGTGACCGCCGAGCAGCTGGGCGAGTTCCGGAAGCTGGTGGCGCGGCGCGCGGAACGGGTTCCGCTGCAACATCTCACGGGCACCGCCGCCATGGGGGAGATCGATCTCGACGTGGGCCCCGGTGTTTTCGTGCCGCGGCCCGAGACCGAACTGCTGTTCGCCTGGGCCCTGGAGCAATGGGCGGCGGGCCACGCGCACCGGCCGGTCGTGGTCGATCTGTGCACCGGATCGGGGGCGCTGGCCCTGGCGATCGCGCACGCCCGCCCGGACGCCGAGGTGCACGCGGTCGAACTCGATCCGGCGGCGCTGAACTGGGCGAGACGCAACGCCGATCTCCGCGAGGCCGCCGGCGACACCCCGATCACCCTGCACGCCGGCGATGTCACCGACCCGCGAAACCTGACCGGCCTCGACGGCCGCGTCGACATGGTCGTCGCCAACCCGCCCTATATCCCGGCCGCCGCGGAGCTGGATCCCGAAGTGCGTGACCATGATCCGCACCCGGCGTTGTTCGGCGGTGCCGACGGTCTCGACGTGATCCGCCCGATGATCGGCACGATCGCCCGGCTCTTGCGCACCGGCGGCGTTACCGCGGTGGAGCACGACGACACCAACGGATCCGCCACCGCTGCCCTGTTCACCGCACACGGCGGTTTCACCGAGGTGACCGAACACCTGGACCTTGCCGCCAGACCGCGCTTCGTCACCGCCCGCCGCACGAGCGGCCGCTGACGGAGCACGGCCCGCCGACCTCGCGGCAGCCGGTCGGTCTACCGACGGAATGACCACGACCTCCTGAAACGGCGGAGCTGTCGGCGGTGACATCGAGACCTCTGCGGACGTCGACCGGCGGCGTGGATCCGGGCACGCGCGGACACGGTGGGCGCCATCACGCTTCAGCGGCTCGACGGGACCGCTGGACATCGATCGAGCCGGAGCCGACGACTGCGTTTCGCCCGAAAGTAGCGAACGTTGTCGTTTCACTCGGGGCGCCGGCGCTGCACTGATTGTCCGGACGGAACCCGGCGGACGACCGTCGGCGAAAACACGGCCGCGGACGTCATCGCGGGGTTCGAGCCGGTGTAACCACCGGAGCGGCATAGCGGCCCCGCGCATCCTCGGGGTTCCGGACTTCTCCCGCCCGGGCCGAACCTTGCGGGCCGCGCCGCTCGCCCGTGCCCGCGACCCGCCGGGCACATGCGGTGCGGTGGCGTTCAATAGACTCTGCGCCGTGAGCACCGTCTACGACTGCACCGATCCCGACTCACGGGTCGCGGGGCTGACCGCCGCGCGCACGGCCCTGAAATCCGGGCGGCTGGCCGTCATCCCGACCGATACGCTGTACGGCCTCGCCGCCGACGCGTTCGATTCGGCGGCCGTCAACGCCTTGCTCGCGGCCAAGCGCCGCGGCCGGGACATGCCGGTGTCGATCCTGGTCGGCTCCTGGAACACCATCGACGGCCTGGTGTTCTCCGTGCAGCCCCGGGCGCGGGATCTGATCCGGGCGTTCTGGCCCGGCGGCCTGAGCCTCGTCGTGCAGCAGGCGCCCTCGCTGGCCTGGGACCTCGGTGACACCCGCGGCACGGTCATGCTGCGGATGCCGCTGCATCCGGTCGTGCTGGAGCTGCTGCGCGAGGTGGGCCCGCTGGCCCAGTCGAGCGCCAATGTCTCGGGCCGCCCGCCCGCCACCACGGTGCACGAGGCGCGTGAGCAGCTCGGCGATCTGGTCGGGGTGTACCTGGACGGCGGCAAGGCCGAGCACAGCGTCCCCTCCACGATCCTCGACCTCACCGCGGACACCCCGCGCATCCTGCGCGAGGGCGCCGTGCCGACCGACCAGGTGGCCGAGGTGCTGGGTCTCTCACCGGACGAACTGACGCCCGAGACCGCACGCTGACCGGCCCGGCCGGTCGGTCGTTCGATGTCGCAAGTGCGCCAACCACTTCGGTTGTGTCGGCCGGGCAATCCGAACATCCGGCAACCCGGCGGCCGAATGGCGGAATGTGGACGGATCAGTGTAAGGATGAACGGGTGAGCACGATCAGCAACCGCGCCCGCCTCGACCACCTCCGGCCCGGCGCCCATCCGGCGGCGGCCGGCACCGTCGCCGCGCCGGGCGCCGCGCCGGTCGCTCGATTCGGCGCGCTGTCCTGCTGACGTGGTGGCGCCGCACATGATCAGGTGGGCCGTCGCGTGGTAGGGGTGAGCGCGGTCGTTCCCCAGCGGGAGCTGCTGCTGGTGATGCTCGTCGCGACCGTGGTGACGCTGCTGTCGACCGGCGGGGTGCGCGTCCTCGCGATCGGCTTCGGCGCGGTCGCCGTGCCGCGCGACCGCGACGTGCACGTGAAGCCGATACCCCGGATGGGCGGCGTCGGCATCTACCTGGGCTTCGCCGCGGCTGTGCTGTTCGCCCACCAACTTCCCGCACTGCGGCGCGGGTTCGACTACGGCCCGAACATCCCGATGGCCGTGCTGGTGGCCGGCACCCTGATCGTGCTGGTGGGGATCGTGGACGACCGCTGGGGTCTCGACGCCCTGACCAAGTTCGTCGGGCAGGTCACGGCCGCCGGCGTGATGGCCGTGATGGGCCTGAGCTGGTACGGCATCTACAACCCGTTCACCAATTCCACGATCTCCCTGGACACGCTGCAGGGCGGTCTGATCACCGTGGCGGTGACGGTCACCCTGATCAACGCGATGAACTTCGTCGACGGACTGGACGGCTTGGCCGCCGGGCTCGGCATGATCGCCGCGGCCGCGGTCTTCGTCTTCTCGCTCGGCGTCATGTACGCGCAGGGCGGTTCCGTCGACACCTATCCGCCGGCGCTGCTCGCGGCCGTCCTGGCCGGTGCCTGCCTGGGCTTTCTCCCGCACAATTTCCAGCCGGCCCGCATCTTCATGGGCGACTCCGGATCGATGCTGATCGGCCTCGTGCTGGCCGCCGTCTCGTCGAGCGTCTCCGGCCGCATTCCGTTGCAGAGCTACGGCCCGCGCGACATCGTCGGCCTGCTGTCGCCCCTGCTGCTGGTGGGCGCGGTGATGTTCATTCCGGTGCTGGATCTGGTGCTGGCGATCGTGCGCCGGGTGCGGGCCGGGGTCAGCTTCTCCACGCCGGACAAGATGCATCTGCACCACCGGCTGCTGCAGATCGGTCATTCCCAGCGCCGGGTAGTGCTGACGATCTACCTATGGGTCGGCGTGCTGGCCTTCGGTGCGGTGGGGACGTCGCTGATGGACCGCCGGGTGGTGGTGTTGCTGTTCGCCGCCGGGCTGGTGTTCGCGCTGGTGGTGACGATGGTGCCGTCGCTGCGCGAGGCCCTCGGCATCCGGCGGCGGGCCCCGCGCGGGCCGGGCCCCGGTGCGGAATAGGTAGAGTGTCCGGCGTGAGCACGGCATCCGACCAATCTCCCGACGCTCCTCCCGCGGAGTCGAGCGACGGGCACGATGCTGTGCCCAACCAGGAGCCAGAACAACACAGCCAGGAGGCGCACCCCGAGACCGCCGATTCGGCACTGCGCGCCGCGTTGCGCTACGGCGTCGCGGGGCTGATCGCGCTCGTGGTGGTCGGCGCCGTGCTGGGGTCGATCTTCGCCGGGCTCCCCGGACTGTGGGGCGCGCTGATCGGCTCGGCCATCGGCGGCTTCTTCATTCTCACCACCGCCGCATTGGTGCTGTTCAGCGCGAGATTGGAATCCGGCACCCAGGGCATGGTGATGCTCGGCGGCTGGGTGGCCAAGCTGCTGATCGTGATGGTCGTGGTCGCGGCGCTGAAGCAGTTCGACTTCTACAGCCCGGGCACGTTGTTCCTCACCGTGGTCGGTGCGTTACTCATCGTGCTCGGCGCGGAAACGTACGGTCTTCTGCGGCAACGAGTTCCGGTGGTGGATCCGCCGGCCGAGGGGGCGGACCAAGATCGTTCAAACGTTTGAGCGCACCCCCTACACGTTGTCGTAGATGGCTTGGTAAACTCTTTACCGTAGGCAGCCATCCGAGGGCGATCACACCGATCGGGGTCTGGGTGGTTATGCTTACAGCCGTGCCGGATCCTGAGGGGTTTCGGCTCTGCACCGTCGACGATGTCGCCGACGTACAGACGCCACGGCGGGTGAGCCCGTTCAGCTGCTGACGAACTTCGAGCCGACCTGAGTCGACCACCAGATCGTCAATGTCCGATCGAACCGCGGGTGGAAACACGGCCCGCGGCCGAACACGGGAGAGAACGCTGAGCGTCACCACCTTGGCGAGCGAGTTCCACGCTCCTTCGCTGTCAGATTTCTTCCCTCCAGCTGTGCTGTTCGAGGGGACGCCTTTCGAGCTCGACCGTTTGATGCTCGTCCGCATCCTGATGGCGGTGATCTTGATTGCGGTGATGTTGCTCGCATTCCGCAGTCCCAAGATCGTTCCGCGCGGTCTGCAGAACGTCGCGGAGTACGGCCTGCTGTTCGTCAAGGAACAGATCTGCGAGGAGATCCTCGGTAAGGAAACGGGCCGGAAGTATTTCCCGCTGATCGCGACGATCTTCTTCACGATCCTGTTCCTGAACTTCTCCAGCATCATCCCGTTCCTGAACATCTCCTCGAACGCCCGAGTCGGCATGCCGCTGGTGCTGGCCGTGATTGCCTACGTCGCCTTCAATGCCATCGGCATCAAGAAGTACGGCTTCTGGAAGTACATGCGCTCGAGCATCGTGGTGCCGGATGTGCCGCCCGCGATGCACGTGCTGCTGATTCCGATCGAGTTCATCTCGACCTTCGTCCTGCGCCCGTTCACGCTCACCGTCCGTCTCATGGCCAATATGCTGGCCGGACACATCATGCTGGTGCTGTTCTTCTCGGCAACCCAGTTCTTCCTGTTCGACGGCGCCGCGTGGATGAAGGGACTGTCGCCGTTCGCGCTCGCGGGCGGATTCGCCTTCACCATGTTCGAGATGCTGGTGATCTTCCTGCAGGCCTACGTTTTCGCGCTGCTGACCGCCGTGTACATCAGTCTGGCGCAGCACGCCGATTCGCACTGAACGCACGACCGCATAAAGACTGACCCGCCCCGTCGCCCGGGGTGGGCAACAGAAAGGGAAAGAAAATCTCATGAGCCTCTCCTACCTGGCCGCCGAACTCGCTCAGACCTCCGAGAAGGCCAAGGGCTACGGCGCCATCGGTTACGGTCTGGCCGCCATCGGCCCGGGCATCGGCGTCGGCATCGTCGTCGGTAAGGCGATCGAAGGCCTCGCCCGCCAGCCCGAGCTGCAGGGCACCATCCGGACCAACATGTTCCTGGGTATCGCGTTCACCGAGGCGCTGGCCCTGATCGGTCTCGTCGCCGGCTTCATCTTCTGATTGCCATGAATACGATCCATGTGCTCGCTCAGGAGGCGGAGGATAAGAATCCTCTGCTTCCCGAGACGTATGACATCGTCTGGTCGCTGATCGTCACCGTCGTCATCGCGTTCGTCTTCTACAAGTACGTCGTTCCGCGCTTGATGAAGGTGCTCAACGAGCGGTCGGACAAGATCGAGGGCGGCATCGCGAAGGCCGAGGCCGCACAGGCCGAGGCGCAGGCGACCTTGGAGCAGTACCAGCAGCAGCTGGCCGAGGCCCGGCTCGAGGCCGCGCGCATCCGCGAGGAGGCGCGCACCCAGGGCCAGCAGATCCTGGCGCAGCTGCGCTCGGAGGCGCAGTCCGAGGCCGACCGCATCGTGGCCTCCGGGCATGCCCAGCTGGAGGCCCAGCGTCAGCAGATCGTGACCGAGCTGCGGGCGGAATTGGGGCACACCGCCGTCGACCTGGCCGAGAAGATCATCGGGCAGTCGGTGTCGGACGAGGCCAAGCAGGCCGCGTCGATCGACCGGTTCCTGACCGAACTGGACGAGAAGAGCGGCATCGGGGTCGGACGGTAGAACCACCGGCAGGAACCGAACACAATGAAGGTGGGAAGCATGTACGCAGCGAGCCGCGAGGCGAGTTCCCGGGCCCGGGAGACTCTGTCGGCTGCTCTGGCCGCGACCAGCCATATCGCGGCCACGACGGGCTCCGAACTGTTCGCCGTTGTCGCCGTGCTCGACGACCAGCGGTCGCTGCGTGTAGCGCTCGCGGATAAGTCGGCGTCCAGTTCGGCGCGCGCCGAACTGGCCGAACGCGTCTTCGGCGGCAAGATCAGCGCGGCCACCACGACCGTGCTGACGACGGCGGTCGCCCAGGACTGGTCCCGCACCCGGGATCTGGTCGACACCCTGGTGCTGCTGGGTCAGGAGGCGCTGCTGCGGGCCGCGGCCGACGGCGGTCGTATCGACGCCGTCGAGGACGAGCTGTTCCGGCTCGGCCGCATCGTCGAGGACAACCCGGACCTGGAGCAGGCGCTGGCCGGTCGCGGCCGGAGCGCCGCCGACCGGCGGGGCCTGCTCGAGCGCCTGCTCGCCGGCAAGGTCGAGGACATCACGTTGCAGCTGGCCGGGCAGGCGGTCGGCCGTTCGCACGGCGACGTGGGCGTCGTCTTCGACAAGTTGTCGGAACTGGCGGCGTCGCTGCGCAAGCAGATCGTCGCGCACGTGCGCGCGGCGACGGACCTGACGTCGCAGCAGCGGGAGCATCTGGCGGCCTCGTTGCGGCGAATCTACGACAAGCCGGTCACGGTGCACGTCCAGGTCGACCCGGACCTCCTGGCCGGTGTCGTCGTGCGGATCGGCGACGACGTGATCGATGGCAGCGCGGTGGGCCGGCTCCGGCGGCTGCGTCAGTCCCTCGGCTGACCGGTCGGCCCGGCGCCACCAACTCCCGACATTCCCAGACCAGACAGCGAGAGCAGGAAGAACCATGGCGGAGCTGACGATCTCCCCCGACGAGATCCGTAGCGCGATCGAGAGCTACACCCAGAGCTACACCCCCGAGACCTCGATCGAGGAAATCGGTGTCGTCACCGACACCAGCGACGGCATCGCCCACGTCAGTGGCCTGCCGTCGGCGATGGCCAACGAGCTGCTCGAATTCCCGGGCGGCGTGCTGGGCGTCGCGCTGAACCTCGAGGACAACGCGATCGGCGCGGTCATCCTGGGTGAGTTCGACTCCATCGAGGAGGGCCAGCAGGTCCGCCGCACCGGTGACGTGCTCTCGGTGCCGGTCGGCGACAAGTTCCTCGGTCGCGTCATCAACCCGCTCGGCAAGCCGATCGACGGCCTGGGCGACATCGAGTCCGACGACCGCCGCGTGCTGGAGTTGCAGGCCGCCAGCGTGCTGGAGCGCCAGCCGGTCGAGGAGCCGATGGCCACCGGCATCACTGCGATCGACGCGTTGACCGCGATCGGCCGCGGCCAGCGTCAGCTGATCATCGGCGACCGCAAGACCGGCAAGACCGCCGTCTGCATCGACGCCATCCTGAACCAGAAGGCGAACTGGGAGTCGGGCGACCCCAAGAAGCAGATGCGCTGCATCTACGTCGCCATCGGCCAGAAGGGTTCCACCATCGCCGGCGTCAAGGCCGCGCTGGAGGAGCACGGCGCGATGGAGTACACCACCATCGTCGCGGCGCCCGCATCCGACTCGGCCGGCTTCAAATGGCTTGCGCCCTACACCGGTTCGGCCCTCGGCCAGCACTGGATGTACCAGGGCAAGCACGTCCTGATCGTGTTCGACGACCTGTCCAAGCAGGCCGAGGCATACCGCGCGATCTCGCTGCTGCTGCGCCGCCCGCCGGGCCGCGAGGCGTACCCGGGCGACGTGTTCTACCTGCATTCGCGCCTGCTGGAGCGCTGCGCGAAGCTGTCCGACGAGATGGGCGCGGGCTCGATGACCGGTCTGCCGATCATCGAGACCAAGGCCGGCGACATCTCGGCGTTCATCCCGACCAACGTCATCTCCATCACCGACGGCCAGGTCTTCCTCGAGTCCGACCTGTTCAACAAGGGTGTGCGCCCGGCGATCAACGTCGGTACCTCCGTCTCCCGCGTGGGTGGCGCCGCGCAGACCAAGGGCATGAAGACCGTCGCCGGTTCGCTGCGCCTGGAAATGGCCCAGTACCGCGAACTGGAGGCGTTCTCCGCCTTCGCCTCCGACCTGGACGCGGCCTCGTTGGCGCAGCTGGAGCGCGGTGCCCGCTGGGTCGAGCTGTTGAAGCAGGACCAGTACACGCCGGTCGCGGTCGAGGATCAGATCGTCTCGATCTTCCTGGTCGACTCCGGCTACTTCGACACGGTGCCGGTCGACGATGTGCGCCGCTTCAACGTCGAGCTGCTGGAGGATCTGCACCGCAGCGCCGCCGACGCGTTCAAGGCGATCGAGGGCGGCAAGAGGCTCGAGGGCGAGGCCGCCGAGCAGATCAAGGCCGCCACCGACAAGTTCAAGCAGGGCTTCCTGGCCTCCGACGGCAGCCGCGTGGTGAACGAGGCGGCCGCCGGCGAACTGGGCCACGAAGAGGTCGAGTCGTTGTCGGTCACTCGCAAGCACGTCGAGAAGTAAGAGCCGGCGACATGGATACAGCACCGATGAAGGGAGTGTGAACGGCTGATGGCAACCACTCGCGAACTGCGCTCCCGCATCCGTAGTGTGAACTCGATCAAGAAGATCACCAAGGCCCAGGAACTGATCGCCACCTCGCGGATCACCAAGGCGCAGGCCCGGGTTGCCGCCGCGAAGCCGTACGCGGAGGAGATCACGAAGGTTCTGGGCGAGCTGGCGGCAGCCTCGACGAACCTCACGCATCCGCTGCTGACCGAGCGCCCCAACCCGGCTCGGGCCGCCGTGCTGGTGATCACCAGCGACAGCGGCCAGGCCGGTGGTTACAACTCCAACGTGCTCAAGCGCGCCGAGGAGTTGATGACAACGCTGCGCTCGGAGGGCAAGGAGCCGGTGCTGTATGTGATGGGCGTGAAAGGCCTGACCTACTACAACTTCCGTAATCGCAGGCCGAGTGGCTCATGGGTCGGTTTCTCGCAGCGGCCGCACTACTCCGATGCGTCGGCGGCCTGCAACCACTTGGTGGCGGCCTTCATGGCCGGTGCCGAGGGCGAGGTTCCGACGGTGGACGGCACGGGCACCATGGCGGGTATCGATGAGATCCACATCGTCTACACGCGTTTCGTCTCGATGCTGTCGCAGGTTCCGGAGGTGCGCCGGTTGGCGCCGATCGAGGTCAGCTTCGTCGACGAGAACTACGAGCTGGGCGACGATTTCGTGACGGACAATCCCGACGCGAACGTCGGTCCCCAATACGAGTTCGAGCCGGATGCGGACGTGTTGCTGGGCGCGCTGCTGCCGAAGTACGTGAACACTCGGATCTACTCGTCGTTGCTCGAGGCCGCGGCCTCGGAGCAGGCCGCGCGCCGCACGGCCATGAAGGCGGCCACCGACAACGCCACGGATCTGGTGAACAGCCTGACCCGCCAGGCGAACTCGCTCCGGCAGGCCAACATCACCCAGGAAATCAGTGAAATCGTCGGCGGTGCGAATGCGCTGGCAGCTACTAGCGACTGAGCCCACCCGCGGTGGGAGCGACGGGACCGAAGGAGGCAGCCTGCGTAACCACGTAGGGACCCGCGTACACCGCCATATTTTCGGAGAGAAACCATGACCGCAGCAGTTACTGCAGAAAACACCAGCCGGGCGGGCGCCGGTTCCGGCCGCGTCGCCCGGGTCATCGGTCCCGTCGTGGACGTCGAGTTCCCGCGGGGCGCCATCCCGGAGCTGTACAACGCCCTGCACGCCGATATCGCCCTGCCGTCGGTGGCCAAGACGCTGACCCTCGAGGTGGCGCAGCACCTGGGTGACAACATCGTCCGCACCATTTCGATGCAGCCGACCGACGGCCTGGTCCGCGGCGCGGACGTGCGCGACACCGGTAAGCCGATCTCGGTGCCGGTCGGCGACATCGTCAAGGGCCACGTCTTCAACGCGCTCGGCGATTGCCTCGACAAGCCGGGCACCGGCCGCGACGGCGAGCAGTGGGGCATCCACCGCGAGCCGCCGGCCTTCGACCAGCTCGAGGGTAAGACCGAGATCCTGGAGACCGGCGTCAAGGTCCTCGACCTGCTGACCCCGTACGTGAAGGGCGGCAAGATCGGCCTGTTCGGTGGCGCCGGTGTCGGCAAGACCGTGCTGATCCAGGAGATGATCACCCGTATCGCGCGCGAGTTCTCCGGCACCTCGGTGTTCGCCGGCGTCGGCGAGCGCACCCGTGAGGGCACCGACCTCCACCTGGAAATGGAGGAGATGGGCGTGCTCCCGGACACCGCCCTCGTCTTCGGTCAGATGGACGAGCCGCCGGGCACCCGCATGCGGGTCGCGCTGTCCGCGCTGACGATGGCGGAGTACTTCCGCGATGTGCAGGGGCAGGACGTGCTGCTGTTCATCGACAACATCTTCCGCTTCACCCAGGCCGGTTCCGAGGTGTCGACCCTGTTGGGCCGCATGCCCTCCGCCGTCGGCTACCAGCCGACCCTGGCCGACGAGATGGGTCAGCTGCAGGAGCGGATCACCTCGACCCGCGGCCGCTCGATCACCTCGATGCAGGCGATCTACGTGCCCGCCGACGACTACACCGACCCGGCGCCGGCCACCACCTTCGCCCACCTGGACGCGACCACCGAGCTCTCCCGCCCGATTTCGCAGAAGGGTATCTACCCCGCCGTCGACCCGCTCACCTCGACCTCGCGCATCCTCGAGGCCTCGATCGTCGGCGACCGGCACTTCGCGGTGGCCAACGAGGTGAAGCGGATCCTGCAGAAGTACAAGGAACTGCAGGACATCATCGCCATTCTCGGCATGGACGAACTCTCCGAAGAGGACAAGGTTCTGGTCGGCCGGGCTCGCCGCCTGGAGAAGTTCCTCGGCCAGAACTTCATCGTGGCCGAGAAGTTCACCGGTAACCCGGGTTCGGTCGTACCGCTGGAGCAGACCATCGACGACTTCGAGCGGGTCTGCAAGGGCGAATTCGACCACCTGCCGGAGCAGGCGTTCAACTCCTGCGGTGGCCTGGACGACGTCGAGGCGGCCGCCAAGAAAATCGCCGGGAAGTAGTCACCATGGCTACTGTGTCCGATTCAAATGCGATGTCAGTTGATCTGGTCGCCATCGAACGGCGACTGTGGTCCGGGCAGGCGAGCTTCGTCGTCGCCGAGACCACCGAGGGCCAGGTCGGCATTCTGCACGGCCACGAGCCGCTGCTCGGCCAACTGGTCGAGGGCGGCACGGTGATCATCGACAGCGCGGAAGGCGAGCGCATCGTCGCCGCCGTGCACGGCGGGTTCTTCTCGGTGACGGCATCGTCGGTGCGGATTCTCGCAGAGACCGCGGAATTCGCCGACGACGTGGACGTCGAGGCCGCGCGGGCGGTGCTCGCCGATCCGAACGCCTCCGAGCAGGCCCAGAATGCCGCGCGCGGGCAGGTCCGCGCGTTCGAGGCCGCGCGGGCCTGATTCGAGCGGAAGTATCGAGCGGCGGTCCCGGGATCACTCCCGGGGCCGCCGTTGCCGATATGTACCGCTGCCGATCTATGCGTTCGCGCGGGTCGGGGCGGTGTGTCTCGCGCGCACCGATTACGCTGTGAGCCAAACCTTTCCGTGGCCCGCTCGCCGCGGCGACGCGCCCGGTCGGCAGATGGCCCCCGACCGGTGTACCGGCCGCACCACGGGACGGAACGGTTTGTAGACTCGCCCCAATGGTGACCCTGCTCGGGATGGCACGGCTCCCGTAACGGCACAGGGGCAACGGCGAAGGGACGGACCTGGATTGTGGACCGGGATGGTGCTTCTGATCATTCTGGTGCTGCTGCTCGTCGGCCTGGCGCTGGTGTCGTTGTACCGCTTCGTCATGCTGCGCCGCGGTGGGACGCCGGCGATCCTGCGGGTCCTGCCGGTCAAGGGCGGGCAGGGCTGGCGGCACGGGCTGATTCGCTATGAGGAAGACCGCCTGGTCTTCTTCAAGCTGACCAGCCTGAAAGTGGGGGCCGACTCCACGATTCGCCGATCGGGTATCGAGGTGGTGGATCGGCGCGGTCCGGTCGGCGACGAATACGACATCATGAACGACGAGATCATCGTGATCGCGGTGTCCGACGGCGACGGCAGTTACGAGCTGGCCCTGGACCGCGGTGCGCTGGCGGCCTTCCTGTCCTGGGTGGAATCGCGTCCCTCCGAACGCATCCGCCGCCGCAGGTAGCCGGCGGCGGCCGGCGTCCGGACGTGCTCCTATTCCGTTATCCCGGAATCCTCCGGGCCGGCATCAGCCCGGCATCCAGCGGAACGTCGCGGTTCTCGGGCGTTAGTGTGGCGGTGTGAATGTGCACCTGACTCGGATCTACACGCGGACCGGCGATGACGGCACGACCGGGCTGAGCGACTTCTCCCGGGTCGCCAAGACCGACGCACGGCTGGTCGCCTACGCCGACTGCGACGAGACCAATGCCGCGATCG
This sequence comes from Nocardia sp. BMG51109, assembly GCF_000526215.1. Lineage (NCBI taxonomy): Bacteria > Bacillati > Actinomycetota > Actinomycetes > Mycobacteriales > Nocardiaceae > Nocardia > Nocardia sp. BMG51109. The sequence goes on from NZ_JAFQ01000004.1 coordinate 3,530,584, forward strand.
GTGTCGCGGTCGCGCTGGGCGCGCCGAATGCGGAGATCCTGCCGGTGCTGCGGCAGGTACAGAACGACCTGTTCGACGCCGGCGCCGACCTGTCCACCCCGGTGGTGGCCGATCCGAAGTATCCGCCGCTGCGCATCACCCAGAACTACATCGATCGCCTGGAGACCTGGTGCGACGCATTCAATTCGGGCCTGGCACCGCTGAATTCGTTCATCCTGCCGGGCGGTACCGCGCTGGCCGCGCTGCTGCACACGGCGCGGACGGTGGCCCGCCGGGCCGAGCGGTCCGCGTGGGCGGCCGTCGACGCGCATCCCGACGACACGTCGGTGCTGCCGGCCAAATACCTCAACCGGCTGTCGGATCTGTTGTTCATCCTCGGCCGGGTGGCCAATCCGGACGGCGACGTGCTGTGGCGCCCCGGCGGTTCGGTGGACGGGCCGGGGGATGCGGCCGGGCAGCCGGACTCGTAGGGCCGGATCTTTCATGCGCTTCGATCCGTCGCATCTCGCCGCGGCAACGCCTCGGCCACGACATCCGCTCGGGCAGGGGCGGAGTGGTCACCCTCCCCACTCCGGGCCACTAGGCTGACCCCCGTGAGTGAACGGTTTCTGGTGACCGGTGGCAGTCGGCTCGCCGGTGAGGTGACAGTCGGCGGGGCCAAGAACAGCGTGCTCAAGCTGATGGCCGCCGCGCTGCTCGCCGAGGGCACCACGACGATCACGAACTGCCCCGACATCCTCGACGTGCCACTGATGGGCGAGGTACTGCGCGGCCTCGGCTGCGACGTGACGGTCGACGGTTCCGTGGTGACCATCACCACCCCCACCGAACCGAAGTACCACGCGGATTTTCCTGCGGTGACCCAGTTCCGGGCCTCGGTCTGTGTGCTCGGGCCCCTGATGGCGAGGTGTAAGCGCGCGGTCGTGGCGCTGCCCGGCGGCGATGCGATCGGATCGCGACCCCTCGACATGCATCAGACCGGGCTGCGGCTGCTCGGCGCGACCAGCGAGATCGAACACGGTTGCCTGGTGGCCCGCGCCGACGAACTGCAGGGCGCGCGCATCCGGCTGGACTTCCCGTCGGTCGGCGCCACCGAGAACATCCTGATGGCGGCGGTCTTGGCCGAGGGGGAGACCGTCATCGACAATGCGGCCCGCGAGCCGGAGATCGTCGACCTGTGCACCATGCTGATCCGGATGGGCGCGCGGATCAGCGGCGCGGGCACCTCGGTGCTGACCATCGACGGCGTGCGCAAGCTCTCGCCGACCACGCACCGGGTGATCGGGGACCGAATCGTCGCCGCCACCTGGGGCATCGCCGCCGCGATGACGCTGGGCGACGTCCGCGTCACGGGAATCAATCCCAAGCACCTGTCCCTGGTGCTGGACAAGCTGCGCTCCGCGGGTGCGCGAATCTCGTTCGAGCCGGACGGTTTCCGCGTGACGCAGGCCGAGCGACCGCGCGCGGTGAACTTCTCGACGCTGCCGTTCCCGGGATTTCCGACCGACCTGCAGCCGATGGCGATCGGGCTCGCGGCGATCGCCGACGGCACCTCGATGATCACCGAGAACGTCTTCGAGGCTCGCTTCCGTTTCGTCGAGGAGATGATCCGCCTCGGCGCCGACGCCAGGACCGACGGCCATCACGCCGTGGTGCGGGGCATCCCGCGGTTGTCGAGCGCGCCGGTGTGGTCGTCGGATATCCGGGCCGGCGCGGGACTCGTCCTGGCGGGTCTGGTGGCCGACGGCGTGACGGAAGTGCACGACGTGTTCCACATCGACCGCGGCTACCCGGATTTCGTGGAGAACCTGGGGGCGCTGGGGGCCGAGGTGCGGCGTGTGGCCTGATTGTGAAAATCGTTCGTGACCAGGCGATTTGACATCGATTCCACCGACACGTAACTTATTCGAGGTCAGAGCGACACGGACGCCGACCCGGCTGTGAGGCGGGGACACGAGGTTGGACGGGGAGCGCCTGATGGTCACACTGGTTCGGTTGAGACTCTGATTTGGTTCGGGGTGGATGGCTGAGCTAAGCTGGGAAAGTTGCCTCATGATCGAGCGGGCGGATGCCTGGGAGATGGTGTGTGCGTGTGTTCTTTGAGAACTCAATAGTGTGTCGATGAATGTCAGTGCCAAATATTTTTTGGTTCCTGTTCTCATACCCCCGTGTGAGGGCAGGGCATTATTTTTTAGTCAGCTTAATTCCGGCTGGCGTTTTAGTTAGGTTTTCGGACTCCTGGTTCGAGAGTTACTTCCGATTACACCCCTTTTCGGGGTGTGGTTGAGAGTCTTCAACGGAGAGTTTGATCCTGGCTCAGGACGAACGCTGGCGGCGTGCTTAACACATGCAAGTCGAACGATGAAGCCTTCGGGTGGATTAGTGGCGAACGGGTGAGTAACACGTGGGTGATCTGCCTCGTACTCTGGGATAAGCCTGGGAAACTGGGTCTAATACCGGATAGGACCGTGCCTCGCATGGGGTGTGGTGGAAAGATTTATCGGTGCGAGATGGGCCCGCGGCCTATCAGCTTGTTGGTGGGGTAATGGCCTACCAAGGCGACGACGGGTAGCCGGCCTGAGAGGGCGACCGGCCACACTGGGACTGAGACACGGCCCAGACTCCTACGGGAGGCAGCAGTGGGGAATATTGCACAATGGGCGGAAGCCTGATGCAGCGACGCCGCGTGCGGGATGACGGCCTTCGGGTTGTAAACCGCTTTCGACAGGGACGAAGGGGAACTGACGGTACCTGTAGAAGAAGCACCGGCCAACTACGTGCCAGCAGCCGCGGTAATACGTAGGGTGCGAGCGTTGTCCGGAATTACTGGGCGTAAAGAGCTTGTAGGCGGTTCGTCGCGTCGATCGTGAAAACGTGTAGCTCAACTGCACGCTTGCGGTCGATACGGGCGGGCTAGAGTACTGCAGGGGAGACTGGAATTCCTGGTGTAGCGGTGAAATGCGCAGATATCAGGAGGAACACCGGTGGCGAAGGCGGGTCTCTGGGCAGTAACTGACGCTGAGAAGCGAAAGCGTGGGTAGCGAACAGGATTAGATACCCTGGTAGTCCACGCCGTAAACGGTGGGCGCTAGGTGTGGGGTTCCTTCCACGGGCTCCGTGCCGTAGCCAACGCATTAAGCGCCCCGCCTGGGGAGTACGGCCGCAAGGCTAAAACTCAAAGGAATTGACGGGGGCCCGCACAAGCGGCGGAGCATGTGGATTAATTCGATGCAACGCGAAGAACCTTACCTGGGTTTGACATACACCAGAAAGCTGCAGAGATGTGGCCCCCCTTGTGGTTGGTGTACAGGTGGTGCATGGCTGTCGTCAGCTCGTGTCGTGAGATGTTGGGTTAAGTCCCGCAACGAGCGCAACCCTTGTCCCGTGTTGCCAGCAAGTCGTGTTGGGGACTCGCGGGAGACTGCCGGGGTCAACTCGGAGGAAGGTGGGGACGACGTCAAGTCATCATGCCCCTTATGTCCAGGGCTTCACACATGCTACAATGGCTGGTACAGAGGGTTGCGATACCGTGAGGTGGAGCGAATCCCTTAAAGCCGGTCTCAGTTCGGATCGGGGTCTGCAACTCGACCCCGTGAAGTTGGAGTCGCTAGTAATCGCAGATCAGCAACGCTGCGGTGAATACGTTCCCGGGCCTTGTACACACCGCCCGTCACGTCATGAAAGTCGGTAACACCCGAAGCCGGTGGCCTAACCCCTTGTGGGAGGGAGCTGTCGAAGGTGGGATCGGCGATTGGGACGAAGTCGTAACAAGGTAGCCGTACCGGAAGGTGCGGCTGGATCACCTCCTTTCTAAGGAGCATTCTCCAGTGAGGCTTCCGCGTCGGTGGGAGTTCTTCTGGCAGAGGCCATTACGGGAGCATGTGTCTTCCGGTGGTTGCTCATGGGTGGAACGCTGACATGCGCCGGCATGAACTTCGCCGCACGGGTGGCGGGGTGGCTGGATGTAGTCGACACACTGTTGGGTCCTGAGGGAACACGCGGTGTTTCTTCTAGGCAAAAAATGGATCCGGAGGGATTTCCTGGATACCGCTGGTGGCTGTGGGTTGCTGGTTGGTCCGGGTTGGGGTTTCTCCGGGTGTGTTGTTTGAGAACTGCACAGTGGACGCGAGCATCTTTGTTTGTAAGTGTGTAAGAGCGTTCGGTGGATGCCTTGGCACCAGGAGCCGATGAAGGACGTGGGAGGCTGCGATATGCCTCGGGGAGCTGTCAACCGAGCTGAGATCCGAGGATTTCCGAATGGGGAAACCCAGCACGAGTGATGTCGTGTTACCCGCATCTGAATGTATAGGGTGTGTGGAGGGAACGCGGGGAAGTGAAACATCTCAGTACCCGCAGGAAGAGAAAACAATTGTGATTCCGTGAGTAGTGGCGAGCGAAAGCGGATGAGGCTAAACCGGTTATGTGTGATAGGCGGCAGTCGTTGCATGGCCGGGGTTGTGGGGTCTTTCTTCTCATCACTGCCGTGATGGGCGACAGTCAGAAAGGTTCGTGTTAGCTGAATTGGTCTGGGATGGCCGACCGTAGACGGTGAGAGTCCGGTAAGCGAAAACATGTTCCCTGTCGTGGGAGATACCCGAGTAGCAGCGGGCCCGTGGAATCTGCTGTGAATCTGCCGGGACCACCCGGTAAGCCTGAATACTACCTGGTGACCGATAGCGGACTAGTACCGTGAGGGAAAGGTGAAAAGTACCCCGGGAGGGGAGTGAAATAGTACCTGAAACCGGGCGCTTACAATCCGTCAGAGCTCACTTGTTGGGTGATGGCGTGCCTTTTGAAGAATGAGCCTGCGAGTCATTGGTGTGTGGCGAGGTTAACCCGTGTGGGGGAGCCGTAGCGAAAGCGAGTCCGAAGAGGGCGGTGGAGTCGCATGTCATGGACCCGAAGCGGAGTGATCTACCCATGGCCAGGGTGAAGCAGCAGTAAGATGTTGTGGAGGCCCGAACCCACTTAGGTTGAAAACTGAGGGGATGAGTTGTGGGTAGGGGTGAAAGGCCAATCAAACTCTGTGATAGCTGGTTCTCCCCGAAATGCATTTAGGTGCAGCGTTGCGTGTTTCACACCGGAGGTAGAGCTACTGGGTGGCCTAGGGGGCCTACAAGCTTACTGAAGTCAGCCAAACTCCGAATGCTGGTGTGTGAGAGCGTGGCAGTGAGACTGCGGGGGATAAGCTTCGTGGTCGAGAGGGAAACAGCCCGGATCGCCGGCTAAGGCCCCTAAGCGTGTACTAAGTGGAAAAGGATGTGGGATCGCTGAGACAACCAGGAGGTTGGCTTAGAAGCAGCCATCCTTGAAAGAGTGCGTAATAGCTCACTGGTCAAGTGGTCCTGCGCCGACAATGTAGCGGGGCTCAAGTACACCGCCGAAGCCGCGGCATTCAGACATGACATTTCCTTCGGGACAGTGGTCTGGATGGGTAGGGGAGCGTCGTATGTCCAGGGAAGCGCCGGAGTGATCCAGGTGTGGAGGGCATGCGAGTGAGAATGCAGGCATGAGTAGCGAAAGACGAGTGAGAAACTCGTCCGCCGGATGACCAAGGGTTCCTGGGCCAGGTTATTCCGCCCAGGGTGAGTCGGGACCTAAGGCGAGGCCGACAGGCGTAGTCGATGGACAACGGGTTGATATTCCCGTACCCGTGTATCCGCGCCCAATGGCGAATCAGCTGTGCTAACCGTCCTGAACTGGCGGGATCTCCTTCGGGGGACCCAAGAGGGATGCACGGGATCCTGGTTGTAGTAGTCAAGCGATGGGGTGACGCAGGAAGGTAGCTGGGCCCGGTGGTGGATTACCGGGTGTAAGCCTGTAGGGAGCAGCATAGGTAAATCCGTGTTGCATATATCCTGAGAGGTGATGCGTAGCCGGTTGAGGTGAATTCAGTGATCCTATGCTGTCGAGAAAAGCCTCTAGTGAGTTGGTACACGGCCCGTACCCTAAACCGACACAGGTGGTCAGGTAGAGAATACTGAGGCGATCGAGCGAACTGTGGTGAAGGAACTCGGCAAAATGCCTCCGTAACTTCGGGAGAAGGAGGGCCCGTTCTGGTGAACCGTCTTGCACGGGGAGCTGGGGTGGGTCGCAGAGACCAGAGAGAAGCGACTGTTTACTAAAAACACAGGTCCGTGCGAAGTCGTAAGACGAGGTATACGGACTGACGCCTGCCCGGTGCCGGAAGGTTAAGAGGACCGGTTAACGGATTTGTTCCGTGAAGCTGAGAATTTAAGCCCCGGTAAACGGCGGTGGTAACTATAACCATCCTAAGGTAGCGAAATTCCTTGTCGGGTAAGTTCCGACCTGCACGAATGGCGTAACGACTTCTCTGCTGTCTCCACCATAGGCTCGGCGAAATTGCATTACGAGTAAAGATGCTCGTTACGCGCGGCAGGACGAAAAGACCCCGGGACCTTCACTATAGCTTGGTATTGGTGTTCGGTACGGTTTGTGTAGGATAGGTGGGAGACTGTGAAGCTTGGACGCTAGTTCGGGTGGAGTCGTCGTTGAAATACCACTCTGGTCGTATTGGGCTTCTAACCTCGGGCCGTGATCCGGTTCAGGGACAGTGCCTGGTGGGTAGTTTAACTGGGGCGGTTGCCTCCTAAAGGGTAACGGAGGCGCCCAAAGGTTCCCTCGGCCTGGTTGGTAATCAGGTGTTGAGTGTAAGTGCACAAGGGAGCTTGACTGTGAGACGGACGTGTCGAGCAGGGACGAAAGTCGGGACTAGTGATCCGGCACCGGCGTGTGGAAGCGGTGTCGCTCAACGGATAAAAGGTACCCCGGGGATAACAGGCTGATCTTCCCCAAGAGTCCATATCGACGGGATGGTTTGGCACCTCGATGTCGGCTCGTCGCATCCTGGGGCTGGAGTTGGTCCCAAGGGTTGGGCTGTTCGCCCATTAAAGCGGCACGCGAGCTGGGTTTAGAACGTCGTGAGACAGTTCGGTCTCTATCCGCCGCGCGCGTGAGAAACTTGAGGAAGGCTGTCCCTAGTACGAGAGGACCGGGACGGACGAACCTCTGGTGTGCCAGTTGTTCCGCCAGGAGCATGGCTGGTTGGCTACGTTCGGGAGGGATAACCGCTGAAAGCATCTAAGCGGGAAGCCTGTTCCAAGATGAGGTTTCTTTCCCCCTTCGAGGGGTTAAGGTCCCCAAGAGATGATTGGGTTGATAGGCCGGAGCTGGAAGCCCTGTGAGGGGTGTAGGTGACCGGTACTAATAGGCCGAGGGCTTATGAACGAAGGTGCTACGCGTCCACTGTGCGGTGTTCTGAAACAACACACCACACCCCCGCCTGCTCGGCAGAGCGTGTGTGGTGGGTGGTGGATAGTTTCATAGTGTTACGGTGGTTATAGCGGTGGGGAAACGCCCGGTCCCATTCCGAACCCGGAAGCTAAGCTCGCCTGCGCCGATGGTACTGCACTCGACTGGGTGTGGGAGAGTAGGTCACCGCCGGAACATACTTCGAGGGAGGCCTCCAGCAGCAGCTGGGGGCCTTCCGTCATTTCCGGGCCCTTTCCCATGGTGGCTTACCGGATGGTGGGCTCCGGGGGCACCGGGCAGGGTGTGGTCCGGGTCGTGTCAGGCTGAGGCATGACACTACGGACGGCCTTGTATGGGGGCCTTTCGCATTTTTCAAGTCCGAAATCTCTCCCCCCTGTCGTAAGCGCCCGGCACTGTCCGGCGCCAGCGGCCGCATTCGTCGCGAGGTCGTTCGGAGGTCTGCAGATTCGTCCGATGGCGTTAGAACCGCCCGTAACGGGGCAGGCCCGGTATACACGCGGCCGGCGGGCGGGATTCACAGCTACTTCATAAACAATGGCAACCTGTTCGGAAAGACTTCGCTGGATGATGGATGGGTAGGACCGGAACGGCGAAGCCGCGCAGGAAGGAAGCGATGCGGATGGTCGGAGAGGTAACGGCCGGGGCGGCTCCTGCGCTGGGTGCCACCCGCTCCGGGTGGCGGCGGTTCTTCCTTCCCGTCACCTACGGCTATGCCGTCCTGCTCATCGCCGTGGCCGGCCTGCTCGCGGCGCTCGGTGACACCGCGCAGAACAAGGTGGTCCTCCGGGCCAGCACGAACCTGAGCAACCTGCTGAGCGGGAACTACGGCACGCTCGTCTCCAGCGCCCTCGTGGTCGGCGACGGCGCGGTGGCGGCGCTGATCATCCCGCTGCTGATCTGCCTACTCGCGCTGGCCGAGCTCCGGTTCGGGGCACTGACCACGATCCGTATCTTCGTCGCCGGCCATATCGGTGCGACCCTGCTGGTCGCCGCGGGCCTGTGGGTGGCGGTCACGGCGGACTGGGTGCCGGTGAGCATCACGACGGCCGAGGATGTCGGCATCAGCTACGGGGCGATGGCCGTGATCGGCGCGTTCGTGGTGCTGCTGCCCGGCCGGTGGCGGGCCACCTGGGCGATCAGCTGGCTGGCGGTGGCGGTTTCCGGCGTCGCGATGGGCCGAACGTTCACCAATGCCGGGCACCTGGTGGCCCTCGCGATCGGCCTGCTCGCCGGATTCTGGCTGCTGCGCACGCATCCACCGCGGCTACCCCGGTTGACGCGGTTCGAATGTTGCCTGCTCGCCATCGCTTCCGCGCTCGGCTACCTGATGCTCGTGGGCTGAATGACATCGTTCGGACCCGCTCCCCTAAAGTGCCTGGGGTGCGCCTCGTAATTGCTCGCTGCCAGGTCGACTATGTGGGTCGGCTCACCGCTCATCTCCCGATGGCGCGGCGATTGTTGATGATGAAGGCCGACGGTTCGGTGCTGGTGCATTCGGACGGCGGCTCCTACAAGCCGCTGAACTGGATGAGCCCGCCGTGCTGGCTGGAGGATCGGAGCAGCAGCGATTCCGAGGCCACGGCGCTCGCCGGCCCCGACGGCTCGACAAGCGCCGCCGGCAACCATCCCGCCAGATCGTGGGTGGTGACCAACAAGGCCGGCGAGGAACTGCGCATCATCATCGAGGAGATCGAGCACGATTCCGAGCACGACCTGGGAGTCGACCCGGGCCTGGTGAAGGACGGCGTCGAGGCACACCTGCAGGAGCTGCTCGCCGAGCACATCGAGACCCTCGGCGCGGGATACTCGCTCATTCGGCGGGAGTACATGACCGCGATCGGGCCGGTGGACATCCTGTGCCGCGACGCCGACGGCGCCACGGTCGCGGTGGAGATCAAGCGGCGCGGCGAGATCGACGGCGTCGAACAGCTCACCCGCTATCTGGAATTGCTGAACCGCGACCCGCTGCTGGCACCGGTCGCGGGCGTATTCGCCGCCCAGCAGATCAAGCCGCAGGCCAAGACTCTCGCCTCGGATCGCGGAATCCGTTGCCTGACACTCGATTACGACGCCCTGCGTGGCACGGAAAGCGACGAGTTCCGGCTGTTCTAAGCTCGGAGACCATGCCCCGCCGGAAACCGCGTCCCCAACAGTCGCCGGCGCGGTTCCGGCGTGAGCCGCGGCCGCTCGGCGACGTCTTCGGGCGTACCGAGCCGGGGCCGGGCGGTGGCGAGACGTATATCGTGCGCACCGTTCCCGGTTCGCGGGCCACGAAGACCTATCGCTGCCCGGGCTGCGATCACGAGATCCGGCCCGGCACGGCGCATATCGTCGCCTGGCGCGAGCACGACGGGGAGGACGACCGCCGGCACTGGCACACCGGCTGCTGGCGTGGCCGCCACACCCGCACCATTACGCGGCGCTGGTCCTGAATCATCCTCGTTCGCCGGAGAACAATTCCGGCGACAGACATAAGGAAGGCCGCCCCCGGCGGTGCGGGGGCGGCCTTCGGACGGATAACTGTGTCGCCCGGCGGGATCGGCGCTAGCTCGAGAGTTCTGCGTTCTCGCGCTCTTCGTCGTCGGCGTACTCGTCCTCCTCGGCCTTCACCTCGGGGATCGCCTTCTGCCGACCGGAACCCGACTGCTTGCCCGACAGCGAGCGCTGCTGCTGTTCCGGGGCGCCGCCGTCGAGCAGCTCGCTCTCGCGGTTGACCGCGGCGAGCATGGCCGGCACCGAATCGAGCTGACCGCGGATACCCAGCAGCTGGGCCAGGACGCGACCGCGCAGCACGCGCATCTCCTCGGCCAGTTCCTTGGCGTGCGCGATCTTGCGCTCGGCCTGCTGGGTGGCGGAGGTGACCAGGCGGTTGGACTCGTCGGTGGCATCCTTGATGCGCTGAGCGGCCTCGGACCGGCTGCTGGCCTCCAGCTCCTCCATGGCGCGGGTGAGCTTGGTGCGCCGCTCGGCCATGGTGACCTCGAAGTCCTGCTGGGCGGCCTTGCGCTTGGCCTCGGCCTCCTTGGTGATCCGCTCGGACTCCGCGTTGGCGGCCTCGAGGATCTTCTTGGACTCCGACCGCGCGTTGGCGAGGGTCTGCTCGAACTCGACCTCGAGCGCCTCGCGCTTCTCCTTGGTCTCGGCGAGCAGCGACTCGTACTTACCGCGCATCTCGGTGGCCTGCTGCTCGGCTATCGAGATCATCTCGGCGGCCTCGGCCTGTGCCTGCGCACGGACTTCGGACGCCTCGTCGGAAGCCAGACGGAGCATGCGCGAAATGCGATCGCTCATGCCCTCTGCGGTCGTCGGCGGCACCGACAGCCGGTCGACTTCCTTGCGCAGTTCGTCTATTTCGTCGCGAGCGTCCTCCAGCTGGGCGGCCAGATTTCGGGCCTGGGCTGCGGCGGCGTCGCGATCTGTGGCGGTGACCCTTAGTTCGGCGTCGAAGCGGTCGAAGTAATTGCGCACCTCATCGCGGTCGTAGCCCTTACGGACTACGGTAAAAGGCAACGCGACGAAGCGATTGCGATCGGGCTCAGTGGACGACATGCCCCACAAACTACAGCCTGTCGCCCCACGATGGTGACCCGACCGCGAATGTCGTTACGACAAGTTTCCCCGGTCGGATTGCGATACTAGTGAGTAGGATTCGGCGCGGGCTCGACCAGCTCGATCAGCACACCGCCAGCATCCTTCGGGTGGATGAAGTTTATCCGGCAGCCGGCCGTTCCGGGGCGAGGCGCGTCGAAGAGCAAACGTAGTCCTCGCGAGCGCAGGAAGGTTGCCACCGCCTCGATATCGGTGACCCGGTAGGCCAGTTGCTGGAGCCCCGGGCCGTTGCGATCGATGAACTTGGCGATTGTCGAGGCGTCCGACGCGGGCGCCAGCAACTGTAGAGCAGACGAATCGTCCCCGGCGCCGGGCAGCGACATCATCGCCTCGTGCACGCCTTGGTCCTCGTTGACCTCGCGATGGGTCTCGACCATTCCGAGGTTCGCCGAGTACCAGGTGACGGCGGCGTCGAGGTCGGGGACGGCGACGCCGACGTGATCGACGGCCAGGACGTAATCGGCGGGAATGAATTCGGGCGTTTGGGAGGTACTCACTCTTCGAACGGTAGCGCGTACCGCGGTGGTGCTGCCGGGACGGCGCCGGTTACCTTGGAGTACGGACGTGGTCCGGCGTGTCGTACGGCCGGGTCCGTCGCAGGCGTTCCGACTCCATGAAGCGAGGCACATCGTGACCACCACCTCTGTCATCGTCTCCGGCGCGCGCACCCCGGTCGGCCGGCTGCTGGGTGGGCTGAAGGATTTCAGCGGTTCGGATCTGGGCGGATTCGCCATCAAGGCGGCGCTGGAGAAGAGCGGCGTGCAGCCCGAGCAGGTCGAATACGTGATCATGGGCCAGGTGCTCACCGCCGGTGCGGGGCAGATCCCGGCGCGGCAGGCGGCGGTCGCCGGAGGGATCCCGATGGACGTGCCGGCGCTGACGCTGAACAAGGTCTGTCTGTCCGGTATCAACGCGATCGCCCTGGCGGACCAGCTGATTCGCGCCGGTGAGCACGAGATCGTGGTGGCCGGCGGCCAGGAATCGATGTCGCGGGCGCCGCACATGCTGGAGAAGAGCCGCGAGGGCTTCAAGTACGGCGACGTGACGCTGCGCGACCACATGGCCTTCGACGGATTGCACGACATCTTCACCGATCAGGCGATGGGAGCGCTGACCGAGGCGCGCAACGACCGCGACCACATCGGTCGCGAGGAGCAGGACGCCTTCGCCGCGGACTCGCATCAGAAGGCGGCGGCGGCCTGGAAGAACGGCGTGTTCGAGGGCGAGGTGGTGCCGGTGGCGGTGCCGCAGCGCAAGGGTGACCCGGTCCTGGTGTCCGAGGACGAGGGCATCCGCGCCGACACCACGGTCGAGTCGCTGGGCAAGCTGCGCCCGGCGTTCCGCAAGGACGGGACCGTCACCGCCGGTTCGGCCTCGCAGATCTCCGACGGCGCCGCCGCGGTGGTCGTGATGAGCAAGGCCAAGGCGCAGGAACTGGGCCTGAGCTGGATCGCCGAGATCGGCGCGGCCGGCGTGGTGGCCGGACCGGATTCCACCCTCCAGGAGCAGCCCGCCAACGCCATCGCCAAGGCCTGCGCGCGCGAGGGCATTGCGCCGGCCGACCTGGACCTGGTGGAGATCAACGAGGCGTTCGCCGCGGTCGGCGTCGCCTCCACCCGCAAGCTGGGCATCGACCCGGCGAAGGTCAATGTGAACGGCGGCGCCATCGCCATCGGTCATCCGCTGGGCATGTCCGGGGCCCGCATCCTGCTGCACCTGGTGCTGGAGCTGAAGCGCCGCGGTGGCGGCGTCGGTGCGGCGGCGCTGTGCGGTGGCGGCGGCCAGGGGGATGCGCTCATCGTCCGGGTCTGAGGTCCGGCCGGCGCCGACGCCACATCGTCCGGGTTGTCGGCGGGTGAGCGTGGCCGCGATCGGTAGTTCGGGATGTACCGCGACGACGGGATCATCCGTGTGGCCGCGGTGCGGTGGCGTCCGCACCGGACACCAGCGCACCGCGGGTCTGTCGGTGCGGTAGTGGCCAGGGCGATGCGTCGGCCGTGCGGGTCCGGCCGGCCCGCCGCGACGTGCGTCCGGCGGGCAGATACGGGAGTCGCCGCGCTCGATGGTGTGTCGTGACTCACTTCGACTACGGGTTGTCGTAGAGGTTCGGCACAATGGGGCGTATGGGCGAATTCTTCGATGTGAGCACGGTGGCCAAGCGGGTGCGGCTGCTCGGAATTCTCGAGGCCGTGTCCTGGGTGCTGCTGCTGACGGGATCGGTGCTGAAGCGGCTGCCGGAGCCGATCACCTGGCCGGTGATGGTGTTCGGGATGCTGCACGGCATCATTTTCGTGCTGTTCGCGCTGCATCTGCTGGTGGCGTTCCGCCAGTACGAGTGGCCGGGTAAGACCCTGCTGCTCGGTCTGGTCTCGTCGGTGGTGCCGTTCACCTCGGCATGGTTCGAGGTCTGGGCGATTCGCAGCGGGCAGTTGGGTGAATTGAGCCCGACCCCGACGGCCGCCTCGGCCCGTTCGTGACAAACTGGAAACCGTGAATCGACCTGCCGCACGTCGTCCTTCGCCCGCCGCTGCCGCCGCCATGTCCGGCGCGGTGGATCTGTCCAGTTTGAAACAGCCGGCCGCCGCGGATGCCCCGGATGGTCACGCCGTCTCCGAGGCGGATTTCGAGACCAAGGTGCTGCGCCGCTCGATGCAGGTGCCGGTGGTCATCGTCCTGTACTCGCAGCGCAGCCCGGGCAGTGTGGAGCTGGTGAAGCTGTTCGAGCGCCTGGTCGCCGAGGCCGGTGACGAGTGGGATCTGGCCACCGTCGAGGCCGAGCCGAATATGCGTATCGCGCAGGCACTCGGGGTGCAGGGCATTCCGACCGTGGTCGCGGTGGCCGGTGGGCAGCCGCTGGCGGATTTCCAGGGCGCCCAGCCCGAACCACAGGTGAAGCAGTGGCTGGCCGCCGTCGTCGACGCGGTGCGCGGGAAGCTGTCCGGTGAGGACGGCGCCGAGGGTGAGGAGGTTCCGGCCGCCGCCCCGGAGGATCCGCGGTTCACCGCCGCCGAGGACGCGCTCGAGCGGGGTGACGTGGACGGCGCCGTCGCCGCGTACGAGAAGATCCTCGCCGAGGAGCCGGGCAACGCCGATGCCAAGGCCGCGCTGCGTCAGGTGCGCTTCTACGGCCGCGCGCAGGATCTGCCCGCCGACGCGATCGCCCGCGCCGACGCCGCTCCGGACGATATCGACGCAGCCTTCGCCGCCGCCGATATGGAGCTGTTCAACCAGGATCCCGAGGCCGCCTTCGGCCGCCTCATCACTCTGGTGAAGCGCACCGCCGGCGACGACCGCAACCGCGTCCGCACCCGGCTGGTGGAGTTGTTCGAGCTGTTCGACACCGCCGATCCGGCCGTGGTCGCCGCCCGCCGGAAACTGGCCACCGCGTTGTACTGAGCCGGTCTGCCCACGCCCGTTCGGTTGTTCGACGGCCGGGCGGGTTCGACGGCGGAGCGGTTCGAGGGGCTTTGCGGTCCGGGGGCGGGCGTGATCGGAGGGTCCGCCGCCGGACGGCCGGCCACCATACGGCCCGCTGCCGGAGACGTTGCGGGCGCTCCGGTTCGGTCCGGTGCCCGGCTCGCCGAGCGGCGGTCGGGCGGTCCGGAGGCGCGCTACGATCGGGATGTGCCTGGGCATAACGCAACTCGGGGCCGGGAGGGCGAGCCGGTGCGAAGCCTCGCTCGGATCTCGGCCGCAGCGGCCGCGGCGGTGGCTGTATTGCTGTCGGCCGGGCCTGCCACCGCCGAGGGCGCCCCGACCGAACTCGTCCTCACCCGGGAGGAGCCCGGCCGCCCGGCACGCACGGCCACACTGAGCTGTGACCCGGTCGGTGGATCACATCCGAGCGCCGACGCGGCTTGCCGCTACCTCGCCCCGCTCGGGGAACTCACGCTCCCCGAGGAGAACCCGTCGGTCCGATGCTTCCGCTACCACCCGGTGGTGTATCGCGCGGAGGGCACTCTGCGTGGCGCACCCGTCTCGGTGGAACGCACCTACGGCTGCCTGGTCCCGGAGCTGTCGGCTCCCTGGCACTTCTGACCGGCCGGGCGGTGCCTCCGCCGGAACGACGGATGGTGCCACCTGCCATTCCGGCCCGTCTGTAACGTGAACCCGGTCGTGCGGTGTGGATCCCGGCCGAGAACCTGCCGGTGACTGCGGGCGACGTGCCCACTCCGAATGGTGTGGCCTGCTTTGCCCACCGCGGCTCTGGGAGCGGAGGCGGTCGGCGAAGGTCAGTCGGCCGGGGTCAGCCAGAGGGCGCCGTTCGGGGGGAGGGTGACCGCGGCGGAGTAGGGGCGGCCGTGCCACGGTTCGTCCGTGGCGGTGACGCCGCCGAGGTTGCCGATTCCGTTGCCGCCGTAGGTGTTCGCATCGGTGTTGAGGATTTCGTGCCAGGCGCCGGGGGTGGGGAGGCCGATGCGGTAGTCGTCGTGCCGGGTGCCGGAGAAGTTGTAGACGCAGGCGACGAGCGAGCCGTCGGAGCCGTAGCGCAGGAACGCGAGGACATTGTTGGTGCGGTCGTCGGCGTCGATCCACGCGTAGCCGCCGGGCGAGGTGTCCTGGGTCCACAGGGCGGTGTGGGCGCGGTAGGCGGCGTTGAGGTCGCGGACCAGCAGCCGAATTCCGTTGTGCAGCGGGTTGTCCAGCTCGTGCCAGTCCAGTCCGCGGTCGTGCGACCATTCGCGGAACTGGCCGAAGTCCTGGCCCATGAACAACAGCTGCTTGCCCGGATGCGCCCACATGTAGGCCAGCAGCGTGCGTACCCCGCAGGCCTTCACCCAGTCGTCGCCGGGCATCCGGGTCCACAGCGTGCCCTTGCCGTGCACGACCTCGTCGTGGCTGATCGGCAGCACGTAGTTCTCGCTCCACGCGTAGACCGCCGAGAAGGTGATCTCGTTGTGATGCCAGCTGCGGTGGATCTGGTCGTGGCCGAGATAGCCGAGGGTGTCGTGCATCCAGCCCATGTTCCACTTCATGGTGAAGCCGAGGCCGCCGACGTCGGTCGACCGGGTGACGCCCGGCCAGGTGGTGGATTCCTCGGCGATGGTGACCACCCCTGGGTGGTGGCGGTGCACGAGCGCGTTCATCTCCTGGAGGAATGCGACGGCTTCCAGATTCTCCCGGCCGCCGTGGATATTGGGTTCCCAGCCACCCTCGGGCCGCGAATAGTCCAGGTACAGCATGGATGCCACGGCGTCCACGCGCAGCCCGTCGAGGTGGAACTCCTCGATCCAGTAGCGGGCGTTGGCGACCAGGAAGTTGCGCACCTCATGCCGGCCGAAGTCGAAGACGTAGGTGCCCCAGTCCAATTGCTCGCCCCGGCGGGGATCGGGATGTTCGTAGAGGGCGGTGCCGTCGAAGCGTGCCAGTGCCCACTCGTTGCGCGGGAAGTGCGCCGGCACCCAGTCCAGGATGACGCCGATGCCCGCGCCGTGCAGATGGTCGACGAACGCCCGGAACTCGTCGGGCGTACCGAATCTGGCGGTCGGCGCGTAGTAGGAGGTGACCTGGTAGCCCCATGAGCCGCCGAACGGGTGTTCGGCGATCGGGAGCAGTTCGACGTGTGTATAGCCCTGTGCGAGAACGTATTCGGCGAGTTGCTCCGCCAGCGCGCGATAATCGTGACCCGGGCGCCACGAGCCCGGGTGCACCTCGTAGATGCTCATCGGCGCGCGGGTCGGGTCGGTGCGCGCGCGGATGGTGAGCCAGTCGTCGTCGTGCCAGGTGTAGGTGCTCTCGGTGACCACCGACGCCGTGGCCGGCGGCATCTCGGCGGCGAAGGCGAAGGGGTCGGCGTGATCGACCGTGCGACCGTCCGCGCCGTGCACCCGAAACTTGTATTTCTCGCCCGGTTCGATACCGGGGACGAACAGCTCCCACACCCCGGAGTCGCCGAGCGTCCGCATGGGCGCGGTCTTTCCGCTCCATCCGTCGAAATCGCCGATCACCGCGACCCCGCGGGCATTGGGCGCCCAGACCGCGAACGAGGTTCCGGACACCTCTCCGTCGAGGGTGGTGTACCGGCGCGGATGCGCGCCCAGCACCTCCCACAGCCGCTCGTGCCGTCCCTCGCCGATCAGGTGCAGGTCGAATTCGCCGACCGTCGGCAGGAACCGGTAGCCGTCGGCGTGCAGCACGGTCCGGCTGTTCGGGTAGGACACCAGCAGCCGGTAGTCCCAGAGATCGGGGTACGGCACCACACCCTCGAATACGCCGTGCTCGACGTGTGCGAGCGGGTAGTTGTCGTCGCCGATCCGGGCGGATACCGAATCCGCCTGTGGGCGCAGGGTTCTGACCACCGTGCCGTCGGGGTGCGGGTGCGCGCCCAGCACCGTGTGCGGGTCCCTGTGCGTCCCCGCGGCCAGTAGCATCAGATCCCGCCGGTTCATCGGAGCGGAGTCCTGTGGTCGTGCCCGACCGGAGTGGGCACGGGCCGGCTCGTCCGGCTACCAGGGGGATATGCCCTGCTCGCCCGGTGCGCGGCCGTCACCGGAACGACCTTCGATAGGCCAGCTCCGTGCGGGCGGCGGCGGAGACCGGCGGCAGGGCGAGGATGTGGGCGACGGCGCGGGCCGGGTCGAGCCGCACGTAATTGGTTTGACCCCAGTGGTATTCCTCGCCGCTGACCTCGTCGAGGACCACCGGATGGTCGTGCCATTCGCGGCCGATCGCGGGGAGGTCCAGCGAGATCATGCCCTGCTCCGGGCCGAACGGGTTCAGGTTCACCACGATCAGCACCGCGTCGCCGGTGGTGGGGTCGACCTTCGAGTACGCCAGCAGGGCGTCGTTGTCGGTGTGGTGAAAGGCGATGCAGCGCAGCTGTTGTAGCGCCGGGTGCGCGCGGCGTATCTCGTTGAGCCGGGTCAGCCACGGCTGCAACGACTCTCCGCGCGCGGCGGCGTCGGCGAAGTGGCGCGGGCGCAGCTGGTACTTCTCCGAGTCCAGATATTCCTCGCTGCCCGGCCGCACCGCCTGATGCTCGAACAGCTCGAAACCGGAATACACCCCCCAGGCCGGCGCCAGCGTCGCGGCCAGCACCGCCCGGATCGCGAACATGCCCGGCCCGCCGTGCTGCAGGCTTTCGTGCAGGATGTCGGGCGTATTGACGAACAGGTTGGGCCGCGCCTCGTCGGCCTTGGCGGCCAGCTCCCGGCCGAACTCGGCCAGCTCGTCTTTGCCGGTGCGCCAGGTGAAATAGGTGTAGGACTGGCCGAATCCGCGCCGCGCCAGCCCGTACAGCCGGGCCGGGCGGGTGAACGCCTCGGACAGGAAGATCACGTCCGGGTCGGTCCGGCGTACCTGCGCGAGCAGCCACTCCCAGAAGTCGGCGGGCTTGGTGTGCGGGTTGTCGACGCGAAAGAGCGTGACGCCCAGCGAGATCCAATGCCGTACCACCCGCAGCACCTCGGCGTACAGGCCGTCCGGGTCGTTGTCGAAGTCGATCGGATAGATGTCCTGGTACTTCTTGGGCGGGTTCTCGGCGTAGGCGATGGTGCCGTCCGGCAGGGTGGTGAACCACTCCGGATGATCGCGCACCCACGGATGGTCGGGGGCGCACTGCAGCGCCAGATCCAGCGCCACCTCCAGGTCGAGACGGTGTGCGGACTCGACGAATTCGGCGAAATCCCGCTCGGTGCCGAGCAGGGGGTGGATGGCGTCGTGGCCGCCCTCGTCGGAGCCGATCGCCCACGGCGAACCGACGTCGTCCGGTTCGGCGGTCAGGGAGTTGTTGCGCCCCTTGCGATTCACGGTGCCGATCGGATGGATCGGCGGCAGGTACACCACGTCGAACCCCATGGCGGCGATCCGCGGCAGTTCCTCGGCGGCGGTGGCGAAGGTGCCGTGCACCGGCGCACCGCCGGCGTCCCGGCCGCCGGTCGATCGCGGGAAGAACTCGTACCACGCGCCGTACAGCGCCCGCCGGCGCTCCACGTGCACCGCGTGCTGCGGTCCGCGGGTGACGAGTTCGCGCAGCGGCGTCTCGCGCAGGATGTCGCCGACCTCGGCGCTGAAGGCGGGAGCCACCCGGGCGGGCAGCTGCCCGTCGCCGCGCAGCGCGTCCGCCGCCGTCCGCAGCCGTTCCCACTGCCTCTTCGGCACCTGCTGCGCCGCCCGGTCGAACAGCCGCGCGCCGAGCTCGAGGTCGTTGGCGAGATCCGCGGCGCTCTGCCCGACGGCGAGCTTCGCCTCCACCGCGGCCCGCCAGGTCGCGATCGGGTCGCGCCAGCCCTCGATGCGGTAGGTCCACGAACCCGGCTCGTCCGGGGTGAACACGGCGTTGAACACGTCCGGCTCGTAGTCGGGGGACATCCGGATCCGCCGCGTGCGGGTGCCGCGCACGGCCAGTGTCGCGGCCACCGCGTCGTGCCCCTCGCACCACACGACGGCCCGTACCGGAAACACCTCGCCCACCACGGCTTTGGCCGGGCGGCCGCCGGGGAGGGCCGGGGCCGTGTCATCGATGGCGATGCGACCGGTCACGAGACAACCGTACCGGCACCCCGGACGCGGGCCCGGCAGTCGCGGCGGACGGGTGTGCGGAGGGCCGATCGTTCGCACCCGGTCTGGCAAGAATTCGCCGCGTGTGGAAACCTGTCCGGCGGTAGTCCGAAGCGGAGGATCCCTCCGTTAGTTCCGAGCCACGAGCGACGCTGGAGGAGATTCACAGATGGCTGGTACGCAGGGCATTTCGGTCGACGTAACGACGCCGGACGGGATCGCCGACGCCTATGTAGCGTATCCGGACGATGGTGCGCGCCATCCGGGGGTGCTGTTCTATATGGATGCCTTCGGTCTGCGGCCGGCCCTGCGAGGCATGGTCGACCGTCTCGCCGGCCACGGCTACACGGTGCTGGCGCCGAACGTGCTCTACCGGCACGGACGCTCGCCGGTGGTCGATGTGCCGGAATTCATCGACATGGGGGAGCGGCCCGAGATTTTGAAGCAGCTGATGCCGATGATCCTCGAGCTGACCCCCGACCTGGTGCTCCGCGATGCCGACGCCTACCTGGCCTGGCTGACGGCGTTCGAGAAGACCGCGGACGGCCCGATGGGCACCACCGGTTACTGCCTGGGCGGCGGGCTGTCGCTGCGCACGGCCGCCGGATTCCCCGAGCTCGTCGGCGCCGCCGCCGGATTCCACACCGGCGGGCTCGCCACCGACAGCCCCGACAGCCCGCACCTGGTGGTCGGAAATGTCGCGGCGGAAGTGTATTTCGGCCACGCCGACGAGGACCCCTCGCTGCCGCCGGAGCAGATCGACGGCTTCGAGAAGGCGCTCACCGCCGCCGGCGTCCGCCACCGCTGCGAGGTCTACCCCGGCGCCGCGCACGGCTACACCCAGTCCGACACCAGCAGCTACGACGAGCCGGCCGCCGAGCGGCACTGGCGGGAACTGGTGGCGCTGCTGGACCGGAACCTGGCCGCCGGGTGACCGGAGGCCGGTGCGACCGGCGCCGGTGAGGCCGTGGCGTCGGTCGTCCGGGCGGCACCGGGACACGGGTGTCCGCAGGTCAGGGGCGCCATCCGCTGCTCTTGCGCGGCCGGCGGCCGTGTAGGGTTCGATCGGTGAAGGCAATGCGTCGGTTCACGGTTCGAGCCCATCTGCCCGAACGGCTGTCCGCGCTCGCCGGACTGGCGGCGAATCTGCGGTGGTCGTGGCATCCGCCGACGCAGGATCTGTTCGCGCGGCTGGACCCGGCCCGCTGGCGCGAGGTCGGGCACGATCCGGTGCGCATGCTGGGCGAGGTGCCTGCCGCCCGGCTCGACGAGTTGGCCGCCGACGCGGCCTATGTGCGGGCGGTGGATGCCGCCGACGCGGATCTGCGCGAGTATCTGACCCGCCCGCGCTGGTTCCAGCGCCGGCCGGCCGAGAATCCGCCGCGGGCCATCGCGTACTTCTCGATGGAGTTCGGCGTCACCGAGGTGCTGCCGAACTATTCGGGCGGGCTCGGGATTCTGGCCGGCGACCACCTGAAGGCGGCCTCCGATCTCGGGCTGCCGCTCATCGGCGTCGGACTGCTGTACCGATCCGGATACTTCCGGCAGTCGCTGACCGGCGACGGCTGGCAACTCGAGCACTATCCGGATCTGGATCCGCAGGGCCTGCCGCTGCGGTTGCTGACCGACGGCGCCGGCGCGGCGGGCGCCCCCGTGCTGATCCACGTACCGATGCCCGAGGGCCGGGTGCTGCGGGCGCGGGTGTGGATCGCACAGGTGGGCCGGATTCCGTTGCTGCTGTTGGATTCCGACATCGCCGACAACGATCCCGAACTGCGGGCGGTGACCGACCGGCTGTACGGCGGCGACCAGGACCATCGCATCAAGCAGGAGATCCTGGCCGGTATCGGCGGGGTGCGGGCGGTGCGGGCCTACACGCACGCGCACGGCCTCCCGGATCCGGACGTGTTCCACATGAACGAGGGGCACGCCGGATTCCTCGGCATCGAGCGGATTCGCGAGTTCATGTCCGGCGGAATGGATTTCGATGCCGCCCTGGCCGCGGTCCGGGCCGGAACGGTATTCACCACGCACACCCCGGTCCCCGCGGGCATCGACCGGTTCGCGGGTGCCCTGATCCGCCGGTACTTCGGCGGCGCGCACGGTGAGCGCGAATCTCCGCTGCTGCCCGGCGTTTCCGTCGATCGCATCGTGGCGCTGGGCCGGGAGGCCGACCCGTCGGTGTTCAACATGGCCCACCTCGGCCTGCGGCTCGCCCAGCGCGCCAACGGCGTCTCGCGGCTGCACGGCGAGGTGAGCCGCGCCATGTTCGCGCCGCTGTGGCCCGGATTCGACGCGGCCGAGGTGCCGATCGGCTCGGTCACCAACGGCGTGCACGCGCCCACCTGGGCCGCCCGCGAGTGGATCGACGCCGCGACGGACGCCGAAGTGGCGGGCCGCGAAACGACGGAGGTTTTCGCGAGCGCCGTGAATCCGGGGGGTGCCGCGGGAGATGCGGCGTGCGCGACAGGTTCCGGCGCGGCCGGGCGGCCGGTCGCGAGCGGCACCGAGAGCGCTGGGGGCCGGGCGGGTTCGGTGATGGCGTCTGGAAGCACTGCGGCAGAAGGTGATTCGGCGGTTCACGCGGCCACCGGAAGCGCCGATCCGGAGGTCGCTCGGGGACTCGCCGGCACGGAACCCGCGGTGGACGAGGCGCGCGGCTGGGAGCGGCTGCGCGATGTCGATCTGCGGGAGCTGTGGGCCACGCGGAATGCGTTGCGCGGCAGCCTTGTCGACGAGGTGCGCCGCCGGCTGCGGGCGTCCTGGCTGGAACGCGGCGCCGCGCCCGCCGAATTGGCCTGGGTGGACGAGGTTTTCGATCCGGCCGTGCTGACCGTCGGCTTCGCCCGCCGGGTGCCGACCTACAAGCGGCTGACCCTGATGCTGCGCGACCCGGACCGGTTGCGGGCGCTGCTGCTCGATCCGGAGCGCCCGGTGCAGCTGGTGGTGGCGGGCAAGAGCCACCCGGCCGACGACGGCGGCAAGGCGCTGATCCAGCAGGTGGTCCGCTTCGCGGACGATCCGGCCGTGCGGCATCGCATCGTATTCCTGCCCGACTACGACATGTCGATGGCGCGCTACCTGTACTGGGGATGCGATGTCTGGCTGAACAATCCGCTGCGCCCGCTCGAGGCGTGCGGTACCTCCGGAATGAAGGCCGCGCTCAACGGCGCGCTGAACCTGTCGATCCGCGACGGCTGGTGGGACGAGATGTACGACGGCGAGAACGGCTGGGCGATCCCCACCGCCGACGGCGTCCGCGACGACCACCGCCGCGACGATCTGGAGGCGACCGCCCTCTACGAAATGCTGGAACGCTCCGTGCTGCCGCACTTCTACCGCCGCGATCCCGACGGCCTGCCGGTGCACTGGATGGAGATGGTCCGCCACACCCTGCAAACCCTGGGGCCGAAGGTGCTCGCCTCCCGCATGGTGCGCGACTACGTCGTCGACTACTACCTCCCCGCCGCGCACGCGTATTCCGCGGTGGCACGGGACGATTTCGCGGGAGCCAGGGAGCTTGCCGAGTATCGCCGCCGGGTGGAGGCGGCCTGGCCGCAGGTGCAGGTGATCCAGGTCGACAGCGCCGGCCTGCCCGATATCCCGGTGATCGGCGCGGAGCTGTCGCTGCGGGCCCGCCTCGCCCTCGGCGAACTGGCGCCGACGGAGGTGCAGGTGCAGGCGGTCCTGGGCCGGGTGTCGCAGGACGACGAGCTGTCCGATGTCATGACGGTCGACATGACCCATGCCGCAACGGATTCCGGTGTCGAGGTGTTCACCGTGGACACCCCGGTACCGCTGTCGGGTGCGGTCGGCTACACGGTGCGGGTGCTGCCGCGGCACCGGCTGCTGGCGACCCCCGCCGAATGGGGGCTGATTTCCACGCCCAGCCCATAGGAACACCCAGCCCATAGGAACACCCAGCCCATAGGAACAGCCTGCCCATAGGAACAGCCTGCCCATAGGAAATCGGCTAGAGATTCTTAAGCGGTGGCGCGCATGCTATTGGCATGGCGGAAAAGGACGCACTCTCAGCGCATGTCGTTGACGCACCGGTGGGCACACCGGCGCTCGACATTGTCATTTCCGCGCCGTCGTACGGCCATCCGTTGGTGCTGATGTCGATGACGCCCGAGGTCGTCGTCGACGGAGTGGTCGCGGCGCGCGGCTGGGGCCGGTGGATCGTACCGGTGGGCCCGGGAGCCCACAGCGTCGTCGTGTACGTGAACCGGTTCGGCGAGTTCCAGTACCCCGCTCAGCTGGAGGTCGAGGTTCCGGCCGCGGCCAGAGCAACGGTGTACTACCGGCTTCCGGCTCTCCGGCACTGCTCGGCGGCCATCGGGACGACGCCGCAGCGGTCCGCCGGCGCCGGGGCGATGGCGATCCTGCTCCTGCTGCCGGTCGTCATGGCCGTCGCCGGACTGGCGCTCGTCGTGCTGCTGCTGATCGCCGTGGCCTGATCGGCCTGTTCTCCGTGGCCCCACCGGAGGCGCCGGATCAGCGCGCCTGAATCAGGGTGCGCTTGAGGATCTTTCCGGTGGGGTTGCGGGGCAGGGCGTCGAGGAAGTGGACGTCACGGGGCACCGAGAAGCGGCCCAGGCGGTTGCGGACGTACGCCCGGATCATGTCCGGATCCAGCCCGGAGCCCTCGCGCTTGACGACGAAAGCCGCCAGGCGCTGGCCGAATTCGCGGTCCGGGACGCCGACCACCGCCACCTCGCTCACCTGCGGCAGGTTCGACAGCGCCTCCTCGACCGGGCGCGGGAAGACGTTCTCGCCGCCGGAGATGATCATCTCGTCGTCGCGGCCGGCGACGAACAGCCGCCCGGAGGCGTCGAGATATCCGACGTCGCCGGTGTCGAGCATGCCGTCGGCCTCGGCCGGCGGCGCCGCGTCGGTGTACCCGTCGAAGAGCATGTGGTTGCCGACGAAGATGCGTCCCGTCGCGCCGACCGGCACCGGCCGCGCATCGGGCCCCAGCACGGCCACCTTCGTGCCGAGTGGTGGCCGTCCGGCGGTGGTCGGGGAGATGCGCAGGTCGCCCGGATCGGCGATGGTCGCCCACGACACCTCGGTCGATCCGTAGACGTTGTAGAGGACCTCGCCGAACCGTTCGGTGAACCGCAGCACGGTCGCCCCCGGCAACGGCGCCCCGCAACTGGCCACCACCCGGAGGCTCGAGGTGTCGTAGCGGGCGAGCACGGCATCGGGCAGGTCCAGGATCCGATTCACCATGATCGGCACCACGATCAGCGAGGTGACCCGGTGCTCGGTGATCAGCCGCAGGCAGTCCTCGGCGTCGAACCGCTCCGACAGCACCACCGATGCCCGGAGCGGGGTGCTGATCTGCAGCGCCGCCAGACCCCAGGTGTGGAACAGCGGCGCCGGAATCAGCATGATCTCGTTCATCTGCAACGGGATTCGCGACAGCAGCGCCGCCACCGTGGCGAAGCCCTTCGGGTGCGGCCGGCGCGCGCCCTTCGGGGTGCCGGTGGTGCCCGAGGTCAGCACGATCAGCCCGCCCGGCCGCGGGGGCTTGACGAAACTTCCACGCGCCGCGGCGATCAGGTCGTCGACGGTGGCGCGGCCGGGCTGCGCCGGGTCGGCGAAGGTGGCGTAGCGGGGGATGTCCGGTGGCAGCAGGCCGGCCGGCTCGTCGAGTTCCGGATCGACGAATACCGCGGCCAGCTCGTGCCGTTCGGCGATCTCCGCGATCGGCCCGGCCGCGAGCCCGGTGTTGAGCAGCACCACCTCGACACCGAGTTTGCCTGCCGCGACCATGATTTCGACCATCTCGGCGTGATTGCGCGACAGCACCCCGATCGCCTCGCCGGGGCGAAGGTCGAGATCGGCCAGTCCGCTCGCCAGAGCGTGTGTGCGCTCGTGGATTTCGGCGAAGGTGTGCATGCCCTGATCGTCGATCACGGCCGGGCGGTGCGGGTCGTAGGCGGCCGCCGCCGCATAACCACCCGCCAGATTGAAACCCCATTTCGCCAGGCGCCCGAACTGTTTCACCCCGCGGTCGAGACGGTAGCTGCGCACGACGCCCGTCGCGACCATCTGCCGGGCGACGTCGGTCTGCAGCCGCATCGGCGAATCCTCGCCGTTGACCACCACCGATGTGGCCGAGCCGTTCACCAGGTCGGCCAGCCGCCGCAGCGCGGACTGGGTCCAGTCGGCCACCGCCGCGTTCGTCAGCGTCGCCAGGAGCGGATGCACCCGCATCGGGGCGAAATAGGTGACGTTGACCCGGGTCCGCTCGTCGTCGCCGCGTAGTCGCACCGCGGCGAAGCAGCCCTGTCCGGGGCACTGGAGTTCGAGGAACTCCGGGGCCTTGGTCGGGGTCAGGCTGACGTCGACGGCCGTGATCTCGGCATCGCCGCCACCGAGCCGCATCCGTAACAGCAGCGTGCGGCCGTCGTAGTCGAGCTGTTCGCAGGCGCCGACGCCCGGGAACATCCGGGTGTAGGTCTCGGGCTCCAGGAGCAGACCCCATATGGCATGACGGGCGGCCGGCAGATCTGCGGCGGCCTCGACGATTTCGGTAACCAACTGCTTGCACTTCTCGCTCGGCCGGTTCGACAGCTCGGTTCGGCGGATAACGCATTTGTAACGGCAGTCACACCACAGGTCAAGGAGCTTCATATTGCAGGTGAATTCCTCGTTAAATTGCGGGTAGATTGCGTGTGACTTGCCGTCACGCCTCGGCTCTGGTGGGCCGGATTGCCGCTGGATAGCGAGTGCCGGAATGGCGATGCGCGTGTCGCGACAGATACGGTGCCCTGGGCATTCCCGTTCCGTCCCGAGGGTGGAGACATCACGATGAGTACCGACGTGCAGCAGCGACCGCCGGGTCGTCTCGACTCCTACTTCGGGGTCTCCAGGCTGGGGTCGACCTATCGGCGCGAGATCATGGCCGGCACCGTGACATTCCTGGCGATGTCCTATGTCCTCGCGGTGAATCCGACGGTCCTCGGCGACCGCGGCGATCTCGGCCCGCTCGGCATTCCGACGCAGGCGGTGTTCACCGCGACGGCCGTCGCCGCGGTATTCGGCACGCTGGTCATGGGCCTGTGGGCGCGCTATCCGGTCGCGCTCGCGCCGGGGATGGGGCTCAACGCGTTCTTCGCCTACTCGGTGGTGCTCGGGATGGGAATTCCGTGGCAGGAGGCGCTGTCGGGCACCTTCCTGTCGGGCGTGATCTTCTTCGTGCTGGCGGTGACGAAGGTGCGCGAGAAGATCATCGACGCCATTCCCATGCAGATGAAGCTGGCCGTCGGCGCCGGGATCGGCATGTTCGTGGCGTTTCTCGGCCTGAAGAACGCCGGCATCGTGGTCGCCAGCGAGGACACCCTCGTGCACCTGGGCGATTTCACCAAGGGCAGTACGCTGCTGGCGCTGTTCGGCCTGGTGGTGACCGTGGTCTTCCTGGTGCTGCGCTGGCACGGCGCGGTGCTCTACGGCATCGTCGCCACCACCGTCGTCGGCATCGTGAGCGGGCTGGTGAAGCTCCCGGACGCGGTGGTCGCCATGCCGCACGGGCTCGATCAGACCTTCGGGCAGGCCATCGTGCACGTTCACCGGGCAGATGGCGATCGTCGTGCTCACCATGCTGTTCGTCGACTTCTTCGACGCCTCGGGCACGCTGATCGGGATCGCCAACCAGGCCGGCCTGCTCGGCCCGGACGGCAAGCTGCCGCGGGCGGCCCAGGCGCTGGCCGCGGATTCGGTGGGCACCACCGCCGGTGCCATCATCGGCACGTCCACCACCACCGCCTATGTCGAATCGACCGCCGGTGTCAGCGCGGGCGGGCGCACGGGCGTGACGGCCGTGGCCACCGCGGTGTGGTTCCTGATCGCGATGTTCTTCTTCCCGCTGTTCGCCGTCGTGGCCGGGGCGCCCGCCGTGACCGCGCCCGCGCTCGTCGTCGTCGGCGTGCTGATGGCCCGCGCCCTGGGTGAAATCGAGTGGAACAGACTGGAATACGCGATTCCGGCGTTCATCACCGTGACCATGATGCCGCTGACCTACTCGATCGCCAACGGCATCGCGCTGGGGCTGCTGTTCTACCCGGTGGTGATGACGGCCCGCGGGCGAGTTCGCGAGGTGCACTGGGTGATGTGGGTGCTGATGGCGGTGTTCCTCGGATATTTCTTCTTCTTGGCCGAATAGTTCTCGGCGGCGGCCTCGTCCTACGGAATAAGGGTTGAACCGGAGAGGGTTGTGACCCGTGAACGAACCGGACCAGAGTCCGGTTTGCTTGCTTCAACTAACGAGATGAGGACGCTATGACCGCCCCCACTACCGACTCCACCGCGCTCGATCGACGCCCCGGTGGCGACGTCACCGGGGTCGATATCGGCCTGCTGCTATTTCGCCTGTTCTTCGGCGGGCTGCTGTTCGCGCACGGCGCGCAGAAGCTGTTCGGCTGGTTCAACGGACCCGGCATGGACGCGACCAATGCCAGTTTCGACCAGATGGGCTACAACCCCGGCAAGTTCTTCGGCACCCTGGCCGGGCTGAGCGAACTCGTCGGTGGCGGACTGCTTTTCCTGGGCCTGCTCACACCACTGGCGGGGGCGATCGTGCTGGGCACCATGCTCAATGCGATCAACGCGACCTGGCACAGCGGCCTGTTCGGCGGTATGCAAGGGCCCGGTTACGAGATGGCGCTGCTGTTCGGCGTCGTCGGAGCGGCCATCGCCTTCACCGGACCGGGCCGGATCTCGCTCGACGCCGGTCGGCCGTGGCAGCGGCAGGGTCTCGTCTGGGGTGCGGCCGCGGTCGTTCTCGCGGTCGTCGCGGGCGTCGTCACCCTGATCCTCAAATGGTCACTGTGAAACCGGCCCGCACGCCGGGCCGCTGATCGAAAGATTATGGTGCCCCCGCACCGCATGCAGGGCTTGGTGCGGGGGCGTCCGATACGACCGATGGGGAATTGGGGGTCATCGGAGTACCGAGGACCAAGTTAGTTCCGGACAGAAGTTCGGTCCAAGGATCTGAGGGTAAATTCACAGCTTCGTGATGTTTAGCCGCTGGTCGGTGTCGGCGCCGTCCCGGTGAGGCGCTGGAGCGCCTTGGTCACCACCTCCGGATCGGAGGTCTCCCAGTACGGCGGCAACGACGCGCGCAGGTAGGTGCCGTAGCGCGCGGTCGCCAGGCGGGAATCCAGGATCGCCACGACGCCGCGGTCGTCGGTGCTGCGCAGCAGGCGCCCGGTGCCCTGGGCGAGGAGCAGCGCCGCATGGTTGGCCGCGATCGCCATGAATCCGTTGCCGCCCCGCGATTCCACCGCCCGCTGGCGCGCGACCAGCAGCGGATCGTCCGGCCGGGGAAACGGGATGCGGTCCAGAATCACCAGGCTCAGCGACGGGCCCGGCACGTCGACGCCCTGCCACAGCGACAGCGTGCCGAACAGCGACGTCTCCGGGTCCTCGTCGAAGCGGCGGACCAGCGCGCCGGTGGCGTCGTCGCCCTGGCACAGCACCGGTGTGTCGAGCCGGCCGCGGAGCGCCTCGGTGGCGGCCTTGGCCGCGCGCATCGAGGAGAACAGGCCGAGGGTGCGGCCGCCCGCCGCGCGGATCAGCCGTTCGATCTCGTCCAGGTACGCCGGCGACAGGCCGTCGCGGCCGGGCGGCGGGAGATGCTTGGCGACATACAGGATTCCGGACTTGGCGTGGTCGAACGGGGAGCCGACATCCAGCGAGTTCCACCGGATCGCACCGGAATCCGAGGGCGCCTCGGCGCCGTTGGCCAGCGCCGGGTCGGGGCCGCGCTCGGGGGTGTCGGCGCCGTGCTCCGCCCGGTCGGCCGACTGCGGCGGGAGGCCCCAGGTGACGGCCAGCCCGTCGAACGAGCCGCCGACCTGCAACGTGGCCGAGGTGAGCAGCACCGTCGCGGTGCCGAACAATCGGCTGCGCAGCAATCCGCCCACCGACAGCGGGGCCATGTGCAGCGAGCGGCGGGCGACGCCGCGCACCTCGTCGGCGGACAGCCAGATCACATCCCGCCGGGCCGCCGGATCGGGCTCGTCGAACGTCGTGAGCGCGCGGACCGCCGAATCGTGCACCTCCTCGACCGCGGCGACCGCCTGGTTGCGTGCCGCGGCCGCCTCCGGATCGCCCTGCGGCGCACTCGAACCCGGCGGCGCCAGTGCGGTGCGGCAATTCCACGCCGCGTCGCGGATCAGCGCCAGGACCGAGGACGCGCCGCCGGGCAGCGTGTCCCAGCGGCCCGCCGGTAGCTCCTCGAGCAGATCGTGCCAGGACTCGGCGGCGCCCTCGAGCCGGTCGGTCTCCTGCTCGTCGACGAGCTTGGCGCAGCGCTTGGCCGCGGCCGAGATCGTGGCGGTGGACAGTTCCGCGGTGGCCACGCCGGTGACCCGGTCCACCAGCTCGTGCGCCTCGTCGATGACGACCACGTCGTGCTCGGGCAGCACCTGGATGCCGCTGATGGCGTCGATGGCCAGCAGGGCGTGGTTGGTGACCACCACGTCGGCCTGGCCGGATTCGCTGCGGGCCCGCTCGGCGAAGCAGTCGGCGCCGAACGGGCAGCGCGACTTGCCCAGGCATTCCCGGGCGGAGACGCTGACCTGCCGCCACGCCCGGTCGCTGACGCCGGGGGCCAGCTCGTCGCGGTCGCCGGTCTCGGTGTCGGAGGCCCATTCGTTGAGCCGCTGCACCTCGCGGCCGAGCCGGGAGATGGCGAACGCGTCGAACAGTTCGGCGTCGGCGGGCTCGTCGGGGATCACGCTGTTGATCTTGTTCAGGCACAGATAGTTGTTGCGGCCCTTGAGGATCGCGAAGCGGGCGTGCCGCCCGAGCGGCTTCTCCAGCGCGTCGGCCAGGCGGGGCAGATCGCGATCGACCAGCTGCCGCTGCAGCGCGATGGTCGCCGTCGACACCACCACCGTGCGACCGGACTGCACCGCGTGCCGCAGGCTCGGTATCAGATAGGCCAGCGACTTGCCGGTGCCGGTGCCGGCCTGCACCGCCAGGTGCTCCTTCGTGTCGATGGAGTGTGCGACCGCCGCCGCCATCGTCTGCTGACCCTTGCGCGGGGTGCCGCCGAGCGCCTCGACGGCGGTCGCCAGCAGGGTGGGGACGGGCGGCAGTTCGGGCACCCAGGCAGAGTACTGCGCCGGTCCGACAGAAGGACGGTCACCCGCTGGACACCCGGTAATCCGTTCGCGCTCACCCCCGTTCGGTCACGGCCGGGCGTGGTCGCCGGGTTGTGGACCGAGGTCGCCCGCCGGCTCGCCGAGCACTACGGAATGCCCGACACCACCACCGAGTACGGCCGGCTCGTCGCGGCGGCGGATCGTCTGGTCCGGGCGCGTCGTCTGCTCGGCGACGATGCCGGCGGGCTGATCGCGCCGGCGAGCTGAGGTACCCCTTGACCTGGAGCGTGCTCCAGCTTCTAGCGTTGTCGGTATGCGATTCGCGTTCAAGACCTCGCCGCAGGAGACGACCTGGGGCGACATGCTGGCCGTCTGGCAGGCCGCCGATGACATCGAGATCTACGAGTCCGGGTGGACCTTCGATCACTTCTATCCGATCTTCTCCGACCCCACCGGGCCGTGCATGGAGGGCTGGACCACGCTGACCGCGCTCGCGCAGGCCACCGAGCGGCTGCGGCTCGGCACGATGGTGACCGGTGTGCACTACCGGCATCCCGCCGTGCTGGCCAATATGGCCGCCACCCTCGACATCATTTCCGGCGGCCGGCTCGAACTGGGCATCGGCGCGGGCTGGAACGAGGAGGAGTCCGGCGCCTACGGGATCCCGCTCGGCAGCATCACCGAACGCCTCGACAGGTTCGAGGAGGCCTGCCAGGTGCTCATCGGCCTGTTGAGCCGGGAGACAACGGATTTCGACGGCAAGTTCTATCAACTCACCGGCGCCCGCAACGAGCCCAAGGGTCCGCAGCGCCCGCACCCTCCGATCTGCATCGGCGGCAACGGCGAGAAGCGCACGCTGCGCATCACGGCTCGCTACGCCCAGCACTGGAACTTCGTCACCGGAACCGTCGAGGAGTTCGCCCGCAAGCGCGACGTGCTGGCCGCACACTGCGCCGATATCGGCCGCGATCCGAAGGAGATCACCCTGTCGGCCCAGAAGCGCTTCGACCCCCAGGGCGGTTACGGCGAAGTGGTCGACTGGGCGGCCGCACTGGGCGCCGAGGGCCTGGAACTCGCGATCATCTACCTGCCGCCCCCGCACGACCCGGCCGTGCTGGAGCCGTTGGCCGAGGCCATCCGGGACTCCGGACTCGCGTCCTGAGCCGCGTCCCCGCGCTCAGGGTGGAGTAGTTCGTCGGCCTCAGCTCTCCAGTTCGCCGGCGAGTTCTACTCCGGCATCGCGCATCCGGCGGAGGGCCTCGGTGGCGGTGTCGAGGGACACGGCGGCGGTGAGGCCCAGGAGGACCCGGGTGCCGAAGCCGGCGGAGCGGGCGTCCAGGGCGGTGGCGCGGACGCAATGGTCGGTGGCCAGGCCGCAGACGTCGACGGTGTCGATGTCGTTGGCGCGCAGCCAGTCCGCGAGGGGAGTGCCGTCGGTGGCGGTGCCCTCGAAGCCCGAGTAGGCGGCGGTGTATTCACCCTTCGAGAAGATCTCCTCGATCGGTGCGAGGTTCAGGTTCGGGTGGAACTCCGCGCCGGGTGTGCCCACCCGGCAGTGCGGCGGCCAGGTGCCCACGTAGTCGGGGTGCTCCGAGAAGTGCGCTCCGGGATCGATGTGATGGTCGCGGGTCGCCACGATCGCGTCGTAATCCGAGACGCCGAGATAGTCGCTGATCCGATCGGCCACCGCGGCACCGCCGGAGACGGCCAGGGAGCCGCCCTCGCAGAAATCGTTCTGCACGTCGACGACGATGAGTGCTCTGGTCATTGGCTGTGCCCCTCGGTTTCGTGACGGTGGCGTACGCGGTCCCTCGCGATCCGGCGACACCGGTGTAGGGCAGACCCGGACCGGCGGTCGGTGTCGTCTGCCCTGTTCTCATTGTAGGAAGGTCGTCGGAATCGCCGGGTCGCCGTCCGACAGCTTCAGGCCCTCCCACGGCAGGCTCACCCGGCCACGGGCCACCAGGTCGCGGCCGTCCTGCAGGGTGGGCTGTCCGTCCACCACCCGGCCCTTGCGGACCAGCGGAACCAGCAGGTCGCGGACCTCGTGGCCGTCGATCTCGGGTCGGTCCGCGCCGGCCGGATACACGACCTCCTCCACGATCGTCCCGGTTCGCCGGGCCAGCCGCAGCGCCCGCTTGGTGCCGCCGCGCGACTCCTTGTGGCTGCTGCGCTTGGCCACCGGCACGCCGTCCACCTCCACCAGCTTGTAGACCATGCCGGCGGTCGGCGCGCCGGAGCCGGTCACCAGCGAGGTACCGACGCCGTACGCGTCGACCGGTTCGGCGCGCAGCCCGGCGATCGAGTACTCGTCAAGATCCCCCGACACCACGATGCGCGTCCCGGTCGCCCCGAGCCCGTCCAGCTGGTCGCGCACCTGCCGTGCCAGCACGCCGAGATCACCGGAATCGATGCGCACCCCGCCCAGTTCGGGCCCGGCCACCTCGATCGCGGTGGCCACCCCCTGCGTGATGTCGAAGGTGTCCACCAGCAGCGTGGTGCCGACGCCCAGCGTCCGCACCTGGCTGCGGAACGCCGCCGCCTCGTGCTGACCGTCCGTGCCGCTGTGCAGCAGCGTGAACGCGTGGGCGCTGGTGCCCGCGCCGGGAATGCCGTAGCGCCGCACCGCCTCCAGATTCGAGGTGGCGTCGAATCCGGCCAGGTAGGCGGCGCGGGCACTGGCCGGGGCGGCCCATTCGTGGGTGCGCCGCGAGCCCATCTCGATCAGCCGCCGCCCGGCCGCCGCGCTGACCATGCGCGCCGCGGCCGAGGCAACGGCGCTGTCGTGGTTGAGGATCGAGAGAGCGAGCGTCTCCAGCACGACGCATTCGGCGAAGCTGCCCCGCACGGACAGCAGCGGCGAGCCGGGGAAATACAGCTCGCCCTCGCGGTAGCCGTCGATATCGCCGGTGAAGCGGTATTCGCGCAGCCAGTCCAGCGTGCGATCGTCCAGGAACCCGGCGGCGATCGCGAGCTCGGATTCACCGAACCGGAACCCGGTCAACGCCTCGAGCAACCGGCCGGTACCCGCGAGGACCCCGTAGCGCCGGCCGTGCGGTAATCGCCTGGCGAATACCTCGAAGGTGCACCGGCGCCGTGCCGAACCGTCGGCCAGCGCGGCCGCCAGCATGGTCAGCTCGTACTGGTCGGTCAGCAGCGCGGTGCCCGCGGGCGGGAGCGTGGTGTCCACGCCGTCACTGTAGCCAGCCGACCCGCTCGGACCGGCTCCGGACATCGGCGCCGGAAGGGGACAAAACGTCTACCTGCGGGTGTTGTTTATACGTAGCCGAGTCGTACCCTAAGGGCTATGGGTCTGTGCATGATGGACGCTGTCCGGGTCGCCGCCGGTCCGGTCGGCGCGAACGTGACCGCGACGAGCGCACCGGCCCCGGAGGCGGCAGCGGGCGCAGCCACGCCGCACCTCGGGAGCGTTGCCGTCGTGAAACTGTCGGCGCCGCAGGCGACCCCGGAAGCCGTCGAGTACACCGAGATCCTGGAGGCCGAGGACCGGCCCTGGGTCACGGTGGTCTGGGACGATCCGGTGAACCTGATGCACTACGTCACCTATATTTTCCAGAAGCTGTTCGGCTACAGCAAAGCCAAGGCAACCGAGCTGATGCTCAAGGTGCACAACGAGGGCAAGGCGGTGGTGTCCTCCGGTTCCCGCGACAAGATGGAGCACGACGTCCAGCGACTGCACGCGGCCGGGCTTTGGGCGACCATGCAGCGGGACGACTGACCCGGACGACTACCGTAGCCTCGTGCGCAAGTGGAGCAGGAAGAACTCGCTGGGCGGGCTCAAGCTGCGGTCCGAGATGGACGCACGGGAGGCGGAGGTGCTGCGCTCCCTGGTGGGAGCGGTGACCGGCCTGCTGAGCGACCGGGCGCAGTCGGCGCCCGAGGACGATCTCGCCGCACTCACCGGGCTACGCAGCGGCAACACCATCCCGCCCGACGACCCGCGGCTGGCCCGATTACTTCCCGATTTCCATCGATCCGAACCGGGTTCCCCCGACGCCGACCGCGCCGGGCTCAACAGCGCGCTGCGCGGGTTGCACGAACCGGAGATCATCGAGGCCAAGGTGGCCGCGGGCACCGTGGTGCTGGACACCCTGCCCGCCGAGGGCGGCAAGATCGTGCTCACCCCCGAGCAGGCCGATGCCTGGCTGACCGCCCTCAACGACGTCCGGCTGGCGCTGGGCACCGCGCTCGGCATCGAAAACGACACGCCCGACCAGCTCGACCCCAATGATCCGCGCGCCCCGCACCTGGACGTCTACCACTGGCTCACCTGGATGCAGGACTCGCTGCTGCAGGCCCTCATCTCCTGATCGTTTCCGGATGGCAGGGCGATTTCGGACGGCCGGGAATAGGTGCATATTCTGGGCCGTTGACGACAGCGGTTCGACCTGTGGTCGAGCGCGTCGGACGCAGAACGGAAGGATTTGTCGACTGTGCTGGTGATCAGGGCCGACCTCGTGGACGCGATGGTGGCGCACGCGCGCACCGATCACCCCGACGAGGCCTGCGGCATCATCGCCGGGCCGGAGGGATCCGACCGCCCCGAGCGGTACGTGGCGATGATCAATGCCGAACGCTCGCCGACGTTCTACCGCTTCGACTCCGGTGAGCAGCTGCGGGTGTGGCGCGAGATGGACGATCGGGACGAGGAGCCGGTGGTCGTCTACCACTCGCACACCGCGACCGAGGCGTATCCGAGCCGCACCGATATCTCGTACGCCTCCGAACCGAACGCGCACTACGTGCTGGTCTCCACCCGCGATCCGGAGCGGCACGAACTGCGCAGCTACCGGATCGTCGACGGTGTGGTCACCGAGGAGCCGGTGCGGATCGTGCCCGAGTACTCCGGGGCGGCCGGCCCGGGCGCGCAGGTGAGCGAGGAGAGTCCCGCGTCGACGCCGGTCGCCGAGGGCTGAGCCGTCCGACCGGAAAACGCCGTCCCCGACCAGGAAGAGCTAAGGAGCACCCATGTCGGTAACCGTGTCCATCCCGACCATCATGCGCACCCTCACCGGGGGTGAGAAGCGGGTGCAGGCCACCGGCGGCACCCTCGCCGCAGTGATCGACGATCTCGACGGCAACTACGCCGGCCTGAAGGAGCGACTGCTCACCGACGGCAAGCTGAACCGCTACGTCAACATCTACGTCGACGACGAGGACGTGCGGTTCGCCGGCGGACTGGAGGCCGAGGTGCCCGCCGACGGCACCGTGACCATCCTGCCCGCCGTCGCCGGAGGCTCGTCGAACACAGCCGGAGGCTCGTCGGATACAGCCGGAGGCTCGTCGGACACTGCCGGAGGTATGTCCGGCACCGCTCGCGGGCTCCGCTGATTCCGTGGCGCGCTACGAATCCCTGATCGAGACGCTCGGCAATACGCCGCTGGTCGGCCTGCGCCGGCTCTCGCCGCGGTGGGACGGCGACGGCCACGTGCGGCTGTGGGCGAAGCTCGAGGACCGCAACCCGACCGGGTCGATCAAGGACCGGCCGGCCCTGCGGATGATCGAGCAGGCCGAGGCGGACGGAACGTTGCGGCCCGGCTGCACGATCCTCGAACCGACCAGCGGCAACACCGGGATCTCACTGGCCATGGCGGCCAAGCTGAAGGGCTACCGGCTGGTCTGCGTGATGCCGGAGAACACCTCGGTGGAGCGGCGGCAGCTGCTGACCATGTTCGGCGCGGAGATCATCGACTCGCCGGCGGCGGGCGGCTCGAATCAGGCAGTGGCGCAGGCGAAGCGGATCGCGGCCGAGAACCCGGACTGGGTGATGCTGTACCAGTACGGCAATGCCGCGAACGCGCTCGCGCACTACGAGGGCACCGGCCCGGAGCTGGCGGCGGATCTGCCGGAGATCACGCATTTCGTGGCGGGTCTCGGGACCACCGGAACGCTGATGGGCACCGGGCGTTACCTGCGCGAGAAGGTGCCCTCGATCGAGATCGTCGCCGCCGAGCCGCGGTACGGCGAACTCGTCTATGGATTGCGCAATCTCGACGAGGGATTCGTGCCGGAACTCTACGACGAGTCGGTGCTGACCTCGCGGTTCTCCGTCGGCCCCTACGACGCGGTGCGGCGCACCCGGGAACTGGTGTCCGAGGAGGGAATCTTCGCCGGCATCTCGACCGGCGCGATCCTGCACGCGGCGCTGGGCGTGGGGAACAAGGCGCTGAAGGCGGGCAAGCGGGCGGATATCGCGTTCGTGGTCGCCGACGGCGGGTGGAAGTACCTGTCCACCGGCGCGTACGAGGGCACCCTCGAGGAGGCCGAGGAAAAGCTCGACGGCCAGCTGTGGGCCTAGGCGGTCGGCTGTGGGCCCGGTGCTCGGCGCGAGTCGGTCGTGTGCCCGGCGAGTCGGCCGCGGTGACCGGCGCCGGTACTCTCGGAGATGCGGAGTCCGGTTCGAGCGCGAGCCGAGTGCGCCCCCGGGTTTCCGCGAGGAGGTGATGGCGGTGACCGCCGGCATGGGTTCGTCGTTCGATCCGGATCGGATCGCCGCGCTGCGCGGCGGGCCGGGGAAATCCCCGGCGCCGCGGCCGGGCTCGTCGCCGGCGCTGAAGTTGTTGTGGCAGCGGGCAATCGGGCTGACACTCGGATTCGTCGCCCTGCTGTACGCCATCGAGGGCATCGATACCCTCAGCGGTGACCGGTTACAGAGCGAAGGGGTGCGGCCACGCAGCGCCGACGGCCTGATCGGCATCGCGTTCGGGCCGCTGCTGCACGGCGACTGGGCGCACCTGATGGGCAATACCGTTCCGGTGATCGTGCTCGGTCTGCTGACGTTGCTGACCGGTATCGGCCGCGGGCTGGCCGCCACCGCGATCGTCTGGGTGGTCGGCGAAGCGGGTACGTGGCTCACCGGTGAGCCCGGCTCGGTGCACGTGGGCGCCTCGGTGCTCGTATTCGGCTGGCTGACCTACCTGATCTCCCGCGGATTCTTCGCGCGCAATGTCTGGCAGATACTGATCGGCCTGGTCGTGGGGTTGCTGTACGGCTCGATCCTGTGGGGAGTGCTGCCCGGACAGCCCGGAATCTCTTGGCAAGGACATCTTTTCGGGGCGGTGGGTGGACTGATTGCCGGCTGGGTACTCTCTGGGGATGAACGTCGTCGTCGCCGCGGGGATAGTGTCGGCCGCTCCGCGTCGCCGAGGTGATCGCGGAGCCCGGCCGGTGGTTTGGGGGACCCCCTCGTGAGTGAAGATGCAGCGTGGCAGCATGGGGGAATGCGCCTCACCGTCCTCGGGTGTTCGGGCAGTGTGTCCGGCCCGGATTCCCCGGCGTCGGGGTATTTGCTCACCGGCCCCGATATGACGCCGACGGTGGTCGATTTCGGTCCCGGCGTCCTGGGTGCACTGCAGCGGTACCAGGATCCCGGTGAGGTGAATATCTTCCTCACCCATCTGCACGCCGATCACTGCCTGGATATGCCGGGCCTGCTGGTGTGGCGGCGCTACCACCCGAATCCCCCGAGCGGACGGGCGATCGTGCGCGGGCCGTCGGATGCTTCGGTGCGGGTCGGCAACGCCTCGGCCGAGATCGGCGGCGAATGCGACGACTGGTCCGACGTCATCGATATGCGGCCGTGGGTGGAGGGCGAGACGGTGTCGTTCGGCCCCGGGTACACAGCGCTGGCCCGGCGCATGTATCACCCGCCGGAATCCTACGGCCTGCGGTTGACCACGCCGGCCGGCCGCACCCTGGTGTACACCGGCGACACCGCGCTCTGCCCGGCGGTTTTCGAACTCGCGCGGGGTGCCGACATTCTGCTGTCGGAGGCCTCCTGGACGCACGATCCGGCCAATCGCCCGCCGGGCATCCATCTTTCGGGCACCGAGGCGGGGCAGATCGCGGCCGAGGCGGGCGTCGGAGAGCTGCTGCTGACGCATATCCCGCCGTGGACCGCGCGGGAGGATGTCATCGCGGAGGCCAAGGAACAGTTCAGCGGTCCCGTGCACGCGGTGTCTCCGGGCGAGGTCATCGACATCTGAGTACCCCGTAGTCCGCCGGTGTGAGGGGGGTGCGGATCTGTCGGGGCTCACCACTAGGCTGCTCGATGTGTCGAGACGAGCCGATGGCAGGGCGGACGACGAACTCCGCGAGGCAAGGATCACCCGGGGGTTCACCACGCATCCCGCGGGTTCGGTACTGGTGGAATTCGGGCAGACGCGGGTGATGTGCACCGCCAGCGTCACCGAGGGCGTGCCACCGTGGCGGCGGGATTCCGGATTGGGCTGGCTGACAGCCGAATACGCGATGCTGCCCGCGGCGACCCACACCCGCAGCGGCCGGGAGTCGGTGAAGGGCAAGGTCGGTGGCCGCACCCAGGAGATCAGCCGGCTGGTCGGCCGCTCGCTGCGCGCGTGCATCGACCTGGCCGCGATCGGTGAGAACACCATCGCCATCGACTGCGATGTCCTGCAGGCCGACGGCGGCACCCGCACCGCGGCCGTCACCGGCGCGTACGTGGCGCTGGCCGACGCGGTCACCTATCTGGGCGCGGCCGGGCAACTGGCCGACCCGCAGCCGATCTCGTGCATGATCGCCGCGGTCAGCGTGGGCGTGGTCGACGGCCGGGTGCGGCTGGACCTGCCCTACGAGGAGGATTCGCGCGCCGAGGTCGACATGAACGTGGTGGCCACCGACACCGGCACGCTGGTGGAGATCCAGGGCACCGGTGAGGGCGCCACCTTCCCGCGCTCCACCCTGGACAAGCTGCTGGATTCCGCGCTGGCCGGTTGCGAGCAGCTGTTCGCCGTGCAGAAGGAGGCGCTGGCGCAGCCGTATCCGGGGGTCCTGCCGGAGCCGGGGAAGAAGAAATGAGCGCGCGGCGGGTCCTGGTCGCCAGCCGCAACGCCAAGAAGCTCGACGAGCTGCGCCGCATCCTGTCCGAGGCCGGGATCGAGGGACTGGAGATCGTCGGCCTGAACGAGGTGCCGCCCTACGAGGAGGCGCCGGAGACGGGCGCGACCTTCGAGGAGAACGCGCTGGCCAAGGCTCGCGACGGTGCGGCGGCCACCGGATTGGCCTGTGTCGCAGACGATTCCGGGATCGCCGTGGATGCGCTCAACGGTATGCCGGGGGTGCTGTCGGCGCGCTGGTCGGGTCGTCACGGTGACGACGCGGCCAATAACGAGCTGCTGCTGGGCCAGCTCTCCGATGTTCCCGACGAGCGCCGCGGCGCGCGCTTCGTCTCGGCCTGTGCGCTGGTCGCCGACGGTCGCGAGGCGGTCGTCGTCGGCGAATGGCCCGGCGCGGTCATTCGAAAGCCGGTCGGCGACAACGGCTTCGGCTACGATCCACTGTTCGTTCCGGACGGCGGCACCCGCACCGCCGCTCAGCTCACCGCCGCCGAGAAGGACGCCGACTCGCACCGCGGCCGTGCGCTCCGTGCCCTCCTGCCCGCGCTGGCGGACCTCGCGGAGTAGCCGGGCGCGCTCAGAGGTTGTACTGCTCCTTGACCTGGCGGGTGCGGTAGTGCTCGCAGACGAAGGAGAGGAAGGGGATGGTGCCGGCCAGCGCCGTGATCACGGTGGTGGCGGGCTTCCAGCGGGTCTTGATCGCCAGGTCGATGGTGAACACCAGGTACAGCATGTAGAAGATGCCGTGGACCTGGCCGATGTAGAACAGCCAGTGTGGCGCCTCGCTGCTGTCGTCGAGGAGCAGATATTTGTAGACCATCTCGCCGCACAGGATGAGCAGCCAGACACCGGTGATGTAGGCCAGCACCCGGTAGCGGGTCAGGCCGGACCGGATGCGCGCGGTGTTCGCGCCCGCGGGGCGGGGCGCGGCGGCGGCCGGGGTGGTCTCGGTGGAGTTGTCGGCGGCGCTCAACCGGCGCTCCTCTCGGATGATGCGATCGATGATGGGGCTGGAAACGGCATGCCGGGCAGGCCGGTGGTGCCGACGTTCACCGCGTGCTCCGCTCGACGTCGCGGTCGGTGAGCCCGGCGGTGCGCAACTGCTGTCGCAGGTCCTGCTCGTTCAATTCGGCGAGGTACTTGTTGTACTCGGCGAGGACCGGATCGTCGTCGCGCGGCGCGGCCGGCCGCTCCGGCAGGATTCCGGCCGGAATCTCGCGCGGCGCAACGGGTTTGGTGCTCCTCGGAGTCTGGGCCGCCGGGTCGGATGCCTCGTCGGCGGTTGTCTCGGCCGCATCGGATTCGCGCTCCAGCCGCACGAACCGGAAGTAGGCGAACACCACGAATCCGGCGAACAGCGGCCACTGCAGCGCGTAGCCGAGATTCTGCGCGGTACCGCTCGAGGATTCGAATCGGCCCCATTGCCACCAGCCGAGCGCGAGGCAGACCAGCGCGGCGACGAGCACCAGGATGATCAAGGCCGGGCGGCGGTACGGAGCGGACACGCCTACCACGGTACCCGTCTACTACACGATACGTAGG
This sequence comes from Nocardia sp. BMG51109, assembly GCF_000526215.1. Taxonomy (NCBI): domain Bacteria; kingdom Bacillati; phylum Actinomycetota; class Actinomycetes; order Mycobacteriales; family Nocardiaceae; genus Nocardia; species Nocardia sp. BMG51109. The sequence continues at coordinate 3,571,523 of NZ_JAFQ01000004.1, forward strand.
GGCAGGCTCCCGGAGTCACCGCCCCGTCGGCGCCGCTAGAACTTGTACGTGACGTCGGTCAGCCGCTCGGACTCCTCCCACAGCCGCCGCCATACCTCGCGGTCCTTCGACAGCGTGCTCGACGGCGCGGGCCGCACCGGGCCCCGCGAGCCGAACAGCCAGGTCGGGCCCCAGTAGACGGCCGGATCGGCGTCGGGCATGGTGGCGGCGAACAGGCTGGACTCGGCGGCCTTGGCCGGGGAATGCCCGACCAGCGCGATGAACGGCTTGGACACCTTGTCCAGCGGTGTCTCGGTGCGCGCGAACAGGTCGGTGGCGGAGACGCCGGGGTGGACCGCGTAGGACCGCTTGCTCGACCCCGACTCGGTCAGCCGGCGCTGCAGTTCGCGGGCGAACATCAGATTCGACAGCTTGGCCTGGGAGTAGGCCGGATTGCGCTGGTACTTGCGATGTTCGTAGTTCAGGTCGTCGGTCCGGAGCTTCGAGATCTGGTTGTGCGCGATACTCGACAGCGTCACCACCCGGTCGCGGAGCCGGTCGAGAAGCAGGCCGGTCAGCGCGAAATGGCCGAGATGGTTGACGCCCCACTGGGTTTCGAAGCCGTCCTCGGTGCGGGAGAACGGGACGTACATCAGGCCCGCGTTGTTGATCAGCACATCGATCTCACCGGTGCGGTCGGCGAAATCGCGGATCGAGGCGAGGTCTGCCAGGTCCAGTGCGGAGACTCGGACGTCACCGTCGATGCGGTCGGCGACCCGCTGCGCCGCGTCGGTGTTGCGGCAGGCCATGATCACGGTACCGCCCTTGCCGGCCAGCGCCCTGGTGGTCTGCTTGCCGATACCCCCGTTGGCTCCGGTGATCACGAACGTCCGCCCGGACTGGTCCGGAATGTCGCTGGGATTCCACGCCATGGTCGAGACCTCACTGCCTACCGTGTACGAGAAGCGTCGGTGCATTCTCTCACGCCGACCTTACTTCAGAGTAAGTTCCCGGGCAGAAAGGTGCCGGAACTCGTCGCTCGGCGCGTCCGCGGCCCGGGATCGTGACGGTGGTTTCGGCCGAAGCGCCTCGTGTACGGGGGAGGGTATCCATTAGCAACTTCATATGATTGTCCATGAACTGGGCGTCTGACGTGTCTGCGGGATGAAACGGCCTTGTCGGCACATACTGGGCTAATGACCGCCGCCGTCGCCGAATCCCCCGAACCCGTCGGCCACGCCCGGGCCAATGTGGTCTTCGCCACGGTCGTGCTCGGCATGCTCATGGCCGCCCTCGACCAGACCATCGTGTCGACCGCGCTGCCGACGATCGTGTCCGACCTCGGCGGCGCCGGGCATATGGCGTGGGTGATGTCGGCCTATCTGCTCGCCGCGGCGGTGGCGACGGCCCTGGCCGGCAAGTTCGGCGACCTGTTCGGCCGGAAACGGGTGTTCCAGATCAGCGGCCTGATCTTCATCGTGGGATCCATGATCGCCGGGCTGGCGCACGGGATGACGCTGCTGGTGGTCGCCCGCGGCATCCAGGGCATCGGCGGTGGCGGTCTGATGGTCACCGCGATGGCGCTGATCGCCGACGTGATTCCGCTGCGCGAGCGCGGCAAGTATCAGGGTGCGCTGGGCGCGGTGTTCGGCGTGACCACCGTGATCGGCCCGACGCTCGGCGGGTTGTTCACCGATCATGCCAGCTGGCGCTGGTGTTTCTATGTGAACGTGCCGATCGCGATCGTGATGATCGTCGTTGCGGCCCGGGCGATCCCGGCCATCCGGACCGTCGAGCGCCCGGTGATCGACTACGCCGGTATCGCGCTGGTGGCGGCCGGGGTGAGCTGCCTGATCCTGGCGTTGGAATGGGGCGGGCAGGAGTACGCGTGGGGTTCGGTGACCATCATCGGCATGTTCGTGGGCGCGGCAATCCTGTTGGCGGCCTTCGTCGTCGTCGAGTCGCGGGCTCGGGAACCGATGCTGCCGATGCATCTGTTCCGGAGCAATGTGTTCACCGTCTGCTCGGTGCTCAGTTTCATCGTGGGCTTCGCCATGCTCGGGGCGATGACCTACCTGCCCGCCTATCTGCAGTACGTGAACGGGGTGTCGGCGACCGCGTCCGGCGTGCGCACGCTGCCGATGGTGGTGGGGCTGTTCACCACCTCGATCATCTCCGGCCAGGTGGTCGGGCGCACCGGCAAGTACAAGTACTTTCCGGTCGCCGGGACGGCCGTGATGGCGCTGGGCCTGTATCTGATGTCGACCATGGGCCGGACCACGGGCTTCTGGCTGGAATCGCTGTACATGCTGATCCTGGGGCTCGGCATCGGCCTGACCATGCAGGTGCTCACCATCGTGGTGCAGAACACCGTGCCCTACGCCGAACTCGGCACCGCCACCTCCGGCGTGACCTTCTTCCGGACCATCGGAAGTACGTTCGGCACCGCCATCTTCGGCACGCTCTACACCAACCGGCTGGAACCGAACCTGGCGGAGGCGCTCGCCCGGGTTCCCGGCGTACCACCCGCCGCCGCGGGCAATCCGCAACTGCTGCACGATATTCCGCTGGTGCAGCGGATTCCGATCGTCGATGCCTATGCGAACACGATCGACTATGTGTTCCGCTGGGTGGTCCCGATCGCGGTGGCCGGTTTCCTGGTGGCCTGGTTGCTGAGGCAGGTGCCGCTGCGTGACAGCGCCCGCGTCGACGCCACCGACGTGGGTGGCGGGTTCGCGGTGCCCGAATCCGTGGACCGCGTTGTGCTGCTGGAACATTCGCTGGCCAGCGTGATGCGGCGGCTGCGCGCCGACGAACTGCCCGACCCCCGCATCCTGGCGGCCGCGGAGAGCTCGCTGACCCGCGACCAGGCCTGGGCGATCGGGCAGGTGGAGATGCTGAACCGGGTGCGCGGCGGCGCCACGCTGACCGCGATCGCGCGGGCGCACTGGATGCCGCCGGAGGTGTTGGAACCGGTGTACGAGAAGGCCGTTCGCAACGGCTACGTCGAATTCGACGGTGATCTCGTGGATCTCACCGACGCCGGTCAGCAGCGGTTCGACGAGATCTTCGCCGCGTGGCGGCGATGGCTGTGCGACCACCTCGACGACTGGGACTGCTCCGACGCCGAGGACCGCCGCCTGCTGGACCAGGCGCTGGACAACATCGCCGCCAAGCTGCTCGACGAGACCGAACGGCCGGACGCGCTGCCGACGTCGGTCGGCTGATCCCTGCCCGCGGCGTCGGTCGGCTGATCCCTGCCCGCCGGTCCGGCGGGCAGGGGGCCGCGAATTCGGTTCAGACCTGGGCGAGTTCGGCCCGGACGTCGACCGGCGCATCCCAGTCGACGATGTAGCGCTGCTCGCGCGCCATCGTCTCCTCGATCTTCATCACGCGGCCCGCCAGCGGCATCAGCACCGGCATCATCCGGCGCATCACCGGGCCCATCGTCTTGCTGTGGCTGATCTTGGCGCCGCGCGCGGCGATCCGTTCCACGCGCGGGCGCCGAATCCGCTCGTAGATGCCGAAAGCCGTTGCCGGGTCGTCGATATCGCGCAGGCAGCGGGCCAGCTGGATACCGCTCTCGATGGCCAGGGACGCGCCCTGGCCGGTGCTGTTGGACGGCGCGTGTACCGCGTCGCCCACCAGGACCATCCGGCCGCGGTACCAGGTCGGCACCGGCGGCATGATGTGCAGGCCGCCGACGATCGCCAGGTCGTCCGCCGTGGTGTTGCGGGCGAGTTCACCGCCGGGCACGTCGTCGCCGTAGGTCTCGCGCAGGATGCGCAGCCAGTCCTCGGCGGGCACCTCCCGCGCCTGCGACAGCGACAGGTACTGCGTGTGCGGCAGGTTGACGCCCCAGCCGACCCGGCCGTCGGGCAGCGACCAGTACAGGTAGTAGGCGTTCTTGCCGTAGGCGAAAACCATTGTCTGCGGCGGGATGTCGACCGAGCACTCGGTGTAGGCGCCGAAGCCGAGCATGCCGAGATATTCGGCGGCGGGCGCGCCGGGGTCGATCAGCGTGCGCACCGCCGACTTGATGCCGTCCGCGCCGATCAGCACGTCGGCGGTGGCGGTGGAGCCGTCGGCGAAGCGGGCGGTGACGCCGTCGGCGTGTTCGTCGACGCCGGCCAGGCGCTTGCCGTATTCGATCGGGACGCCCACGGCGACGGCGGCGTCGTGCAGCACCTGGTGCAGCGCGGCGCGGTCGACGACCTGCAGCGGTTCGATACCGCCGAGCGTCGGCACGGCGATCTGCTTGTGCCCCAGCGACATCACGGTGTTCGGCATGGGCAGCGCGACCTTGCGCACGGCGTCGCCGACCCCGATGACGTCCAGCGCGGCCAGGCCGTTGGACTGGAAGCCGAGGGCGCTGCCGATGCCGAAGGCCGGCCCCGGATACGCCTCGTAGACGCGGGCCCGAATGCCCGCCTTGTGCAGTGCGGTGGCGGTCACCGGGCCGGCGATGCCGCCGCCGATGACCAGAGCGGTCCGAATGGACATGAGGGTTCTCCCCGGGTGGGTTCGGATGCCCGAACCGGTCACGCGGCGAGCCCGGTTATCCTGTAGTTGCCACATTCGGGCCGGGTTCGCCTGCGCGGAGGCGGTTCGAGACGGTGATTCGATCGGTCCCCGGTGAGGTGTTGCCGCACGTCGCCGGGGCCGGTTGCCTGGTGTTCAGGCGTCGTTCGACTGTCTGAAGTCCCCCCTCTCGACCATGTCGGCGACCTCCGCGGGCTCGAGGTCTTCGGCATGCATGCGCCGCCAGAAGTCGACGCCGGCAAAGGTTCCCGCGGTCAGCTCGTCGCGCAGGGCGGTGACCCACGCGCGCTCCGCCTCCAGCATGGCGGCCCGGTACTCGGACTCGATGAGAAACAGCCTCGGTATCCTGCTCGACTCGGCCGCGAGCGACTCGCGTTCGGCGGCGATGTCGTGGTCCAGTCGGCGCAGGCGCTCGGTCAGCAGGGTGACCACGTCGTCGGGCGGCAGCATCGCCGCGATGGACAGGGCGGAGACGAACCGGCGCGGCTCGGGTTCGGGCGTCGCGAGCAGTTCGCGGACCCAGTCGTCGGCCTCGGCGCGGCCGGCCTCGGTGAGGCGGTAGATCGTCCGCTCCGGCCGGGCGCCCGCGCGCTCGTTGCCGATGATCTCGAGCAGGCCGTGCTTCTCCAGGTTCCGCACCACGGTGTAGAGCGAGCCCCATTTGATGTCCATATCGCGCTCTTTGCCGCGCTCCTTCAGCGTGGCCGCGATCTCGTAGCGATGCATCGGCCGCTCGGCCAGGGTCGCCAGCACCGCCAGCGCCAGCAGATTGCCGACCTTCCGCCGCTGGGCCATCGCACCTCCTTACTCGTCTGCAAATATACGTCTGCGAGTATTTGGAGACAAGTATGTGCTGTCCGGCAACTTGTGTGGCCGGATGCGGCGACCACGTTTACTGTCTAGGTACGTAGATAGTATGCGGGGAGCCGTCCGGGATCCGGCGCGGCCGCACGACGAGGAGGTGCTGTGCGCACGCGCGGATTCGGGGAACTCGAGGCGGTGGTCATGGACCGCCTCTGGGACCGGAACGGCCACCCGACCACCGTCCGGGAGCTGTTCGACGAGCTGTCCGGCGAACGCGAGATCGCGTATACGACGGTCATGTCGACCATGGACAATCTGCACCGGAAGGGCTGGTTGAAGCGCCGCCGCGAGGGCAAGGCGTTCCGCTACTGGCCGACGCTGACCCGCGAACAGCACAGCGCCCGGCTGATGCGCGAGGCGCTGGACGACGGGGGCCGCTCCGAACTCGTGCTCGCGCACTTCCTCGAGCAGATCGGTCCGGAGGAGTCCGACCGGTTACGCGCGGCGCTGCGGAAGTTGACGGAGGGCTCGTGACGGTAGCTGTCGGCCTGTTCCTCTACGGGACCCTGGTGGCGCTGGTGGCACCGCGCGTGCTGCCCCGGCTGACACGGCACGGCGTCTTCCCGCAACTGGGCGTGCTGGCGTGGCTGGCCCTGATGGTCAGCGTGTTCAGTTCCTGGTGCGTCGGCTTGGCGGTCGCGCTGGTCGACATCACGCACATCTGGTTCCGGCCGGAGCGGCTGCTGGTCCTGGGGCTGCACGAAGCGGAAGAGATAGCGATCGGGCACGCCGGTGTCGCGGCCCAGCTGGCGCTGATCGCCGCAACCGTCGCATTGACCGTGATGGCCATGGTCCTCACTACCAGGTGGGCCCGATCGCACCGGCGGATGCGGTTGCGGGCCCGCGAACATGCCGAGGCGCTGCGGCTGACCGGCCGGCCGATGCACCGGCACGAATCCGGCGACGTGGTGGTGCTCGACACCGCCGAGCGCGCCGCCTACTGCGTGGCGGGTGCGCCGAACGTCGTGGTGGTGACCAGCGGCGCGTTGGCGGCGCTGGAAGACAGCGAGCTGGCCGCGGTGCTGGCGCACGAGCACGCCCACCTCCGGCACCGGCATCCGCTGGTGCTGACGGTGATGCGCGGGCTGGCGACGACGTTCCCGCGGCTGCGGCTGTGCACGGTCGGCGCGCGGGAGGTGGCGCGGCTGCTGGAGATGTGTGCCGACGATGCCGCGGTGCGCCGGCACGGCCGTGCCCCGCTGCTGTCGAGCCTGCTGACGCTGTCCGGTGCGGCGCCCTCGGGCGTGCTCTCCGCCAGCGGTGTCGACGTGCTCGCCCGCGCCGAGCGCCTGGCCGCGCCGCGCGACGGCCGGCATTTCCACACGCGCGCCGGGCTGCTCACCGGCATCGCGCTGGGTGTGGGCGGCCCGCTGCTGATCGCCGCCACGACCGCCTCGGGGATCCTGCTCTGCCTGCTCTGAACTACTTCGCGGCCTCGAGGTAGCGGTGAGCGACTGCTCGGGTGTGTATCGCCTCGGCGGCGCAGGGCAGGTCGTTAGGGTGGCGGATGTGCGAATCTTTCTGGCGGGTGCGAGTGGGGTGCTGGGCGTCCGGTTGACGCCGTTGTTGATCGCGGCGGGGTGCGAGGTGGCGGGGATGACGAGATCTCCCGACAAGGCGCCGATGCTGGCCGAGCTCGGGGCCGAGCCGGTGGTGTGCGACGTGTACGACGCCGCGGCACTCGAGCAGGCGGTACGTGCCTGCGCGCCCGATATGGTGATGCACCAGCTCACCGACCTCCCCGACGATGCCGCCGAGCTGGCGGCCGGGCGGGCCGCCAATGCGCGCATGCGCCGCGAGGGCACCACCAACCTGCTCGCGGCCGCGCGGGCCGCCGGGGTCGAGCGTGTGCTGGCGCAGAGCGTCGCGTGGGAGCTGAGCGGAGAAGGCAAGGCCGCCAAGGAGTTTCTGGAGGAGTCGGTGCGCGGCGCCGACGGCGTGGTGCTGCGTTACGGGCAGTTCTACGGGCCCGACACCTACTACCCCGACCTGCGCGAACAACCCGATCCGCCGCGCATCCACCTCGATGAGGCCGTGGCGCGCACCGTCACGGCGCTCGACCTCGCACCGGGCACGTACGCGCTCGTCGATGACGGTCAGGTGGATTTCGAACCCGTGCAATGAGATTCGTCGGCCGCGGCAGATGACCGATGCCGCCGTGGGTGTTACCGTCGGCCCCATGGCGGACCGGCGTGACATTCAGCACCGACTGGTGACGACCTTCCAGCGCAATATCGGCAATCCGATGCTGCGGCGCATGGGCGTGCAGACGCTGTTGGAGACGACGGGCCGGGTGAGCGGGCAGGCGCGCCTCACCCCGATCGGCGGACGCCGCGTCGGCGACTCGTTCTGGTTCGTCTCCGAATTCGGTGAGCGCTCCCAGTACATCCGCAATATCCGGGCCGACAACCGGGTGCGGTTGCGGCTGAACGGCCACTGGCACACCGGCACCGCGCACCCGGTGCCGGACGACGACGCGCGGGCGCGCCTCCGGCAGCTGCCCCGGGCCAACAGCGCGATCGTGGGCACGGTCGGCACCGACCTGCTCACCGTGCGCATCGATCTGGACTGATCGCGCTGTGGGATCCGTGCCGGGCGGCAACCGAGTCGCGGGGGAGCGGATGCCCCGGGTGTCGGTGTGCTCGCCTAGGGTACGGGTGTGCCTCGCGACCTAGCCGATCTACCGTATGCGCGCTTTCTGGAAGACCTCGGTACCGAGCCGGAGCCCGATACCGACTACGAGAGCGTGCATGTCGACGCGGCCACTTTCGACGCTCTCGATGCCTGCGGCAGCATGTTCACCGAATCCGCTTTCACCGGCGTCACGTTCACCGGCGGCGCGCTGCGCCACGCCAGATTCGACGACGTCTGGCTGTGCAATGTGCGCTGGATCGGCACCGGCCTCGGCCAATCCGGCTGGCTGAACAGCGAATTCGTCGATTCCGCGCTGTCCGGTGTCGAGGCCGTCGGCTGTCAGCTGCGCCGGGTCCGGTTCGAGGGCTGCAAATTCGACTCGGTCAACCTGCGCAACGCGGTTCTTCGGGACGTCACGTTCGCCGATTGCGTCCTGCGCGACACCGATTTCGGCGAGGCGGCACTCACCAGGGTGAGCTTCCCGGGCACCCGGCTGGACGAGGTCGCGCTGCACGGCTCGACGCTGCACGAGGTCGACCTGCGCGGCGCGGTCAACCTGGAGATCACCGCCGGTATCGACGCACTGCGGGGCGCCACGATCAATACGGTGCAGCTGCTCGATCTCGCCCCGGCGTTTGCGCGTGCGGCGGGAATTATTGTGCGCGACAACTGAATTCGTGCTTCCCGGTGCGCAGGAACGGCCATCTCGCCGCCGTAGGCGACCAGTTGCGTGGTGATACAGGCGCGCTGCGCGGCTCCACCATCAGTACGGTGCGGCTGCTCGATCTCGCCTCGGCGTTTGCGCGTGCGGCGGGAATTATTGTGCTCGGCAACTGAATTCGTGCTTCCCGGTGCGCAGGAACGGCCATCTCGCCGCCGTCGACGACCAGTTGCGTGGTGAGGTAGCCGTACTCCGGATCGGCCGCGGTGAAAACGAGTGCCGCGGTGGCCGAGAACGACCCGATGAGCACCCGGCATCGGAACCCGCCGCGAGTTGTGAGACCGGTTGTGGCGCAGGACGAGCCGGGATCGTGAACGGGCGCGCGCTACAGTCGATGTGGCGAAGCGGGTATCGGGTTGCTTCCTGTGGCGATGCGAGCGTCGTCGCGCGGTCTCGGGCCCGAGGCACGGAGGGTGGCGTCGACGGTGCGGAATCCTCGGCCCGGTAGCGAGGTCAGTGCTCGAGCGGGATGACCCGCGCGGTGGCCGTGGCGGTGCCGACCACCGCACCGTCGGGATTGCGCAGTTCGCCTGCGAGGAATGCGATGTCGCCGTCGCGGCGCACGACGCGGCCGGTGCCGCGCAGGCGGCCGGTCCGGGCGGGGCGCAGGAAGCTCACCTGCATGTCCAGCGTGGACTGGAACTCGCCCGGCCCGAGCGTGGCCAGCAGGGCGGGGCCGACCGTGTCGTAGAGCATGGCGGCGACGAAGGCGCCCAGCACCTCGCCGAGCGGATTGGTGAATGCCTCCGTCGCGGTGAAGGCGAGTTCGATTGTTCCGCTGTCGATATCGGCGTCGATGAATTCGAAGCCGAGGGTCTGCGCGGCCCGGGGGATCGGGACCCGGCCCTCGACTCCCTCCCAGAACAGTCCGCGCCGCTGCTCGTTCATGCTTCCACTGTGTCAGGCGGGCGGTGGATCTGCCAGGGGCGGATCAGTGGCCGGACAGTCCGGGGATCTGGCCGATGCCGTAGGTGACGGCCATCGCCAGGGCGCCGCCGATCACCACGCGGGCGGTGGCGCGGCGCGGGTTGCTGCCGCCGAGGCGGGCGCTGATCGACCCGGTGCAGGCCAGCGCGACCAGCACGGCCACGATCGTCACCGGAACCCGCCACGACGGCGGCGGCAGCAGGATGGCCAGCAGCGGCAGCAGGGCGCCGCAGGTGAATGCCACGGCCGAGGAGGCGGCGGCCTGCCAGGGGTTCGTCAGCTCGTTCGGGTTCAGTCCCAGCTCGGCCTCGGCGTGCGCGGCGAATGCGTCGTGGGCGGTGAGCTCCCGGGCGACCTGGTGCGCGGTCTCCGGCGACAGGCCCTTGGCCCGGTAGATCTGGGCGAGTTCGGCCAGTTCGTAGTCGGGTTCCTCGGCGAGTTCCCGCTTCTCCTTCGACAGCAGGGCCTTCTCGGTGTCGCGCTGGGTGCTGACCGAGACGTATTCGCCCGCCGCCATCGAGATCGCGCCCGCCACCAGCCCGGCCACGCCGGCGGCCAGGATCGGCGTGGTGCTGGTGGTCGCCGACGCCACACCGACCACCAGCCCGGCGGTGGACACGATGCCGTCGTTGGCGCCGAGCACTCCGGCCCGCAGCCAGTTCAGCTTCGATATCAGGCCCTGGCCGTGCGGTTCGGACGGATGCGTCCCGGTGTCGTTCACGTTCAGCAGATTAGGCCCCCGGGGTCGGCGTTCCGGGGATCCGGGAGCGGGAGTGTGTGGGAGGTACCGGGGGAATCGCTGCTCACCGGCCCGGACGCCGGCCGGTAGTATCCGTGGATGTGAATCCCATTGTCACTCGGGTCATGTCCACTCTCGCCGGGCAGCTGGGCAATCCGCACGGATTGCTGGGTAAGGGCGTGGCGGCCATGCTCGATCGCGGAAACCGGGCCATGGTCGCCGGTGCCGTCGAGGCGGCGGAGGTCGCCCCGGGCGCGGCGGCGGCCGATATCGGATTCGGTGGCGGCGTGGGACTGTCGCTGCTGCTGGATCGGGTCGGCGCGGGTGGCACCGTGCACGGCGTGGAGATCTCGCCGGACATGCTGGCGCGGGCCAGGTCCCGCTTCGTCTCCGAGGTCGGCGCCGGGCGGTTGCGGCTGCTCACGGGGTCGCTGACCGAACTGCCGCTGGCCGATGCCGCCGTGGACGCGGCGATCACGGTGAACACCGTGTACTTCGTGCCCGAGCTGGATCGTGCGTGCGCCGAGCTGGCCCGCGTGGTGCGGCCCGGCGGTCGCGTGGTGGTCGGTATCGGTGATCCGGCGGCGATGGCCCGAATGCCGTTCACGGCCTACGGATTCCGGCTGCGGCCGGTCGCGGACGTGATCGGCGAGCTGGAGCGGGTGGGCTTCGCCGTCGAGGATCGCGTCATCGAGCACCGGCCGGTTCCGGCGCACCTGCTCGTCGCGCGGCCGTCCGGGAGCTGAGCGCCCTCGTCTCCCGCACCGGGCGGATTTTCTCTCGTAGGATCCCGACGTGGACATGAGTGCGAGCGTCGAACTTCCGGACGGCTGGGAGGAGTGCGTTCGTACCGTGCTGGCCGTCTCGCCGCGGCCGGAGCTGGCGGATGGGGAGCTGCGGTTGCTCGGCGCGGGCATGGACAGCCTGGCGCTGTTGCTGGAGCGGCCCGAGGGGGCGTATGTGCTGCGGCTGCCGCAGGATCCGCACGGGGCCGAGGGGATCGCACGCGAGGCTCGCCTGCTGCCGGAGCTTGCCGGACTGCTGCCGGTGCCGATACCACGATTCCTGTTCACCGCCCCGAATCCGTTGGGCCCGGGGGAGTTCTGTGTCTATCCGGTGGTACCGGGCGAGTCCGTGCCCGAGGAGAGGTGGCACGAGCGGGGGCTGCTGGACCTGCCCGCGGTTCCCTGGCGCATCGCCGAGCTGATCGAGGGAGTGCACGCCTTCCCGGTCTCCCGAGCTCGCGAGCTGGGCATCGAGTTGTGGGATCTGCGGGCGGATTTCACCGAGGATCTGGAATCCGTTCGCGCCGAGGTGGTTCCGCTGCTGTCGTCGGCGGAGGCGACGATGCTGCTGAACGCCTGGGACGACTATCTCGGGGACGACGTGAATTTCACGAACCGGCCCACGCTGGCGCACGCAGACCTGAGCCTGGACCATCTGCTCGTCACGGGTTCCGAGATCAGCGGGCTGATCGACTTCGGCGACGTGGCGATCACCGACCCCGACTACGACCTGTGCTACCTGTATCCGGAGGCCGGACGGGATTTCGTCGGGCGCGTACAGCATTGCCGCGGAATGGAACTCGACTCCCGGACCGAGACCAAGCTGCGCTTCTGGGCCTGCGCGGACCCGGCGCTGGACGTGCTGGACTCGATCGAGAAGGACCTCCCGCGGTTCCGGGCGGAGCGGCTGCGGGTGCTGACCGAGGCCCTCGAGCAGTTCCAGGGGGAGTAGCCGATCGGGTCACCGGCCGCTTGCGCACCACATCGACGGCGAGGAAATCCGGCTCGTCGCGCGCATCGCGCCGGTGATCGGGGCGCACCCGGCCGAGGTGCGGTGATCACGGGCTCGCGAAAACCGCTTGCCCGGCGCGGCAGGATGGTCTGGTGAACGAGCGGACGGTAACGGTGGACGGTATCGCGGTCACCGACTTCGGCGGTGCCGGTCGGCCGATGGTCGCGCTGCACGGAAGTTTCGGGCGCGCAAGCATATTCGACGGACTGGCCCGTGAACTCGCCGGCCGGGCCCGGATCGTCGCCCCGGATCAGCGGGGCCACGGTTACACCGGTCGTGCCGACAGTTACGCGAGCGATGATTTCGTCGGCGATGCCGCCGGGGTGATCGAGCGCCTGGGTCTGGCTCCGGTCGTGGTGTTCGGGCATTCACACGGCGGAATTACCGCCTACCGCCTCGCCGCCCGGCACCCGGAGCTGGTGTCGGCGTTGGTCATCGAGGATGTCGGCCCGGTGATGCGGCCGCCCGAGATAGCCCGTCCGATCCTGGACGTGCGTGGCTGGCCCGCCGAAGCGTCCACGAAAAATCAACTGGCCGAGGCGATCCGGTCGCGCGGCGTCCCCGATCCAGGCTATTTCATGCAGAGCGCCGAACCGGCCGACGGCGGCTGGCGGCTGCTGTTCGACTGGGATGACATGATGGCCGTGCAGGCCGGCGGCGTCGGCGACTGGTGGGAAGAGTGGCTCGGATCTACTTGTCCCGCATTGGTTTTACGTGGCGAGCACAGCACGCTACTGCCCGCCGAACTGGCCGCTCGGATGATCGCTCGGCGGCCCGGTAGCCGTCTCGTGGAGTTCGCCGGCGCCGGGCACTGGATTCACGACGACGACCCCGCCGGGGTCGCCCGCGCGGTGGCCGGCTTCCTCGGCGAACTCGGCCTCAGTCCAGGTCGTAGCGCATGAACACGTCGGCGCGGTCGTAGGGCATCGGGCCGATCCGGTCGGGCGGGACGTGCACGAAGCCGATGGATTCGTACAGGTGGACCGCGTCCTTCAGGATGCTGTTGCTCCCCAGGAACAGGGCCGTGGCGCCGTGCTCGCGAGCGTAGTCGACGGCGGCCCGCAGGATGATCCGGCCGAGGCCGCGGCCGCGCCGGTCGCGGGCGACGGCCATCTTGGACAGCTCGAACACGCCGTCGCCCTCCGGGACGAGCGCTACGCATCCGACGACATCCTCGCCCTCGCGGGCGATCAGCACCTGGCCGCCCTCGGCGATGATCTTGTGCTCGGGATCGTCCAGGGTCGCGGAGTCGGCGGGTTCCAGGGAGAACAGTTCGACGATCCACGCCTCGTTGAGTTCCTTGAACGCGCGCGCGTCGGCCGGGCCGGACATCGGCTCGACGACGAGGGCGGCGGGGGAGGTAACGGGTCCGGTCTGCTGGGTCACGACGCCAGCCTGCCCGCGACAGAACCATTACGTCCAATACATGATAGGTCCAATTGATACGTTCAACTTATGAACGAGGGAGTGGAGCTGCGCCACCTGCGCTATTTCCTCGCGGTAGCCGAGGAGTTGCACTTCGGCCGGGCGGCGGCCCGGCTGCACATCGCGCAGCCCGCGCTGACCCAGCAGATCCAGCGGCTGGAGACGCTGCTGGGTACCAGGCTGTTCGACCGCACCTCGCGCAGCGTCGCGCTCACGCCGGCGGGGCAGGTGCTGCGGGAACGCGCCGCGACGATCCTGCGACACGCGAGCCGCGATCTCGACGAGGTGGCGCGCATCGGCCGGGGCAGCCAGGGCAAGCTCTATCTCGGATTCGTGCCGTCGGTGCTCCCGTTGAAGCCGTTGCGCAGCGTCCGGCAGTTCCGCGACCGCTACCCGCTGGTCCGGATCGAACTCGTCGAGGGCTACACCACGCACATGATGGCGCAGCTCGGCCACGGCGCGCTCGATCTGGCGATCGTGCGCGATCCGGACGAACAACCCGGCACGGTCGCGTTCCCGCTGGCCACCGAGCCGTTCATGGCGGTGCTGCCCGTCGAGCACCCGCTCGCCGACCGCCCCGCCCTCAGCGGCGCCGAACTCGCCGGCGATCCGCTGGTGTTCTTTCCGCGGGCCGCGGGCGCGGTCGCCCACGACAAGAACCTGCGCCCGCTGGTGGAGGCCGGCTGCCGGCCGAACATCGTGCAGGAGGGCAACACCTGGACCACGGTGCTGTATCTGGTGGGCGAGGGGCTCGGCGTCACCATCGCACCGCGCAGCGCGACATTCACCGCACCGCAGAGCGTGCGGGTCGTGCCCTTGGCCGAAACCGATGCCACGACAACCGTTTACGCCGTGCACCGCAGCGGCGACGACCGCGCCCTGGTGCACAACTTCCTGGCGCTGCTGCCGGACAATGATGTGTAGCAGCGGCATTCGACCGCAGGTGAGCGTAGCGGTCCGAGCGCCGGTGACGCCGTCGTTCCCCGCCCCGGCATGCCACGATGGTTCGCTCGCGTTCTTGTGCGGGCCGATAGGAGGAAGCGGCCGGTCGGCCCGCCCCGGCCGGTGCACCTGTCGTCGCGACGGCCGAGCGCCGTGCACGCCGCCGTCGCGAAAGGTCGGCGGTGGCATGATTGTCGCGAAGGTCGGCGGTGGCGTGGTTGTCGCGGAGATCGGCCGCGGTACGGCGAGTCGTCTGCCGGGGGCCCGGTGTCGGGGCAAAGATCTCGGCCGAGCCGGCCCGCGCACGGCAGACTGTCCCCATGCTCAACCTCCGAATCATGTCGCCCGCCGACATGACCGACGACGTCCTCGAGGCGCTCGACAGCGACGACAGCGTGAGTGGTCTGGCGGTGATGCGTGGCGCGGCACTGCGGCCGGTCGGTGACGTCGTCACGGCGAACGTGGCGCGGGAGGCCGCCAACGACATCATCGCCCGGCTGCGCGGACTGGGCGTCCACCATCGCGGCAGCATCGAGATCCAGCAGGTGCCCACCTGGCTGTCGCGGAGCGGGTTCGAGGCCGAGATCCGCTGTCCGGGTAGTGCTTCCGACTCGGTCGTGTGGGCCGATGTCGCCCAGCGCTCCTACGAGGCCACCGAGCTCAACTGGACCTATCTGAGCTTCATGACCCTCGCGACGGTGATCGCGAGCATCGCCATCATCAGCGACTCGCAGGTGCTCGTCATCGGTGCGATGGTGCTCGGCCCGGAGTTCGGCGCGATCGCCGCGCTCGGCGTGGCCCTGGTGCGGCGTCGCTATGTGCTGGGCATGCTGGCCATCCGAACCCTGGTGCTGGGCTTCGTCGCGGCCATCGTCGCCACGCTGGTGCTGGCGCTGATCGGCCGGGCGCTGGGCTGGATCACCCTCGACGACGTGGTGGGCCCGCGCCCGGGCACCGCCTTCATCTACTCACCGGACAAGTGGTCGTTCATCGTGGCCCTGGTCGCGGGGGCGGCCGGTGTGCTGTCACTGACCTCGGCGAAGGCGACCGCCCTTGCGGGCGTGTTCATTTCGGTGACGACGGTGTCGGCCGCGGGCAATATCGCGCTCGGGGCGGCCTTCGGGGTCGGGTCCGCGATCGCGGAGAGTTCGTTGCAGCTGCTGGTGAACATCGCCGGGATGGCGCTGGCCGGGTGGGGCACGCTGGCGCTGCAGAACGTCCTGTGGTCGCGGATCTCGGTGCGCCGCGCCAGGGCCATGCTGCGCCCGCGCCGCATGTTGTGAACGGTGGGGCGGGCCGGCCGCTGCCGGTGGACGGCGTGGATCAGTCCTGGCCGTTGCCCCGGGCCGCGGGTGCGTCGTTGCGTGAGTCCGAGTGCCCGCGTACCTTCTTGGCGGCGATGGCGTGCGGCACCGTGCCGAGTGCGGCCCCGACCAGCGCGCTGGAGACCACGCCGACGAGGAAGGTCGGCACGCCGAACGAGGTGGCCGCGGGTGTCGCGAACCCGAGGACGAGCGCGAACGCCAGCACCGCGCCGGATGCCGCGATCAGCGCTGCCAGGAGTCTCTTGCTCATGGTGTCCCTCCGCAGGAGTAAGAGATTCGGCGCGACCCGATGGTGGCTCGGGGTGAGCGTCTCCCCCCGATCGGAGACCGTCGCGCTACACGATAGTGACGCTACGGACTGGCGTGACGCCAGTAGGGCGGCCGGGTTTCGGAAAATTAGGGACTAAAGTCCCACAATGCGACCCGGGTGATTCCGGCCGATATCGCCTGGCCCCGGTGCGAATCATTTGCGATCCGCGCGGAATCGCGTTCGCGTGGCGCCCGTCACCCGGGCGGTGACCCGGTACGCTCGGGAGCGTGATCACTCGGATGCGGTCGGCGGCGCTGCTGGTGTGCGCGCTCGTCGTGTCCGGGTGGGCCGTGCTCGCGATGCCGGTGAGTGAGCCGAATTCGCTCGTGGCCGTAGGCGCCGTGGCGGCGGTGGCGCTGGCCGTGGTGGCGGCACAGACCGCGCGGGCCACGCTGCTGCCCGTGGTCGTGCACGCCGGGCCGCCGGCATCCGCGCAGCGGCGGCGCCGGGGATCGTTTCTGCGCCAGAGCAATCCGGATGCCGCCGGTCGGGTGCGGCCCAGGGCGCCGGGTAGCGGAGCCTGACCGCGTCGTAGGACGTGGTCGGCAGTTTCGCTGACCCTGTTTCCCTTTCGCCCGTGCGCGGGCGCCACACCGTGAGGTGTTCTCCCATGCTCGATTTCGTGTACTACCCGGTGTCCGCCGTGCTGTGGTTGTGGCACACCGGATTCGCCGCCCTGCTCGGCGCGGGCAGCGGCCCGGCCTGGGTGCTGGCGATCGTTTTTCTCGTCGTCACCGTCCGGGCACTGCTGGTGCGGCCGTTCCTGGCGCAGGTGCGGTTCTCCCGGACCATGTCGGTACTGCAACCGCAGGTGCGGGAGTTGCAGGCCAAGTACTCCGGCGACCGCGAGAAACTGGTGGCGGAGACCCGGAAGTTACAGCAGCAGCACAACTTCAGCGTGCTGCGCGGGTGCCTGCCGGTGGTCGGGCAGCTGCTGCTGTTCCTCGGCCTCTACCACGTGCTGCGGTCGTTCGACCGCACCGGACCCGTCTCGCAGGTGCCGTTCCTGGGCAGTTCGGCCTCGATGAGCGCCGCCGACAACGCCAACACGGCCAACTACCTGTTCTCGCCGGAACAGGTGCGGTCGTTCCTGGACGCCGAGCTGCTCGGCACCCCGCTGACCGCGACCCTGGCCACGTCGGGTTCGGCGCTGGCCTCCTTTGTGGCCGTGGCGATTCCGCTGGTGCTGATCGGCGCCCTCGCCACCCACGGCACGGCCCGGGCATCGATCGCGCGTCAGCTCGAGACGACGCCGCAGACCAGGATGATCAACTGGATGACGCTGTGGGTGCTGCCGCTCTTCACCGCCGCGGCCGGCCTGATCATGCCGCTGGGCATCCTGGTGTACTTCGCCACCAGCAACACCTGGACCTTCGTGCAGCAGTACGTGGTGCACCGGCGTTCGGAGCCGCTGCCGGCCGCGCCGTCGGAGCGCCGCGAGAACGGGGCCGACTGAGCGAATCCGGTGGTTGGCATGGATTCCGGCCGGAAGCGCGCCGGAACGAAGTACTGCGGCTGGGCACGGAATACCCGTGCCCAGCCCAGCTCACCTGCTCGTGGTGGCCCGGCTGTGGGCCTGGCGGAACGGGTCGTCACGGCGTGGGCCCCGGGCGGCCGCCGCGCCCGGGAACCCGGGGTGGGCGACCACCACCGCGGCGACGGTGAGGATCTGGTCCACATCGACGCCGCTCGCGGCCAGCCGGGCGATGATGCCCAGCCGCCGCTCCTGACCGTCGGGGCGGATCACGATCTCCCGGCCGCCCCGCTCGGCGACGAATCGCCGACGCCGCGCGTCGTAGCGCACCGGCACCCCGTCGCGCACGGCCAGGTAGGCGTCCAC
This sequence comes from Nocardia sp. BMG51109, assembly GCF_000526215.1. Lineage (NCBI taxonomy): Bacteria > Bacillati > Actinomycetota > Actinomycetes > Mycobacteriales > Nocardiaceae > Nocardia > Nocardia sp. BMG51109. The sequence continues at coordinate 3,589,568 of NZ_JAFQ01000004.1, forward strand.
GTCGAGATCGCGGTGCCGCTCGGCGTCGATCATCAGACCGTCGAGGAGCCGCTCGGCCTGCTTCACCAGCAGGTGTTGCACCGACGGATCGGCGAACCGGATCCGCAGGTCCACCCGTCGCCAATGGTCCGCGACGGGGCCGGCCAGCAGCTCCCGGTGCCGCTCGATCTCGGCGGCCAGCCGATCGCCGGCGCGGTTGTCGGACGTCGACGAGTAGAACTCGGCCATGAGTACGCCTTTCCTCGGGTTGCGGTTTACCTTGCGTTGCAACCTGATCGGCGTCCGACGAGAACAAGTATGCCGGAGGGGTACGACAAGTTTTGCCGCGCCGGCGGCCACGGTGTCGTGCCCTCGGCCCGGCCCCGGGATCGTCCGGGTCGGCACCGTCGGATAACGACGTACGTCCGGTCGGCGGGCCCCTCGGCCCGAACACGGGCAAGCGGACGGCGCCTCGGTGACGGGATCGTCAGTGCGTCGACTCCGCGGCCTCGCTCACCGGCGCGGCCTCGCGGCGACCCCAGCCGGCACTCGCCTCCGCCCGCATGCGCTCCACCATGTGCGGGTAGTGCAGCTCGAAGGCCGGTCGCTCGGAGCGGATCCGTGGCAGTTCGAAGAAGTTGTGCCGCGGCGGCGGGCAGGTGGTGGCCCATTCCAGCGAATTGCCGTGCCCCCACGGATCGTCCGCGGTCACCACCTCGCCGTAGCGGTAGCTCTTGAAGACGTTCCAGGCGAACGTGACCATCGAGAACCCGAGCACGAACGAGCCGACCGTGGAGATCACGTTCAGCGTCGTGAACCCGTCGGTCGGCAGGTAGTCGGCGTAGCGGCGCGGCATCCCCTCCGCGCCCAGCCAGTGCTGGACCAGGAAGGTCAGGTGGAAACCGAAGAACGTGGACCAGAAGTGGATTCGGCCCAGCCGCTCGTCCAGGAAACGCCCGGTCATCTTCGGGAACCAGAAGTAGATGCCGCCGAAGGTCGCGAACACGATCGTGCCGAACAGCACGTAGTGGAAGTGCGCGACCACGAAATAGCTGTCGGAGACGTGGAAGTCCAGCGGCGGGCTGGCCAGGATGACCCCCGACAGGCCGCCGAACAGGAAGGTGGTGATGAACCCGAGCGCCCACAGCATCGGCGTCTCGAACGTCAGCTGCCCCTTCCACATGGTGCCGATCCAGTTGAAGAACTTCACCCCCGTCGGCACGGCGATCAGGAAGGTCATCAGCGAGAAGAACGGCAGCAGCACCGCTCCCGTGGCGAACATGTGGTGCGCCCACACCGCCATCGACAGCGCCGCGATGGACAGCGTCGCGTAAACCAATGTGGTGTAACCGAATACGGGCTTGCGGCTGAACACCGGAATGATCTCCGTGATGATCCCGAAGAACGGCAGCGCCACGATGTAGACCTCGGGATGGCCGAAGAACCAGAACAGGTGCTGGTAGAGGATCGCCCCGCCGTTGGCCGGATCGTAGATGTGCGCGCCCAGGTGCCGGTCCAGCAGGAGCGCCATCAGCGCCGCCGTCAGAATCGGAAAGGCCAGCAGCACAAGGATGCTCGTCACCAGGATGTTCCAGGTGAAGATCGGCATCCGGAACATGGTCATGCCCGGGCAGCGCAGGCATACCACGGTGGTGACCATGTTGACGCCGCCGAGGATGGTGCCGAGCCCCGACACCGCCACGCCCATGATCCACAGATCCCCGCCGACGGTGGGCGCGTGCTCGGCCACGCTCAGCGGCACATAGGCCGTCCAGCCGAAATCGGCCGCGCCGCCGGGGGTGAGGAAGCCGGCGGTCGCCATCGTGGCGCCGAACAGATACAGCCAGTAGCTCAGCGCGTTCAGTCGCGGGAACGCCACGTCCGGCGAGCCGATCTGTAGTGGCAGTACGCAATTCGCGAAGCCGAATACGATCGGGGTCGCGTAGAACAGCAGCATGATGGTGCCGTGCATGGTGAACAGTTGGTTGAACTGTTCACCCGACAGGAATTGCAGTCCCGGCCGCGCCAGCTCGGTGCGCATCAACAGCGCCATCAGCCCGCCGACGAGGAAGAACGCCACCGAGGTGACGATGTACATGACCCCGAGCAACTTGGGGTCGGTGGTGGTGACGATGTTCCAGATATAGGAACCCTTCGGGGCGATCCGCCGGGGATAGGGCCTGACGGCTTCGATCTCGGCGGCGCCGCGAGACGGTGCTGTGGTCACAGATCCTCCTCGAGCCCAACCTCCTCGCAGTGTGGCACCGCAGCAAGATCAATTGGGCCGTAATCGTCGTCGCTATGGTCGCCCGGTATTCGCCGGATCGGGTCGCCGCCATCGCTGCGCGGGGATGCGGTGGATTCCGGCCGTTCGGAACGGCTGTGCCACCTCGACGGCGCGTCGCACGGCCGTCGAGCCGCCCGGTGAAGATGTAGCCACCGATTCGCCAATGACCCGGTCCCGGGCCGGACCCCTACGGCGCGTCCCGATCGCCGACGACGATCCACGCTGGTCCCGACCTTCCACGGGCGCCCGCGGGCGAAACTCATCGAACAAAACAAGAACGTGTTCTACAGTGGCTGCGGGTCGATACGAGGAGGTGGCCGCGGATGGACACGCACGCGCTGGAGGAGATACGGGCGCTGAAGTACCGCTACCTGCGGTCGCTGGACCTGAAGCAGTGGGACGAGTTCGCCGGCACGCTGACCGAGGACGCCACCGGGGACTACGGATCGCCGTCCGGCGGCGGCCCGCTGCGGTTCACCGGCAGCGCCGAGATCGTCGGCTACATGCGTTCGGCGCTGAACGGCAACATCATCACCGTGCACGTGTGCAGCCACCCCGACATCGAGGTGGACGGCGAAACGGCCACCGGCAGCTGGTGTCTCGAGGACACGGTGATCGTGCCGGACTTCGACGTGATGATCCGCGGCGCCGCCTACTACCGCGACCGCTACCGCAAGGACGACGGCCGGTGGCGCATCGCCCACACCGGATACGAGCGCCTGTACGAGGCCACGATGCCGCTGTCGGGTGTCACGCTCACCGCCAACCGCTGGGCGCCCGCCGCCCCTTGACGGTCGAGCCGCCGGAAGCCGCCGGGCCGCCGCATCGACTTCCTGGCAGCACCCGGCCGCGGCGACCGGTGTGTGGCGGGCGCGGGCTGCTCGCGGTCACCACCGGACGGATGCTGTTCGTCTCCGGCGGCGGTTCGGGCAGCCACTACGCCTACGAGATGCCGGTGGCGGCACTGCTGTCGGCGCGATCGACCGACGACACCGGCATCCCCGAACCGGAAGCGATCGCCGGGAATCCGCGCGCTACGGAACGCGACCCGAACAACACTCCCGCTATTCGAAGGTGTATCGCTGCCACTCCGGTGCGCAGCGCGGATCACCACGAATTCCCCTGCGCCGCTTGATGAGTCCGGCGAAGGGTGGAGGGGGTGGCGTGGAACCAGCGGCGGGTGGCTCGCGTGAGTGCGGACTGCTCGGAAAGTCCCAGCAGGCGGGCGATCTGGGTCATGGGGAGATCGGTGGCGGTGAGGTAGCGCCGGGCCTCGGTGCGCCGGACGTCGTCGAGGACGGCGGCGAACGACGTGCCCTCGGCCGCGAGGCGGCGTTGCAGCGTGCGCGGATGCATCGTGAGAAGCCTTGCAACAGTGGATATTTCGGGTGTGGCGGTGCCCAGCAACTGGCGTACCGCGGCGCGCACCTTCGGCTCGACGCTCGCGCCCGCGCCGGCGGACTGCTCGGCCAGGAATGCCAGCGCCAGCCGGCGCAGCGTCTCGTCGCCGCCGGCCACCGCCCGGGTGGTGAGGCTGCTCGGCACCCGCAGGACCGCGGCCGGGCGCTCGAAACGCACCGGGGCGCCGAAGAATTCCTCGTACACCGCGCGGGCCGCGGGGGGCCGGTAGGGCAGTTCGACGGTGCGCAGGCCGTACGGCCCGTCCACCAGCCGGTACAACGCCCGGTGCAGAAACCCCAGTCCGAGATCGGTGCCCTGGACCGGGGTCGGCAGCCCCGGACCCACGCCGTAGTGCAGCGCCGTGACGCCACGGTCGCCGTACGGGTCGGGCTCCCGAGCCAGGCTCAGCGACTCGGCGTGCACGAACAGGTAGCGCGACGTGCAGTCGAGCGCGTCGGCCAGGGTGGGGGAGCTGCGGATGGCCAGCGCCAGCGGGCCGAGCATGCCGAGATCCTGCCGCGTGGCGATCCGCAGCCCGAGGTCCGGGCAGCGCAGCCGGTGGGCCGCGATCTCCAGCACCATCGCCATGGCCTCGTCGGGCACCAGCAGATCGTCGGTGTCCAGCGCGGCGACGGGCAGCCCGGCCGCGACCGCGAACTCCTCCGCGTCGCCGCCCAGCTCGGCTACCGTGGCGCGGAAGCCCCGCAGGCCCGCCGACCGTATGACCGACATGTCGCCTAGAGTTAAATAGTTGTCGTGAAAAGTCAAGAAGCGGACGGCCCGGAACCGCACACTGGAGGCATGACTGTGGCTGGAGAACATCTCGATGTCGTCATCGTGGGCGCGGGCCTGTCGGGCATCGGCGCCGCCTACCGGCTGCAGACCGAACACCCCGGCCGCAGCTACGCACTCCTCGAGGCGCGCGAGGCGCTGGGCGGAACGTGGGACCTGTTCCGCTACCCCGGGGTCCGCTCGGACTCCGACATGTTCACCCTGGGTTATCCGTTCAAGCCCTGGCGCGATGCCAAGTCGATCGCCGACGGTCCGTCGATCCTGCGCTACATCACCGAGACCGCGGAGCAGTACGGCATCGATGAGCGAATCCGGTACGGCACCAAGGTGATCGGAGCCGACTGGTCGAGCGAGGAGGCCCGCTGGACGCTCACCATCCAGCAGGGCGGCGAAACGCGCACCCTGACATGTGGATTCCTGTACTGCTGCGCCGGCTACTACGACTACGACCAGGGTCACGCCCCGGAATTCCCGGGCCTCGAATCGTTTTCGGGACAGCTGGTGTACCCGCAGTTCTGGCCGGAGGATCTCGACCACGCCGGTAAGCGGGTGGTCGTGATCGGCAGCGGAGCGACGGCCGTGACGCTGGTGCCGTCCATGGCGGAGCAGGCCGGGCACGTCACCATGTTGCAGCGCTCGCCGAGCTGGATCTCCGCGGTGCCGGGCCGGGACAAGTACGCCGACCGGATCCGCGACCTGCTTCCGCCGAAACCGGCGCATCGGCTCATCCGCGCCAAGAACATCCTGTTCAGCGTGGGTTTCTACCAGTACTGCCGGCGGCGGCCGGAGAAGGCGCGCAAGCTGCTCACCGGTCTGTCCACTCGCATTCTGAAGGACGAGCGGCTCGTCGCCGAGCACTTCACGCCCACCTACGAGCCGTGGGATCAGCGGTTGTGCGCCGCGCCCGACGCCGACTTCTTCCGGGCCGTGAAGAAGGGGACGGCCGAGGTCGTCACCGACACCATCGAAACCTTTGTGCCCGAAGGGATCCGGCTGCGGTCCGGGCGGGTGCTGGAGGCCGATGTGGTGGTGTCGGCGACGGGGCTGAAGCTGCTGGTCTTCGGCGGAATGTCGCTGACCGTGGACGGCCGGTCGGTGGATATGACCGATCAGTTCGTCTGGCAGGGCACCATGCTCACCGGCGTCCCGAACTTCGCCGTCTGCATCGGCTACACCAACGCCTCCTGGACGCTGCGCGCCGACCTCAGCTCGCGGCTGGTCTGCAAGGTGTTGGCGCATCTGGACCGGCGCGGCTACCGGGCCGTCGTCCCCGAACCGCAGGGCGCCCTCACCGAGCGCCCGCTGCTGGACCTCGCCTCGGGCTACATCCAGCGGTCGGTCGGCGAGTTCCCCCGCCAGGGCGACCGGCATCCGTGGCGGGTGCGACAGAACTACCTGCTCGACGCCGCCACGACCATGCGAACCAACCTGGACAAGACGCTGAAGCCGGTACATCCGACGCGCGAACTCGAGCGCGTCTGAGGGGTCGGCCCGGCGACGCGGTGTCGATCCGGGCCCGAAACCACTCGGGTCCGGGTTCGGCGGGAGAGCGAACCCGGTTCAGACCACCAGCACCCCGGCCCGGCTCGGTCGCAGTATCTGTCCCTGCCGGAAGCCCTGCACGGCCTCGACATACGCGCGGGCGACATCCTCGACCGGGGTGCCGTCTGCACCGTCGCGGCCCGTCGATTCCAGCGTCTCGGCCACCCAGCCGGGGCTGACGGCGTTGACCCGGATGCCGCGGGGCATCTCCACCGCGGCGGCCCCGACGAAGGCCTCCAGGCCGCCGTTCGCCAGCGCGCCGAACGCCATGCCGCGCTCCGCGCGCTCGAAGACGCCCGAGGTCAGGGTGATCGAGCCGCCGTCGCGCAGCCGCCGCAGGGCGGTCCGCGCCAACAGCACCTGCCCGAACAGCTTGCCCTGGATGCCGCGGTAGAAGTCGTCGTCGGAATCCAGTGGCGTGAGTTTTCCGCTTGCGGCGCAGGAGATTACCGCGTCCACGTCGGGCACGGTCACGAAAAGCCGGTCGATCGAGGCCGGGTCGTCGAGGTCGACATGTATCGGGCCGCGGCGGGATGCCCGGACGACCTCGTGGGCGCGTTCCAATTGCGCCGCGACTGCCGCCCCGATCGTTCCCGTCGCACCGATCACGATGATCCGCATGGATCCCCTTGCTAGCAGGATGATGGTGGTTAGCGCAACGGCAGCGTCCTACGACGGTATTCCTCAATGTCGTTGCCGGGCGTGCCGATCCGGTCGCCGCCCGGTTCGCCGCGCCTGGACCAGCGCAATCGTGTCCGTACGACCCCCTAATGAGGTGTCCGATTTCCGCCGGTATCGGGGAGGTTGCGCGGGCAGATTGGAGCGTGGAACACCGCGAAACAGGAAAGGAAACTCGATGACCGTGTATACGACGATCGACAGCCCACTCGGCGAGCTGGTGCTGGCCGGCGAGCCGGCGGGGGACGGCGTACTGCTCACCGGGCTGTCCATGAACGGCGGAAAAGGCGTTGCGGTGCAGGACGAGTGGATCTCGGACCCGGCGCCGTTCGCCGCGGTGATCGCGCAGCTGCGCGACTACTTCGACGGCGAGCGCACCGGCTTCGATATCGAATTCGCCGGTGGCGGCAGCGATTTTCAGCGCCGGGTGTGGCAGGCGCTGGAGCAGATCCCCTACGGCGCCACCGCGACCTACGGCGAGATCGCTGCCCGGATCGGGGCGTCGCGGGCGGCGGTGCGCGCGGTGGGCACGGCGATCGGGGCGAATCCGCTGCTGATCGTGCGGCCGTGCCATCGCGTCCTCGGCGCCGACGGCTCGCTCACCGGCTATGCCGGGGGCGTGTGGCGTAAGCAACAGTTGCTGGAACTGGAACGGGCGCGCCGGGCGGCATGATGGCGACCGGAATGCCGGCGAAGCCGGCCGACCGCGTAGCCCAACAGGAGTGGGCCGTGCTGGCCGACGAACTCGACCAGCACGGCCACGCGCTGACCGGTCCGCTGCTGACCGCCGCCGAATGCGGGTCGATCGCCGCGCTGTACGACCGCGAGGAGCGGTTCCGCAGCACCGTCGATATGGCGCGGCACCGCTTCGGTTCCGGTGAGTACCGCTACTTCACCCACGACCTGCCGGATATCGTGCGCGAGCTGCGGGCGGCGTTCTATCCGGAACTGCTTCCCATCGCGCGGGATTGGGCCGGGCGGCTCGGTCGCCCCGGATCGTGGCCGCAGCGGCTGGACGACTGGATTGCCCAGTGCCATCAGGCCGGACAGTCCCGGTCGGCGCAGATCCTGTTGCGCTACGGCCCCGGCGACTGGAATGCATTACACCGTGACCTGTTCGGCGACATGGTCTTTCCGCTACAGGTCGTCATCGGTCTGGACGTGCCGGGCGCTGACTACACGGGCGGCGAATTCCTCCTGGTCGAGCAGCGCCCCCGCGCCCAGTCCCGCGGTGCGGCGGCCACCCTGCCCCAGGGCCACGGCCTGATCTTCACCACTCGCGAACGCCCGGTGCGCGGCGCCCGGGGCTGGTCCGCCGCCCCGATGCGGCACGGCGTCAGCGTCGTCCGCTCCGGACAGCGCCACACCCTCGGCCTCGTCTTCCACGATGCCTAGCGTCGAGGAGCGAGTCCCTTGACGTACACGCTGCTCGGCGCGGACGGAAAGCCTTATCGCAGTGCGGTTCCCGGCGCGCTGGGCGGGCATCGGCGGTTGCGGATCTACGGGCGGCTCGATTGCCCGGCCGCGCTGCGGGCCTTGTCGCGTGGGCCGTATGCGGCCCATCGGGTCTTCTTCGCCGACGAGCGGACCGCCGTCGCCGCCGGATACCGGCCGTGTGCGGTGTGCCTGCGGGCGGAGTATCTCGCGTGGAAGAGCGCGCGAGGATGAGCGCTACTCCGTGATGTCGTGCCCGGCCTCCCGCAGTGCGGCGGCGGCCTCCTCCTGCCGCCGCTCCGGCACCAGCACGAGGTCGGCGTGGTAAGTGGAGGCCGCGAAGACCGGAATCGAGGCGTCCGCCAGGGGATTCACGAGCGCGGCCAGCGCCTGCGAATCGTCGAGCCCGGGCCCGCCGGTTCCCGCGTAGAAACCCACCCACACGTCGCCCTGCTCCCACGGCGGCGCCTCGCGCACCAGGGTCAGCCCCTCGGGCGCGCGCACCAGCGCGATCCACTCGTCGTCCTCGGGAAATGTCGCGGCGGGCAGATGCTCCACCGCGAACCGGGACGGGACGATGTGCAGACGCTGGGACTTGGTCATTGCGCCATGATATTCAGCGCACCCGCGACGGCCGCGCATGCCGTCGCTACCCTGCGAGAGCTGCGAAAATGCCGACCGGCCGCGGGATCTCGCTCAGCGACGGGCGCGTGCGCGGCGCCGGATCGGGGCGGCGTGCGGGGCGAACCGCCGGTGCAGGTATTGCAGCGCCGCCAGTAGCGCCACCGCGATACCCGCCGCCAGATAGTCGCCGGTCACCACGCCGACGATGGCCAGCCCGCCGAATACCGGCGGTTCCAGCAGCGCGCACCAGCGCACCAGGCGCAGCCGCGTGGCGTGCGAATCCAGCCAGGCCAGGCCGTCATCGACGATGTCCTCGGCCGTATCCGGCTCCACCAGACCATCGCCGACCTGCACGAACCTGTGCACGGCCTGGTCGCGGCTGATCCGGCCCAGCCATGCCTCATCGATGAGCCGCTTACCTTCTACGGCGACTTCCGTGACGACCGCGTCCATAACTGCGGATCCCTTCCGAGTCGGTCCCGGAGATTGTATTCGCAACGGCCGGCAAGTAAACAGCTAACCGCGCAATGCCGCTAACCACGCAATGCCTCGAGGGCGCGGTCGATATCGGCCTCGGTGTTGTAGAGGTGGCAGCCCAGCCGCAGGCGTCCCGCGCGCACCGAACCCACCACGCCGGCCTCGTCCAGCCTCCGCAGCGTCTCCGGTGGCGCCTCGATCGAGACGATGGCCGAGTTCCCTTGCGGCAGACCCAGTCCCGCGCGCAACCGATCGGCCAGTGCGAGGTCGTGCCGGTGGATGGCGTCGATTCCGATCGCGGACACCAGGTCCAGGGCGTGCTGCTGTCCGACCCAGGCCTGCCAGGTCGGCGAGAGGTCGAAACGCCGTGCGTCGCTTGCCAGCCGCAGCGGTGCGTCGTAGCAGGTCTCCCACGGATCGAAGCCGGCGTACCAACCGGCGGCCAGGGGTCGCAGCCGGGCGAGCGCCTTGTCCGTCCCGGCCAGAAACGCCGTCCCCTTCGGCCCGAGCAGCCATTTGAAGCCGACGCTCACCACCCAGTCGGCTCCGAGGTCGCGCACCGGATACCAGCCGACGGCCTGGCTGAGGTCGAAAAGCACTTGGGCACCCTGCTTTCGGGCCGCCGCGACGATCGCCGCGGTATCGGCCACCAGCCCGTCGGCCGACTGCACCACCGAGGCGGCCACCAGGTCGTCGCCCTCGCGTACATCCGCGGCGATATCGGCCAGTGGCGCCGTGCGCACCCGCAGATCGGGCCTGGCCAGGAAAGGCCATAGGACGGAGGTGAATTCGCCCTCCGGGACCACGACCGACGCACCCTCCGGCAACGCCGTGGCCACCAGCGATACCAGTGGCGACACCTGTGCGCCGACGGCGACCTGTTCGGGCGCGAATCCGGTCAGCTCACCGAAACCGGCGCGGCACGACCGCACGACCGCATCGACCGATGCGGTGCGGAACGTCCCGTGCAGGCGTTGCGTATCGACCTCCGCCACGGCCGCCGCAACGGTTTTCGGCAGCAGGCCGTAGTTGGCCGTGTTCAAGAAGGTGACTGTCGGTGCGAAGGCGTCCAGGACGTCGGCGGGCAGCAGATCCGATACCGAGGTGTGCACGGTCATCGACTCAGCGTGGATCGGAGCACGGCGCCGGGCAAGAGCCACTCACCGCCCGCTGGACCCGCATGCGGCCGGACCGGTCGCCGCTTCGGCGAACTGACCGGCCCCCGGGGCCGCCACCAGCTCGCCGCCGTCGAGAACCAGCCACCGTCCGCAGACGCAGCGCAGATACCGCACCGGTCCGTGCGACGAGACGACGACCGGGTCCGGCCAGGAACAGGAAGGGCATATCGCATTCATACGATCAGCGTGCTGTAATGACCTAGTGCAGTTCAACCCTTACGGCGGCGCCGCCGCCGAACTGGCCGCCCGGCTCGTCAACGCCGATTCGGCGGCCGATCTGGTCCGCCTGCTCGACCAGTTCGGCTACCGCCCGATCACCACGCTGAGCGCCCGCCAGACCGCCGATCTGCGCCGCTGGATCCGCCGCCTGGACGAGGTGTTCGCCGATCCGACGGTCGACCGGATCAATGCGCTGCTGGCCGAAACCACCAGTCGCCCATACATTTCCACGCACGACGGCCGCCCGCCGCACCTGCACTACGCGTGGGAGGGCGATCCGATGGACGAGCGCGTGAAGGCATACACCGCCGCCGGTCTCGCCACGCTGTTCTGCGAGGACGCCGGCCGCATCGGCCGCTGCGCCCGCGACGGCTGCCGCACCGTCTTCGTCGACACCTCCCGCAACGGCCGGCGGCGGTTCTGCTCCACCAGGTGCTCCACCCGCGTGCACGTCGCCGAACACCGTCGCCGCGCCGCCTGAGCCGGGTCACGGTCTTCCGGAATCGGGCACAGTCGCTCCCCGGGCTGGGCCATAGTCGCTCCCGGACCGGTCCTCATGCCTTGCCGCCCCGCGCTCTTGACCTCGAGTTCGCTCGAGGGTGTGTGCTGGGTGCATGGCTCCCACCTGCCGCGACCGCATCTTTTCCAGGTTCCTGGACAGGGCGCGGATACCCGATGCGCGCGCGGCCGCCACTGTGTTCCTGGACACAGCCGACCTGGGGTGCCGCCTCACTCCTGCGCATAAGGGCATCTCGACCTGCGGGGACGGCTATCGGAAAGTCGCTGTACGGACCGGCGGGGCGGCGGCAGAATCTCCTTGCGGAGGCACCACCTCCGGTCTGTATAGTTGGCGTCAGCAACTAGTTGTAGCTGCTAACGAATGTGTGCGGGAACAAGGAAAACGGATCATGGTCGTTGCTGCCCGTGATCGTGGCGCTACGGCAGCCGAACTCGACGTCGCCGACCAGCTCGGCGCCCAGCTGGTCCGGCTCGTGCGGGCGATCGGTAGGACAAAATCACAGCTGACCAAGCACGGCCCCGACGGGCTGGAGCGGTTGGCCTACGCCGTGCTGTACTGCTTGGTCCAGGACGGGCCGCAGCGGACCGGCAAGGTCGCCGAACTGCTGCATGCCGAGACCTCGACCATCAGCAGGCAGGTCCGGTACCTGGTGTCGCACGGACTGGTGGAACGCCGAGCCGATCCGGTCGACGGCCGGGCCTGTGTGCTGGCGGCCACCGAGGAGGGGGAGCGGGTGTTCGAGGAGAACCGGAGCATCCGCAACCACCGGATCGCCCAGATGCTGGCCGACTGGCCCGAGGACGAGCGGGCGGTGCTGACCCGGCTCGTCGAGCGACTCGTCACCAGCATCGAGAAGACCACTGCTACAGCCGATTCGAATAGGGCCTGATAGATGACAACTTCGACCACCCAGGCACCGGCGGCGCAGCCGGACCTGGACGCGGGTGCGCACACTTCGCTGTCGCACCGGCAGATCCTGACCATCCTGTCGGGTCTGCTGCTGGGAATGTTCCTGGCCGCACTGGACCAGAACATCGTGAGCGTGGCGATCGTGCGAATCGCCAACAGCCTGAACGGTTTCGACCAGCAGGCGTGGGCCACGACGGCGTATCTCATCACGGCCACGATCAGCACGCCGCTGTACGGCAAGCTGGCCGACATCTACGGCCGAAAGCCGTTCTACCTCACCGCGATCGGTCTGTTCGTCATCGGCTCGGCGGCGTGCACGTTCGCGACCTCGATGTACATGCTGGCCGGATTCCGGGCCTTCCAGGGCCTCGGCGCTGGCGGCCTGATGTCGTTGGCGCTGACCATCATCGGCGATATCGTGCCCCCGCGGGAGCGCGCGCGGTACCAGGGCTACTTCATGATGGTGTTCGGCACCTCGACCGTGCTGGGCCCGGTGCTGGGCGGCCTGTTCTCCGACTACGAGAACCTGTGGGGCCTGGAGGGCTGGCGCTGGGTGTTCCTGGTGAACGTGCCCATCGGCATCCTCGCCCTGCTGGTGGTCGCCAAGGTGCTCAACGTGCCGCATCAACGGCAGAAATTGCGGGTCGACTGGTTCGGCGCGGTCACGCTGGCCATCTGCGTCGTGCCGCTGCTGATCGTGGCCGAACAGGGCCGCACCTGGGGCTGGGACTCCAGCAAGGCGCTCCTCTGCTACGGCGTCGGCGCGGTCGGCCTGGTGCTGTTCCTCATCGTCGAGGCCCTGATGAAGGATTCGGCGCTGATCCCGCTGCGGCTGTTCGAGAACTCGACGTTCTCGGTGTCCATCGTCGGCGGCACCATCGTGGGCGTCGCGATGTTCGGCTCCATCACCATGGTGCCGCTGTATCTGCAAGTGGTGCGCGGGTATTCACCGACCGAGGCCGGCCTGCTGATGCTGCCGCTGGTGCTGGGCATCATGTCCGGCTCCGTGATCGCCGGCCAGATCACCCGGCGCACCGGCCGCTACAAGATCCTGCCCGTCTTCGGCACCTTCGTCATCACCATCGGCGCCCTGCTCTACGCCCAGGTGCAGTTCGACAGCCCGCTGTGGCAGCCGCTGGTCTTCGGCGCCGTCATCGGCTTCGGCCTGGGCTTCTGCATGCAGACGCTGATCATCGCGGCGCAGAACGCCGGCCCGCGCCGGGATATGGGCGTGTCGACCGCGTCGGCGACGTTCTTCCGGCAGGTCGGCGGCACGCTCGGCGTGGCGGTGTTCCTGACCATCCTGTTCAACCTGCTCCCCAACAAGATCGTCGATGCCTTCGGCGGGCGGCTGCCCGCCGGGTTCGACACCGACCGGCTCGAGCAGATGCAGTCCGACACCGCGGGTATCGCGGCGCTGCCGGATCAGGTGCGTGAACCGATTCTGATCGGCTTCACCAACGCGATGCACGGTGTGTTCTTCGTGGCCGCGGGGGTCGCCCTGCTGTCGTGCATCGTGCTGATGTTCATGAAGGAGATTCCATTGCAGGATGCCCCAGCGTCCCAGCCGGATCCGGAGCCACAGCTGGATGCGGTCGAATCGGACGACAAGGTGATGAGCAACGCCGATGTGGAGCGGGTCGACGACCGGGTGCCGGCCGGTGCCGCGCCGGCGGTCGCCGAACCGCGGCCCGAACCCGAGCCCAGGCCGGAACCCGAACCGGCACTGGTCGGCACGGGCGGGCGCCATTCCGCCGTCAACGGCTATGCGGCGCAACGGGTGTCGGCGATGACGACGACCCGGGCCGTGGCCTCCACCGGTGGCAGGTCCATCGGCGGACATATCCGGCGGGAGGACGGCAGCCCGGTCCCCGGCGCCGCCCTGACCCTGATCGACCAACGCGGACACCAGGTTTCGCGCTCCGCCGGCGACGGCGGCGGCACCTACACCATCGAACCGCCCACGCCCGGAAGCTATGTGCTGATCGTGTCGGCGAGCGGGCATCAGCCGACGGCGGTGAACGTCAGCGTCGACGGCAGCGCGCAGCAGCTGGACCTGACCCTGCGCGGTTCCGGTGAGCTGTCGGGCACGGTGCGCACGGCCGGCGGCGAACCGGTGGCCGGCGCCACCGTGACGGTGACCGACCTGCGCGGCGAGGTGGTCGGCGCGGCCGTCACGGCCGGCGACGGCGCGTACTCCTGCCACGGCGTGGTGTCGGGGACCTACACGCTGGTCGCGGTCGCCGAGCACAAGCGGCCCACCGCGACCACCCTGACCGTGCCCGACAGCGGCCGGCTGCACTACGACGTCCAGCTCGAGTCGATGGCCGTCCTGTCCGGCACGGTCCGCGCCGAGGGGCGGGTCGTGCCCGACGCGCAGATCACGGTGCTCGACCGTACCGGTACCACCGTCGGAACCGCCCGCACCGACGAGGACGGCCGCTACGCGGTGCCGGATCTGCCCGAGGGCGAGTACACGGTCGTCGCGCGCGGCTACCCGCCGGTGACCGGCGCGGTGACCATCGCCGGCGGCGAGGTGGACCACGACGTCCGGCTCGGCTACGACGTCAACGGTCAGGCGGGGCCGTCGTGAATGGCGGGGTAGTTCGGCAACCGCAGTCGTCACCGGTCCTGGTCGTTCCGGCGTGCGCTCGGCCCGGATCCCGCACCGGCACTCGTGGATTCCGGCCGGAAGCAGACGGGGGAGTGGCCGCGGTATCAATCGTCTCGACGGTGGCCGGCAGACGATCGGGGGGCTCGAACGAATATCGGCACCTGCTGGTGCCGGGAATCAGGAGGGCGACGATATGAGTGGGCTGACCGCACAGATTCGGACCGTGGACGGCTGGCCGGTCGCCGGTGCGGTGCTGACCGTCACCAGCCTGGACGGTCGGCAGCTGGGCCGGGCGGTGGCCGACGAGAGCGGCGCGGCCGGCACCGAGGCGCTGCCCGCGGGCATGCACACCGCGGTCGTGACCGCACCCGGCCACAAGCCGGTCGCGCAGATCGCGCGCGTCTCGTCGTCGGGCGCCGGCAGCCTCGGCGAGGTCCGGCTCGAACCGGAGGCGAGCTCGATCGAGACGCCGCCGGCGGGGCCGTGGACGATCGACCCGGTGCATTCGCACGTCGTGGTGACCGCGCGCCACCTCGGCATCGCGAGCATCCGGGCCCGCTTCGACGATGTGAGCGGCCGCCTCGACGTCGCCGAAAACTTCGAGAAGACAACGGGATACGCCGAGATCAAGGCCGCCAGCATCGACACCGGCGTCGGTATGCGCGACGATCATCTGCGTTCCGGGGAGTTCCTCGACGTGGAGCGGTACCCGCTGATCGGATTCACCGGCACCGGCCTGAAGCGCACCGGCGCCGACAATTGGTCGATGCCAGGCGAATTGGAGCTGCACGGCCAGCGCAAGCAGGTCGAGCTGGCCGTCACCTACGGCGGCTACGGCCCCGACCCCTGGGGCGGCGTGCGCGCCGCCTTCCACGCCGAAACACTCCTGCGCCGCGACGATTTCGCCATCGACTACAACGCCGTGGTCCGCGCGGGCGTCGCGGCGGTCGGCACCACGGTGAAGCTCGACCTCGACATCGAGTTGGTGCAGGGCGACCGCCTGCCGCAGATGTAGGCACCGGATCCTCGCGGCGGCCGCGTCCCCACAGGGGGGCCGCCGCCGCGTTCGGTGATCACTGCGTGCAGCGTGGTGAGCTGCTGGTTCTACGGTAAGTGAATCGAGTGTGTTCTCGGGGCAGGGTGAATTGGTGCCGGACCGCGGTTACTTCCGCAGTCGGTGTCCGGCGGTCAGGTGTGGGCGACTGTGTAGCGGGCGCAGGCGAATTCGCCGTTGGTGGCGAGTTCGGTGAGTTTCAGTTCGAGGTGGCGGGGGAGTAGGGGAGCGCCGGTGCCGAGGGTGACCGGGGCGATGGAGACGCAGACCTCGTCCAGGAGGCTGTGGTCGGCGAACTGGCCGGCGAGGTCGCCGCCGCCGACCACCCAGATGTGCTTGTCGCCCGCCGCATCCGCCATCTGCTTGTGGACCGCCGGCGCCGAGTCCTGGGTGAAGCGGATGTCGGCGTCGGTGCGTGCGGGGAAGGTGCGGTGGGTGAACACCCAGACCGGCACCCGATACGGCCACGGCTCGTTGCCCTGGTTGTCGAGGAGCCACTGATAAGTACTGGCGCCCATACAGATTGCGCCGATATCGGTGATGAACGCCTCGTAGCCCATCGGCCCGTTGCCGTCGATGGTGCGCGAGAGCAGCCAGTCCAGCGAATGATCCGGTGTGGCGATGAACCCGTCGAGGGTGGTCGCGGTGTAGTAGGTGGTGAAGGGCATGGTCAGCCTCGCTCTCGGAGCCACATGATGGGGTCGCCGTTGTCGAACTCTGTTGTACTGTCCGGGATTTCACTGCGTAGCCAATGCCGGACCAGCTGCCTGCGGTGTGCGGAGAAGGTGAGGACGTGCGCGATGACGCTGCCGACGACGAAGCTTTCCGGCGGCTCGCACAGCGCGTCGATCAGGGTGTCGCCCCAGCCGTCGCGGCGGTCGATGTCGCGGATCGTGTCGAGCCAGTGCGGGCCGACCTCGTCGAGCCGGCGCATGAGCGTCGGCAGATCGTCGGGTCGGCGCGGCGGGGTGTCGGCGCCGTCGATCGATGCCAGCCACACCTCCTTCGTCCAGACCAGGTGATCCAGCGCGGTCGCGATCGAATCGTCCGGGCCGTCCCATCCGAGGACCAGGTGTGCCTCGCGCCCGCGCCGGTACTGCTCCTCGCCGAGGCCGGTCGCCAGTTTCATCAGTTCCCGGGTGTCGTCGAGATCGTGGTGTACCAGCAGTGAGGTCGGATCCATGTGATGCCTGCCTTTCGGTTCGCTCTCCACCCACAGCGACATCGGTGGATGGAAATGAATGCCGTTGGCCGCGGGCAGCCAGTGCTGCTTCGACTCGTCGTCGGCGCTCGGCGGATGCCCGTAGGCTCTGCTGAACGCCCTGCTGAATCCCTCCACCGAGTCGTACCCGGCCGCGAACGCCACCTCGGTCACCGAGGAGCCGTGCCGCAGCTGCCAGGCCGCCCGCTCCAGCAGCACCCGGCGCTTGAGGGCGACCGGAGACTCGCCGGTGCCGCGCGAGAACTGGCGAGTGAAATGGTACGGGGAGGCGAAGGCGTCCTGCGCCATCGCGCTCAGCGTCGTATTACCCTCCTCGAGCACGGCGTCGAGCAGTTCACGCAGGCGGTCGCGTCCATTGGTCACGGATATCAGTCTGGTATGCGCGGGTGCGGCGGCGCTTGACCGTTCTTGCGCAAGTCCGGGGGTCCCCTCCGCTACCGGGCTGCTCTTCGGCCGAGCCCCGCGATTGCGGGGCTCTCATCCGCTGTACATGGTCGGCCGTGCCAGCTGGTTCCACGGACAGTAGGCGTCGACGGCGGCATTGAGAAATGTGTACGGATAGTCGACCGAACTCCGCAGATTCTCCGCCAGCGCGATCTGATTGGCCGCCGAGTTCCCCTTGGCATCGAGCCACGCGCAGTCCGCGTGCGCCAGTTGGATGCCGGCGTCCTGCCGGATGTGGTCGGCGTCCTCGAGATGACTCTGCTTCAGGAATTGCCGATCGACGGCACTGCGTTCGGGACCGGTATTGCGCGTGGTCGACGTGGCTCCGTCCGGCGTGGCACCGGCGGGCACGCCGAGCAGGAAAATGACCGTGCCCACGGCACCGGCGGTGGCGACGGCACGAAAAACCTTGTTGTGCATGATTTTTCCGGATTCCATACGTCTTCTACTGGGCTCGGGTCGGAAACCGAGCGCACCGATCCTCGGGTATCGGCACAGCTACCATCGACCCCCGATCGGTTTCCGACATTGTCGGCGAGTTGTTAGCGGCAGCAACGGATCTCGTCACCCGGAAACACCCGCTGGCTTACCATTGTGCGTCGCTTGTTAGCCACCTGTGTGCGGGATGGCCGAGACGGTGACCTTTGGGACCCGTGTCGGTGACCGGTTGTCGTCAACCGATGCCCTTGTGCCCTAGACGGGCACCGTCTCGAAGGGTGCACCTACCCGACCGCGGCATTCCGAGGTGGAGCCATCGTAACCACCCTCCTTGTTCGGATCGATGCGATGAATGGTGTTGCTGCGCTTTACTCGGCCACTCGAAAAATGCGAGTAACCAGCAGGTCGACAAGGGGTCCCCGGCGGTGAGTTGATGGCCTACGGACGCGATGCGGCCGATTCGGTCCGTTCCTTCTCGGGACGATGGACCCTTGCGCATCGGCGGGAATCGCGCTCGGCCGGGCCGGTGGCCTTTCCGGTGGCCTTGGAACATCGGCACGACCCGGATCCGTTTTGTCAAGGCCCCCGTGACGGGTCTGGCGGCCGGTACCGCTCGGCGTTCTAATGTTCCGGTGATTATCTCGTACGACTCGGACGGGAAGTGGTGGGTCGGAAACCGCACCTCTCCCGCGACGAGTGGCCGGCATGCGCGAGCGCTGACCTGTGTTCACCCGGCCTTGATATGCGCACGGCGCGAGAGTATTTCGCAGTGGCACGAGGTCGAGGCGTATGCAGTCGGATAAGGCGGAAGCGATCGCCGCCGCCGAGGAGGTCGTTCGGATCAACTGCCAACGGGCGGCGGGCGATTCGGATCGGATCGAGGAACTGATCGGCAGCTTGCGCGCGCTCGAGCGCGCGCTGCGGGCCGCACTGCCGATCGTGCAGGCGACCCTGGCGTATCGCAGGGCGTACTCGAGTCTTGTTCCGGCGGAGCTGGTTCGGCAACTGCACGAGGCCCCGCTCGCCGACTTCGATCTCACGATCTCGACCTACAACACGCTGCGCCGGCTGGGCTGCGACACCCTCGTGGATGTCTCGCAGTCGACCCGCCGCGACATCATCTACGCCAGCAGGGCACCGCGCTGGTGCCTCGAGGAGATCGACCTGCGCCTGGAACTCGTAGGTCTCGGACCGATGGAATCCGGTGCACCACCGGATTTTCCGGAGGCTCCGGTGCAACTGGAGACCACCTTCGGCGCATTGAATCTGCGTCCCCGCCCGCGAGACACCGTCGCCGACATCCGCACCGCCATCATCGACGCCTATGCGGCCAACGGAGTATTCCCCGTCGCTCCCAGGCACGAACAGATCCTCGACGCTCAGCTGAACACCGACGGATCGCTGGGACCGGACATCGTCTTGATCGACGAATCCTACGACCCGTGGATCACCATCATGAGCTGCAACTGGGAGCTGACCCCGCTGGGCAAACACCCACTCGCCCTGCGCCTGTCGTCCCGCTGGCCGATAATCAGCGTGACCGCGATCGAGGACGTCTCCTACGAGCTGTGCCGGTACGACCACGGCGAACCGCAGGAGTACGCGGCGATCGGCCGCCCAGCGGGCCGGACAGAACTCGACACACCGTTGCGCCCCCTGGATTTCGGGGACCTGACCACCGACAGCGCCGTCGACGCCTCGCCTCCCGAGATCCGCGCAGCCTTCGGCAACCCCAGGCTGTTCGGCATCCTCACCGGCCTCTCCGCCGGCGGTTTCCGCACAGCATGCGAGGGGATGCTGCTCCAGGACTACCCTGCGGACACCATCCTCTACTTCGACAAGCAGGAAGACGGTAGGCCAAAATCTTGACGCCCCGGACACTGGAGCTGGCTCTGCGTGTCCTGCGGGAATTGCCCGGCGCGAGGATACCGCTACCGGTTTTCGCGCTCTGAGCGCCATGCAGGATCTCGAGCCGCCCTCCGATGCCCGGCAGGTTCGCGCGCTGTGGGAACGGGCCGGGATTACCGCCGCGGCCAGATCTTCGCCCTGCTGTCGGCACTGGACCTGGACCTGCTCCTCACCTCCGGCCACGAGTGGTGCACGTATGCCGAGCTGGATGGCATTGCGATACATCAGATTCTGGCCGGGGACGGGGATGATGCCGTGACGACGGCGCGGTTTACGTGGGACGGGGTGGAGCTGGTGGCGGAGCCGGACTGGAGATCAGGTGCTGGCAAGCTGGACCGGTGTGTCCCACGATGCGCCGATTCCGGTACGTGCACTGGGTTCGCCGACCGTAACGCACGAGGCTTGCAACGAAAGCTCTCCACCCGAGAGGGTGCCGAGGGGCTCTTCCGGCCCGAACTCTATGCACCGAAATAGCGCCGTAGCGGTTGGCTCCTCCACCGGAATGTCATAGCCGCGGGTCGGCGGCTCGTACTCCCACCGTGCTGGGCATGTGCTGGATGTCGCTGATTCGACGATTCAGATGTTCCCAACATCCGAGTGTTGCTAGCATCTGAATTGCCCGATCGGCGAGCAATCTGGGATTCAGCTCGGGTCTGCTGTGACGAGGGCGCGGACACCGAGGCCCGGCGATGGGTTGGACAGGCGGGGTTTTCGACTCGGATCCGATGAGCTGGATGATCGATCACTGGGTTGAATTGGGGATGTGCATGGCCGACATCAGGTTTGAGCAACGTCGTCGGTGGGTGGAGCAGCAACTGGATGCTCTGCCGTTTCTGACCGGAGCGCATCGTCGCTTCCTGTCCGTGCCGCTGATGCGCAACGGGTGGCATGTGCTGGTCGAGCGCGGTGACGTGTTCCCGCCACCCGGTCACGCGGGGGCGTTCGCGGTGGGTCCGGGCGGCGTGTTCGCCCTGGTGTTCACCGACAGCGTCCCGTCCGAATCCGCTCTGCGACAGATCCGCGCGCACGCCGAGGAGGTGTTCACGAACCTCGTCGCCGGCCGCAGCCGGTACGTTCCGCACATGGTCGAGGTGCTGCTGCTCATGCCGAGAGCGGACGACACCCCTGCGGAGGCCCGGTACACGACCGCCGATCTGACCAGCCTGCCGCAGTGCCTCTTCGCCGAACCGAAACTGTCCAAACAGGGTGCTCGGCAGATCGCGATGACCGCCGCCGACCGAAACATCCGGTACGAGCTGATTTCCAGCGACAGCGCACCGGTGCCCGAAACCTCCGTGACAGAAGGGCTTTTCGCGCCGTCGGCACTGCGCGACGACGAACGCACCCGAGCTCTCGGCCGCCCGTTCGCCGAGTGGATGACCTTCCTGGATCCCGCTCAGCTGGAGTTGGTCCACCGGAACTTCAACGGACCCGCCCGGTTCAGTGGCCCAGCAGGAACCGGGAAAACCGTTGTGGCACTGCACAGAATGGCACGTCTCGCGAAACACGAGCCCGGCCGCCTGCTGTTCACCAGCTTCGTGCGCACCCTACCGGCCTACCACGAGTCGGGGTTTCGCCGCCTCGCACCGAATGCGGGCGACCGCGCGGAGTTCATCGGACTGCATTCCTGGACGGTGCGATTTCTGCGAGAACGGGGGTACGAGCCCAGACTCGTCGAGGGCGACAACGCTTTCTCGCGAGCATGGCGGAACGCACGCAACGTCCTGGGAGCCATCGAACCGAACCCGCACTACTGGAAGGACGAAATCCAGCGCGTCATCAAGGGCCGAGGCATCAGAAAGCTGAAGGAGTACAGGGAGATCGACCGCACCGGCCGCGAGCGCCTCGCCCTGGACGGTGACCGGCGCGAGTTCATCTGGAAGCACCTGTACGAGCCGTATCAGGACAACCTGCGAGCACGCAGGGAGCACGACTTCAACGACGTCATCGACATGGCCATCGCCGAGCTGCGAGCAGCGCCGAGCGACGACCCCTACGCGCTCGTCGTCGTCGACGAGGTCCAGGACTTCACCTTGACGGAGCTGATGCTGGCCCACCAAATAGCCGGCGGCACTCCGAACTCCCCGCTCCTGCTGGTCGGAGACGGCCAGCAACAGGTCTACCCGGGCGGTTGGCGCTTGTCCGACGCGGGCATCCCGATCGTCGGCCGCGGCGCCGTCCTGCGCATCAACTACCGCAATCGAGAAGCAGTCCACCACTACGCCGCCCGCATGGACGCCACCAACACCGTCGACGACCTGGACGGCGAACCCGGCTTCGTACTCCGCGACACCGAGGTCGTATTGCCCGGCGGCACAGCCGAATACGAGATCGTCTCCCACAACGACGCCCATGCCCGACTTGTCCGGGCAGTCTCCGAATGCCCTGTCTCCCGTTCCGACACGGCCGTAATCACCTCCACCAACCGGGAAGCCGAGCAGATCCGAGACCTACTGCGCCGCAGTAACATCCCCTCGATGCCCCTCGAATACTACGACGGCACCCACCGAAACGAAGTCAAGGTCGGCACCGTCCACCGCGCGAAAGGCATGGACTTCGCCGCGGTATTCCATCTCGTCGAGGAACCGGCCCAATCACTCGGCCGGTTGGCCGGCGGCGAACGCGATCGCGCGGAACTGACCCTGCGCCAGACCATGGTGGCGCTGACCAGGGCGCGGGATTACGTGTGGATCGGGTTGATGAGAGAGTGATTGCGTGGTATCCGCCGGCCCCACGGACGCCGTGCTGACAGAGGCGGCGGCGCGGCAACAGGTCGTCGCCTACCTGCTCGATACGCTCCGACAGCTCCCCACCGAGATCTCGCTCTCATGGCAGAACCCTCAGTTTCCGCAAACGATGTTCGGTGACGCCACGGTCGTGCCCTGTATCGATGACGACACCGTGCCGAACCGCCCTTACAACCTCGGTGCAAACTACTGGGTCATCGGTGTACCCGCGGACCGGGGCGGTGAGTACCTGGATCTGTTCGAAGCGGTATGGAAGAGGCTGGGGTGGAAACCATTCCGTGACAACAGTGACCCTGACATCCCGGAGGTGAAGGCCGGCACCCCGGACGGATATCTGCTGATACTCACCCGGAACCCTCGTGGAAGCCTGGCCGTCGGAGTGTCCTCACCGTGCTTTCCTCAGAACCACAGGGGCGGCGAGCCGATCCCGAAAACCATTGCGCACCGGTGAATCAGACGGAGGGCAGCGAGTGTTCCAGCAACACAGCGAGTCAGGTTAAAGCCCGGGTGGTTTCGACGTATGGGGGACATGACCGAAGCCACCACTATTCCCGCCGATGTGGCCCAGGCGGCTGGCGCGATGGGTGTCGGTAGGTCGATCGCCGTGTTCCCGCAGGTCTTCGACACGGCCGGGTCGGGAACGGTGCCGCCTGACCTGACGGCGTGGTTATAACCTGGCCGCGTAACTCCCGGCGAATCCGGCGGAATACGTTTCGATTCGCGCATAACCCGAGCTCCGCGCCCCGCCCCGCCCGCCCGATCCGGCGTAACCAGGCGAAACGACAGTAGATACCGGGCCGAAATACGCCGCTGTCACCGTCGATCTCACCGCAGCGAAGGGATCGACAATGGGCTTCACCGACAATCCGAAAATGGAGGACTATTCGCTCCGATATACGCCGGCAGCGTTCCGCCGATGGTCCCCCTGGATGGTGTTCCTGTCCTGTCTGGTCGGGATTTCCGCGATGGCGGGCTATGCGCTGGACGCGGCGTTCGTGGACGAATTCGGGTTCGGCAGCGCGCTGATCGGCTTCGGCCTGGCCGCGGTGGTGACGATACCGCTGACGCTGGTCATCGCGTTCGCCATCGCGCGCCGCCACGTCGACATCGACTTGCTCACGCGCGGTTCGGGTTTCGGCTATCTGGGCTCCACCGTGACCTCGCTGGTCTATGCCACGTACACGCTGATCTTCCTCGCCTACGAGGGCGCGATCATGGCGCAGGCAGTTACGGCCTTGACCCACATGGACATTCACGCCTCCTACGTCCTGGTGGCCGTGGTGATGATTCCGCTGACGCTCTACGGCATGTCGTTCAGCGCCAAGTTCCAGGCCTGGACCTGGCCGCTGTGGATCGTGCTGATCGGGCTCGCGCTGGGAGCGGCGGCCACGGCACCGGACGCCGGGCAGCACATGGTGCATCCGGCGAGTGTGGCACCGGGCGGGGCCGCCGGGGTGACGGTGCTGGCGGTGTTCGCGATCGCCGCCGCGCAGCTGTCGCTGGCCGCGCAGGTCGGTGAGCAGGGCGACTACCTGCGGCTGATGCCCGATCCGGAGAAGGGCAGGCTGGGCCGGTGGCGGCTGGCGGTGATCTTCGGCGGGCCCGGGTTCGCGCTGTTCGCCGTGGGGATCTTCTTCGCCTCCACGCTGCTGGTCGGCTATGCCGCCACGACGCTGGACGCGGACCGTGTCGGCGTGCCGGTCGACCTGTTCACCGTGGTGTACGAGCGGTTGACCGGCAATCACACGTCGGCGTTGATCCTGGCGGGCGGTCTGGTGCTGCTGTCCCAGATCAAGATCAACATTATGAACACCTATTCGGGCTCGCTGTCCTGGTCGAACTTCTTCTCCCGGGTGCTGCACCGCCATCCCGGCCGGGCGGCATGGGTGTTCCTGCAGGTGGGGCTCGCGCTGATCCTGATGGAGATCGGCATCTTCGACCACATCGTCCAGGTGCTGGCCTGGTACTCCAACATCGGCATCGCGTGGATCGCCGCCATGGTGTCGGACCTGGTGATCAACAAGCGATGGCTGAAGCTGGCGCCGCCGCAGCTGGTCTTCCATCGGGCGCACCTGTACAACGTCAATCCGGTCGGCTTCGGGTCGATGATCGTCGCCGGCGTGGTGTCGATGGTCGCCTACTACCGGGTCTTCGGTGACACCGCCGCGGCGCTGTCCCCGTTCATCGCGCTCGGCATCGCCCTGGTCCTGCCACCGGTGATCGCCTGGGCGACCCGCGGCCGCTGGTACGTCGCTCGGGTCTCCGAGCTTCCGGAGGGCGCCGATGAACTGCCGTGCTCGGTATGCGAGGGCAGCTTCGACGTCGTCGACATGGCCACCTGCCCCTTCCACGGCGGCACCGTGTGCTCGCTGTGCTGCTCGACCGAGGGCGCCTGCAAGGACTCCTGCAAACCGCATGCGTGGCGACCACCGAAGGGCCCGGTCGTCCTCGGCATGCCCCGAACCGAACAACCCGAACTGGAGGTTGCGCGATGAAAGCGCTGATCGTCATCGATATGCAGAACGGTTTCTGCCACCCCGAGGGCTCGCTGCCGCGGCTGGGCATGGGCCTGGCCGGGAACGACGCGGCGGTCGCGGCCGCCACGGAGGCCGTGGCGCATGCTCGCCGGATCGGCATGCCGGTGGTCTTCACCCGGCACGTGTACCGGCCCGGCTATCCGGACCAGGGGCCCTGGCTGGCCGGACGTACCCCGGACATCGAGGCCTCGGGCGGCTTGCGGGCGGGCAGCTGGGACGGCGACGTGATCGACGAACTCGGTTGCGGCCCCGAGGATCTGGTGGTCGACAAGGCGCGGCTGGATGCCTTCCAGTGGACCTCACTGGAGCCGTTGCTGCGCGGTATGGGCGTGACCGAGCTGGTGGCGTGCGGCGTCGTAACCAACTTCTGCGTGGAGACCACTGTGCGGTCGGCCATTATGCGTGACTTCCCGGTCACGCTGCTGCACGACTGTTGCGCCGCCCAGACGCCCCGGTTGCACGAGATCGGGATCGAGGTCATGCGCGACTGCGGTTTCGCGGAGGTGATCGGGGTCGCCGACTTCGTGAACAGCGATGCGGCGGCCGTTCGGGAAGAACCGGCACTTCTATGATCACGCTCGGCCGTAACGCCGGAGTCATCGGCGAGAGATCCGTCAGCAACGGCGAATGCCTACCGTCCGGGGGTGTGAGGACTGCCTCCGGGCGGCAACGGGTCCACGAGGTGCGCCGGTTGCGCGACATCCTGCGGGCCACCGTGCGCGGCGGCCGGTACGCGCACGGCCAGCTGCCCAGCGAGGCCGAGCTGATGGCCTCCTACCGGGCGTCGCGGGCCACCGTGCGGGCCGCGCTGGCGATGCTGCGCACCGAGGGCCTG
This sequence comes from Nocardia sp. BMG51109, assembly GCF_000526215.1. Lineage (NCBI taxonomy): Bacteria > Bacillati > Actinomycetota > Actinomycetes > Mycobacteriales > Nocardiaceae > Nocardia > Nocardia sp. BMG51109. The sequence continues at coordinate 3,615,407 of NZ_JAFQ01000004.1, forward strand.
ATAGAACGGACGCAGGGCGTGGGCACCCACGCCGTGATCGAACCGGTGACCACGTCGCTGCCCGAGGCGCACGGCGTGATCAAACCCACCGGCGACAGCATGTTCAACCACCGGATGCGGCCGCGTGAACTGGACCGATCGGTGGTGAGCGCGCCGGGCGCCGTGGCCGAGCGGCTCGAGATCGATCCCGGAAAACCGTGTCTGCGAATGGAATACGTGGCGCTGCACGACGAGGAGCCGGTCGCCATCGCGACCAACTACGTGCGCTACCCCCAGGCCGGCAAACTCCGCGACACCCCGTTCGTCTCCGACTGGTACCAGCTGCTCGCCGATGCCGGTGTGGCACTGTCGGATTCGGAATTCATCTTCGACTGCGAGCTGGCCGACGCGTCGCTGGCCGAGTCGCTGGGCATCAGCGAGGGCGTCCCGCTGATCTCGATGGAACAGATCATCTACGACCTCGACGGCAGACCGTTCGACGTCGCCTACATCCACACCCGCGGCGAGCGTTTCCGATTCGTGTCGCGCGGCAGCAGCAAGGAATTGTCATGACAGCAGATATCCCGCTCACCCTCACCGACGCGGCCGCGGCGCTGCGCGCGGGCACCGTAACGTCCGTCGACCTCACCCGCTCGGCGATCGCCGCGGCCGATCGCCTCGACGACCCCCTGGGCTGCTATCTGAGCCGGTTCGACGAGTACGCACTGGAACGCGCCGCCGCCGCGGACGCCGAATTCGCCGCCGGACACGACCGGGGTCCACTGCACGGAATTCCCTTCGGCGTCAAGGACATTCTCGCCGTCGCCGAGGGCCCGACGACGGCGCAGAGCCTCATCCTCGACCCCGAGTGGGGCGCGGGCAAGGACGCACCGGTGGTAGCGCGACTCAAGGCAGCGGGCGCGGTGATCACCGGCAAGACGACCACCATGGAATTCGCCTGCGGCATGCCCGATCCCACGAAACCCTTTCCCGTGCCACGCAATCCGTGGAACCCCGAAACCTGGCCGGGCGGTTCGAGTTCGGGCACCGGGATCGGCGTCGCCGCCGGCATGTTCCTGGCCGGACTCGGGACCGACACCGGGGGCAGCATCCGGATACCCGCGGCGTTCTGCGGGGTGAGCGGCCTGATGCCGACGTTCGGCCGGGTGCCCAAATCGGGCTGTGTGCCTTTAGGATACAGCCTCGATCACATCGGCCCGCTGGCACGCAGCGCACGGGACTGCGCGGTCGTGCTCGAGGTGATCGCCGGCCTGCACGCCAGCGATCCGGACTGCGTGGACGCACCGTTCACCGTTCCCGGCTGGACCGAGGATCTCAGCGGAGTGCGGATCGGGGTCGTGCGTGAGGGGCACTTCCCCGAGCACAGCGATCCGGCACTGTCCGCCGCATTCGACGCCGCGCTCACGGTCCTGACCGGCGCCGGCGCCACCACCACCGAGGTGACACTGCCGTACCGGCAGGAGATGATCACCGCCGACATGATCACCGCGGGATCCGAGGCGCTGGCCTACCACCGCACCGACCTGTCCACGCGCTGGGACGACTACTTCGTCGCCACCCGAGCGATGGCGTCGATCGGCGCACAGGTATCCGGCGCCGATTACGTACAGGCCCAACGGGTTCGCCGAGTAGCCCAGGACGCCCTCGGACGACTCTTCGACACCGTGGACGTCATCGTCTGCCCCACCGCCGCCGCCGGCGCACCGACCTTCGAATCGCTCACGGGCCCCGGCGGCCAACTCGACTTCGGCAGACTGTTCAGTCTGGTCCACACCCCGTACTGGGACACGGTCGGCAACCCGGTCCTGGCCGTGCCCATGGGTTTCACCGCCATCGGCCTCCCACTGTCCCTCCAACTAGCGGGCCCCGCCTTCGCCGAGGCCGAAATCCTCCGCGTAGCAGACGTTTTCCAGCAGTCCACCGATTGGCACCGCCAAGCCCCCACCTCCCTCACCCAAGGAGTGGCCGCATGAACGACGTAGTGAAAACCCTCCTGGACCTCGCAAGCCTGCCTGCGTCGGAAACCGAAATCGCTGCCTACGCTTCCGGTTTCGCTATCCAGCGGGCCGAGGTGGACGCCCTCTATGCCGTCCCCGAGGCCCGCTACGTAGACCCGGCACTTCGCTTCCGGGCCGAAGGGCGGATCACCGACTGGGCACAGTAGCGCCTCCGACTCCCTATGGCCGTTGTGGCCGCACCGGACACATTTCGAACGGTCGCGGCCACTGGCCCGGGCAGCGGACTCCGAGGCGGCACGCCGGTCACAAGGTCCGGATCGGCAATGCTGCTCCGGTGGTCAGCGCGGTCGACAGCCGGGCCGGGCCGCGGGCACGTATCCCGTCCGAACAGGCTGAGGGCCGGGTACACCCGTCCTGGTGGGCGGGCTGTCGGATTGCCTTCCTGTCGGTGTCCGCCCGTAGTGTCGCCGGCCATGACCGATCAGCGGTTCAACCCGCACGATTCGCTCTTCCGCAGCCTCCTCGCCGACGCCGACGACGCCGCCTCCGAATTCCGCCCCGTCGTAGCGGCGCATGCCAGTCCCGAGTTCGCCGGCCGTATCGATTGGCGCCACATGGAGTTGCAGCACTGCAGTTTCGTCGACCCCGAATTGTCGAACCGCTACGGCGACTTACTGTTCCGCACCACCCTCGACGACCGCCCCGCCTTCCTCTATGTCCTCGCCGAGCACCAATCCAGCAGCGACCGGTTCATGGCGCTGCGAATGCTGGAGTACATGGTCAACATCTGGTGGCGCTACCTCGACCAGGAGGAGACCGAACGTACGCGTGCCCGCGAGGCCGGTGAGCCGGTACCGCCCCCGCCGCGGATGCTGCCCGCGATCATCCCCCTGGTCGTGCACAACACCGCTACCGGACGGGCCTGGTCGGCACCGCTGCAGTTCACCGACCTCATCGACCTCGACGCCGCCGCCAAGACCGCGATAGCGCCGTACATGCCGCAGTTCCGGTTCCTGCTCGATGACGTCTCCCGTCTCGGCCTGGAAGCACTGCGCGAGCGTGACCTGACCCCCGCGGCCCGGACGGTCCTGGTGTTGCAGCAGATAGTCCCAGGCAACGACCAGGTAGTAGAAGATATCCTGAAGTGGCTCGCAGACGACCTCCGCGCCTTGGAGGCCGGGCCGAACGCGGCGAGGAAGCTACAGATCGTGATCAGCTACGTGATGAAAGTCGGCGATCCCGATCCCGGCAAGCTGGCCGCGGGGATGGCCCAGATCGGTCCACGAGCAGAGGAGGCGACGATGACCTTGGCAGAACGACTCGAAGCACGCGGTCGTGAGGAGGGGCGCGCTGAGGAGCGCGCCGCAGTGCTGATCGAGCTGATGACCGACCGGTTCGGCACTCTGCCCGTCGCCACGATCCAGCGGGTCGAATCGGCAAGCCCGGATCAGCTCCGCGCCTGGACCAAGCGGGTTCTCCGCGCGCAGACGATCGAAGAGATCTTTGCCTGACCGGCCGGTTCACGAGCGGAAGGGGGCGACGATGACCCTGGCAGAACGACTCGAAGCACGCGGCCGTGAAGAGGGGCGCGCTCAAGGACGCACTGAGGGGCGCGCGGCAGTGCTGATCGAGCAGATGACCGACCGGTTCGGCACTCTGCCCGGCGACACCATTCAGCGGATCAGATCGGCAAGCCTGGATCAGCTCCGCGCCTGGAACAAGCGGGTTCTCCGCGCGCAGACCATCGAGGAGATCTTTGCCTGACTGGCCGGTTCACGAGCGAAAGGGGCGATGATGACCCTGGCGGAACGACTCGAAGCGCGCGGCCGCGAAGAGGGACTCGCTCAAGGCCGCGCTGAGGGGCTCGCTCAAGGGCGAGCTGAGGGGTGGGCGGCAGTGTTGATCGAGGAGATGACCGACCGGTTCGGCACTCTGCCCGACGACACTATTCAGCGGATCAGATCGGCAAGCCTGGATCAGCTCCGCGCCTGGACCAAGCGGGTTCTCCGCGCGCAGACGATCGAAGAGATCTTTGCCTGACCGATCGGTTCGCCGGCTGCGCTCCAGATCGTCGCTTATCTGATCGACACGCTACGACAGCTTCCCCCTGAAATCTCGAGTTCAGCCGCTGTAGCGAATAGTGTTCTTCCACAAGCGATCACCGGCCAATTCGGCGTCGGGCATGCCAGGCTGCCCCGATGTCGCTTCAGCAGAGTTTCCAGCCGTCGCTCTCTCGGACCACATTGACGGTATTCGAAATCTGCTGGCCGGGTAATTCCGGAGAGTGATGGTGGGTAACAGCTGTCGCGGTGTTGCCGTTGACGGTGATCTCGTCCACGCCGTCGAGGATGACACCTCGAAGAACCTCATCGTAAGGGCTGGGTTCTCCCGTACCCTCCGACCTGTAACGTTGACACTGCAACTTGTTGAATGTTGCGAAATCTCCGGCGTTCAACGATCTGAATGCATATTCGACGGTCCCTCTGATCTGCTCCTCATTGGAAATTATGGTCGGTGGTTCGGAATCGATTGTCGAGGAAAAGAGATAGAGAAAACCGATCGAGCCAACGAACGCCACCACCAACACCGAGCCGAGGATCAGCACCAGCCGCAACAACCACGATCGGCGGCTTGCCTGTGCCGACCGGCCTTTCTGTGATCCGTCAATCAACTATCGTTCACTCCGTCCTCTGCTCGGCGTCATGCGAAACACTACGAGCCGTTCGGGCACGATGTGAGTACGACGCCCATTTCAACCGCGATGGGAGAGGTTGTGGAACGCACCGCTGCCGGTCTCTCGCCGGCCCTCGAGCCGCTGTGGCGAGAGCTGCATCGGCGTTTCAGTACGGGGTTGCCCGTATCGCGCGTGCGTATCGGTCCACTCGACGAGGAGCAGCGGGGTGCGATCGCCGAACTGTTCGGTCTCGCGCGTGCGCCCGGCGGCTTTGCCTCGATCACGGTGTCGAAGTTGGATTCGGTGTTGGTGGATACCGTCGGTATCGGTGCGTATCAGGTTGTCGAACAACTTGTAGGGCCGATCGAGGATCGTGCCGAACAGCGACGAGTGGCCGCAACCGAACGAGACGAACTGTGGCGGTGGTTGTCCGATCATCCTGTTGTGCGGGCGCAACCGGCGCTGGAAACGTGGGTCACGGCGATGCAGCGGTCCGGGCTGATCGACGGATCGGTGCAACGTACGCGGGGCGAATTGGAGCTGGCGCTGCGCGTTGTGCGGGAATTGCCCGGTGCGGGGAAACCGCTGCCGGTCTTCGCGCAGGAGGTGCTCGACCGTCCGCACGGTCTGGACGACGGCACCCGCCTGCACACGATGGTCGTTCGCGCTCTGAGCGCCATTCACGATGTCGAACCGCCCTCGGATGCCTGGCAGGTTCGTGCACTATGGGAGCGGGCCGGAGTAACCGCCGACGAGTTGTCGTCCACCGTACTGGTCGCCGGCATGCGCTGCGCGGGTGAGGATTCCGTGAGCCGGGTGCTGAATATCGGTGCCGAATCCGGTGAGGCAGCATCGCTCACGCTTCGGCAGCTTCGGTCCGTACCGGCTCTGGCGCCGGCACCGAGACGAGTGACGGTGGTCGAGAATCCCAGCGTTCTGGCGTTGGCTCTGCACCGGTTCGATGATCGTTGCCCGCCCCTGGTATGTATTTCCGGCTGGCCTAGTGGGGCGGGAGTCCTTCTGATGCAGCATCTTTCGGATGCGGGCGTCCGCTTACGATATCACGGTGACCTCGACGGCGAGGGTTTGCGAATCGCTGCCCACGTCGTTGCGCGCGTGGGCGCCGAGCCGTGGCACATGAGCAGCGCCGACTATCTGGCCGCGGTGGGCCGTGGGCCATCGGTCGGCCGTGTCACGCCGGTACCGTGGGACGCCGAACTCGCCGAGCACATGGTGAGTCACGGGACCGCCGTATCGGAGGAACGCGTTGCCGAGCAACTCCTCGATGAGTTGGCGGCGGACCGCTGATCGCTGTCGAAGGAGCCGGACTGATGGTGTCGGCACTCGTCGCCGCGGCCGCGATGCCGACCGGGCTCTCGTGTGTTGCCCACTCCGGTGGCCTGGGCCCGCTGGTACTCCTACCAGCCATGACCGTGCCGGACGCGACCAGGCGGCGGGCCCGAGTGTGACATTCGGCGGACCGTCGACGATCGTCCGAGGTAGCAGCACGCGCCGGTCACCGCCCGTCGGCAGGCCGTTCGTGTCGGTTCCGGCGAGTATGGTCGGCCACTGAAGCGCACCCCCGGGAGGTTTCGTGGACCCGATTCGTGTCCCGCCTGAAATGTTCCGGTTCGCCACCGCGGACCGGTCGGGGCTCTACGTCGCTGTCCTGCATGCCTTCGGTGAGGCCAACGAACGGTTGGAGACAACCCTGGGCATCGACGACGTGTGCGAGAGACTGCGTTCGGTCGGCTGGCTGGAGCCGATAGATCTCGACGACCTCGCCGCGGCCCTTGCGCAGCTGCGCGACTGGAATCTGGTCGACGTCATCCAGAACCATTCCGAAAACTACCGCACGGCAGTCGAATACGAGCGACGCAATCTCCAGTACTCGCTGACTCGCCAGGGCGAGGCGGCGTTCGCAGGCGTCGTACACGCCATGACGGTGCTGGCGGCGACCGGCGCGCTGCAGACCGCCGTCCTGGACGCCATCGCCGACCGGCTGCGCGATCTGATCACCGAACTCGAATCCGGCACCGATCGGCGCGTGTTCACGGTGCTCAGCGAACTGGAGTCGCACCTGGACGCGCTGCGCGCCAATACGAAACAGTTCAACGGAGAGTTGCAGCGTCTGCTACGCGCCGAAGGTGTGGACCTGACCGTCTTCCATGAGGTCAAGGCCGCGACCGTGGCCTACCTCCAGGAGTTTCTCACCAACATCGAGCATCGGACGCACACCATCGCCGAACGCATTCGGCTCGTGGCGGAATACGGTGTCGCGCTGATGCATCACCGTGCCCTGGCCGGTGCAGAACTGCCGCAGCTGTCCGGCACCGATCCGTCGATTGCCTGGCTGGAGCACCGTCGTGCGCGGTGGGACGGCCTGTGCGCGTGGTTCGCCCCCGAGGACGGTGCCACACCGCGTATCGAACAGCTGAATCTGGTGGGGCGCAAGGCGATCATCACCCTGTTGCAGGTACTCGAACGGATAACCGATTCGCGCCGCAGGTCGTCGAGCGCGGCCGCCGACTTCCGGGAACTGGCGCGCTGGTTCACGCTGCTGCCGAGCCAGGACGACATGCATCGCCTGTGGTCCACCGCGTTCGGGCTCAGCCCGGCGCGCCACACTCATCTGGCGCATCCGGACCCGGAACTGGTGAATTCGAACACTTCCTGGCACGAGGCGCCGCCGGTGGAGGTTTCGCCGCTGTTGCGGTCGTCGGGCCGCACCGAACGGTTCAGCCGAACCGGCCGGGTGCGAGATGTGGCCGCGCTCAGGGCCGCTCGCGCCGAGCAGGCGGCGACGGAGCGTGCCCAACTCGAGGCCGCATGGGACATGCTCGATACCGGCGGACAAGTGCGCCTGTCGAGTTTCGGCAGGCTCGACCACACGATGTTCGAGCGGCTACTGGATCTGCTCGGCCGGGCGCTGTCGACCGCACCGGCGGCGGACGGAACCCGGCGCGCCACCACCGGCGACGGCCGAATCGAGATCGTCCTGCGGAGGCCGGGCGATGGCAGCCGGGCGCGATTGTCGACGCCGCGTGGGCTTTTCGAAGGTCCGGACTACGTTCTCGACGTCGCAGCCCCCGGTCGGACACCGATGGGGCGGGCAGGGGGAGAGCGATGAGCGATCTTGCCAATCAGCTGGTCATCGCCGAGCGCGAGGAGATCTCGCGCGGTATCCGGTCACTGCTGGCAGCCCCGCTGATCACCGAATCCGGTGCACCGGACGCCTTCGACACGATCCGCCGCAGGCGCGAACCGATCGCGAAGTGGTTCGACTACTACTGCGGCTGGACGCTCACCGTGGAACCGCGGCTGGGATACGCGCGACTGACCAAGGTGCGCGTCTGCGACGATCCCAGCCGCCCCGCGCGCCGCCCGCGGTCCGGCCGCGCGCCGTTCGATCGCCGTCGCTATGTGCTGCTGTGCGTGGTCGCGGCCGAGCTGTTCGCCGCCCCGGTCACTACCATCGGCCTGCTCGCCGACCGGGTGAAGGCCGCGACCGCGGCCGACCCCGTACTGGACGCGTTCGACAGCGCCGGCCGGTCCGAGCGCATGGCTCTGGTGGACGTACTGCGGTTGCTCGAATCGTTCGGCGTGCTGAAACCGGTGGACGGTTCGGCGGAGATGTATGTGGAGTCTGCGGCCGCCAAGGTGCTCTATCAGGTCGACACCACGCTGCTGCTGCGGATGCTGGCATCACCGGTCGGCCCCTCGCAGCTTGCGGTGCCTGCCGAAGAGATCGCGCTGCGTGGCAGAGATCTACTGGCCGGGATCTCGCGGGAGCGCCGTTACGGCTCGACCGGCCGGCACAGGGAGAGTGGGGGCTCGGACGTCCAACGCAACTTATGGTTGCGGCACAGTATATTTCGGCGCCTGGTAGACGACCCGGTGCTGTACTACGAGGAATTGTCCGCCGACGAGCGCGCCTACGTATCGTCGCCGACCGGCCGCCAGCTGTTGCGCCGCTGCGCCGAGCAGGGCGGTTTCGTCCTGGAGGAGCGGGCCGAGGGAGCGCTGCTGGTGGATCCCGACGGCATAGCCACCGACAGCCGATTCCCCGACGACTCAGGGACGGCGAAGGTGGCCGCGCTGTTGTTGCTGGACGACATATCCGGCCCCACCACTGTGGAGCGGTTGTGGCGCGTGGCCACCGAGCTGCTGGACAGATTTCCGCGCTGGGCGCGCAGCTATCGTGGCGACGACGGAGTCGGCCGGCTCGTGGCCGACGCGGTCGCGGTTCTGGTCGGCTTCGGCTTGGTGCGCACAACCGACTCCGGGCTTGTGGTCCCCTTGCCCGCGTCGGCTCGCTACCGAGTGGGCGACATCAAAACCACTGAGCCGAGGGAGGATTCGTGACCGTAACCGTCCTGTCGCGGAAAACATCCGAGGAGTCCACGGAGAGCGACGTGCGATGGATGCCGTCTCGGGCCGGAATCCTCAATGTGTGGAGATACTACGACGAGGTCTTCGAGTTCCATCGTGGCCGCTTGCTGTTGCGCGGACCGAACGGCAGCGGGAAGTCGAAGGCGCTGGAGTTGTTGCTGCCGTTCCTGTTCGACGCGAACCTGAAGGCCAACCGGCTGTCCACCTTCGGCACCGCCGAGCGCACGATGCATTGGAATCTCATGGGGGAGGGCGCCTCCGGGACCACACGTGTCGGCTACGTGTGGCTGGAGTTCCGGCTCGCGGAGTATCGGTGGTTCACCTGCGGTGCCCGCCTGCAGGCCAGCAGCCACACCAGCGCCGTGCACCCGGACTACTTCACGACAGATCAACGCATCGGCATGCCCGATGGTCTCTATCTGACCATCGAGGGGCGCCCGCTGACTCGCGGCGCTCTCGAGCAGGGTATCGGAGAACACGGCGATGTGTACTCGACAGCGTCGGAGTACCGGGAGGCTGTGCGCACCACGCTGTTTCCCGAGCTGAACGAGCAGCGTTACGACGCCTTCATCACAGCGCTGCTCCAGTTGCGGACACCGAAACTCTCGCAGCGGCTCGACCCGTCTCTGCTGTCCAGCTTGCTTTCGCGGGCGCTGCCTCCGTTGGGTCAGTCCGAGATCGCCGACCTGGCAGAGGGTTTCGAACGGCTGGATGCGCAGCGGGAGAGGTTGCGGCGCCTCGAGGAGGAGGTCGAAGCCACCCGCGTGCTGGCCCGTCGGCAGCGGACCTATGCGCAACGCGTCCTGCGCGCCGGTGCGGCCTCGTTGATCTCGGCAACTACCGAACTGGACCGGTTATCCGCTGCCGCAAAGCAATCGGCCGAACAGTACACCGACGTGGAACATCGCAAGGGCGAGATAGTCGAGCGCATCCAGACCCTGGACAACGAGCACGAGGAGGTCGATGCTCGCAAAGACGGCCTGATGGAGACCGACGCCTACAAGCAAGGCCAGCAACTGGACAACCTACGGCAGGAGGTCGAGCGGGCGCGAATCCGTGCCGACCGGGCACGCCGGGACGCGACTAGTCAACGGGAGCACGCGGACGGGGATGCGGAGCGCCACCGTCGAGCCGAGGAAACGCTGCGCGGATACGAGATCCGCGTCGCGGCGCTGGCCGAGGAGGCGCGTCAGGCGGCGGCTCGAGTGGCGTTGTCCGGGGTGTATGAGGAGATCGCTTCCGCGGCGGAGTCCGATCGTCCGCGGGGGTTGTTGCGTGCAGCGGTGCGGAGCAAGCGGCAACAGATCGCGGCGGTCGACCAGGCCCTCAGGGCTCACGAACAGGCAATTGCGTTGCGGCAAAGGGCCGAACAGGATCTGGACCGTGCGCGTGAGGAGTCCTCTCGCGCTGGATCACGCCACGAGAAGGCAGTCGCTGATCGCGCCGATGCCGCGGAAGCGCTGCGCGATCGGCTCCGTGCCTGGGCGGGCGGTTGCCACGAGCTGTCGTTCACCGACCTCGATGCCCTGCTCGAGTCCGCTGAATCGGAATCGGCTCTGGCAGAGCAGATTCGGTATGCGTCCCAAGTCGTCCTGAGCGACATCGCGCAGCAGCGGGAACGCGTCGAAGCCGAAACCACGGCGGTGGGAGCGGAACGCGGAAGACTGATCGCCGAACGTGACGGCCTCGCGGCCGAACACGATATCCCTCCGGCCGCGCCGCATTGGCGGACGGCCGACCGCACTCGGATGGCAGGGGCGCCGCTGTGGCGAGTGGTCGACTTCGCCGACAACACCACCGAATCCGTCCGCGCGAGTGTCGAGGCGGCCCTCGAGGCTTCCGGCCTGCTGGACGCCTGGCTCGGTGCGCGCGGGGAGATCGTGGGTCACGACGTGTTCGCCGATCCCGATGCGGTGGCGCCGGTGTCGGGTCGCTCGCTGGCCGAGGTCTTGACGGTGGTCCCGGACGCCGAGGTGGATTCCGCCGTCGTCGCCAGGCTGCTGGCTGGCATTGCGTTCGGCGACAACCTGCCCGAGGCAGTTGCGGCGATAGCCGCCGACGGCAGCTGGCGGCTGGGCAATCTGACCGGCAGCGCACACAAGGACGAGGCGTCCTATATCGGTGCCCTGACCAGGCAGCGAGCACGGGAACGGCGTATCCGGGAGTTGAACGAGCAGATCGCTGGGCACGATTCGCGGCTGGCGGAGTTGGAGAGCCTGCGCGCCCGTCTCGATATCCGGGAGCAGACGGTCGAGGCCGAACTCGCCAGTCGCCCCGGTAGCGACGAATTGATTGCGGCACAGCGTGTTCTGGACCGAGCCGAGGCTGATCTCGAGGCAATCGATACCCTGGTGCGCCAGCGGATCGCGGCGGTCACCGAGCAGGAAGGCAGGGTGCGTGCGGCGTTGATCGAGCTGTCGGGTGTCGCCGCCGACGCCGGCTTGCCTGCCGACGCCGGGGCACTCGATCGGGTCCGAGAAGGGCTTGACCATTTCAGTGAACATACCGAGAAGTGGCTCGACACCGATGGCGAGCGCCGTTCGGCCGCGGCGGTCGCCGAGGAACGCGCCGAAAAGTCCGCCCGCTCAGCCGAACTCGCCGTGCAATTCGAACAAGACGCCGAGATTGCCGAGAGCAACCACCGCGCCCTAGCGGCGAAGGCCGACGAGATCGATCGGACCGTCGGACTCGACTACCGCGGTGTGCTCGACAAACTCCAGCAGTTCCGCGAGCGACTCCGGGAACTCAACAGACAGCTGACGGCGGCGCGGCGCGAACAAAACGATCTGGCCAACCAGCTCGGCGGTCTGGCCGCCAAGCAGGAGACCGACATCCAGGCCCGCGACGCCGCATCGACGACCAGAGACGCACTCGCGCAACGTTTCCGTCGCCTGACGATCGGCGACTTCCCGACCGACAGCGAAATCCCCGAACTCGACAAGTTCCGGCAAACACTGGCGGATTCGGAGGGTGTTCGCGCCGCGCTGGACGCCGCCCGCCTGGTCGCGGCCGCCTGGCCCACCATCCCGTGCGCCCCGAACAATGTGACCGATGCCCTGGGCCGGCTCGCCGACTCGGTCCACGAAAGCCGCACCGCACTCAGCTCCCGCGCCGACCTGGAACTCGAAACCGACGAGGACGTACAGGTTTTCACCGCCATCATCGACGGCGTCCGAGTCGGCGCCGCCGAACTGCTGGCAACCCTGCGTCGCGAGGCCGACCAGTCCCGCAACGAGATCACCGAACGCGAGCGCCACCTGTTCGACCAAACCCTGACCGGCGATACCCGCCGTCATCTCGCCGCCCGCATCCGCCAGGCCAACGACCTCGTCGACGGCATGAATGCCCGGCTCGAAAAGGTCCGCACCGCCTCCAACGTCTCGGTCAAGCTGGTCTGGCAGATCGCCCCCGACCTCCCACCCGGCACCAAGGCCGCCCGCGACCTGCTCCTGCGCGACCCGATTCGCTTGACCGAGGCCGATCACGAAGCACTGCACCGTTTCCTGCGCGACCGCATCGAGGAGGCCAAGGCGGACGACACCGCCACCAGCTGGGAACAACAACTGGCCCAAGTCTTCGATTACACGAAGTGGCATCAGTTCGTGGTGAAGATCGACCGGGGAAACGGACAGGGCTACCAGCTGCTCACCAAGAAGCTGCACGGGGCATTGTCCGGTGGCGAAAAGGCCATCGCCCTCCACTTGCCGCTGTTCGCCGCCGTTGCCGCGCACTATCAGGCATCTCCGCAGGCGCCCCGGGTAATCCTGCTGGACGAGGTTTTCGTCGGCGTCGACAGCACGAATCGCGGCCAAATCTTCGCCCTACTCTCGGCACTCGATCTGGATCTGGTGCTCACCTCCGACCACGAGTGGTGCACGTACGCCGAGCTGGACGGTATTGCGATCCACCAAATCCTGGCGGGGGATGGGGATGATGCGGTGACGACGGCGCGGTTCACGTGGGACGGGGTGGAGTTGCTTGCGGAATCAGGCGCCACGATCTGAACGGTCAGAACCCCTGCACCACAATAGTTTTCGATATTGTTTCATCCGGTGATGACTCAGCGTCCAGCGGCGGAACCGGCCGGCGTCGAGCCGAGACCGGTGTAGGTTCCGGCGCTCACCGTGATCAGCAGCCCGCTGTGGGCGATCGCCTCCATGCTCTGCACATTACAACGGCTGGCCCTTGTCCTGCACCGTTCGTCGGGTTCGGCATCGTCCTGGGGCCTGCCAACAGCGGGGCAGGTCCGCGGTTCGGCACGGCACGAGGGATCCGAGCGGTTGTGGACGCCGAATGATCAACGGACTGTTCCGGATCCAAGCCCGTGTCTCGGAGAGCCGGGTGGGTGTGGGCGGCAACCATAGATGCTGTGTTCGAGAGCGAACCGGGGTGTCCGGTTGCGCCGTGTCTGCGTCTTGGCGATGTAGCAGCGACTTCGCCAGACAAATCTTTGTACTTGGAGTCTTGAATCCAAGTATCAGGCTGCCCGTGACATCGGGACCACGAACGGTCCCCCGTTCTCTGTTGTTTACGCAACTAGCCTGCGGGATAAGACCGTCGGGGTTGCGGACTTGACGGTCGCGGCCGATGGAGAATAGTCTTGGAGGTGACAAGACTGCACGATACAAGGTCAGGAGATGTCCCCATATGAGGCACACGATCGTGGTGGAGGACGAGGTGTTCAACGTCCTTGTCCAGCACAGGAGGGGTTTCGAGCAACCGAACGACGTCCTGCGTCGGCTGTTGATCACGGGCGATGTCGATCCTGTCGGCTCGGATAACGGTTCTAACGCGGGAAACACCAGCGACGGCTTCGCTCCGAGCGGCGAATCGAACGTGTATGGGACAGACCCACTGCGTCCAGGCCGTTTGGCGCAGCTGATCGATGCCGGCCTGATAGCGGCGGGGGACCAACTTCGTCATGAGCGTATTCGAAGGGGGCAGACGTTGGAAGCGGTCGTTACCGCGAATGGATGCCTACAGACGAAGCGTGGAGTCTATGAGGCACCGTCTCCGGCTTTGAGGGAGCTCGTCGGCAGTCAGATCGACGGGTGGAAGGCCTGGGTCCACGTGCGTTCGGGTAAGTCGCTGCGTGAACTCCGGGACTCGCTGCGCTGACCCGGATCTGTTGTCGGAGAGGGGGTTCGGCTCATGAGGAACGGTTTCTCCGGGTTGTCGATTGGGTCCGGAATCCTCCTGAGCACTGTACTCGGTGCGCCCTGGTGGACCGGGACCAGTCTACTCATGATCGTCGCGGTCGCGCGTGTACTGACCACCTTTGTACGCGAGATTTTTCCGCAGGAGTCGGCTGATCGGGTACTGGTTCTGCTCGCGTGGTTGATGCGTCCGAGGGGTAAGCCGGCCACAGGCGAACGACGAGGAGTGCGCTGCGCCGGCCATTCGGCCGGTTGCAAGCCGTACGTCCAGGAGCAAGCGGTGGACCAGCCGCTGCCACGGTCGAGTTTGCTACCGCTTGAGCTATGCCGGACATGTGGAGCCTTGCCCGATCTTGCCGGGAAATGCCTATGTGGCTGAACCCATTGGTGAGCAGGGGGTGGGGATTCCGCGCACCGTTGCCAACCGGTCACCCTGCACGATTGAACGAACCGGCGGACGCGTAGGCGACGAAGGCATCCCATTCCCCGGCGCCGAAGACGAGCGCCGGGCCGGCTGGGTTCTTCGAGTCGCGTACCCCGACCTCGCCCCGGTCGAGGAACGCGACTTCCACGCATTGGCCGTTGGACTCGCTGCGGCTGCTCTTGAACCAGTGTGCGGTGGACAGGTCAACGGTCACCGTACTTCTCCTTCGCCACCTGTCGTAGCAGGTCTCGCGTGCTCGTTTCATCGAGTGCTGTCCGCCGGATGCAGTCGACCATTTCAGTGTATCGCTGGACCAGTTCCTGCTTCTCCAAGTAGAGATCGCTGCTCATGCCGCCGTCGAGGTAGACCACCGGTGGTTCGACTGGATCTCCCCTACGGTCGGTGCCGAAATCGAGGATGACGAACGAGCCGTGCAGTATGCCGCGAGTGAAACCGGCTGAGTGAGGGTGGATTCGGAGGCTGACGTTCTCGCGCTTTCCTGCCTCGGTGAGTTGCGCGAGCTGCGCTCGCATCACGCGCCGATTGCCGACGATGCGATGCAAAGCGGACTCGTCGAGCAGAATCTCCAACGCGACCGGGCGGGCCTTCCGCGTGACGATCACCTGGCGGCGGAGGCGGATTTGCACGCTGCGCTCGATTTCGTCGTTCGTGCCGTTGTGCAGGAACGAGCCGATCAGCGCGCGGGCGTAGTCCGCAGTCTGTAGCAAGCCGGGAACCTGCACCTGGTAAGACGTGAGGCGCCGGGCGGACCGCTCCAGACCGACGTACATATTGAACGCATCGGAGAACATGCCGCCGAGCGCTATGACATCGTCGTCGCCCCGAGCAGCCGCCGCGCGAGCGGCGAGATCAACCGCCTGCTTCGTCTCTTCGGCATCGACCTCGTACAGCATGCACAGCTCTCGAACATCCTGCTTGCGCGGGTTGATGGTGCGCCCGGATTCCAAGCGCTGCAACGCGTTATAGCTCAACTGCACCTCCTTGGCCGCATCCTGGATAGTCAGGCCCTGGCTCTCACGCATCTCGCGAAGAAAGCGACCGAGCTGGCGCCGCAACAGAGTGGGCGACTCATCGTGGGACATCTGTGTTCCTCCTCGACTGAACCCGCATGTCAACTGACCTTGAACAGCTATTGCCGCAATTCCGCACATGCTCCTGGGGCTTTGCACCAGTTGGCCTGAACATTCGTTTCAACCTGGTGCGGATATCTGGCGACTGGTGTGCTGAACCAGCGCCCGGCAGGGACGGACAACTTGGTCCGATGCGAGGTGGAAGTCCCTCAGCCGTACTGCTGATCGGCCGTGGCAGCGTACCGATCAGCCCACCGGAACCGCTTGTGGCGCAAAGCCTATGCCCAAGGGACCGGGACCACCCAGACAAACCGATGAGTCGAGGTGTCGATGAGCCATTACGTTACAGGGAAAGTTGCCGAGCCGGGAGAAGAAACTCCGCAATCCCGGGCCGATTACTACCGGACCGTGTGCGGGCTCGATGCCAGAGTGCTGCTGTCGTCCGGACGTATCGTCATCCGAGGAGGTTCGATTGCCGCCTTCACGGTGCCGAGCGCGCTCGGTATGCAGGTGAAGGCCCTGTTGAAGGGCTGTTTCGGCCGTAACGGGCCGATCATCTCCCATCCCCGATCCCACCGTTGGACGTTCTTCGCCGACCGGACCGGCGTGGACCTCAGTGACCTGACCGTACATGCCCAGCTGTTCCGCCAATGGATTTCGGTGGTTCCGGTGGGCGGTCAGATCATGCTTCCCTCGCCGGCCGATCTTCAAGTGGCGTACCGGACGTGGAACCTACTCCCGCCCAACGACTTCAGACCTACTGCGGATGCCGTTCTCGATGTCATTCGCAACTGTGTCGGCAACTCGCGGTGACCCGATGCCCCCGGGGCGTCCCCTGCCGCCCGACGCCGATGTGACGATCCACGTCCACTGGGCCGACATCAACGGCCACAGTCTCGACTTGTTCTACCGAGCATGCGCACCGGCGGCCTACCGATTTGCGAACTCTTTCAACGCGACTCATGCCGACGACACCGTGACGGTCGTCGAATCGGCCGCGCCGGCGCTCGCCCCTCGACTTCCCTGCGAACGAAACTGGTTGGTGCCCTGATGTCCGAAACAAGACCTCTCGAAATGCCTTTCGTATACTGCCGGATCGCTCCCGGCCCTACCCCGGAGCGTCTCGGCCGAATGCTGTTGGAGATCCACCACGACTGCGACGAGGCGGTGTGTTGCCCGAAACGCCGTGGGCTGCAATGCGTTGCCCCGGAGGTCCATTCGTACCCACCGCCGATCTGTCATGTTCCGGACGATCGGATCTCTGCAGCTGTCACCCGATACACACGAGCACAGTCCACGCTGCATGCGGCCAGGGAGTCTCTACACACTCAACATCAGGACTCGAACCAGAGGATGCTCACGGCCATAGCGGATTTCGCGGCTGCCCGGCGTCGCCGCGACGCGTTGTTCCTCCGCGCACTCCCCGACGACGACACCATCCCGGTAGCCACCATCACCAAGTTCGGCATCACCTATGCGGAGGTCTACCGGTTGGTTCGAGGGCTCGGGTCGGCAAAAGCGACGTGGATCAGTGCAGTCGACGAGTGACACACTGGGCTCGCGTTCGTCCTTCTTGCGATCGGGTTGGATGCCTTTGCCGGTGTGCGTTCTAGGGGCTCTCGGCGATCTCATTCTGGGTTCGGCATTGCATCCAGATACAGATGCACAGGGTCCTCGGACAGGTTGCGGTCGAGCCAGCCTGGAAGTGACGGAAGGTCGCGAACCCAGGGGATCAGGACGCCATGAACAGCGAGTGCGCTGGGCCGTTGGCTCGCGTCGACAGAAAGTAACTGGCGGATGAGTGCATCCAACTCCGTCGGCACCTCGACCAGAGGTTCGAGTTCCACGGTATTGCCGTACCCGATCGGGCCGGGGCCGTAGGCGAAGGGTTTCGATCCAGTAAGCAGCTCGTGCAGCAGCACGCCGACAGCGAATACGTCGCTGGCCCGGCTCGCGGGCATGGACTCCCAGAGTTCGGGTGCCATGTAGTTCAGCGACAGCGGGGGTTGGTCATTCTGCGTGATGCTGGAGTACTCGCCGACTCTCAGCGATGTAGCCGCGCCAAAATCGATGAGTTTGATCGTCCCGTTCGGAGCGAGGACGAGGTTCTCCGGCTTGATGTCGCGATGGATCAAATCTACCGAGTGGGCGGCGGCGAGGACCGCGCAGACCTGAGCAGTGATCGACGCTGCCCAGCCGACGGTAAGGCCGTCGTATTCGCCGAGGAGGGTGCCGACGGTCTGCCCGGGTACCAATTCCATAATCAGGAACAGTTCGTCGTCCTCACCGGACTTGTCCTCACCGAAGTCGAATACCGCAGGCACACCGGGATGGTGGAGCCGTGCGGTGATCCGGGCTTCCCGGTGGAAGCGTCGGCGAGCATCGGAATCCCTCGTGTGCTCCGATGACACCAGCTTGATCGCCACCTCACGGTTGAGGCGTACGTCGGTTCCGCTCCATACTTCCCCCATGCCACCACGCCCGATGGGGGAGGTGATGCGGTACCGATCGACCAAAGTCCTCATGGCAGGAATCTGCTCTTCTTCCCGTTCCAGCTGATGACGAGGCTGTCGCGAGCTCGGGTCGCGGCGACGAACAACAACGACCTGGCCTGCTTTATTTCCACACGATACCGTGCTGGATCCTGTTGTCTCAGTGCGAGTGCATGGCTGCTCGGTAGTAGACCGTCGGCGACGCCTGCGAGGATCATGCGCTGGTATTCCAAGCCTTTGAATCGGTGCATAGTGCCGACGTGTACTGCCGCATCGATGTCCCGGGGCCCGTCGGACCCGATGACAGTAGCCGTAATCCCGCTCTGGGACAGCCTTTTCGCGACAGCAGTTGTCATCCACCGCTCGGGAACTGCGACTCCGATCGACCTGCCGCCCCACTCGTTGATCTGGTCGAGGGTTCCGTCGAGTTCGGCCTCCCAAGTGAGGTAGGGTCGTGGCTCGGGTGTCTGGCCGCGCAGCACCGAGCGGTAGCCGACGAGGTCGTCCTGGCCCTCATCGAGGTCGTCCCATTCCTCCTCGCCGAGTAGTCCTGCTGCCACACTAAGGATTTCGTGCGTGGTCCGGTAACTCAAGGTCAGTTTCGCTGACCGGCCTCGGATGTTGATGCCGAGCTGGCCGAGCGATGCGTACTGACCGTAGATCCGCTGGTGAGGGTCGCCGGCAATGAACAGGTCGTTCGGGCTCTCGGGAACCAGCTGGCGCAGCAGACGCCAGTGAGTGGGGCTGAGATCCTGAGCTTCGTCCACCACGACATGTCGGTAGCGGTCGACCTGGCCGCCTGGCGATCCGGCTAGGGTTGCCGCTCGTTCGGCCACTTGTCGAAATGTCCAAACCTGTTGATCATCAAGACGTTTAACGAAACGTTCAGTCAGATTCCAGATCGCCGCGCGCATGTCACGGCTGATGCGCTGTCCGCGTCCGGCGCGGCGAGCCTTGAAGTATTCCGCCCGCGTAGTCAGTCCTTGTCCGAGGATGACCTGCGTCCACTCGTCGTGTAGGAACTGCGGATCCCATTGCCGCTCACTCTGTTCGGCGAGAAGTAGCCGCCACTCTTCGACGGCCTTGGCGTCGTTGATGCGGGTGCGGGAGTCGACGCCGGAGCCGTTGGCCACCTTGAATGCGAGCTTGTCGATGTTGAATATATCGACGCGAGAAAGAATCTCAGGACCGGCCAGATCGATCAGTCGTTGGCGCAGATCTGCCGCCAGGTTGGTGTTGAACGTGGTGAGCAGAATGTCCTTGCCACCTCCGGGCTCTAGCCGGTCCGCCAACTGCTTCACTCGGTGCAACGCGACGATCGTCTTGCCGGTACCGGGCCCGCCACTCACCCGCGCTGGGCCGTTGTAGTTTCGCTCGACGATCGCCCGCTGTGCGGGGTGCAGGAACACCTTCCATCGGCCGAAGTCGCCTTCTTCCAGGATCGCGTGCAGCGCACCGTCTTCGGTGGTCACGGTGGCCGGCCTGGCCAGCGCGGCCCGGTAGTCGCCGGTATCGACGGCGTCGCTTGCCTTGACGGGGGCTGTGATTTGTTCCAGCACCTCCGCGGGGGTCTTCCCGGAGAAAAGCTCGAGCAGGACCTCACTCGTGAGCTGTGGCGTATAAGAGATGAGTGCTTCGAGTTCGTCCTCGCTGGTGATTTTCGCGATCAATGGCAGGAGCGGCTCGGCGACACCGAGTTCCATCAGCGTCTGCTCCGAGTACTGCGCAAACAGCGGCACCGGCCCCGCGCTACCCACGTGTTCCGTCGCGACGGCGGATTCGGCTGTGACCAGGTCGACGAACTCGATGCCGCCGGTGACCGGATTGATCTGATGGGCATACTTGTCGAGGTTGTCGTACACCTCTTGGCGCGGCTTGACGGCGACGATCACGTACTCGGAACCTCCAGCATGGAGCAACAGCGCTCGGTAGTCCAGATTCACCCGAGCCGAGAACAATGTGGTGCCTTGCAGCTGTTTGAACTGCAATCCGGGAGAGTTCGGATTTTCCCGGAACTTGTGCTGGAAATCGTAGATCGCGCCCTTTACTGCCCGTGGCAGCTTCAGTACTTCGTCGTAAGCCTTGTCGAGCATGCGGAGCTTCGCGCTCATTGCGTTCCTCCGATCAGATCGGCGAGTTCACTGGCGGTCCAGCCGGCCGCGGTGCGGACTTGCCAGCCCGCCTCCGTATATGCCTTGTCGCGCTTGGCCGCTTCCGGATCGTCAGCCAGAACTACTGCGGCTTTAGCTGCAGGCCAGGCTAATTCGGCCTGCCACGCGTGGTCGCCAAGCTCGTACCCGACGATCGGGGCCGGCACGGCGAGCGCAGCCAGATCGTGGGCGAGATCGGCAAGACCGGGCTCGTCGGGGTCGATCTCATCGAGCTTGCGCTGCCATTCTTCAGACGCCGCACTCGGTTTCGCTGGGCCGGGCTCGGACTGGGGCGAGGGCCGTGGCGGAGGAGGAGGGAGAGTGTCATCGACGAGATCCGTGTCGAGCGGCGCCTGGCTTAGCATGGTGAGCATGCCGCTACCTCCGGCTGCAGCGAGTGCGGACAGATCGAACTCGTCCAGGGTGGACAGTGCCAGCTGTGCGCTGTCGCCCGTCCCGAAATCGAGGAACTGCATAAGGTTCCCCCAATACAACCAGCGCATCCACCGCTGCTTGTGGGCGTCGGCATCCAAGACGATGGTCGCATCACGGTCGTCTATCACCGTGAACGCGCTCCACACGGCACCCGCGCGTTGATCGAGGACCACGGTTGCCGTGTCACCGGCCACGGTCGCTATCGCGCCGGACTGTGCTGCGGGCAGCGGCAGGCCGCGCACTGCCGCCGATACCCGCTCGGCAACGCCGGCGGTGTCAGAGGTGCTGGGCCGCTCAGTCGCTGTCCTTGTCGCTCCCGCGACCACCGCTTCGGCTCGACTGAGCCATACCTGCGGATCGGGATCGGTCAGATAAGCCAGCATAGTGTCGACCGGATTGGTCCACATGGTGGTCACCAACTCGTCCGGGTTGCGCCCGGTCTGGCCGTAGATCGCACGTGCCGCGTTCTGAGCATTGCCCTGATAGGGGGCGTTGAGCGGCTCCTTCGTGGTGCTCGGCCCAAAGTTCCGCAACTCCCACTTGTCGATGTCCGTCCAGGTGAACTGGAAGACAAGGCCACGGTGAGCGCGCAACCGGGCGCGTTTGGCGGCGTCGTCGGCGAGACGGTTGTGTTCCGGCGAGGCGTGGTACTCGTAGCCGTCCAGGTAGACCGAGATCTCCTGCGGTTTGTCGGCCATCAGCCGGAAAACGACGTCCGGCCGGGTGCCGCGAATGGTGTTCTGCAGCAGCATCTTCCAATGCCGCACCTGGCCATCGGGTCCTTCGACGCGCAGATCGGCCGTGCGTTTGCCGTTGACGCGTTCACCGCGCGCGAGTGTGCCGGGCGTGTCAGGCCGGGCGGCCCACCGGGTGACGCCGTCGAGGAACCGCGACTCGAGTTCGCTCTCGACCTGGTCCCACAGCGAGATCTGGTCAGTGGCAGTCACTTCCGCAACCTCCCAGCTGTCGAGTAGCTCGTCCAGCATCTCGACGGCGTCGAGGCGGCTGACCTTGCCGTACCAGTCGGCCTTGTCGATGGGAATGTGCGCGAGCAGACAATGGTGGCAGGCTGCCTTCGGTGGGGTCTCGTCCCGGCACGGGCAGTTGACGACAACGTCGCGCGCCGCGATCAGCACATCGCGAAAGTCCTCGGCGCTTGCGAGCCGGTGGAGATAGCCCGTGCCGCCAGGGAGCGTGTCGTGCAGGACCAGGAAGCGCCGTCGCCGTCCCGTCTCCTGATCGGGCATGGTGGCGGTGACGATCTGCAAATGGGCGGGATCGCCGCCGTACCGTCGCGCAACGCCTGCCATGAGGGCAGTGTGGAAGGTTGCGGTGCGTTCCTCGGCGTTCAGGGTGGCGATCGGCAGCAGGATGCGCAGTGCCTCGGTGTGGAGTTCGTGGGCCAGGATCACCTTTAGGTACTCGGCGTCGCGTGCGGTGCGGCGGTGCGGGCACCAGGGGCGGTGATGCTTACGCGCCGGGTCCCAGATCGAGGGCGTTGTGGTCCCGTCGGAGACCATCGCCGGTGGTCCGTCGAAGATGGTGCCGCCGCAGACCGGGCAGGTATAGAAGGGATTGAGCCGGACAGTTTCCCCGGCGAAGCTGTCACCGGCGGGGCGATCGGAGAGCGCGATGCCGAGGTTGAAGCGGCGCACCACCGCGCGGCGGGTGTAGTCCACACCGAAGACGGCGGTGGCGTGTCGCCAGGATCCGGGGTCGATGTCGGTCGCGTCGATGTCGACGGCCGCGACCGTTTCGTAGTATCGCCGTTGCCGGTCGTCGCGGTCATCCTGGATGCGGACGTCGTCGCGGCGGTCGTGTGCGGTCACCCGGGTCGGCACCAGAACCTTGTGCAGCGCACCGACTTCCCCGATATCGCGAGCACGGCAGCGTGGGCATGGGGCGGTATCGGTCTCGGCCCGGAATGTGCGCACGTACCCGCATTCGGGGCACACCCGCCACTGCTGCCAAGCGGGCCGGTTCGTGGTGCCGACATCCAGTCCTGTGATGTTGTGCTGGTAGCCCTGCATATAGAAGGTATTGCCCGGGGCGAGTTCGGTCAGGGCCGTACGAGCCGAACGGCGGTATTCGCGAACCTCGCCGTGGTACGTGCGGTTGCCGTCTTCGGATTCCTCCTCCCAGGTGAGTGTCGCTTCCAGCGTGGTGGCGGTGTCGATGAGCGAGTAGTTGGGGAGCAGACCGAGTTCGACCAGTGCACTCTGCGCGTTCTGGCTGCCGACCTCGTTGATGCGTCGCAGGATTCCCTTGCGTTCACCGGTCATCGCTCGCTTCACGACCCGGTTGTCGGCATCGTCCTGCATCGTCTCGAGAGCGGTGTCGATGAGCCGCAGGCGATCACGGAGGTCGGCCAGGCGCTCGTCCCACACCACCTCGGCCGCCCGCACCGCGTCGGCGATCCCGCCGGCAGCGAAGGCGCGCAGGTTATCGGCGGCATCGGCGGTGACGTTGGCGCCGAACAGGTCGAGGAACGGCTCCACTGCGGCGGCGGTCAGCGCGGCGGGGACGAAGGTGGCCAGCCAGGCCGTATCGCCGAACAATGCCGAGGCGCGGCGCGGTATCGGCAGCACGCCGGGTAGCCGGTCTCGGGCGGCGAGGTCTACCAGATGGGCGAAGTATTGCCGATGCAGGATCTCTACGGCCGACAGGTAGCTGCCGGGAGGGATGATCTTTCCATCGATCATCGACAACGGTTGGTCGAGGAAGTAGAGGTCGCGCGGTCGCCGCCCCACCAGTGTGACCAGGAAAGCGTTGCCCGTCTTGCGGCCGGCGCGGCCGACCCGCTGCACATAGTTGGCCGGGCCAGGGGGCAACGACGCGAGAACGACCGCCGACAGATCGCCGATGTCGATACCCAGCTCCAAAGTGGGCGTGCAGGACAGCACATTGGGGTCGTTGTAGCGGGTGCCGTCTTTGAATTGCTGCTCGACCCGCTCCCGTTGGCTGCGGGTCAGAGCGCCGGTATGTTCGGCCGTCACCACATGGAACGGTTTGTCCAGGTAAAGATTGCGATAGTAGTCGTTGCGGTCGAGCAGACCACGCACGGACAGCGTTCCGCCGCAGCGGTACCGAGGGCAGGGCTGCCCGAACCAGTCGCCGGTCTGGTCCGGTGGCACCGTCTGCTGCCAGGAACAACGATCGCAGCCGATACCGGCGTCGCGAACCTGCTTGTGGTCGAGGAATCGAACGCGGATGTGGCCGGGCTGTAGTCCATATATCCGTGTCGTGCTGTCGGCGGCCGTACGTTTCGCAATGACGCCCTGCCCGGCGAGAACCGGAAGGATCCTTGAGAGATATTCTCCTGCTTGGCCTTTCGGAATACCGAGGCAGCGGGTTGCCCAGTCCTGCATCCAACTCTGTTCAGACTCGATGCCGTCGAAGTCAGACTTGTTCTTGGCGCGGTCGCGGACGAACGCTGGGGCGGACATATCGCGCGGGAAGGCGGGCATACCTTCCGGGCGCCGTCCCCAGATGGTGCCGAACCGTTTGGTCCCGACGTTGTCGATCCACCCGTCCAGCCACTCGTGCTTGATCGCGCCGCGATAGCGCATGCGCTCCAGCAGCCCCCGGATGAAAACCAGATACCGTTGCGGCGACTGGAGTTCGATGCGGTCGGCCGACAGCCGGGTATGGACGTCGCGGGCGAGATCGGCGATTACTTGGGGATCTACGAGGACGACGTCGGCGGCGGCGGTGCCGGTCAGTTCGAGCGTTCGGCCTTGGCGAGAACGCAGCCCGAATTCCAAGATCGTCTGGAAGGCCAGTCTCTCTCCGATGAGGTCCCAGGACTTCGCCGTTCCCGTGGTCTGCTCGGCCAGGATCGCATCGATCTCCGGGAGGTCGTGCAGGTCGGGTGGAACCACAGCTGGCAGCACAGCGGCTTCGGTTGCGGCGGCAACCAACTCGGCGATCAGGTCGTGCAGCAGCATCGGTGCGCCCAGCGGGTCTAGGCGATCGGTAATCAAGCGGCGCAACGAGAAGGCGTAGGACCGGTTGGCGACGAACCCGGCGCGATGCGCGGCGTCCTGCACAGAGTCGTTGAACAGCAGGGTTTTCCGCTGCTCGGGTTCCAACTGGTCGCGGGAGAACAGTTGGGTGATCGCCACCGATGCGAGACTGGCCAAGCCGGCACCCAGGAATCGGATTCCTTCGTCCATATCGCAGGCGGGGCACCGATCCTTCTCGGCGTTCCGACTCGACTCCCGGCTGGTGCCGACATCGCACAACACGTACACAGCGTCGTCGCCGAGGGATTCTTGCGGGTCGAACGGCCGTACCCGGTCGTTGTGAAGTACCAGTAGGCCACGTACCCCGGCCTTGACTTCTTCCGGTGTCGCCTGGATCAGGGCCCGGACCCGCTTGTGGTCCGCACCGACGTTGGCCCGATAGATCTTGTCCGGGTCGACGACCAACTCGGCGGGATCGCGCTCCGGCGAAAATGCCGCCCACCCGGAGCGGCCGCAATGTCGGCAGTAGATCGCTGGCAGCGCGGTGTGGCCTACCGGATCCAGCAGCGTGTCCGCGTCGCGGACCGGCGGTTCGCCCTGCCAGGCGAAGGCGGGTGCGGCGTCGACCACCCGTGTTACGCGGGTGACGGCGCGAACCCACATGTGTGTTTCGATCAGCAACAACGAACGTTCCGGATCGTCCGGGTCACGGGCCATCGACAGCAAGGCGATGAACCTGGCCAGAGCGATCGCAGCCTTGCGTGGATTGTCGCGGATCGCCGGACCCCACGTATAGGCACCGCGCTTGGGGAGTAGTTCCAGGAGTTCCGGCATCGTGCGCGGACGAGACTGCGACAGTGGATCATTGAGTATTTGCAGTACCGCGTGGGTGAGGATGTGCTTGCGCAGACACGCGCCGAGCTCGACCCGACTGAGCGTTGTGGACCCTGTAACGACCGCGGCGATCTCGTCAATAGCCGGCTGATAGTGCAGCGGATCCGGACAGGACCACAATTGCTCCGGGCTGGGCAGCGGCAGGCCGTAGTCGAGATTCTCGTCCATGAACTCACCGACGGTGAGCCGATCTTCGCCGATCACTGACTGCGCCGAGAAGGACACCCCGAAAACCTTCTCGGCAACCGCCCGGATCGTCTCGCTGTCGCCGCCCTCGCCGAGGGTCGCCGAGGTGGCCACTGGGCAGATGTCACCCAGCGGCTTCCCGGGTCGGGAGTGCCCGCTGGCGGCGGCCAAGCGGCGCAGCAACATTGCCACATCGGTGGCTTGCGCACCGTCATAGGTGTGGAACTCGTCCACCACGACGAAAGCGATCCGGGCGTCCTCCCACAGCGGCAGATCGTCGGCCCGCTGCAACAGCAGGTCCAGCATCTTGTAGTTGGTTACGAGGATGTCTGGTGGGTGGCGCCGGATCTCCGAGCGGTTCGTCATCACCTTCTGATAGCCGACCTCCGGGGTATCGCCGATGTAAAGGGCTGCGGTCACCTGCTCCATACCGGTTTTCGTCAGGTAATCGTTCAGACGGTTCGCCTGGTCGGTGGCCAGAGCATTCATCGGATAGAGGATTATTGCCTTCACACCGTCGTGGCCTGACGCACGCTCCCGTCGGCAGTGGTCCAGGACTGGAATCAGGAACGATTCCGTCTTACCCGAACCAGTGCCGGTGGTGATCAGCGAGGGCTCCGCCCGCTTGCCCACGGTGCTCAGGCGCTCCCATGCTCGCGCCTGATGTAGATGCGGGACGAAACCGGCAGGAGCCCAGCCGAGCGGATTGTGCCAGGTGCGCTCGTCCACCTTCCGGAACTTCGTGCGGATGCGTACGTAGGGACCGCGGAAGATGCCCTGCTGGGGGTGTTCGAGAAAGCGCTCCAAGGCTTCCCGGACGGTGGGTTCGGCCAGTGCGAATGTGGTGGAGAGGTACTGAGTGAGGCTCTTTCGCAGCTCCTCTGCCGCGAGGGTCGGCTTCATGCCTGACTGTCCTTAGTGATGTCATCGTTGGGTACCGGGTAACCGGCCGCGCGTAGGCGATCAGAGAAAACCTTATGAGCCTGGCGGTATTCCTTTTCGCGGTCGGCTTTGTAGAAGGGAGCCTGGTAGCCGGCGGGGATCGGGCCGTTTATTTCGGGGTCCAGGTGGGACACCAGTTGCTGATAGTGTTCTTTGGTTTGGCCGCGACCGAAGGTGTTGAAATTTCCCGCAATCTTCCTGCCGGTATTATCAAACCACATGTTCTCCTCGAATCCTGCTAGAACAGGGAATCGAGAAAGGTAAATTGCAATTAGCTGCTCAGCGGTCATACCGAGCCATACCGCGACGAGCGCATCGATTTCAACTAGTGCGGCGCGGCGTTCCTGTTCGGTGCGGAGCGGGGTTTCGTACAACCACCGGGGTGACACATCGCCGAGTGGACGGAGATTTTGCTGCGTGGTAGTCCAGGGCTCGTCCCTCCAAGTCGAATCGTAGAGTGAGTTCCACAACACTTCGTATGCGTTCGACATGCAGTTGAGTCGAAGTGTGCGAAGCATCAAAGGGGTCGCGAGCGGGTGGTTCGTGTCGGCCGCGGGCATGGCTCGAGCCTCGGTGTATTGGAGGTGCGTCCGCCCGGTAATGCGGAGTAGGTAGTCCAACGGCAGTGCCGCCCAGAACCCCGCGGCCAGGACCGTGCGATCATGACTCTTCATCGCAAGTGAATGCACGGCGTGCACATGAGCAGGCCCCGGCGGGATAAGTGCTGCAAAGAGCGATCTTTCCATGCTTTTCGCGTCTATCATGGCCCGCCAGGCGAGCCGATAGAACTCCGTGTATAGACGATTCTCGTTGCTATTTGAATTCCAGCGGTCTTGAGAAGATTGAAAATTCCCTAGATCGCTTGCTCTTTGATAGTTAGTAACCGGTACTACAGATTCACCCAGGCTGGTTGCATCGAATGCAACCCAATCGCGATTCGTGTTGCAGGGTATGTTCGGCTGTTTATTGAAAGGAGTAGCGATACCGAAGTGCGGGCCTTGAAGTATTACGTCTGTCAGCGATTCCGGTCTGCATGTATCCCATCTGATCAAGCCCGTTGATTTTGCCCCAGCCTCATCGAAGCCACGGCTAATTCTTGGCTGGTCGACTCCAAGTCTGCGTCCAAAATTCGACAAGGCCTCCATAGCGCCTGCTTCTGCTGTGCTAATTGGGTAAAGTAGTGGCGTTTGATCTACGGGAGCACTCCTTGTGTCAAGTAGTCGTTGCCAGTCGCCCAGCAGTGCGCTGTTTACTCGAATAATTCGCGCACGATGTGGTCGGGTATCCCATCGGCCACCATGTTTGATTGCAGGTATCGGACCCTTTCCATTGTGTTTCAATGACTGGGGTATAGCATCAGCATTGTACAGGTCGCTGAAGTGGACAAATGATATCTCGCGTGGTGAACCATAGATATGCAGACCGAACTCTTGTGTTCGGCTCAGATCTTCGAATGCCCAGTTCGCGGCATTGATAAATTTAGCATGCAAGTGGAGGTGGTGATACGCGGCCGCTCGCAGACACCCTTCTCGTGCTCCGCCGAAATGAGAATCTGGGTGAATTAATCCAACGGTGCCATTCGTTCTATTGTTCCCCCAGGAGCGGATCATGAAACCTCTATACAGGTCGGGTTGTGTGCCAACCAAGGTTGGGTAGGCAATTCCTTTTCCGAGATACTCGACAACTGCCATTACAGAAGAGAGTTCGTTCGCGAGATACGTATGGTTGCCGCTACTCTTGAGTGCCATACTTCTGCGCAATTGAATCTCTGAGGGGTCAGGTCTCTCCGCCAACATGAACCAAGGATCAACCTCTGCAAGAATAGGAGCTTCTTCCCAGCGCGGGCGAACCCATGGCGGGTTCCCTACCTGAAGATCGAATCCACCGCCGCTGAAGATCTGCGAGAACTGTAGTTCCCAGTGGAAGAATGCCTCGTCTTCCACGATCTTCTGTACCCTCCATAGCCAGGGAAACCTCTCGTCCAGTTTCAGCCACGGATCCATGCCCATCCACGTTGGCAGGTCGTCCTCATACGGCTCAAGGTCGGCTAGGCTCGCGAAGTTGGTAACAAGCGAGTCCTCAGGTACGTCTGCTCGCCCCACGACGGCTTCCGCGAAATCTAGCCAGTCGTCCAGATTCTTCAGAGGGATGATTTCGCGGACCGGTTCAAGTTTGCGTCGCGCAGTCTTGGGCTTCGGGCTCGAGGTTAGCTGCGACTGGGCGTAGTCCGCGAGGTCGAGTTGTTCGTCTCCGAGGCTGAACAGGGACTCGGTGACGTAGACCTGTTCGAACCCACTGGATTCGAGGCGGAGTGATTGCTCGGCATGGCCGGATGCCGGTGCAAGCGAATCCAGTGGCGATTCTCCGATGTGCTCCTGCGCGTACGCCTCGTCGGTACCGTCCAACAGTCCGGCTTTATCCAGCGGCCAGAACCATAGTGCACACCAAGCATCCATGACCTTCTTCAACCGCCAGTACGGTGTGCCCGGTGCGGTGAGATCCTGGAAGACCTTCTCCTTGGAGATCGATTCCGTAGGCTGGGTGATCCAGTCGGCACCCCACACGTCGATCCGTCGGCTGATCTCCCGCTCCGACATCTCCAGTCGCTTGATTACCAGATCCCACAGGTACTCGACGCGACCCGAGAGCGCTTGTAGGCGCTGGACTTGGGAGAGCTTGCGCCCGTTGATCTTCTTGTCGGAGACCCTCCTCTTCATGCCCTTACGCCAGTCGCTCAGCTGTCTGGCCTGTTCCGGCGCAAGAGCCTTGGCTTCCTTGACGCCCGCGACTGCACCCCAGCCATCGGCGGGCAAAAGGAAGTGGTGGATCTTCCCGGAGGGCAGCGCCCCGGCCGAGAACGGCAGGTCCTCCGGTGCCTGCTTCAACCATTCGCCCGAGGTCAGCTGCTTCGCGGTGTACACCTTCCGCCCCGCACCGATCAGCGAGTTACCCCGCCGCAGGTGCAGCCCGAACCACGGCGCCTGCAACCCCGGGTGCATGACGTTCAGCCACAAGGACACCTCGGCCAGCTCGACGGCGGTGTCATTGAGGTCCACACCGTACGAGTTGTGTAGCGCGATATATGCTTTCGTCTTCTGCAGCTCGAATTCGTACTGTTCCGGGTCGATGTCGACGCCGAGTTCCTTCTGTCGCCGCTTCAGATACTCCGCAGCCACCTGGTTGATTGCTTCGTTGAGGAACGCCCCTGAGCCTAGGGCCGGCTCACAGATCTTCCAGCCGAGGATCTCTTGAGCGGTGGTGGTCGTATCCTCTTGATCGAGGCGGTATTTCAGGGCGAGCTGGACAGTGACGCTGGTCAGCGATTCGGGTGTGTAGTAGGAGGCGCTGGTCTCCCGGTCACGCCCGGCGAGCCGGTAAACAAAGGAACCCTCCGGATACCGCATGTACTCTCCGGTTTTCGTGCCGTCTTCGTCGACGCGGCGGACGAAGACATCGGAGGAGTACTCGTCTTCCTTGGACGCGGGGATCATCCACGACCCGTCCTTGGGGTCACCATTCTTGGCGACCTCCAGCAGTTCCTCGGTGGCGATGAAGCCCGTATAAGACATCAATCCCTCGTACACTGCGCCCAGCTGGTTGATACCCAGCTGGGCGTATGAGATGAACCCGCCGCGCTCCCTGCGTCGGCCCTTGGCGAGCATCAGTTTGCGCAGCACCTGGTACAGGCAGGTGTTGCGCAGCCGGGTGTCGACGGTGACGCCTTCGTCGTCATCGATCAGGAGTTCTCTGCTGATCAATCCGATTGCTTGCGGCTCGAACAAGTCCGAGCGCATCGGCTCGAAACGCAGGCCTTCGCCGTCGGATACCTCGTCGCCTCTGCGGGGTCGATGTCCCAAGTTGACCAGCCGGAACAGCAGATCCAGCGACTCATACAGGTGGAAACTGTTGCGCGCCTCCTCACCGCTGAGATCCCGCCACACCAGGTCGCCCAGTCGGGCGAGGCCGTAGCCACTGCCGTAGTCCTGATCGTCGGTAGGCAGGATCCCGAGTTCCGGGCGTGCTTCTGCGTACAGCAGGAATAGGATTCGATACAGGTAGCGCAGAGCTTCTCTGCTGAGTTCCTTCGCCAGGGCTGTCGGCTCCATGATGTCGTCGGGACGGATCCCCTGTGCGCGGAGCCTGTCGAGTACCTCGTTGGCGATCAGTTCGACCGAGTCCTTCAATCCGTCCCGCAGCTCCTTGGACACTCCGACTGCGTGATTGCGCGACTTGGTGAGTAGCTCCGCGAGTGGTTCGGTGCCGCCCTCGGCGGGCGGGAGCAAGGCGCCCGCGCCGAACAGCGCCCCGATGATCGAAAGTTCCTCGATGTCATTGCGGCCCAGGGCGACATCGAGGCTGACACCCAAGTAGCGGCCCTCACCCCAAGCGGCGCGATCGGCAAGAATCAGCACACCACCGGCCAGCATCAGCACGTAACGGGGCGGTTTCTCGATGGCGAACAGCCACTTCGCCAGCTTCGGGCCGGAGCTGATCTCCTCCCGGTTGTCCAGCGTGACCGGCGTCAGCAGTCGTCCGGCT
The DNA here is from genome assembly GCF_000526215.1 of Nocardia sp. BMG51109. Lineage (NCBI taxonomy): Bacteria > Bacillati > Actinomycetota > Actinomycetes > Mycobacteriales > Nocardiaceae > Nocardia > Nocardia sp. BMG51109. Next base: position 3,646,705 of record NZ_JAFQ01000004.1, read on the forward strand.
TGGTCGTCATCGAGCGCGGCATCCACATCCACGGCCCAGCCGCATTCGATCGCCATGAGATGGTCGTCAGCATAGGCGACTGCAACAGTGTGCTCACCTCCCGCGCGTTCGACGGTCAGCTCCCGTGGCTGCGCGTCGAAACCCAACGCGCGCAGCACATCGCCGTGCAGTTCGCCGAGTTTCTTATGGAGTTCCGTCAACTCGACGGTGGTCAGGGGGTCTCCGTCCCGGCGACGGACGTCGAGGTCGGCGAAGTACGGGCGGTCCGCGAAGTATGGTTTGCCGAGTGCCCGCAAGCCTTGCCGCGGCGTCACCGGGATTGGGGGCTGCTGCGATTCGGTCGCCTGGTCCGAGCCTATGTTGTCCTCCGACTCGGCGGGTTCGGCAGTCTCGGCCGATGCCGTATCGGTTTGCTGTCGGTGCTGTTTCTCCAGCTCAGTCCACTGGGCGAACGTGCCGTCCTTCTTCTTCAACTCCTTGGGCAAGACCTCGGCCAGGTAGTGCGCCGAGAAGTAATCGCCGCGATTCACCAGGGAGTCGAGCCTCATCGCACTGCCTCCTGCTCCGGGACGAGAACGGCCAGCACCCGCAGTAGGGGAGAGCCGGTGGTCTGCATGGCATCGAGCAGCCGCTGCTGGCGCTCGACGGTGTCATCGATGTGCTGCTGTCCGCGACTGCGGTGGGCGACGGGCATGCGGTCGAGGCTGAGCTGCTCCCACGTTTGCAGTCGGTCTCGGTATTCGTTCAGTGGTGCAGCGACCTCGGCGTCGTAGTCGCTGCGGCGGCTCTCCAGGAGGCGGCGGGCAACAGCGACTACCTCTGGCACCTGAGCTTGCAAATCCGTCAGGTCGCGGGCTCGGCCAGTATTGGTCATGCCAGGCCCCACCTTTGCCGCATCCAGTACCTCGGTCATCCGTTTCGGTAGCACACCGTCACCAGTCACGGCCATCCATTCCACGACCGTGGGCTGCCCCAGCTTGTTGGAGTAGATGCCTTGGATCAGGAATGTCGGCTCCGGGACATCGGCGACGATCACCGGTGCCTTCTGCCGGCCCAATCGGACCAGCACCTTGTCGGTGACCCAGTCCACCAGTGGGTGCAGGTCCGACAGGTATGCGATCTCCGGCCACATGGTTTTGGTGGCGTGGGCCTCGGACAGCTTGCGGTCCGCCAGCTCCTTGTCGAACGTCACTTTCATACGGTCCCGTAGCTTGTGCCGGCGCAGGTACTCGGCGGGCAGTGAAGACAGTCGGTGCACCAGATCCGGCGGTGGCGTGAATGCCAGCATCGCCCCATCGTCCTCGAGGTCGTCCAGCAGCCTCAAAGCGTCGATCGCCTCCCGCACGAACATCTGCGTGCTGTCGAACAGATGCGGGACGTCGGCGCAGGCCGGGTCGGCGTCCTGCGCGTCGGTACCGATCGATCCGAGTAGATCCGACAGCAGGTCTTCGGGCGGTGCCGCCTCGAGTGACTCTTCGACGGTCTTGCCCTCCAGCAGATCCTGGACCAGCCGCCGCTCCTCGCGTTCGGGGCGGAACTGGCCACTCACCGCCTCCGCGGTGCCGATACTCCGGTGCGCGGACTCCTCCTTCGTTAGCAGCTTCTCGGCCACCGTGCGGTCGTCTTTGGCGCCGTCGACCTCCGAAGTGAGGATCAGCGCCCGGAATTGCGGTTCGAACCGCTGGCCGTAGCGGTCGATACGGCCGTTGCGCTGTTCGATCCGGATCAGGCTCCACGGCACATCCCAATGGATCAGATGGTGACACTGCCGATGCAGGTTGACACCTTCGGATGTGACGTCGGTAGTCACCAATACCCGAACCGGGCTGTCGGACAAGCCGAATCGTTCGATGATGCCCTGCTGGGTGGTATCCGACATGCCGTTGCCGAGCAGTTTGTCGACAGCGTCGCTCGGCAGGCCCATTGCGCCGGGCAGCAGCGCATGCAGCCAGTTGACGGTTTCGATGCTCTCGGAGAACACCACCGCACGGGTAGTGCTCTTCTTGCCGATTCCGATTTCTTTCAACTCGCGCAGCAGTGCGTCCAGCTTCGCCGAATCGGCATCCGAGATCCGAGAAGTCAACTGCAGCAGCGTCTTCAACGCATCGACCTCACGCTGTTCAGTGGCGGACTTCAAACGGTTGGCAACCGTCTTCGCCAACGCCTTGTGCGAGGACAAGAACGACTTCAACAGCGTGTACGGGAACAGGCGGTTCGAGGAACCGACCACGGGGTGATCGGTACGTTCGTCGCTGGCCAACCAAACCTGAGTCAGCTCGGTAAAGACCTTCTCTTCCGCCGGTGTAGCCACACACCGGATCGGTACCGACGGGCCGCGATCCGGCCACTTGGTGCCGATCTGGTTGCGCACCTCGGGATCGGTCTTGGTGCGGCGAATGTACAGGTGCGCAATGTCGCTCGCCTCGTACTTGGTTCTGTCGGCAATCGCCGCCGGATCCAGCATCCGTATCAGTTCCGCGAACGACTCACTGTTCCCGTTGTGCGGCGTGGCGCTGGCCAGCAGCAGCGCATCCGTCTGGCGGGCGAGAAGTTTGGCCAACCGGTTACGGAGACTGGTCTCTCCGATCAGGTTGTGCGACTCGTCGATGACCACCGCGTCCCACTGCATCTTCTCCAGGTGCTGTCCGTACTTGCCCTCGTTCTTGAGGGTGTCGATGGAGACGATGATCCGTTTGTAGTAGGTGAACGGGTTGCGTCCGGCGGGGATGTCGCGCTGGATACGCTCGATGCCCACGGAGTCAAGGCGGATCAGTGGGATAGCAAAGCGGGTCCACAACTCGCGCTGGAACTGCTCCAACACCTGCTGGGGGGTCACCACCAGAATCCGCTCGCCGCGGCCCCGTCGGATCAGTTCCGCCAGAATCAGACCGATCTCCAGGGTCTTCCCCAGACCCACCACATCGGCGAGCAGTATGCGCGGGCGCAGTGCCTGCAATGCCTTGATCGCTGGACGCTGCTGATAGATGTTGGTGTCCAGCAGGAACCGGTCGGCCAGCGCGAGCCCCTTCTCAGTCTGCGGCAACGGGGTGCGCCGCAGCACTGCCTCGAGGAACAGCCGACTCTGGGCGAATCGCTTCGTCTCGTCGAGTTCGAGGACGGTGTCCTCGGGCTGCAGCAGGCTCACGATGTCCAGCTCGGTGAAGAAGACCGCTTCCTCATCGCGTACGAACTCGGAGGCGCCAACTGCGGTTACTCGGTAGGTGGTTTTTTCCGCGCGCGTAATCGGCGCGCACGTGCGAACGATCCACTCGGCATCGCGAACCTCGATGCGGGCGCCTGGTGGAAATGCGGTCTCGGCCACAAGAATTCCTTCTGACAGTCAGAAACGGGCGGTGGCGGCGTAGTTCTTGCGAAGACGCTCGGCGAGCCGATGGATCACCGAACCGGGCGGAGCGACGTGAGACAGGTCCTTACGGGCCGGGCGTTGCTGAGGGGTCGGGTCCTCCGGATCGGATTCTCGCTCCACATAGGTCGTCACAGCCAGATTGCGGATCGACGCGGGCAACTGACCTCCGATCAATCGCTCGAGCAGGTTGTGCACCTCGGTGATGGTCGGTCGGGCGATGGGATCGGAGGCCACCATGCGCTGCAGGATCGGCACGAACGGATCCGGGACGCCACCCAGATCCGGCGGGATTGTCGGATTCGAAATCTTCAGCATCAGCATCGGGCCGGCGGGAGCTTCGTACGGGAAGTGTCTTGCCAGCGAATACAACAAGGTAGCGCCGAGACCGTAGATATCTGTGGCTGCGGAAACCTGCTTCGGTGAGTCCACCTGTTCTGGCGACATGCAGACCACAGTTCCCAGCGGAATGCCACTGGACGTGAGATCGGTGGGTCCCTCCGCGAGAGCCACCAATCCGAGGTCGATCACTTTCGGGCCCTCCGGGCCCATCAGGATGTTGCCCGGCTTGAGGTCTCGGTGCAACAGACCGGCAGCGTGAATGTCGGCCAACGCCTTTGCGATCAACAGACCGAGGGTTGCGGTCTGCTCCACTGTAAGCGGGCCGTGGGCATCCAGATATTCCTTGAGGCTGAGGCCGCGGATGTATTCCAGCGCCATCCACGGGCGCTCGTCGCTGTCCTCCGACGAGGCCAGGAGAGCGGCGAGGTGCGGGCTCGAGACCGATCGCAGTGCGTCCATTTCGCGGACGAAACGGGCATGAATGTCGGCCCGGTCTGCGAGGTCGTCGCGAATCACCTTGACGGCCACCGCTTCCCCGTCGTCTGTGACGCCGAAGTACACCGTGCCCATTCCGCCTCGGCCGAGTCGACCGCGCAGCGTGACCGTGCCGAGCCGCTTCGGGTCGGCGTCCTTCAGTCGTTCCACCGGATGCTCCCCTCGTCATCGTCAGGTGGGGTCATGGCACCGGCGGTCAGGCTGGCGGACATGAGTCCAATCAGTTTGTCAGCAGACTCGGAAGTCTGTCGTGCGGCACACCGCATCGCATTGATGCGGCGGAACGCCGCACCATACTGCTGCTGTTTGTGCAGCGGCAGTATCGGTACCCGGATCCGATTCGTTTCTGTGCGGGCCGTGGAACCCGTTGTGTGACCGGCATTGTCCGCATAGGCCGCGAAGCCGGCGAGGAACCAGGAGTCGAGGCGTTCGCGATCCGGGCGTAGTACGACAACGCCGGGACCGGCCGCTACTCCGGCGTCGGCTTCGTCGGCAACCCGGAGGGTGAGGAGGCTTCGCTGGGCGCGAACGGCTGGGAGAACGACATCGCCGACAGCGATCACGATCAGTTTCGATGAGATTGCCAGCTCTCCGGCGGGTGTGGAGGCCCTGGTGTCCGAGATGACATCTTTGCTGGTCAGCACGAGCAATGATGAATCTCTTACGGTGTCGGGCGTTTCCTCCGGCCGCGATACCGTTCGCAGGATCTGAAGGGCACCACCTTGAGTAAGGCTCGACAGAGTTGCGGTGCGCCATGCTGCCGAATGCGTTACCGGCCAGCCACGGAAAATTCCCGCATGTGTACGTATTTCGTCGGTCTGAGCCGAAAGATTGGCCGCAAGCTCATCGACTCGGGCCGACAGCATGTGCGGATCCAGCGGTACGTGTGTGTGGCGGGCAGGCGTGAGATCGACCAGATCGTCGAGCAGGGTGACCACGGGCACCGATTCCGCAGCATCGGGGACCGGTTCGAACGATTCCGGTGTGGTGCCGAACGCATGCCACAACTTCACTACTCGGCCGGCAAATACGTCGAGTGACTCTCGCTCGGGTGGGGCATCCACGAAGAGCACTCGGTCGGGGACCACCGCGCCCACCTCCGGTCGGCGTAGCACCCACAGATGCAGCCCGATCGACATAGACGGGACGGAGCCTGTGGGAAGCGCGATCACTGAGCGGACTGTGCCGGCTCGGAGCAGGGCCGCACGAATCCGGCGCCCGGAGTTGCGGGCAGCCACGGCAGGCGGTAACAGAAATACGGCGGTGCCGCCCGGACGGAGATGCGCCAGGCCGTGTTGTATCCACGCGAGTTCGGATTCGATGCGCGGCGGTTGCCCGTACTCCCAGCGTGAGTCGAACGCCAGCTGATCGATGCCCCAATCCCGTTGTCCGAAAGGCGGATTGCACAGCACCGCGTCAGCTTGCAGAACGGGGAAACCATCATCGCGGAGGCTGTCGCCGGTTCGAACCTCGGGATCAATGTCGGTATCCAGGCCAACCGTCAGCCGGGCCAGCTCTGTCTGCGATGCGATCAGGTCTTGTCCGTACAACTCGGCTGCACCTAGGCGCGCTGCCTCGATCAATAAGCCCCCGCTGCCACATGCAGGATCGAGAACACTGCGCGGGTAGTCGGTGCCCGGTATCGCGAGCAGATCTGCCATCAACCGGGCAAGTATGGGTGGAGTCCAGTACTGACCGGACTCGAGCGAGCCTTGTAGGGCTCGCTCGGCCGCGATCTCCAGGACCATGCGCGCGCCGTTGGCGGTAGCCACTTCCCGAATCGCTGCGGATAGCTCGGGTGACAACCGGTGTGGTGACTCGGAAACCTTTAGCCGTCCGGAGTCGACGCGGATACCGGCAAGAGCAGGCGCGATGTCTTCCGGTCGTACCTGAGTTTGAAGAAGCGTCCGTAGCTCGGACACGGGGGACCGGGCCGATTCATAGCCATGCGTGGCGAGCCAGGTCCTTACCTCGCCGAGATCGAAGAGGGGGCGTGCCTCGGTGCCGGCCGTCATCGCCGGGAAGTCGGCGTGACGGCGGCGCCAGTTGCTCACCGTTGCGCGAGTGACACCCGCATATCGAGACACCTCTGCCGCGGTCACCAGTAGCGGACCGTCCGGGCTGCCCGTTGTCTTCATGTGAGCGATCGTAACCAAGTCGGTGTCAAAGTCAACTAAGGAGATGATGATTGACAATGTTTTCATGCTTGCCTATGGTCGCTGTTGGTTGATCGCTTGTAGTCAGGGCTCCTGTCAGCCCGGCCGACACAAGGACTCGGGGTCCCGGTCCGAACTTTCATCGAATTTCAGGAGGAAGCATGACGGTCACAACCACATCGAACGTCGACGAAAACGGTCCTGAGGGCGGCTCGGAGTTGCCTGCTCTCTTGCCCTGGGGCGACTTGCAGCCGTCCTTGTCGCTGATGGTCCTTCAAGCCACGGAAGGTGACATCGACTCCGGCTTCACTGCTCTCGACCAGTTCTTGCTGCGCGGCAGTGCGAATCGTCGAGGTGCCGATGTTCGATTGACGGCGCGGAATTCTTGGGTATCCGGCGAAAAAATCTCGCCGGATCTGGATGAGGCACTGGCCGAGGCGGGGGTTGACCGGATGGCGAGCTTCGTCGTAGAGAAGAACCGTGCGGCCGGCTGGCTGTGCAAGGACTCCGGCCTCTGGTCGGATTATGTCGGGCGGGAGTTTCCGCTCGTCGTTCTCTTTCGTGTGGGGAGGTTCGCGGTAATCCATGCTTGCCCCACAGAGATGGACCGTCTGAAGCGGTGGCTTCGGCAGCCGCTGTGCCGATGGAAGATGGTTACTGCAAGCGTGCTCGAAAATGCGCTACTTCAGGATGAAATCAAAGCTCTGTGGCTGTACGGTGTGCATCGGCCGAGGCGAAATAAGCCGGACTCGAAAATGATCAGTGGAACGAGTGTCGGCGAAGCTCTCGACCGTGCGGGCGATGCGACATTCGCGCTGGGGTCCGGGCGGGCTTCGCTGCCCGACGATCCGGAGCGTGTAGCCCTGAAGGGAAAGATCGGAACGACACCGCGGAACTCTCGAGTCTGGTCATCGCGCCGGCTCGAGTTCGCCGTGTTCGTGCAGGCAGTCGGTGAGCTGGTGCGAATGATCGAAAAGCAAATGGCCGATACGGCCACCGCTATACCGGTGCTATCGCAGCTGGCGCAGCCGACGACCGAGACCGACGGGATTTTCGGCGCCATCGATATGGTTCCCGTCCTCTTCGATGAGCCTCCCGACATCGCGGAATCGGATGCCGACCGCGCGGCGGCCGTCGCGGTGCTCGAGCATGCGACCTTCGTGGTTACCGGCCGCCCAGACTCCCCCGATTTCGTGGTAGAGGCCGGCATCGACGGAACGATCGGCGGCTCGTTGACGGTTGCGCAGCGATGGGAGGGCGGTAGGCACTCGTTGAAAGTTGGCCACATGCCAGGCAAACAGCCGAGTCGGGAAGACTTGGTCATACCGGTCAAGAATGCGATCGGCAGCGGCGAACTCGTGCGCGTGTACTATCGATCGGGCCATATGCTCTATGACGGCCATTTTTACAAAGATCAGGTTCCGGACGTGCATTTTCCGAAATGGGATTGGAAGAGCTTCGAAGGCTATCGGATCGATCTTGAGAAGCCGGATACCAAGAAGCCGCAGGAGATACACGACAGAATTGGTCTGGAGGATGACAGATCGCTGTTCGGCTGGGTTTGCCGTCGCTACGGAGAAGGGTGGTTGACATGCGATGACGGGTCGAGAGAAGCTGCCGACTTCATTCACATCGACACTGATGGCAAGTTGCGGCTGATACATGTCAAGAAGGCCGAGAACGCAGGATCGGGCAGGCGTATTGCCGTTACACCCTACGAAGTGGTGGTCAGCCAGGCCCTCAAGAACTTGGTCTACACCGACGTCGAACGGCTGCGTCGACATCTTGAACGTCCCAGCGTTGCGCGGCCTGCGACATGGAACAACGGCGTACGTGCTGGGGATCGGTGGGAGCTGCTGGAGATGCTGGACAGCCGCAGTCCGACCGACGGTTTCGAGATCGTTATCGTGCAGCCGCATCTGAGCGAGGTCCAGTATCGCGCCCATGTGGGGCTGTCGTGTGGTGCCGGAGCGTCCGATGATACTTTTCGGCTTCGTCTATTGGAACGCTTGCTGCACAGCGCACGCCAGGAAGTAATCGGCGGCACATGCGAAGAACTCGTGGTCACCTCGAGTAGGACTTGAGGTGACAACTCTGGCAGTCGGGTCGATCAGGCTGCCACGGTGGTGAATTCTCCGGCGGTGATGCCTGCTGTGAAGGCGTTCCATTCGCGGAACGTGTAGGTGAGTTCGGTGCCGACCGCATCCCTGGCGATGACAGTGCCTGTGGTGGAGTCGATTTCGGTCGTCGGGATGCCCAGTTCGGAACCGAACCCAATAGGTCTCGCCGCGATCGTGAGAAACTCGGCCCAGTGGCGGGCGGGGATGACGATCACCGGCTGATCGGCCGGCGGCCCGTCGTACTTGCTGTCTCGCATGAGCACTACGTCTCCGTCGAACCGGACCTCGACACAGCTGGTGGTGTCCTTGGAGAAGCTGGACTTGAACCAGTCTGTTCGTACCGAGGTGGCCTTGGAAGTGCTCATGGAGTCAGCCTAGCCGACGTATTTGCTCCTGGACCAAGGCATTTGAGTCGTCGCGGCTGAGTGCGTACTGCTGGGCGAGTTCGTGGGTAACCTCAAGGGCCTGAACGGAGTTCGGGTCTTCGATCAACCCGGACGGTCCTGGCGACTCGTACCAGCCCATGGTGGGCAGGATCGTGCTCGCGAAATCGAGCAGGTGGAACGTCGCGCCGGAGTGCATGCCGCCGGTTGCGTCGAACGGGATGAAACGGATGTCGATGCTCGGATGCTGTTCGATCAAGTCCGCCAGGTGCCGGAGCTGACCGCGCAGAACATCCTCGCCGCCGATCTTCTGGCGAAGCGCAGCCTCACTGACCACCGCGGTTAGCTGCAACGGGTCGTCTTTGTCGGTGAGCCGCTGCTGGCGGCGCATCCTCACGTCCACACGCTGCTTGACCTATGCCTTCGGAATGAACGTCGTGTCGGAGGCGATCAGGGCGTGGGCGTAGTCGGCGGTCTGCAGGAGTCCGGGGATGAGGACGCTGTCGTAGGTGCGTACCAGTTCGGCGCCGTATTCGAGGCCGTAGAAGCGGAGTAGTTCGGTGGAGAACAGGGCGCTGTAGTCCTGCCACCAGCCGCGCTGCTTGCCGGTGGCGCGGAGTTCGAAGATCAGCTCGCGCTCGGCGCCGTCGATTTCGAGCAGGTCGCACATGATCTGCAGTTTCTCTTCGGTCAGCATGCGGCGGTCGGCTTCGACGTGGGACCAGTTGGCCGGCGAGATGGAGACGGCCTTCGACACGGCCGCGGCGTCGAGGCCGAGCTGCTGACGGCGTTCGCGCAACCGGCGGATGAGTTCCCAGCGGGCGACTGTCGGTGATGTCGGTGTCATCGGTCCTGCCGTTCGTCTGGATGTTGCACGGAATCTACACCATTGCCTCGTCTAGACAGTTGTCAAAACTGTCGTTGGAGCTTATGTTGTTGTGGCAACAGTCACAACGCGGGGGTTGGTGCACCGCTCAGGCGCTCCATCTGTCCTTGTCTCGAACCTCCGCGGCTATCGATAGGGCAGGTGGTCGCTATGCAGCTGGTGTCCGGTACCGATGCCGAGGGACTGTCGGCGTGGTACATCGGGCCGGAGTCGTGGACGCCGCCCTGGTTGCCTGGCCGCACGCTCACCACGCAGCAGGCGATCGCGGCAGTCTGCGCCGGTGAGGCACTCCAGCGTCGGCCGCCGAAGGGCGATCCGGTCTGGCGAACGATTCACGCCGGGGCGTACCTACTCGGGCTGACTGTTGGTGATCTCGCCGGGGTTCTCGATGTCGACTGCGAGATTCCGAAGCCGCCTTCGCTTCCGGCCCGGCCACGATTGTGGCTGCCGGGGCGGGTATAAGGGCCGACCACCGTGACTATGCGGGCGTACGCGATTGTGCGACAGGATATCTCGGGAGAATCGACGGATCTTCACATCGAACGGATACGTGAACTCGCCAAGCGTCGACACTTCGACCTCCGCGGTGTCCTGGAGGCGACTAGCGACGCTGACTTCGCGCTGCTCGTGGCCTCGTTCGAGCCATCCCGGATCTCCACATTGTTCGTTCCATCGATTACGCACATCGTCGGCTGGCTCGACGTCATCAGGCATGAGGTCCACGTGTGGACGCTCGAGCCGCTGAAGCTCTGGCCGCGGTTGACCGCGCCAGATGGCTGATGGTCCATGTGTGTCAGAGATCGCGAAGTCTCGTGTCCGCGATCTTGTCCGAAATCTATTGAACAGAGCAGATATTCGAGCAGCAAAGGATCAATGAGACATGAATACATCGGCACTTCGCATCCATCCGGTCGGCAACGATTTCACCTCGCG